>CAJURN010000020.1 GCA_910589055.1 uncultured Muribaculaceae bacterium
GACAACTCGCGCTGTTCATGAACCCCGTGATGAAACTCAATGAAGCGCAATTCGCACTGTGCTTTCAGGATTTTCAAGGTGTGAAATACCGCTACGATACCACCGGATTTGTCTTCTACGAAGAAAGCATCCGATGCGCTGTGCAACTTATGATTCTTGACTTCTTCGACTTCCATGCCTACAACTATGGTGAGGACTCCATCACACCGCAGTACGCCTCAGTGATGAACAAGTTTTTCGCCCTGCTCGACAGCGGCATTTACCGGGAGCACCGCGAGGTAACGTATTATGCGTCGGAACTGTGCATCACTCCCAAATATCTCTCGGAGATATGCAAGAAAGTGAGCGGCCACTCGGCCAACTTCTGGATCAACCGCTATACTTCGCTCGACATTTCCCGCCAGCTACGCGACAAGAGCCTGACATTCGTCCAGATTTCCGACATGTTCCATTTCTCATCCCCCGGCTATTTCAGCCGCTACGTGCAGAACAACCTTGGCATGAGCCCCTCCGACTACCGCGAATAACAAGCCGACAGAACATAATCAGCACTTACGGAAAAATTGGTCGAACTCACGGAAATAAATGTAGGTACTATACGATAGAGCGTGAGTAATTTTGCATATTGAAAACCTGATAATTGGATTTTTAATATGAAAATGAACGTCTTTATGTTGTCAGCGATTCTTCTGTGTGCGTCTTGCTCGGAAGATGAGGACATTATCAAGAAGGAGGATTCGATGAAACCTAATACGGAAATGCCTGCCGGAAATAACGGCGCGACTAATAACGCGCCTGCGGAAAAAATATTTACCAGCAGTTCAACAGTTGCCGACGTCATATCAAATCCGGCATTTGGGGATTTCGGCTACCTCTTATTTCCCGTTGACCGGAATATATCCGGAACGATGACGCTCGCCGACATCAGTTCGTCAAATGTATATGTCTGGTATAGCCACATACAGCCGGAGAAAACTGTGGAGATAATAAACCGTTTGTACAACGATGCTATTGCGGGCAATCAGATATTCTACCGCATGTATTCCGATGATGAAATTGCGGCCGACCCTTCTAAAGCGGATACCGGATTATTCCTCTTCCGTGGAGATACAGATAAGCCTTTTGCCATCACCAATGCCGGAGGCGGATTCATGTACGTAGGAGCTATGCACGACAGTTTCCCTCACTCGCTTGAAATAAGCAAAGCCGGATATAACGCATTTGCGATGATATATCGTCCCGATGATCCTTACAATGATTTGGCCCGTGCAATAACCTTTATTCATGACAATGCCGCAGAATTGGGTGTCAAGGCTGATGATTATTCCTTATGGGGAGGCTCTGCCGGCGCAAGAATGGCAGCCACACTTGGAAATTCATCCTACCTCTATCAACTTACCGGACGTAGGGATATACCTCAGGCGGCCGCCGTCATCATGCAATATACCGGTTATTCAACGGCATCTAAATATGACGCTCCGACATATGTCTGTGTAGGATCCACTGACGGAATTGCCCCATGGCGCACAATGCAGGCCAGGTTGCAACGGCTGTCTGAAATGGGCATACCCACGGAATTCCATGTCTATGATGGATTAGGTCATGGTTTCGGCCTTGGACAAGGCACAGTAGCCGACGGCTGGATAAATGATGCGCTGAAATTCTGGCAGAAGAATATGAAAACCGATGAAAGTGCAGGTATTCCACCCGTATATGCTTATTAAGAAAAGGGAAAAATGGTAATAGTTACCGAAATTTTTCAAGAGCTTTGGACTAAGACTGTTTGTTCTTTTTAGTGAATTCAAAAATACAGAATATGAAAAATAGAATATTAGGAACGACATCATCGCTCGAAGTTTCCGGCATCGGACTTGGCTGCATGGCAATGAGTCACGGCTATGGAGAACCGGCAGACAAGAAAGAAATGATAAAACTTATCCGAACTGCCCATGATATGGGCGTGACTTTCTTCGACACGGCGGAGGTTTACGGCCCCTATACCAATGAGGAACTTGTCGGTGAGGCTCTCGAACCGGTACGGAACGAGGTGAAGATTGCCACAAAGTTCGGCATAAGCATGAATATGGACGATTTCAAGCAAGTGCTTGACAGCCGTCCCGAAACAATCCGCAGGTCGGTTGAAGGCTCGTTGAAGCGTCTTCGCACAGACCACATTGACCTCTACTATCAGCATCGTGTTGACCCCGATGTTCCCATCACCGATGTCGCCGGAACAATCAAAGACCTTATGGATGAGGGTAAGATACTCCACTGGGGATTGTCGGAGGCCGGAGTTAATACTATCCGCGAGGCAAATTCAATTTTGCCGCTGACAGCCGTTCAGAGCGAATTTTCACTTTTTTGGCGTGAACCGGAGAAGACTCTCCTGCCTGTTCTTGAAGAACTCGGTATCGGTCTTGTGCCGTTCAGTCCACTCGGAAAGGGTTTCCTTACCGGTGGCATAACCAAAGATACCAAGTTCGGGAAACACGATTTCCGTTCATCAGTGCCACGCTTCCAGAAGGAAAATATCGAGGCAAATATGGCACTTGTGGAATTTGTCAAGTCTATTGCTGAAAATAAAGGAGTCACACCCGCACAAGTCGCCATTTCGTGGATATTATATCAGAAACCTTGGATTGTGCCTATCCCCGGCAGCAGAAGCCTCAAACACCTCGAAGATAACATTGCAGCAGCCAATGTGACCTATACTCAGGAGGAAATGGCAGAAATCAATGCCACCCTCAACACAATAGTAATCCAAGGCAACCGCTATAACAGCAACAACCAATCCCATATCGGGAACTGATTCCTCTGACAAAGCACCCTCGACAACTGCCTGACCCGCCTTAACGTAAGTTTATTTTGCGGGTTATGGCATGTCGGCCTTTGTTAGCTTGCGATATATATGCCGGGAACAAGGGCTTCGGTGTAATTTTAAGTAGGATGTATTAAATGACTTAACTAATTTGTACATCCTACTTATCATGTTTCAATGTCCTACTTGTCTCTGCGTTTTATTATTCGCCGGTTACAATATCGTTGCCTGCTCACTACGTGTTGCAAAATTTTTTGTGAAAAATTTGGAGGGATGGAAGATTTGTCATAGTTTCGCACTAACAATATTGTTGAACCATATGGATAAACAAGGAAGTAAGCAACCAAAAGATACAGAACAGCTCATACTTGAAGCTGCTATTACAGAGTTCAGCACCAAGGGTTTCGATGGTGCTCGCACCTCCACCATCGCGGCTAACGCAGGTGTCACGCATGCGATGTTGCACTACTATTTCCGCACCAAGGAAAAACTTTTCGAGAGAATTTTCAAAGACAAAATCCGCTATATCATCAATATGGTAATCTCTCCGATGGTGGAATCGGGTGGAAGCATAAAGCAACGTATCCGGGAGGGAATTGAAAAACATTTCGAATTCCTCCTTGCCAATAAGGAACTGCCTATATTCTTTATCACCACGATTAACTCCCGACCGGAAGCATATCAGGAAATAATCGGCGAATTCTCCTCCATCGCACACGGAAGGCTGAACGCACTGCAACAGGAACTCGACAAGGCTCATGAGAACGGCGAGATTTGCAAAGTCAGAGCCGACCAGCTAATCGGCGACATCGCATCCCTGAACGTGTTTCCGTTTCTCGCGCATCCCATGCTCATGGCTGCTACCGGCCACAGCGACTACGACTCATATATGGAAATGAGAAAAAAGGAAATAGTGGAAATAATTATGAAACGAATCTCATGAAAAGATTTTTATCATCCTTAGTGCTGTCAGTCCTGATAATTCTTAACGCCAATGCCTCCGAGCTGACAATCGGCGAATGTGTCAGCCTTGCCCGTGAGAATTATCCGGCAGTTGCGCAATACGGATTATTGGAGAAAGTCAGGCAACTGAATCTTTTCAATGTGTCGAAAATGTGGTTGCCGCAAGGTAGCGTGTCCGCTCAGGCCACCTGGCAGAATGAAGTGGCGGCACTACCCGATGTGTTGACAAACATTCTGGCACAGCAGGGCGTCGATTATCCCGGTCTGGACAAGTCCCAATACCGCATCGGCCTTGATGTGTCGCAGCAGATCTGGGACGGTGGTAAAACGAAAGCCAATAAAGAAGTCATCACAACCGGCAGCGCTGTGGAGCGGACTGCCCTTGACCTCCAATTATACGATGTGGAAGGCCGTGTGGAGGATATATATTTCTCAATGCTACTGCTCAACGAGCGCATATCGCAGTGCGACAAAACCATGGCAGTAGTTGAATCGACACTGAATCAGGTGCGTTCAATGTATGCCAACGGTGTGGCAATGAAAAGTGATTGCGACCAGATTGAAGCAAAATTCCTCGCGCTTCAACAGCAGAAATCCCGACTGGCAGCAACGCTTGGAAGCATCCGCCGGATAATGGAAATTTTTATCGGTGAGCCAATAGGAAGCCGTACCTTGGTTTTGCCCCCGGAAGACTTGGCCGCGAAAGAAGATGGCGTGCATCCGCAGCTCAGATTATTCGACGACCGGATATCGAATCTGACCGCGCAGGAAGCCGGCATAAAAGCCTCCGTAATGCCCACAATCGGTGCTTTTGCATCGGGATATTACGGATATCCGGGATACAATATGTTCAAGAATATGCAGTCGCGCGAGCTGTCGTTCAACTTTATGGTCGGCGTGAAAGTGGCCTGGAATTTCGGCTCCCTCTATACCCGCGGCAACTCGCTGAATAAATTGCAACTCCAACGCAATCAGGTCGAGACCGAGAGAGCGACTTTCAATTTCAACAATAACATCGCCATATCCGAAAGTCTCGGACAGATAGCAGCATTGAGAGACGTGATGCGCAATGACGAGCGGATTGTCGAACTCCGCAATTCGGTCATAAACTCGGCTCGCTCACAGCTTGACAACGGAATTTTAGATGCCACCACCCTACTCTCCAAAATCACCGACAGCGAGATTGCCGAGAACGATATGGCACAGCATCATATAGAATTAGTAAAAGCGATTTATAATCTTAACCATCTGAGAAACAAATGAAATCACATGCTATAACTTTCGCTGTTCTCGCTGCGGCCACACTGGGCTCGTCATGCAATCGCGACATCGAATATGACGCTTCGGGCAATTTTGAAGCGACCGATGTGACTCTCTCGGCCGAATCATCCGGAAAAATCCTGATGCTCGATGTGAATGAAGGTGATACCATAAGCGCCGGACAAATCATCGCCCTGATTGACACCGCACAACTCCATTTTCAAAAGGAACAATTACTATTCCAACGCTCCGCCTCTGACGTCTCGCGCCCCGACATTTCACTGCAACTGGCATCCTTGCGTCGGGAACTTGACAAGCAGATTTACGAGCGCGACAGGGTTCAACGGCTTCTGGCCGACGGTGCGGCCACCACAAAACAACTCGACGATATAAATTCCGCAATCCGGGTGCTTGAAGATCGCATTTCCGCCCAGCAATCAACACTCAGCAACAGCACGGCATCAATCAACGAATCATCCTCGGCGATAGAAAGTCAGATTCGGCAGATTTCCGACCGGATTGAGGATTGCAAAATAACATCGCCTATCGCAGGAACAGTCCTCACAAAATATTGCGAACCCGGCGAATACGCCATTCCCGGCAAACCCTTGGTAAAAATCGCAAATCTCGACAAGATATATCTTCGGGCATATTTCACATCGGCTCAGTTGGCCGATATAAAATTAGGCCGGCAGGTGACAGTCACAGCCAATTTCGGTGGCGATAAGCTCTATGATTATCCAGGCACAGTGACATGGATTTCCTCCGAAAGCGAATTTACTCCAAAAAATATCCAGACACAGGATTCCCGTTCCAATCTTGTCTACGCCGTCAAGATTGCTGTAAAAAACGACGGACGATTGAAAATCGGGGGATTCGGAAATGTGAAATTATGATTGGCAACGCGATCCATATTGAAAATGTGTCCAAGAATTTTGGCTCGGTCAAAGCTCTTGACAATGTATCTCTTGATGTCAGCCGCGGGGAGATATACGGCCTGCTCGGCCCCGACGGCGCAGGCAAGACCACATTGTTCAGAATCCTGACTACGCTTATGCTGCCGGATTCGGGAAAAGCCATGGTGTGCGGCTTCGATACCACAAAAGATTACGCCCGCATACGCCGCACCGCAGGCTATATGCCGGGACGCTTCTCCCTGTATCCGGATCTGTCGGTTGAAGAGAACCTGAAGTTCTTCGCATCGCTTTTCGGAGGTAAGGTTTCCGACAATTTTGACATGGTCGCACCAATCTACAATCAACTCGCTCCGTTCAAAAACCGAAGGGCGGCAAACCTCTCCGGCGGCATGAAGCAGAAACTCGCATTGTGCTGCGCACTTATCCACCGCCCGGAAATACTTTTCCTTGACGAACCCACCACCGGCGTGGACGCCGTATCGCGCAGTGAGTTCTGGGATATTCTCAGCGACATAAAACAGACAGGCATGCCCATATTCGTTTCCACACCCTATATGGACGAGGCCTCGCGCTGCGACCGTATCTCCCTGATAAATTCCGGAAAGATACTCGAAACCGGAACATTGGAGGATATTCTGCGCAGGAACTCAATGCCCTTGCTGGCCGTAAAGGGTGACAACAATTACAGGACATTGCTTGCCTTGCGGGAAGCCGCCGGAGTGAAAACGGCATTTCTTTCGGGCGAATACATCCACGTATTCACCGACAGCCTGTGTACGCCTGAATCACTTGCATCCATTGAAGGAGTCAGCGAAGTCAAGGCAATAAACCCCGACATTGAAGATGTATTTATAAAAATCATGGGAAATGGCAGCAACTGAGGTAATAACAGCCGACAGGCTTACGAAACGGTTCGGAAACTTCACGGCAGTGGATGCAATAAGTTTCAAGGTGACCCGCGGAGAGATTTTCGGATTTCTTGGCGCCAATGGTGCCGGTAAATCAACAGCCATGCGGATGCTGTGCGGACTTAGCATGCCAACGTCAGGCCGCGCCACGGTAGCCGGATATGACATAGCCACACAAAGCGAGATGGTAAAGCGCCATATCGGCTATATGAGTCAGAAATTCTCGCTATATGGCGAGCTGACCGTAAGGCAGAATATCGCTTTGTTTGCAGGCATATATGGCTTGAAAAAATTGGAAATAAAAGAACGTTGTGCCTCGCTTGCCGAATCTCTCGATTTCACTGAAGAGATGGATATGCCGGTTTCGATACTTCCTCTCGGACAGCAGCAGAAACTGTCTTTTTCCGTTGCCACAATCCACAATCCTGATATTGTGTTTCTTGACGAACCTACCGGTGGTGTTGACCCGATCACACGCCGTCAGTTCTGGGAACTGATATATAAAAAAGCGGCCGAAGGCACAACGGTTTTCGTCACCACCCACTATATGGACGAAGCCGAATACTGCGGGCGCGTCTCAATCATGGTTGACGGCTGCATAAAGGCTCTTGACACCCCCTCCGAATTAAAAAAAGAATTCAAGGCGCAGAATATGGATGAAGTGTTCCGCAGTCTGGCTCGAAAAGCGCAACGACAATGAAAAAAAGTTTCACGGCATTTATCCGCAAGGAAATCCTGCACATAATCCGCGACCCGCGCACAATGCTTATCGCATTTCTGATTCCTGTTGTTCAGATGGTGCTTTTCGGCTTTGCCATCTCGATGGAAGTCAACGATGTGGAAGTCATGGTGTGCGCGCCCAAGATAACACCGGCAATTGAAGCGAAGGTGTCGCAGATTGCCCACAATCCCTATATCACCTTCAAAGGCTACCTTGCGTCCGATGAGATAGACCGGACAATTGCCGCCAACAAAGCCCTTGCCGTAGTGGTATTCAGCCGTGATTACGACAAGTCCGGTGAAGCACAGGTTGTAGTGGACGCGTCCAATCCTGTCACAGCGCAGACATCAGCCGGTTATCTCACGCAAATTTTAAGCGGTACGACAGAAAATCCGGCTCCGGGAATAACCATTCTCTACAATCCGCAACTCAGGAGCGGATACAATTTTGTGCCGGGCATCATGGGGCTTATCTTCATGCTGATATGCGCCATGCTCACATCGGTGTCAATCGTACGGGAAAAAGAAACAGGAACTATGGAGATATTGCTCGTTTCCCCCATACGTCCCGTGATGATAGTCATTGCCAAGATGATACCCTATTTCATGCTTTCCTGTATTGATCTGGCGGTTATCCTGTTTATTTCCAAATACGCGCTCGGGCTGCCATTATCAGGCTCTTTTCCGGCATTGGTGGTGACTTCTCTGGTGTATATCACACTCGCTCTCGCCCTGGGACTGTTTGTATCAACCATAGTCGATACCCAGATGGCTGCCTTGCTTGTGTCGGGGATGGTGTTTATCATTCCTGTGATAATGCTGTCGGGCATGATGTTCCCGATAGAGAATATGCCGGCACCATTACAATGGATTTCAAATATTGTACCGGCCCGCTGGTATATTCCCGCGATGCGCAAGATTATGGTCGAGGGTCTCGGATTCAACCACATATATCCGGAGCTTATCGTGCTGTCGCTGATGGCTCTTGCCTTGATAACTGTTTCCGTCAAACGATTTAAGATAAGACTGCAATAATGAGAACACTGCTTATATTGCTCCGCAAGGAATTCATATTGTTCAGCAGGAACAAGTTTCTTCCCAAGATTGCATTTATTTTTCCCTGCATGGTGATTCTTGTCATTTCATTGGTAGCAACCATGGATGTCAAGCATGTAGGAGTGACAATTGTCAACTGGGACAAGAGTAAACTGACAAGCGACATAATCGCCGACCTCGAAGCATCACCGTTCTTTTCCGTTTCATTGGAAAACACCTACGGCAACGCCCTTGACAATATCGAGAGAGGGAAAACCGATGTAATCCTTGAAATCCCCATGGATTTTCAGAAAAAATTGGAAACGGGCAACTCTACGATGCCCCATATCAGCGCCAACGGCGTCAACGGAACGAAAGGCACTTTGGGAGCGAAATATGTGATGGAATCGGTGATGCACACTATTGCGGAATTCAAAGGCGTCGGGCTACCCGACCATACTTCTGTATCTTATCTATATAATCCCACGCTCGAGTACCGCAACTACATGATTCCGGCTCTCATGATTATGCTGCTGATTATGATATGCGGTTTTCTTCCGGCGCTTAATCTTGTGAGCGAGAAGGAGACCGGAACAATCGAGCAGATGAATGTCACCCCCGTCAAGACCCACGTGTTTGTTTTGTCAAAAGTGATGCCATATTGGATAATCGGGATAATCGACATTTCGCTTGCCATGCTCATTGCCGTTGCTGTCTACGGATTGGTTCCGGCAGGTTCATTGTTCGCAATCTACCTTGCCGCATTGCTGTTTATATTCGTTATGTCCGGCATAGGAATCATTATCGCGAATTTCTCGTCGAAGATGTCTCAGAGTATGTTTCTGATGCTGTTTGTTGTGCTTCTTTGCGTGCTTATGAGCGGACTGCTTACCCCTATAAGTTCGATGCCGGACTGGGCACAGTATGCTACCTACGTCCTGCCGCCCCGATATTTCATAGAAATAATGCGTTCGATATATCTCAAAGCCACTCCGATGAGAGACCTGACACTCCAATACGCGGCATTATTCGGCTTCGCCGCAATCATCAATACCCTCGCGGCACTGACCTACCGCAAGCAGAAATAAGCACACCATCTTTTGCCGGTATCATGAACTACCGCAGGCTCTTGAAGCGGGTGATTGAATAAAAGAAGTCGCGCATGGCAAGGCGCATGGGGGTGAAAATGGGGCGAAAACGGGTGGAACGCGTTGGGCTGAAAATTCGTATTCCACCGGGATGACAGGCTATGTCGATTGTCTCGGGCATCTGCGTGGGGTCGCCGTCGATATGGGAACTTCCCCGGCCATGGCGGCGGATTGTGGCCGAGCGGGTGCGGATAGTATGGATCAAGGCATTTTTTCCTATGAATCCCGTAAGCATATCCACTCCCAGCAGTGCCCGCGTGATAAGGTTTCCGCTGTGCACAATCGTGAGGTCGAGCAGGCCGTCGGTAATGGAAGCCTGCGGCGCGATGAAAGCGTTGTTGCCGTATTGGGATGCGTTGCAGCACACAACAAGGAACGCGTCCTCGGTGATAACCTGCCCGTCGGCTTCAATGGTATATTCCTCAGGGGAGTACTTCACAAATTCGTCAACCGCACTTTTCAGGTACATCATCAGTCCGCGACGCTTCTGCCGGGCGAATCGCTCACTCACGGCTGCGTCGAAACCGACGCCGAAAGTACAGAAAAACGGTTGGCCGTTGGCGGTTCCGTAGTCGCAGGCCACGATATTGTTTTCGGCAATTACTTTGATGGAGCTGGCGATGTCAACCGGTATTTCAAGATGTCGCGCCAAGCCATTGCCCGAGCCTGTCGGAATAATGCCCAATGCGGTGGATGTTCCACACAATGCGCGGGCGGTCTCATTTACCGTGCCGTCGCCGCCGCAAGCCACCACGCCGTAAAACCCGCGTTTCACGGCGTCGGCAGCAAAGCGTGTGGCATCGCCGGGACCACGCGTAAGCCGCGCCTCCACCTCATAACCGGCCTTGTTCAGACGGTGGCAGAGCTTGGGTATCAAGGCGAGGCGCGAGCGTGTTCCCGAAGCGGGATTGACTATCAGCAGCAGCTTCACTCGGAAAGAATCTGGGATGCGTGTGCCGAAGTCTTGATTTGCTTGGGAGTGAGGATGCGTTCGATACGTCCGTCGGGAGCGATGATGAATGTAGTGCGCAGAGTACCCATGTACTTGCGGCCATACATGCTCTTCTCGGCCCAGACCCCGAATTGCTCCACGAGCTTATGGTCGGTGTCGGCAATCAGAGGGAAAGGCAGAGTGTTCTTTTCTATGAACTTTTTATGACGGTCGGCGGAGTCCACGCTCACACCGATCACCTGATATCCGGCTGACAGGAGTTCGGAGTAGTTGTCGCGCAGATTACATGCCTGAGCGGTGCAGCCCGAAGTCATATCCTTGGGATAGAAGTAAAGGGCGATTTTCTTGCCGGGGAAGTCGCTGCGGCGGATTTCCTTGCCGTTCTGGTCGAGTCCGAGCAAATCGGGAGCTATATCGTTGATGTTCATTTCTTTGTTATTCTTCAGTGTTGGTATCGGAGAATTCCATGAGGTAAGCCTTGATAAATTCGTCGATGTCGCCGTCCATCACACCGTTGACGTCGGATGTCTGGTAGTTGGTGCGGTGGTCCTTTACACGACGGTCGTCGAACACATAGCTGCGGATCTGCGAGCCCCATTCAATTTTCTTCTTTCCGGCCTCAACCTTTGCCTGCTCCTGCAGACGGTGCTGGAGTTCCTTGTCGTAGAGGATTGAACGGAGTTGGCGCAGAGCGTTTTCCTTGTTCTTGGGCTGGTCGCGGGTCTCGGTGTTTTCGATGAGAATCTCCTCCTGCTCACCGGTATATGGGTCGGTGAACTGATAGCGGAGTCGCACACCTGATTCCACCTTGTTGACGTTCTGACCTCCGGCGCCACCTGAACGGAAAGTGTCCCACGACAGCAACGCAGGCTCTACTTTCACTTCAATAGTGTCGTCGACAAGCGGCGTAACGAACACCGATGCGAACGAAGTCATGCGCTTGCCCTGGGCATTGAAAGGAGACACGCGCACAAGGCGGTGCACACCGTTCTCGCTCTTGAGGTAGCCGTAGGCAAAATCACCCTCGAAGTTGATTGTACAGGTCTTGATACCGGCCTCGTCACCTTCAAGAAGGTTGGCGATTGAAACCTTGTAGCCCTGTTTCTCTCCCCAGCGCATATACATACGCATGAGCATCGAGGCCCAGTCCTGGCTTTCGGTACCGCCAGCGCCGGAATTAATCTTGAGCACGGCGCTCATGATGTCTTCCTCGCGACGCAGCATATTGCGCAGTTCGAGGTCTTCAAGCGCGGCAATGGCTGCGGCGTAAGCCTGATCCACTTCCTCTTCCGTCACAATTTCCTCCTGGAAGAAATCCATGGCAAGTTTCAGCTCGTCAACGGTATTCTCGAGTGCGGCGTAATCGTCGATCCACTTCTGGATATCCTTTATTTTTTTCATTTGCTTTTGGGCGGCGGCAGGGTTGTCCCAAAATCCGTCGGCCATAGTGCGGAGTTGTTCTTCCTCGACTTCTACTTTCTTACTGTCGATGTCAAAGATACCTCCTCAGCGCCAGCTTGCGCTCAAAAGTCTCTTTTAATTGTTCCTGAGTAATCATATTTTATCTATAATTTCTATTATTCGTTCTGCAAAGATAGCACATTTCCGGCAGAAATCCGCCACCCGGGATGCTACTCTTCAAACTCGCCCGCTCCTTCGCGGATAAGTTCCGGCGAAGATGAGTCGGTCAGGTCCACGATGGTTGAAGGAATCACAGAACCGTCTCCGCCGTCAATCAGCAGGTCAAAATCTCCTCCGCGCTCATAATGCTGCTCTATTTCTCCGGCCGAAATTTCAGAATAATCATCCTGCTCGCGGAATTGTTCGACTGGTATCGACGTAGTCATGAGCGGATGTCCCAACTCACGCGCCAAAGCCAACGCCACAGGATTGTCGGGCACGCGTATGCCCACGCTTTTACGGCCTTTGAAAACCTTGGGCAATGTCGTGGATGCCGGAAGAATAAAAGTATACGGCCCGGGGAGATACTGCTTGAGCATGCGGAACGAACGGTTGTCGATGCGTGCATAGTCGGCCGCCATCGAAATATCGGAGCACACAATCGAAAGGAGATTCTTGTCGGGGTTAAGCCCCTTGAGGCGGCACAGGCGCTCGATTGCGCGGTTGTTGAGCGCGTCACAACCGAAGGCATACAGCGTGTCGGTGGGATATATCACGATTCCGCCATCGGAAATTATTCGCGCGGCCTCGGCGATATGGCGGTCGTTGACTGATTCGGGATGGATGACAAGTGTTTTCATAGTCGGGTCACATTAAAAGATTTCAGTCCGGCAAACTCCGCGAGCAAGTCGCGGAACATTTCTTCAACAGCCTCCTGCGGATAGTCGGGATTCTCCCGGTAAAGATTGACGGTGAGCAAAAGACGGCGTGTGTTTTCCGACAACTTTGTGCGCTCGTTGTCGCTTGTCGGCGTGCCTATGCCCCCTATGCTGTCCCGCCACACGGGAAGGTGCTCTATATTGAGTTCGCCGCGGCCTATGGCTTCGTATGGCTCACCGTGAGCACCGGCTCCGAGGGTGATAGTGTCTCCTTCCACCTTATCGGCATCAAAACCGCCTATTGAATGTCCCGTCAGCAATGAAACAAGATTGATGAGATCAATTACCGTGAGCGTGCGGTACAGGTCGAGACCTTTGACCGCACGGCGGCACAGAGCTTCAGCCGAGGGGCGGTATCTGTTAGGTTCTTTTCCAAGAGTTTTGTAGGCATCACGGGTTCCTGCGATTGCTGGACGGTGTCTTATCTGCTCCATAGGATATAGTGAGCGCATGTTGTCGCAGGCATCCATAATACGTTGCCACAGCGCATCGGAAGTGGGG
Organism: uncultured Muribaculaceae bacterium; assembly: GCA_910589055.1. Classification (GTDB taxonomy): domain Bacteria; phylum Bacteroidota; class Bacteroidia; order Bacteroidales; family Muribaculaceae; genus CAG-873. The sequence goes on from CAJURN010000020.1 coordinate 13,562, forward strand.
CCGTTTGATTCAATCTCGGCGATAATCACCGACTCTTTCAACTCCGGGGCCGCCTGCCGGACTATCGGGTCTATTACAACATTCATACTGCAATATTACGAAAAGTTTTCCTGTTTTACATTTATTTTGAAAAATATCGCTGTAATTTTGCTTTATTGACATATATCATATAATTTTACTGCGATTTTGAAATCCAAATCAACTAACCAATTATTTTTTGTCTTAATTTTTATGAAGCAACTTTACAAAATTCTGTTCACATCTGCTTTAGTGCTCTTTATGGGGCTATCATCAATGGGTGCCACAAACCAAGTATTCAAACACGACTTGGACGTAAAGACAGCCAAAGCCCGGAACTATGCGGCCGACAAAGTTCGCCTAAACGGCGCTAAAGCCGCTGCAAGTTCTCGCGCTGAATCATCAACCGCCGACCCCGCGGGAGAAGAAAAGGTATACGTGACAAACTGGATGCAGCTCTTCGGAACTGCAATCGTCGACAACACCGGATTGGCTCACCGCGTGCGTTTCTCAACCGACGGAAAAGTTTACTTCCACGATTTCTTTGCAATCGGAAACGACAACTGGATTGAAGGTACAATCGACGAAAACGGCCTGATTACCATTCCGACACATCAGGTTGTTGCACAAGTTGAAATAATCGAAGATTTCTTCTTCGACATGACGCTCGAACTGTCCACATTTAAAATGGATGAGGACTACATGTATTCCGACGTGGACATGGAAGCCGAAAGTTTCACACTCCAACTTAAAGATGACGGCTGCATCGTAAGTACCGACCTGAATCTTCCGTGGGAGGAGCGCAAATATCCCGTGGCGGTTCTCCGCGACAAAGTGCAGGCTTTGTGCGGTGCAATCAACATGGTTCCCTGCACGGAAAAGCCCGTGACTCCCCCTGCCGGAATAGAGCCTGTGGAATACAGCTATTCCTACTATCTGCAGGATGTATTTGCCAAGGCTGCGGTTGTAAAAGCCGTTATTGACGGCGACGACGTCTATTTCTCCGGACTCTGTACATCTCTTCCCGACATATGGGTGAAAGGAACCTACAACGACGACCACAGCAAACTCGTGTTCAAGTCGGGCCAGTACATGGATTTCGGTCAATATCACCATTATTTCACCGCAGCGCACCGCAATCCGGACGCCTCTGCCGATGACCCGACAATCCCCAATTGGATCAAGGACGACGAGCTTGAACTGAATGTTGCCCCCGACGGCAAGTCATTCTCCTTCGGATATGACCGACGTTTCGCCGTGACAATCAGCGATGACGTTGCAATGACAATGAATTCAATAAAGCTCACTCCCTATCCCGTAGCAGAATACGCCGCTCCGGTGAAACCGTTGATTACAACCAATGGCTCTGAACTCCTCTGGATTGAAGCCGACTTCCTGCCATTCGTGCAGCCGAATGTTGATGTCAACGGCAACTATCTTGATGTGGAAAATCTTTCCTGGCGCATGTACTACGACGACGAGCTGTTCACATTCCAGCCTTCGGAATACCAGAGCCTTGTGAATACCGAGGACGAAATGCCCTACTGCTTTGACGACCGCTGGGACTTCCTCGTCTATACCGACGTTATGGAACAATGCGTGTGCATCTACCGGACCGAATACAAAACTATCGGAGTCGAAAGTATCTACCGCGACGACGACAAGTGCTACGTTTCCGACCGCGCATATTTCTACGGCCCGTCTTCGTCGGTCAACGAAGTTGAAACAACCGGCGAACTTCTCGGTTCAGAATATTATGACCTCTCAGGCCGCAAGATTTCCAAGCCCGCGCCCGGACTTTACATCCGAATCGACCGTTACGCCGACGGCACTGTGAAAACTCAGAAAACAAGAGTGATGTAAACCTTGTCACATATCCATATACAGCGCCCGGCATCCTGAAAATGGAATGTCGGGCGTTTCTTTCTTAAACTTTTTGGATATATTTGTGTCTTAAATGTATTGATGTATTTCTAACCCCATCATATCTATCGCGTATGAAAACAAGAGTCCGCTATCTGCTGTTTAACCTCTTTATTATCATGAGTATGTTTGCAACCAACGCTTCCGGGGCTACCCCCGAATTCAAGCAACCCGACTTCGCATATCCCGCCACAGTTGAAAAAGACGCTTCACGCCTTTTGGCCTCCGTTGCCGGAAAAAGCGGCGAGACAGCCGACTTGACGCGCCTGCGCGCAACGTTGGAAATGCTGACGGCTCAACGTATGATTGATTGGGACTCGCAAGCGAAAATGCCTCCTGTGGTGGATTCCCTTGCCCGAGAACAGTCAACGGCACTCGGGCGTGCCGTCATGCTGATTCTCGAGGCCGACATCTACAACAACATCTACACCAGCAACCGCTGGAAGTATGATGCCGTGAGCGCTCCGCTGCTTCCTCTGCCCGCCGACCCCGCGGAATGGAGCGGCGAACAGTTCCGCTACAAGCTCCGCATGATTATCGACGAAGCTGAGTCCGCCGTGCAGGCATCGGGCAAGAATGTGCCGCTCGCCGATTACAAGGCCGTGCTTGAGTACAACGATATTTCCCCCGTCTACTTCACATCGGTGCAGCTTTGGGTACGCGACCGGATTGTAAAATATCTCCAGACTGCCTCAGGCGAGGACGATGCACTTGAATACGCCCGTAAAGTAACCGGTTCTCTCCGCAAGGATTCATCGCCCTACTTCTACTGGCGCACGGTTATGGCGCAGTTTGAAGGCGGCGACATCCGTGCCAATCTCTTCAAACTTTACCTCGCCAACAAGGATTGCGAGGCCGCACGCTATGTGCTCCACGAATGTCTGCCCCTTTCGGTTGATGTCGTGACAGTTGAAAGTGAGGATGAAGACCCTGACGAGGCCGCCCAGGCAAAACAGCTCGAGGCCGAACGCAAAGCATTTTTTGACAATCTCGACATCCTTAAAGAATCGCTTGCGAAATTCCCCGCATGGTGGGGCAACAATCGTTTCCATAACGCCATAGCCGAAATGACAAAGCCCGAAATGCGAATAAGCGGCGATGGCCGTACCTCTCCAGGCAAAAGCATCACTCTCAATCTTGAATATTCATTCCTTACAGAGGCCGGAGTCGACGTATACGAAATCCCGTCGGACAAAAATCTCAATTACAAGGATATTACGGGAAACTACATAAAGACTGCATCCGTACATTTCAAAGGTCTTGATTCGGAAGCATATAAAGCGAAGGCTGAAAAGGCTCTGACTATCAGCAAGCCCGGGACATACGCCCTGGTAGCTTACCGAGGCGACAAGTCCTCCGCCAATAATTCACGTATACAGATTCTGAACGTGACTCCTTTCCTGCCCGGTTGGCTCGTTGTTGACAACACAGGTATAGTCGCGACAATGGATTTCGATTCAGGCGCACCGATAGAAGGCGTGTCCGTCACAGCCAAATCCGACAGAACTTATCTGAATCTCGGCTCAACCGACTCGCGGGGCTTGCTGACATTCGATGGCTCCAAGAAAAAGCTCACCTCCTACTCCCCTTTGCAGTTCACCTACAAAGGCGTGAAATACGAGTTTTCCAATACCCCGTCCTACATGTATTTCAACCGGAATTCCGATGCAAATACCGATGCACCGGTGAAAGCGCTTGTGTTTACCGACCGTGCGCTCTACCATCCCGGCGATTCGGTAGGTTGGACAGTAGTCATCGCCACAGGCGACAAAGGCAGCAAACAGCCCGAAAGAGTATCTGCCGGAGAAAAACTTAAGATAACGCTCTTGGATGCCAACCGCCGGCAGGTGGACACATGCAGTGTAACGACCGACAACTTCGGCGCCGCCACCGGCTCTTTCACCATTCCTTCCGGGGGACTCACGGGAATGTTTACAATCTGTGTGAACCGTCCCGGCGAAAATCAGCGACTCTCGACCGCAAGAATTACCGTGAGCGATTTCAAACTGCCCTCCTTTGAGACCGTTGTTGAGAGCGTGCAGCGCAACTGCCCGCAGCCGGGAATGGTACGTCTCTCAGGCAAAGCAACAACCTACACGGGCATGCCCGTTGCCGGAGCTAAAGTAAGCGCCGACATCAGCCGCGCGTCCTGGTACAGATACATGCTCTCGGCCGGTGCGTCGATCGGCACGCTCGACACAGTCACGGGCTCCGACGGAAGCTATGTCATAGACATTCCTGCAAAAATGCTGGCAGCGGAAAATGACGGTATTGAATCGCTGAATTATTCGGCCGCGGTGACAGTGACATCCGTCGTAGGCGAGACTGCCTCAACATCACGGAACTTCACATTAGGCAAACCGTACTACCTCAGCCTTGACAATGTACAGAGCAAGGCTATCGACGGAAATTCTCCGGTATCGTTCATGGTGAACGCCTACGACCCCGACGGCGAAACCCACTCCATCGCCCTGAAGTGGAGCATCCGCCGCATGCCTCGCGGTCCTGAGATTGCAAAAGGCACCGGAATGTCCGGAACAGACATACGCATTGACATGCGCACATGGAAAGCCGATAAATACGAGCTTTCGGTAGCTCCCGCCGACACTGCTCTTGCCCGGGCAATGTCTCCTCAATTTGTGTTCACGCTCTATAATTCGGCCCGGAATGAAGTGCCTGCTGACGAGGTGCTTTTCATCCCGGTTGTGGAAACGCACACCAACTACCATACCACCGAGCCCGACGGCTCTTTCACCCTTGATGTGGGCACAGGCAAGGACTTGACATATCTCTACTCCTGCTTTGTAGCCGACAACAAGCAGATTATGGAACTCGGAGTACAGGAAATCCACAAAGGCCTCACCGATTTCACTTTCCACCTGCCCTCAGGGCTTGACAACGGTTCGTTGCTCTTCTTCACAGTCAAAGACGGAGAATATTTCACACAATCCATCCGCCTTCAGCGACCCAAACCCGCAGCCTTCCGCCTGAAGGCCGAGAGCTTCCGCGACAAGCTCACCCCGGGAGTGCCCGTGACATGGAGATTCCGCCTGTCGTCGGCATCGGGGAAATCCGCAGCCCCGGCTGCAATGACGGCCACGATGTACAACCGAGCCTTGGATGCTCTTTCGGAGCTTTATTGGGATGAAAATTTCATCAACCCTACATGGCCGAACATCCTGACGCTCCACACTCTCTACAACCATAATCTGTGGTTCTATCTCTCAGGAAACTTCAAGAACCTCCCGTCCGAGAGCCTTCAGATTCCGGGACTGCGCTTCTTCGGCAGCAATGCCTCCGTCATCCTTTCCTCCAACGGCAGAATGATGATGAAGTCGGCCTCCCGCATCGCTACAAACGAGGCTTATTGCGGAGCAGTAGACATGACTGCCGGAGTGGAAGAAGTAGTAGCCCGGGAAGCAAAGGTTGAGGATATGCTCTTAACCGGAGTTGGTGGCGAAGGCTATCTTCTTGACGAAAAATTAGTTGATTCAGAACCGCAAGGTAAAGATTTCGACTACCGCGTGGCCGAACTTCTGCAAGTGTTCTGGAAGCCGCTGCTGGTTAGCGATGACGAGGGCAATATCGACCTCACATTCACCATGCCCAACGCCATAGGCTCATGGAAAGTAAATGCCTTTGCATGGACAAAAGACCTTCGCGCAGCCTCATACGTAGCAGAGTGCATGTCGAACAAGCCTGTAATGGCCGAGGCAAACCTGCCGCGATTCCTGCGTCAGGGCGACCGAGCCACAGTGCTTGCCAACGTGTACAACAACACTGATTCCGCGGCCACTGTCACCACGGTTGTTGAGATTTTCAATCCCGCCACAGGAGAAATCATTGAAACATTCAACGGCTCAGTATCAGTATCGCCGAAATCCTCGGCGCTTGTTCCGGCGCAGGTCTACGCCACACCCTCGATGTCTGCCGTAGGCTACCGTGTGCGCGCCACCCTCGGAGATTTCACCGACGGCGAGCAGAGTATGATTCCCGTGCTTGAATCGGCTTCGACAGTAATCGAAAGCACGGAATTCTACCTCAACCCGTCACAGAAGGATGATTTCGAACTAACGGTTGACCCCGGCACAAACGCTTCCGTCACCCTGCAATACTGTCAGAACCCGATATGGACACTTGTAAAAGCCATGCGCGGACTCAATTCAGGAAACACTCCCGACTTAGCCCAAGCGTATGCCTCCAATCTTTTCAGCACTCTCGCTGCCGAAAAGATTGTCAAGGACAATCCATCCATGCGCGAAGTTCTGGAAGGCTGGGGCGCCAATCCGTCGGAACAGGCTTTGGTGTCAATGCTCAGCCGCAACAGCGACCTGAAAAAGATGCTTCTAAGCGAGACACCATGGGTTCAGACCGCAGCAGACGCCACCGCCCGTATGGAGCAGCTAACCGAAATATTCGCCCCGGCAAAGGTCAAGGCCGCAAAGACCTCGGCCATCACCTCACTGAAAAAGCTCCGCGGCGCCGACGGCGGTTTCCGCTGGGCAGGATGGAACAAAGACGAATCCTCGGAATGGGTTACACGCAGCGTACTCACAACCCTCGGCGTAGCAAATTCGATGGGAATGATTGACAAGACTTCCGACAAAGAACTCGCTTCAATGATTTCCGGCGCAATGGCATGCCTCGACAGCCGTCCGCGCCGCAAGATTGAACCCGACTTCGAGCTCACGCTCATCCATGCTCTTCTTCCCGGAGAAAGCGTCTCCGGCATGGCCCGTCAGGTCATCGACAAGACAGTGCAGGAAATCATCAGCAACTGGAAATCTCAGTCCACCCTCACCAAAGCATGGTCGGTGCTCATTCTCCGCGCCAACGGCTACAATGCCGTGGCCTCGGAAGTGGCAGAATCCATACGGCAGTTCGGTGTCGAGACGCCCGGCATGGGAATCTCTTTCCCCTCCGTGAGCGACATACGCGGATATGCCACCGTAATCCAGGCTCTCGCAGCCACCGGAGCCACATCGGCACAGCTCGATGCAATGCGCCAGTGGATTATCGTACGCGCCCAGGCTACCGACAAGCTCGGAGCGTACAATCCCGACTACGTAATAGCAGCCGTGATGCTCACAGGAAGTGTCTGGACGGATGTCCCGGTCAAGAACAGCGTCACCGTAAACGGTCAGCCGCTGACGATTGACTCCACAGAAAGCGCCTCAGGCTATTTCAGCCGGGCGCTCGACAACAAGGATGGTTCAGCCATGCGCATCACCGTACGCCCCAACGGCGTAACACCGTCCTACGGCTCCGTCATCAGCATATCCGACCGCCCGATGACTTCCGTCAAGGCTCGCGCGGGAAAAGACATTTCAATCACCAAACGCATGCTCGTACAACGCGACGGGAAATGGATTGAGACAGTCAACCCCACTCTCGGCGAGCGCGTGCGCATACAGCTCACACTCAAAGCCACACGCGACATGCAGTACATCGTCATAAACGATGAACGCGCAGGCTGTCTCGAACCGGTCGACCAGCTTCCCGGATATATCTATGAAGCCGGCCTGGGCTTCTACCGCGAGAACCGCGATGCCGCCACAAATCTCTTCATCAACTACCTTCCCAAAGGTACTTACCAGCTCACCTACGACATGACAGCATCCCTCGGCGGAGAATTTATCTCAGGCATAGCCACCGTGCAAAGCCAATATGCTCCCGAACTCACAGCCCACAGCGGAGGCAACTACATCACCGTTTCCTCCGGGAAATAAGTTGATAACATGAACGCATGATGCGTGACTCAGGATGGTTTCAAGCGATACATTCTGAATCACGCATCATTTTTTTCATCCTCACGTGTAACACTTTGCCCCCGGCTGTGTCTAATAGATGAGACACGACAGAACGGAACACGTGTCCGACATTCCACAAAAGGCAATGGAAAACAAGGAATTCGAATCTCTTGCAAGGAAACTCCGCCCCGCACTGTGCAAAGCGGCCCTCCGCATCGTCGCCGACCCGATGACAGCCGACGATGTGGCTCAGGACACTCTGCTCAAGCTGTGGGTACTCCGCGAACGCCTTGACGAATACACCTCAGTGGAAGGTCTGGCAATGACAATCTCGAGACGTCTCGCCATAAACTATCTGCGCGACCACAATCCGGCACAGTTCACGCAACTTTCACCTCAGGAAACCGGCGACACCGATTCAGGACAACCTTCGGCCGAAGATGAGATGATTGCCCGCGAGAATTCGGCTCTGCTCGGAGAAGCAATCGAAGCGCTGCCCGCCCCTCAGCAGACCCTCATACGTCTGAGACATATCGAAGGGCTCGACAACGACGAGATAGCACGCCTGATAGGCTCGTCGCCCGGAGCTGTCCGCACGGCTCTGTGCCGCGCCCGACAGAATGTAGCAAAGATATTTATGGCCCGCCGATAGCCATTCTCCTTTCTCCACGGCTCTCAAACCACTTCTCTCCCAACTCCAAAAGCAGCCAAAGATGACAAAGAAAACAAGACAAATCCCACAAAACGGCTCCGACGCCACCACAGGCCGAATCACGGCACTAATAGCCTCCTTCATGGACGGCGCCACCACTCCGGCTGAGGAACAGGAAATCTATCGTTTTTTCGCCTCCGCTCCGCAAGCCGCCCCCGAGCTTGAGCCGTATCGGCAGATGTTCGGATGGTACGCATCACTGGCGCCTAAGCCTCGCCGCATCGTGTGGTACCGTCACAAAGCGGTAGCCGCCATTTCAGGAATAGCCGCTTCCATAGCTCTGCTTGCAGCCATTGCCACCTTCACCCTTTCCGGCCCGGAAACACCCGACACCCTATACGCCTCCTATACCGGAAGCTATATCGTCAGAAACGGACAGCGCATCACCGACCTGCGCACAATCTACCCCGAGCTCATCCGCGCCGAGAAACTCGTCGACAGCATTGCCGCAGCAACAGCTCCCGTCGAAATCCGCCACGACGAAAACCTCGAGACAGTCATGCTCGAAGACGCCCTGGCTCATATCGACGACCCTCAGCTCGCCATGCTCCTTCGCCGCGAACTCATGGAATAACACCAACATCCGACCTATATTTTTCAACCACAACATACATCACAATATGAAACGCTTTCTCACCTTCGCCCTTACGGCTATAATCATGCTCCTCTCGGCATGTCCTGAAATCTCCGCACAGTCGAAGATTGACAAACTTATCGAAGACCTCGAATCAAAGCCCGACGTAGAGACAACCTACACCGAGCACCGCACACGCACCAAAAAGAAACTCTATAAAATCTCACGCGTGCTCACATTCACAAACCAGGCCTACTATCAGAAAGCCCAGAAAGCCTTCGAGGCCGAACGCTCCAACTCCATCAGCGCCGTGAAAACAGCCAGCGGATACATGTACAAGTTCTCCGACAAAAACGGCTCATGCAGCTACACCCTCACAGCAGGCAAAGCACCGTCGATGGGAAAAAACAAAGGAGTCACACCCTACACTCTCGTTATGACATGGAAAAGCCGTGGCGCCGACGACAATGAACCCGACGACACCGCCGACATCACAAACCCGCTAATCATAAACTCCGACTCGGAATTAGACTTCGCAGCCCTTGAAGAACGCCTCAGGCAACTCGACGACATCAATCTTGAAGCCCTCGAAGGACTCGGAAGCAATGGCGAACTCAACATCGAACAGTTCAAAAGCCTTAAACACGACAAAAGCAAAAAGAGCCACAGCAAAAGCAAGAAAATCTGCAACAGCACCACTACTATCACAATAAACTGATTTTCAAAACAATTCCTCTAAAAGCGCGGCATGTCTGCAAATCCGCCGCAAAAATTTTTCAAAAAAAATTTCAAAAACGCTTGCACAATTAAAATAAACCACCTAACTTTGCACTCGCAAAAGCAAAACAGCCGATGCAAACCACATTGCCTTGTGGTGTAATGGTAGCACGTCGGATTCTGGTTCCGCCTGTGAGGGTTCGAATCCTTCCAAGGCAACAAAAGAGCTAAGTCACATTGACTTGGCTCTTTTTCTTTTTCCCCCATCTACAAATTATGGATTTAAAACATTATCTTTGCAACTATAATAAAATCGACATAAAAATACCACAGACATTACAACATGGCACACGTGTTCGATTCTAAGGTGGATTGGTGGATTCCGGTGATTGTGGTCGGGTCGGTTGCCGGGTGCTTTATCGGACCGATGATTGACGGCGATTTCATTCCGGGTATAGTTCTCGCCGCGGCGGTGCTTGCCGTGGAAATCTTTATATTTGCAGGCGTGAAGTATCAGATTCGCGACGGCCAACTCGGTATCCGAAATTTCTTCCGTTGGACATGGTTTCCAATCGACAAAATCTCCGAAGTAAAGAAATCGCGCGGAATCCTTAGCGCTCCCGCACTATCAGCCGACCGAATTTCAATCAGATTCTCCGACCGCTCGATACTCAAGAGTTTCATGCCATTGGAAATATCACCAAAAGACCGCGACGAATTCATCGCCATCCTCAAAAGCATCAACCCTCAGATTACCGTGAAATGAAAAAACTATTAAAGAGAATACTGCTGAGTATCTCGGTATTTGTCGCTGCTGTTATATTATTCACCCTGGTTGTGAATATCATAGTGGAGAAATCTGCCGCAAAGAGTACTTTCGAGGATATTGAATCCATATCCCACAACAAAGTGGCATTACTGTTGGGAACAAATCCTCTGAACCGCGTAGGACGCCCGAATTTATACTTCACCACAAGGATAAAGATTGCATCCGACCTTTACCACGCCGGAAAGATTGACTACATACTTGCCAGTGGCGACAACCATACCCGGAAATACGACGAACCTACGGCCATGCGCGATTCATTAATGGCGCATGGAGTACCTGAAGACCGTATCATCCTCGATTTCGCGGGATTCAGAACACTTGATTCCGTTGTGAGGGCTAAAGAAGTGTTCGGATGTGATTCAATTACAATAATTTCACAAGCCGACCACTGTGCAAGAGCATTATATCTTGCCAAATCGAATGATATTGATGCTGTCGCAATCGCAGCTCCGCTTAGAGCCGGACGACGCACCAGAATCCGTCTTGCACTGCGTGAGTGGTTTGCCCGCGACAAGATGCTGCTTGATTTGTGGTTCGGCAAGCAACCTCACTTTCTCGGCGAGAAAATTGAGATTCCTCCGACAACTTAGCCCGTAACGCCCGCAACAGGTGCTTATATCTGTTTCAAAATTTTGGCCGGGTTTCCGCCTACAACCACTCCGGCTGGGACGTCGCGGGTTACGACCGCTCCGGCTCCGATGACGGAATTATCTCCGATTGTGACACCCGGAAGAATCGTAGCACCTCCGCCAATCCATACGCTGTTGCCTATCGTTACAGCCTCGGCCCACTCTACCCCGGTGTTGCGCGCCTCCGAGTCAAGAGGATGGCAGGCGGTGTAGATGCTTACGTTCGGGCCGATGAAAACATTGTCGCCGAAAGTCACAAGCGCCTCGTCGAGAATCGTGAGATTGAAGTTGGCGAAGAAATTATTGCCGATAATTATGTTGCATCCATAGTCGCAGCGGAATGGCTGGTTGACATGAATCTGCTTGCCGCAGCGTGGAACTATCTCGCGGAAGAGCGCCATAAGAGCCTCCGGGTCGCTCGGGTTCATGTTGTTGAACTCCCACAGTTTCTGACGGGTTACGACGAGACGGCGTAAAAACTCAGGATGCACGGCGTCGTAGACTTCGCCGCCCAACATCTTATTCCATTCCTTTTCAAAAGTATCCATAAAATCAAGCGTTTTCAGCCCTGCGGTGCGACACATAAGCGAACGCAAGCGCGCTGAATCCGCACAAGCCGAGCAAAATTAATGTTGTCGTCATGATATTGCCGATGCCCACCAGCGGCGACACGATGCCGCCGAACAGGAATCCCGACGCCCCGAATATGGCCGAAGCAGTTCCAATCATCTGACGGCCTTCGTCCATCGCCATGGTCGTGGCCGAGGTAAGAATGAATCCGATGCTCACCAGCATAAGGAACGTAAGCACCTCGTAAGGCCAGAAGCCGGGTAAAAATACGTACACAGCCGCCTGAAGTAGCGTTGAGAGTGCTATTCCGCAAGCTCCGAACAAGGCCGCATCCGGCATACGGCGAAATTTCAGCGACAGACCGGAGCCGATGCCGATACCAAGTGCGTTGACACCGAATATCACCGCGAACATCAGTTCCGAAAATCCAAAATGGTTCTGAATTATAAATGATGCCGAAGAAATGTACGAGAACAGCACTCCGCAGGTGAAGGCATACAAAAGTACGTACACCACAAAGTATCTGAGTTTGAAAATCTCAGGAAAGCCTTTCAGCAGGCTCGCGACAGAACCCTTGTAGCGAAGTTCCTTCTTATGCGATTCACGGAAAATAATGCACATTGCAAGAATCACGGCGCCGATTCCGAACAGCACCCAGAATATGCCCTGCCATCCAATCGCACCGGCTACAAGGCCGCCGATGACAGGAGCAGTGACCGGGGCGATACCATTGACCGCTCCAATGATTGCAAGCATCTTGGCAAGCTCACGACCCGAATAGCAGTCGGTGGCAACCGAGCGCGACAATACAATGCCGCCCGAACCGCCAAGTCCCTGAAGGAAACGGCAGAAGTTGAAAAACTCGATATCAGGCGAATAGATGCTCGCAACCGTTGACACCGAGAACAGCACCATTGCCGTAACGAGCACGGCCTTGCGCCCGTACTTGTCGCTCAGCGGTCCAAAGAAAATCTGTCCCACAGCGAGGCCGAGCATACTTGTTGCAAGACCCATCTGGACAAGCGAGGGAGTGGTATGGAACACCTCCGCCATCGACGGAAGTGTTGGAAGATACATATCGGTTACGAATGGTCCGAACGCGGACAACATGCCGAGAAAAAGAACCAGAAAGAAATAGTATTTTTTGCTAAACTGTGACATGGTTGGAAAATTTTGTGCAAAATTACCAAATAATCCATCCGCAACGCATAAAAAAATGACGAAAGATGAAAATTATACGGCAAATGCCTGCGCTTGAAGATGCAGAAGCATTTGCCGTATAATTATAAATCAGTGGCGAAACTGTTATTGTAACGTCGTCTTTATCCAACTGAAAAGGTCGTCGAGGTTATAGTCGCCCGAATGAGGACGGTTCCAAGGCAATGCGAAATCCACATTTTTGCCCGAATTCATCAGCTTGGTAGCAAGATTGACCGGTACAAGGAATGACGTGTCGCGGTCCTTGGCTCCATGCCGGATATACCAGTTGGGCGCCACGGTAGATTTTTCAGTCCCGATGTAATTCATGGGATTCATGATTGCAATCCTTTGCACCATCTCCTTATCCAGCGAGGCCTTGGGATTATCAAGGCGGTGGCGAAGGCTGAAATCGGTGAAGTTGGCAGGTTCGCCCTTTTCGTTGCCGAAAACATTGTTCTCGGGAGAGGGCGTGTCAATCAGCACACCCATCTGGTCGAAAGCCGGGGGAGTTTTCAGAGGCGTCATCGTAGCGACATAGCTCAGATATTTGTCAAGGTCAAGGCCGGTGACAAAATCGGATGTCTTGTTGAACCGCGGTGCATTTCCGGGGCCGAATGAAGGTGCCTGGCGCCCGTCGCCCACAGGAGGACGACGATTGCCATCGGGACGCATCATCGGGCCGCGACCTCCGCCCATCGGGCCTGACTTATCCTGATAGAATGTGAATCCGATTGTGTCGGAAATTTCACAGCCTTCCTGAAGAGCCTTGTGGGCCGATTCAAGCAGGAAACCTTTAAGATACTCTTTATAATTTTCGGCAGTGATTGCCGAACCGTCCTTAGCCGTAAGGCCGAGAGAATTGATATAGGCAGGACATTCCGCGGCAAGTTCGTCGGAAATGGCAATCTGGGCATCGGAAAGATTGCGCACGCCACGGTTGGTGCATCCGTAGAGCCATTCATATTCCATGTCGGCATGGTTCAGGTCGGTGATAGGACAGTAGCATATCGCGGCAAAAACATCGTCGCGCGCATCGGCCGCACCCATCTTTTTGAGATATTTGTCATAATCGGCACTGTTTCCTGTCGCACCCAAAAGCGACGACATCGCACCTCCGGCACTCGTTCCGTCGGTGAAAATCAGCTCTGAATCACCCGGAATAAGCGCGTCGTTGTAGCGAAGATAACGGATGGCGGCTTTCAGGTCAAGAAGGCCGTTGGGAGCCATGCCGGTGTAGACAGTACGGCCATCGCGGGTCACAGTCGAATTCGAGCCGCGCGAACCGGGAATACACACCACGTAGCCCTCCTTCAATGCGCGTCCCGTTGCATCGGCAGGAGAAGGCGACTTGGCTGTTGAAGCCGCATATCCGCCGACATAAGTGCGCAGGAACACGGGCACACGCCCTGTCGCCAATTTGTCGGGCACATATATGTTAAGTGTCTGATATGTCGAATCCTCAACATTACGCACATAATATATGCCCTCGTAAGCCTTGAACGTCACTTCCTGTCCGTCAGGCATAGTAAGAGCTCCCTGTGTAAACGCTTCGGGGTTGAATCTCAGGGCATCCGTATTGGCGGAACACATTAGAGTTCCTGCCCCGGCCACTATTGCAGCCGCTATAAGTTTGTGGTTCATAAGAGTTTTTCTATTACTTCATTCATATTTTCAGTAAACGCGATTGTGCGAGCGGCAGTCTCAGCCGGCCCAGCCGGATATTCGGCATTGAGGCGCACGAGCGTGGCCTCCGGGTTGCGGTAGGTGATGCGCTCGAACGGATAACGGATTATTGCCGGAGTATTGTAGCCTATTCCGAGTTCAAGCAGTACCACGCGGCGATGTTCAGCATACCGGGTGATAAAATCCTCATATCGTACGGCAGCCTCGTTCCAAGCCTCATCCTGCACGAAAAATCCGTTTTTGCGCACATGCACATCCATATTTCCGCCACATACCGGACACACGGGCACATACTCCGCAGGCACAGTCATGTCGTGGGAATGTTCGAGGATACGCTCCACTGTCTCCTTGTCGGAATACAGCTTGGGATGGCATCCCACGGCACATTGCATCATACCGTAGTCGCCCTGCACCTCGAATATCTTTTCGGGATTGAACCCGGCCTTGCGGAACTGAGCATCAACATTGGTGGTGATTACGAAATAATTCTTGTCCTTCACCAGCTCATACAGCTCCTTGTAAAGCGGCATTGCCTGAGGGCGGAAGCGAATATAGTCGATATGACGTGCCCAGCGTGCCCAACGCTCTTCCTCGGTGGGAAACTCATGGAAACTGGAGGTGTACAAATCGGGAAAACCGTATTTGCGGATATAATCGGCGAACTCACGTCGGAATTCCGGTCCGGAATAATCGAGACCTGCGGCAGCCGACAATCCGGCTCCGGCTCCGACCACCACCGCATCGGCTTCGGCAAGTCGTGTCCTTGCCAATGCTATTCTTTTTTCAAAATCGCTCATAATTTCATACTATCGCCTCATACAATTTCAAATCTTCGTCCTTGAACACATTGAAAACAACCGCATTAACGGAGGTCCGGGGATGTGCGTCGAGCCATGTCTTCACAGTGGATACGGCTATTTCAGCGGCCTTCTCATGCGGAAAACGGAACTCGCCGGTGGAAATGCAGCAGAAAGCAATCGACTCAAGCCGCTTTTCATCGGCAAGCGCAAGGCAATTCCGGTAGCAGTCGGCAAGCAGACGGCAATCCTCAGGCGTGGGATATGCACCGTAGACGATCGGCCCTACGGTGTGAATCACCCACTTTGCAGGCAGGTTGTAGCCACGAGTGATTTTTGCTTTGCCCGTCGGCTCATCGTGTCCCTGCTCGCGCATTATCCTGTCACATTCCTCACGCAGCTCCATACCTGCCGCGGAATGGATGGCATTGTCGATACATCTGTGCAACGGCACGAAACATCCGAGCATCTGCGAGTTGGCGGCATTGACAATGGCGTCAACCTCAAGGCGGGTGATATCGCCCTGCCACACGCGCAGGCGTGCATCGTCATCAGAAGGCGGTATAGAGGCAAGCGTCACCACTCCCTTCCCGGCTCTCTGCACGGCAAGTTCCTCGTCCTGCAGACGCATGATTTCCGGCGACAGCGGCGCAGGCCCGCGCACATTCATCAACGCGCGCAGCAAATCGCGCTTTTCGTGGATTGACGCAGGTATCCGTATATGGGAATACTCCGGCCGCTCGTCAAGGAGCGCCCGGAGCAATGTGTCAAGTCTTTCGTTCTCAGAAGTCATAATGAACCAAAGTAGGAGGTGTGGTCCTGAGATCGAAGTAGTCGGCCGATTCAGCGGGAAGACGGAGATAGGCCAGATCCTTGTAGGTCTTGTACAAGTGAGGAAGCACGGGATTGCTCTCGTAAATCTCACGCTGCACCTCGTCGGGAACATCGAAATCCACCGTGCCCGACAGGCGGGCGAAGGAAGCTCCCTTGAGGTCAAGAATCGCTACATGCGGATTAACTTTCAACTGAGCATACACTTCTTTCTTAGGTGATGTTGCGAAATAGATGTCGTTGCCGTCAATTTTCATAATCTGAAAAATCCTCACATGAGGGCGGCCATCTACGGAAGTGGCAAAGGCAACTTCCTTATTCTTCTTGAAAATATCCAGTAATTTCTCGTCCATATTAATATCCGATAGTGAAACGTTCCTGATGATGGGCCGGAGCTGCAAGCTCGTCGACCATTGCCTTGGCATAGTCTTCAACCGAGATGAAGCTGTTGCCGTCCTTGTCGAAAATCATATCGTCTTTACCAAGGCGATACACGCCCGTACGTTTTCCGGGGCCTTTGGCTCCCATGTCGCCGAGATTTCCCGCAGGAGAGAAGAATACCCAGTCGATATCCTTTTCGGGAATAAGCGTGTTCAGATAGAACTCTCCGAGCGATTTCACGCCGGGAAGCCATTCGGCGGGAAGTGTGCCGGTGTCGACAAGGCGCACGCCGGGCTTCACAAACAGTGTTCCGGCACCACCCACGATGAGCAGACGCTTCACGCCGGCTTTTTTGGCTGCTTCGAGAATCTTGGGATAGTTGGTGAGAGTTTCCTCATAAATATTGGGGTTGGCCCAACCGGGATTGTAGGCACTGATTACGTTTTCATAACCCTTGAGGTCATTTTCAAGACTCTTTTCGTCGGCCACGTCCACCTTCTTCACGGTAAGGGCCGGATTCTCAACTTTAACTTTCTCGGGATGATTTACGAGAGCCTCAACCTCATAACCGCGGTTGAGAAGCTCATTCAGAATGGCCGAGCCTACAAATCCGCTCGCGCCTATAAGTGCTACTTTCTTGCTCATATCTTAAATTTTATATTAGTTATATTTGGCTGTATTTCATAATACTATACTTTATATACCCCAAATATAGGCAAAAAGTTTTGTCGCCGTGAGCAGGAAATTATTTATCTTTTACTTACCCTCAGGTTAGTTTTGCTGACTGTCAAAGACACAGAAATTCAGACGTCGTAAAATTTTAGCATTTATTAAGTTTGAAGATTTCGCCCTGTTACTTACTTTTGTGCAGTAATCCATAAAAACATACCGTGATGGAACGAAATTTCAACAAGAACGAACTTTATCCTGACTGCCCTATCCGCAACATACTCAACCGCATAAGCGACAAATGGACTCTGTTGGTACTGTACACCCTCAACGGCCACGAATCCATGCGTTTCAAAGACCTGTCGGCCGAACTGAAGGATATCTCCCAGAAGATGCTTGTGCTCACACTCCGCACGCTCGAAGCCGACGGATTTGTAACCCGCAAGGTATATGCCGAAGTACCTCCGCGCGTGGAATACATGCTCACCGACCGCGCCCACTCCCTCTTTCCCATCATCGACCAACTGATTCACTGGGCCAAAGACCATATGGACGAAATCCTCCTCGACCGAACCAAAAACAAGTAAAAAAAGGAGGAGCAATCCGTTGGGGTCACTCCTCCTTACATTATCACCTTATTACTCTATCAACTTATTTATAAAGGGATTCGGCGAAGGATGCAACTCCGTTTTCGCCGGTGAGTCCGGGATAGGCTGCCGTGAGTGCTGCGGTAAATGCGGCGGCATCGGGCTCGGAGGTGCGGAGTTCCTTTACCTTGTTAAGGTAGGAAATCATGAATTCCACATCTTCTTTTGTGCCGGGCATGCCATGACCGCCTACAAATACGCTTGCACCGGTTGCGAGCAACTGTTCCAGTTCGGCGATGCGGGCATCAACGCCTTCGATATTGGCGGCATAAAGATTATTGACATGAGCTTTGCCGGGAGCCCAATGCGAATAAACGGCATCCTTGCCAATGAGGATATTTGCTGCGGGGAAATCGTTGGATGCGCCTTTAAAGAATGTGAAAGGTACGCCTGCCAATGTCACAGTTGTATCAAAAGCCACTTCTTCGGTAGCTCCGGTGGGCAGCGGTTCAATCGCATCGCCATATACTTCGGCAAAATGCTGCATCATGCCGCTGTAAGCAGGACCATTAACAACCTCGGGCATACCCTGAGGCATAAGAATTGTGTCGGCGCCGGTGTTGCCGAGGTGGAAATCGGCGATACGTGTCGCAACGGGCTTGCCGAGAGCTGCGAGATATTCATCAAAAGCGGCTGCATTGACCTTGAACAGAGGTTGCTCGAGAGTCACAAGAGAGTCGGCTCCTTCGATGATGAAACTTGCATCGGCCATTTCGTCGCCGGTAAGATAGATGTGGAGTTTGTAGCCGTCAAGTTCGCGTACGTCAAACTGTCCTGCAACAACACTGTCAGTTGCAACGGTTTCGGCATCAGCAGCTTCCGCCGCATCTTTCTTCTGCTGGGCGCAACCGGCAAGTGCGAGCGCGCCTAATGTGATGATAATTAGCTTTTTCATATATAACGTATATTATTTCAGTACAAAAGTACATCCTTTTACAATGCAAATTAATACGTTACCTTTTAGTTAGTAGCTTACTTGCATTTCACTAAAACAGAAAATCAGACACTTGCAATTTGTTAATAATCATTAATTACTGACGCCCGGATTTGCGGAACGCCGACGGACTCATACCCGCGTTTTTCTTGAAAAACTTGCAGAAGGCCGACATCTCTCCGAAATTCAACTCCGAGGAAATATCCTGGATGGGCATTGTCGTGTCCCTCAGCAGAAAACATGCCTGCTGAATGAGTTCGTCCCTGATTACGGCGTACGGAGTCTTGGCAAGTTTGTCGCGCACTACACGGCTCAGATGCTTGCCCGACACACAAAGCCTCTCGGCATAAAACTCGATATTGTGCTCATCCTTGTAATGCTTCCAGACAAGCCGCAGGAAGCCCATGATAATCTTGTCCTGCCGCGACACCACTCCGCCACCATCCTTTGCCTGGCCCTTGCGGAGCACCAGATTTCCAATCTCAAGCATAATGCAACGGAAATAAGACTGGCACAAATCGGCTCGATAGTAATGGCCCATGTCGGACAAGGTTGTGTGCAACATGCGGAACTGTGCCTCAAGCCCGAGCATTTCTTTTTCGTTGAGAAGCAGACGCGGAATTGAACGTCGGTTCTTGAACGATTCGGAATTGGCCGGTTTCATGTCCTTGAGCGATTCGTTGGTGAACTCATAATTCGGCAACAGCGCCCAAGCCGCAATATCCTCGCTCATCTCCCGGAACTCCACCGGCTCCCACACGAGCAAATCGAGCAACTGCCCTTGCCCGATGTCCAATGCAGGCCCGTTGCCTATGCGGATACCCATTGTGCCGTGAAGCACAAGAAGGAAAATCCTGCAACCGCTCACCGATTTGCCTTTAAGACGCCTGAAAAGGCGCGGATTTAACAACAACACTCTTTCGGGGATAGAATGTTGCGGCGGAAATTCTTCAATAAGTTCCTTTTGTGTCATTGTATATCGCGTTAGATGATGGTGTGCAAAGATAAGTCTATTATCTACGGCTTAAAACATAAATTAACGTAATAAATCATAAGCCGTGCAACAATGCGCATTTTGGACAATATCGCGTCCGCATGGTATAAGATTCGCATCAAGTGCGCGGAGTAATTTTGCACCAAATTTATTATCACATACTATGTCCTATAAAAACTCACTATTAGTAATGGCGCTCGCCGCTCTCACCCTTTCGTCGTGTGGCGGAGGTAATGGCGGGCAAAGAACCGATGCTCCCCAGGCATATCCCCTGTTGGTTGTAAAACCCGAAGACAAATCGCTGGCGGTAAAATACACCGCAGTGCTCGAGGGACGACAGGATGTCGAAATTCGCCCGGAAGTATCAGGCCGGATCACAAAGGTTTGCGTTGAAGAAGGGGCCAATGTCCGCAAAGGCGAAGTTCTGTTTGTAATCGACCAGGTGCCCTACCGAGCAGCACTGCAGAAAGCGCAGGCAGCCGTGGCAACCGCCGAGGCGAACCTCGCCAACGCAAAGCTATCGCTCGAAGGTAAGGAGGAACTTTTCAAGGAAAAAGTAATCTCCGACTTTGAACTCCGCACAGCCCAAAACGCCTATAAAAGCGCCGAGGCGGCATTGCTTCAGGCAAAAGCCGAGCAGCGCGACGCCGAAAACAACCTTTCCTACACCGAAGTCAAAAGCCCCGTCGACGGCGTGGCCGGCATGACATCATTCCGTATCGGAGCGCTCGTGAGCCCCTCGATGGCCGAAGCTCTCATCAATGTTTCCGACAACTCCCGGATGTATGCCTACTTCTCGCTCACCGAAAAGCAGGCTCTCGAACTCACCTCACAATACGGCTCGCTTGACGATGCAATAAAATCTTTCCCGCCAATCTCGCTCGAGATGAAAGACGGCAATATCTACGCCATGCAAGGCAACATCGACGTAATCAGCGGTATGGTCGATAAGACTACCGGTACGGTGTCGCTGCGCGCATCCTTCCCCAACGAAGGCAAGCAACTCCTCAGCGGAGGCTCGGCAAACGTAATCCTCACCTACGACCGTCCCCACTCGCTGGTGATTCCCCAAGGCGCCACCTACGAAATCCAGAACAAGATTTTCACCTACAAGGTGGTTGACGGCACGGCTGTGTCAACGCCCGTGGAAGTGTTCAAAATCAACGACGGCAAGGAATATCTCGTGACCTCAGGAATAGCCGAGGGCGACACAATCGTGGCCGAAGGAGCCGGACTTCTCAAGGCCGGAACCAAGATTACCGAGATGAAACAGCAGCCTAAGGAACAGGAGGAGCAGAAATGAATATACAGCGATTCATCGACCGCCCGATTCTCTCGATAGTCATCTCGGTGGTGATTGTCGTGGCGGGCGTCATAGGACTTTTCTCCCTGGCTGTCGAGCAATATCCCGACATCGCGCCTCCTACGGTACGTGTGTCGACGACATACAGCGGAGCCAATGCCGAAACCGTGCAGAAGAGTGTGATCGTGCCGCTTGAGGAAGCCATCAACGGCGTCGAGAACATGACCTACATGACCTCCACCGCAAGTAACACCGGCAGCGGCGAAATCACAATCTACTTCAAGCAGGGAAGCAACGGCGACATGGCAGCCGTGAACGTGCAGAACAGCGTTTCCACCGCCACGGCGCTCCTTCCGGCCGAAGTGACTAAAATCGGTGTCACCACACGCAAGCGCCAGAACAGTACCCTAATGGTGTTCGGCCTGTTCAGCCCCGACGGCACCTACGACGAGACATTCCTCACCAACTACATGAACATCAACATCAAGCCCGGTATCCAGCGTATCTCGGGCGTGGGTGAGGTGAACGTGATGGGCGGAGCCTACGCCATGCGAATATGGCTCAAGCCCGACGTAATGGCTCAATACGAACTCGTGCCCGGCGATGTCACAGCCGCCCTGTCAAGCCAGAACATTGAGGCTTCCACAGGCGCCATCGGCGAGGATTCGGAAAACGTGTTCCAGTACACGCTCAAATACCGCGGACGTCTCGAAGAGGAAAGCCAATTCGAGGAAATCATCATCAAGGCCTTCGACGACGGACGTGTCCTGCGCCTAAAGGACATCGCTGATGTTGAGCTTGGCGCACAAAGCTACTCCTACAAGGGCTTTGTCAACGGTCTGCCCGGCGCCACATGTATGATCAATCAGATTTCAGGCTCCAACGCCAACGAAATCATCATCAACATCGAGAAATATCTTGAAAGCGTGGAAAAGAGCCTGCCCGACGGAATCGAACTCGTGCAGCTCATGAGTACCAAGACCTTCCTCGACGCTTCCATCAATAAGGTAATCGAGACACTACTTGAAGCCATCATTCTTGTGGTGCTGGTGGTTTACTTCTTCCTGCAGAATCCGCGTTCGACCCTGATTCCTACAATCAGTATTTTCGTATCGCTCATCGGTACGTTCGCCGTGCTCTACCTTGCCGGATTCAGTATCAACCTGCTCACGCTCTTCGCCCTTGTGCTTGCCATCGGTACCATTGTGGACGATGCCATCATCGTTGTGGAGGCGGTGCAGACGAAATTCGACGAAGGCTACCGCTCGACCTATCGCGCCGCAGTGGATGCGATGGGCGGAGTGTCGTCGGCTCTTGTAACGTCAACCCTCGTGTTCATGGCCGTGTTCGTGCCCGTATCCTTCATGGGCGGTACATCGGGCGTATTCTACACCCAGTTCGGTATCACCATGGCCGTTGCGGTGGGTATCTCGGCTATCAACGCCCTCACGCTCTCCCCGGCCCTATGCGCCCTGCTGCTGCGCCCCAACCAGGAAATCACCGAAGGGCAGAAACTCGAATTCTCAACCCGGTTCCGTCTCGCCTTCGATGCCACGTTCAAGAAAATCGTTCGCAAATATGTCAGCGGAGTATTCGTGTTCATCAAGCATAAATGGCTCGGATGGAGTACGCTCGCAGTGGCTTGTGTGCTTCTCGTGTGGCTCATGAGCACCACCAAGACCGGTCTTGTGCCAAACGAGGACACCGGAGCAATGTTTATGAGCTTCGACTCCCCGGCAGGAAGCACCCTGGCTGAAACGGAAGGCATCATGCAGGAAATCCAGGCCGAACTCAAGCAGATGCCTCAGATTCAGAACTTCAACATGGTTGCCGGTTTCGGCATGGCCTCCGGCAACGGCGCATCCCACGGTATGTTCATCATCAAGCTCAAACCATGGGAAGAACGAACCGGAAAGAACGACAACGTGGATGCGATACGCAGCGAAATCTACCGCCGCACAGCCCACATCAAGAACGCACGTCTGTTTATTTTCGCGCCGCCTATGATTCAGGGCTACGGTTCGGGCAACAGTTTCGACGTGTATGTGCAGGACCGCGCGGGCAAGGGCTACGACCAACTCAGTCAGGTAACCACCGACTTCCTTGAGAAGCTCAACCAACGCCCCGAGATAGAAATGGCGCAGACATCGTTCAGCGCAAACTTCCCCCAGTACACCATCGACGTGGATGAAGCCCAGTGCCAGCGAGCCGGAACCACCACAAGCGAGGTACTCAACGTGCTCTCGGGCTACTTCGGCAGTATCTATGCGTCCAACTTCAACCGCTTCACCAAAATCTACCGCGTAATCGTTCAGGCTCCATACAATTACCGCGACGGAATGGAAGCACTCAACAATATCTTTGTGCGCACCAAGTCGGGAATGGCTCCCATAAGCCAGTTCGTGACCCTGACTAAGACCTACGGAGCCGAGTCGCTCATGCGCTTCAACATGTTCTCGGCCATCAACGTCCAGGGTATGCCTGCCGCAGGTTACAGCTCCGGCGATGTCATCAACGCTATCAATGAGGTAGCCGCCGAGACTCTCCCCACCGGCTACGGATTCGAGTTCTCAGGCATGACACGCGAGGAAGAGCAGACGGGCAGCAACCACACCACCGAAATTATCTACGGAATATGCGTGCTGTTCATCTACCTTATCCTGTGTGCGCTCTACGAAAGCCTCTTCGTGCCTCTGGCCGTGATTCTTTCCGTACCCTTCGGACTTATGGGCAGCTTCCTCTTTGCCAAATTCTGGGGCATTGAAAACAACATCTACCTCCAGACCGGCCTTATCATGCTCATCGGCCTGCTTGCCAAAACGGCCATCCTCCTTACCGAGTACGGTACCGAACGCCGCAAGGCAGGCATGTCGCTCACGCAGGCGGCCATGTCGGCAGCCTCGGTGCGTCTGCGTCCTATCCTCATGACTGCGCTCACGATGATATTCGGACTTCTGCCGCTGATGTTCGCCACAGGTGTGGGCGCCAACGGCAACACATCGCTCGGTGTGGGCGTAGTAGGTGGCATGATTATCGGCACCGTCGGACTGCTGTTCGTAACCCCGGCCTTCTTCATCACCTTCCAGTATATCGAAGAACGTGTGATGGGACGCCGCCGCAAAGAACGTGATAAAGAAAAAGAACTCTCAAAATGAAATCCATTCCATTTATTATAATTCTGTCTTTCGGACTCACCGGCTGTAATCTCTACTCGAATTACAGCCGTCCCGAAGGATTGCCTGTGGACTCGCTCTACGACGAAGCCACAATGGCGCAGGTCGATACCGCCGCGTCACTTGCAAAAATGCCCTGGCAGGAGCTTTTTCCCGACCAACATCTAAAGGCGCTCATTGAGGAAGGTCTCGTCTCGAATACCGACCTTCAGGTGGCTCTCCTGCGCATCGACCAGGCTAAAGCCGGACTCTCCGCTGCAAAACTCGCCTACCTTCCCTCGCTCACCCTATCCCCCAACGGAGCCATAACAAGCGTGGACGGCGCCAAGGCCACGAAGACCTACGAGATTCCCGTGTCGCTCAGTTGGGAAATCGACCTCTTCGGCAAGCTCCGCAACGCCCGCAAGGAATCGCAGGCTCTGCTGTTGCAGCAATCAGCCTACGCACGCGCGGTGCAATCGGGACTCGTGGCATCCATCGCCAACGCATACTACTCGCTTCTGATGCTCGACAGCCAGGTGGAGATAAGCGACAGCGCGATTGAAATTTGGAAAGAACAGCTCCGCACGCTCGAACTCCAACTCAAAGTGGGCGACGTGCGTGAAAATGCCGTAAGCCAGGCAAGAGCCAACCTCAACCAACTCCTTGCCACGAACAACAATCTGCACCGTCAGCAACGCGAGACTGAAAATTCAATCTGTACCCTCCTCGGCACCACTTACCGCCCAATCGAACGCGGCAATCTCGACAATCAGGCAATCCCCGCCGAAATCAAAGTAGGCCTGCCTCTGGAGCTGCTGTCGTCGCGACCCGACGTGGTGCAGTCGGAAATGGCGCTTGCAGCGGCCTACTATTCCACCAACCAGTCGCGAGCGGCCTTCTACCCGTCCCTGACCATCGGAGGTTCGGCCGGATGGACCAACGCGCTCGGACAGGCCGTATCAAATCCCGGTGGATGGATTCTCTCTGCCCTCGGCACCCTCACCCAACCTATTTTCCAGCGCGGAAAACTCATTTCCAACCTGAGAATATCCAAGGACGAGGAACAGATTGCATTGCTCAACTACAAGCAGGCGCTTCTCAATGCCGGACAGGAAGTCAACGACGCCCTTTTCGCAATCGAATCCTACGGCAACAACCTCGAATACCACACAGCCCAATGCGAGGCGCTGGAAAAGACGGTGAAATCAAACGAACTGCTTTTCCGCACCAACAACGCGACATATCTTGAACTTCTGTCGTCGCGTCAGGACCTGCTCAACTCCAGACTTGACATCGCAGCCGACAAGTTGAGCCGACTTCAGGCTGTCGTGACCCTCTACCGCGCTCTCGGCGGCGGAGCCGACTGAAAAAACCGGGGTGCGTCCTTAATCAGAACGCACCCCGGTTGCAAATAAAGAACCAATCTATTTCTTAGAAACTTTCTCTTTGAAATCTCATTCAGCGGTTAGTTAATCGCTACTTTACGGGCTTTTCCTCCTGAAACCTCGATATAGATTCCGGAAGTGGGATTGTTGACACGATTTCCGGAAAGATTATAGTAGACAGGAGCGGAAGCCGATTCCGCGCCGGTGGCAACCGAATTTATTCCGGTACTGTCACCGGATGCTTTTTCAATAGAGATAGTGTCGGCGACAGTGTTCACGCTCACCTTGTAATCGCCGTTCTCGCTAACGCTCCACTGGCGGTCGTCGGTGTTGTCGGTCGAGATTTTCCCGGAGTTGTCGGCATCACGGAAGTAGAAATATTTGGCATCGAAGCTGCCACCACCCTTGAGCGCGGTGGTAATCTTGAAAGAAGCTCCGTCAGTTGCAGTCAACGCGGTATTTGTGTTGGTGTAGACATAGGGAGTCTCCACTTCCTGATACAGAGGTGTTCCGTCGTCAACGCTCCATCCTCCGGCAGTCGCGCTGCCTACGAGGAACAGCGAGCAATATTTGATTTCTGTTTCCTGATACACCGACTTAGTGATTTCCGCAGTGAGATTATCGGTGTCGATCACCATATAGTAGTTGCCGCTTTCGGCTACCTTGAGCTTGTTGTAGCCTTCGTCGTTGCTGCCCGACACGAGAGCAACCTTACCCGATACAGCGGCATCAGTTGCAACGCCGTATTCATTTCCACCCCACTCCGTATAATCCATGAATTTAAATTCCTTGTCACCGGTAAGATAGATTGTTCCGGTAAACACCGAGGGTGCATCAGGACGTGCGAGAAGAGCCTGCGCCTCGTCAAGAGAATAAGTGTAGGACAAGGCCTCACCGACGATATAGATTTTGCCGTCGGCAGGAGCAGCCGAGGCCATGGAAGCGCCCATGAGCAGCGATGCTCCAAGCGCGAGTTTCATTACAGTTTTCATTTGAATTATTTTTTAAGGTTATTAATTGGTTTAATCGAAATTGCATAGCCTCCGCCGGGAGCCGCCTTGAGTTTCAGCTTGGTCTTGGCAGTCACGTTCTTTTTTGAAATCTTGTAGGCATGAGGATTGGTAGCATAGTGCGCATCGGCAGCGTCGGCGTATATCACGGCCTCGTATTTCTTGTCGCCGTCAAGGAAATCAAAATTCAGCGTTGACTCATGGCCGTTCTCACCTGCGGTACAGCCTACAAACCAGTCGTCGGTACCTTTTCCCTTGCGCGCGGCCACAATGTACTGTCCCGGTTCGGCCTCGAGATAGCGGCTTTCATCCCAATCCACGGCCACATCCTTGATGAATTGGAAAGCGTCGAGATGACGGTTATACACCTCCGGCACGTCGGCAGCCATCTGGAGAGGGCTGTACATTGTCACATACAGCGCGAGCTGACGGGCGATTGTACTGTTGACATGTCCGTTTCCTTCGGGATTCACTTCCTTCATGTCCATATCGAAAATGCCGGGAGTATAGTCCATCGGACCGCCCTGCAGGCGGGTAAAGGGTAGCACCGTCGTGTGCGAAGGCTTGTTGCCTGCGAAAGCCTCATACTCCGTACCGCGGGCACTTTCATTGCCGATAAGGTTGGGATAGGTGCGGCAAAGTCCGGTGGGACGAACGGCTTCGTGGGCGTTCACCATAATCTTATGCTTGGCTGCTTCGGTGACGGCATACAGATAGTGGTTGTTGAGCCACTGACCGTAGTGGTGTTCGCCGCGCGGAATCATATTTCCAACATATCCGCTCTTGACAGCGTTGTAGCCATACTTGTTCATGAACTTGTAGGCCTCGTCCATGTGGCGCTCATAGTTGCGCACCGATGCGGATGTCTCATGGTGCATCATCAAGCGCACACCTTTTGAATGGGCATACTCATTGAGCATGTCAATATCAAAGTCGGGATATGGGGTCTTGAAATCGAACACATAATCCTTTGAGTGTCCGAACCAGTCTTCCCAGCCGATGTTCCAACCTTCGACAAGCACCTGGTCGAAACCGTGTTCTGCGGCGAAGTCAATGTATTTCTTCACATTATCATTGTTTGCGGCATGGCGTCCGTGGGGCTTTGTCTTGGTGTAATCGTGGCTGTGCAGCTTGACCGCGGGCAGGTCGGATGTATAGCTCCATTCCTGGGGTCCGGCAATCATTTCCCACCACACGCCAACGTATTTGACAGGCTTGATCCACGATGTATCATCGTAGGCACACGGTTCGTTGAGATTGAGGATAAGGTTGGAGGCAAGAATACCGCAGGCGTTGTCGGCAATCATCACCGTGCGCCAGGGTGTATGTGTGGGCGACTGAAGATGACCCTTGTTACCCTGCGCATCGGGAGTAAGCCAAGATTCAAACACCATGTTCTTGTCGTCAAGATTGAGGTGCATACATGAGTAATCGACCAAAGCGGCCTCATGGATGTTGATATACAGCCCGTCGTCGGTCTTCATCTGAAGCGCGGTCTGCACGCCCGTGGGCGAAAACTGGGTCTGCGAGGCATTGCTGCAGATTGCCTCGGGCATTTTTTCGCGGATTTCCGAAAGTCGTGATTCGGTGTAGTCGTATTCCTGAGTGTCGTAGTCGCCTGCAATCCACCATGCGGTGTGGTCGCCGGCCATTGCAAACTGGGTGTGTTCCTCCTTGATGATGAAATACGTGAGCACACCTTCTTCGGGAAATTCGTAGCGGAATCCGACGCCGTCGTCATACACGCGGAAACGCAGATTCATCTTGCGGTAGCAACGCGGCTGGTCAAGTTTCACAAGCAACTCGTTGTAATTGTTGCGGATATTGCTGTTCTCGCCCCACACAGGCTGCCAGGTCTCGTCGAACGAAGATGTGGAGGTTGAGATAAGGCTGAAACCATCCATCATGTCAGGACCGTCGGCAAGTTCAAAGCCGAGTTTCGAGGGAAGAATCACCGGCTTTCCGTTGTAGCTCACGGAGTAGACGGGAACGCTGTCGACAAGTTCAGCTTTCACAACAACCGAGCCGGAAGGAGACGCAATCTCAGCGGCATGAGCTTCCGAAAAGGCGAGGCTCACGCCTGCCATGGCAATCGCCATGGCCGACAAAGTTTTATATTTCATTGGTTTTAAATCCTTAAGTAGGATGTATTAATTAGTTATCGTATTGATTGGGGTTTTATATGAGTAGGATTTCAATCGGCTTTGATGGCCCAATGGGGTTCCATTGAAACTGAAAAGACGATTGGAAGGCTGCCATAGAAAGCTATAAGCAATGCCTTAACTAATTTGTACATCCTACTTATTTTGTAAGTCTTACAATTTTACATCCGTGAGCCGGAATATTTGCTTTAATAGAAGTGGCAGTACCTTCATCGGCATGCTTCCAAAGGTCGCGCACCTTCCATTCTCCGGAAATTCCGAGGGTGGCGAAGTCCAATGACACAGTGCGGTCGCTGTCGTCACGATTGAAAAGGCCAATCACATGCGAGCCGTCGGACATTTCCCCGAACCATATCTCATTATTGCGGTCGTTGAGTTTGTCACTGAGCGGGTGGCCCACAAAACGGTCGGTATTAAGTGCGAGAAGTTCGGTGTTGGTGTAGAACTTCACGTTGTCGCCGATAGTATAATACTGGTCGGCCACAGTCACAGGGCCACCGGCCATAAGTTGCAGCGAGACCACAGTTTCCTTCTCGGCATCGGTGGTGAACTTGTTAAGACGGATGAAATCGCCGTCAAGAATCACCTTGTCACGTCCCGCGATATGCGACCAATACGTGAATCCGTCGAACATATTCATGCAATTGGGCCAGGTGGTGTACGACATGCCTTTGTCGGCCGAGGAACAGTGCCACCATCCTCCACCGGCGGTATCGGCGACGATACGCACCATATTGCCGTAGCGGGCTTCCACCTCGGCATCATTGTTGAGGTGAGGCATCACGAGCGAGGTGAAGATTCCATACTTCTTGGCCGATTCGGCGATATAGGACAGCGCACGGGCATATGACTCACGGCCATATCCATGACCTACGACACCGATGTTGCGGTCCTTGCCGTCCTCATACCACGAGAGGAAGTCCATGCGGATGTATTCCACTCCGAGTTCCTTGTAGTGCTTGAAGAAGCCGTCGATATACTCTCTCGTTCCGGGATTTTCGGCAACAGTCCAGTTGAACCACATATTTTCGGCGGTAGGATTCATGATTTCCGTCTTGTGGTTGTAGTAGAGGTCGCCGAAAGTATAATCTGTTCCCTCAACCTTTATGCTGCTTGAGCCGTGAATCCAAAGAGGATTGTCATACACACCCACCTTGAGACCCTTTTCCTTGCATTTGGCAACGAGATCCTTGAGCGACATCGAGCCGTAGTGGGTCATGTATCCGGTCTTGTCCTGGGCGAGCATGGGAATGAAACCGTCGGTGCACACCATGTCGTAGCCATAGGGCTTGAGTTCGGTAGCCACCCAGTCGATGATTTTATCCCATTCGGCGGGGGTGATGTCCATGTTCTCGTTTGCCACACCGTTCTGCTCCTGCTCGTAGCAATACTCGTACACGCTCCAGTAGAGCGGAGCCTTGTAAGTGTGGATGTCCTCGATTACAGGAAGATCGGGGAGCTCGTATTTGGGCGGATAGCGCATTTCGATATCGTTGGAGCAACCGGCGAGCACGGTCACAGCCATCGCAGATGCCAATATATTCATTTTTTTCATAATCAGGCTATGTTAATCAATTCAGATATTCTGCTGAGATTGTCATTGTTTTGATATTGATTGTGAGCTTGTAACGTCCTTCTTTCACGACGTTCCACTGGTCGTCGGGGTCGGTGGTGTACACCACGTCCGAGGCCGACACTCCTGATTCCGACACAGTCACATCCGAAGAGGACGGACGATAGAAAGGAGCGCCGAAGTCCTTGATGGAGCATGCCTTGAAAGTACCCTCCTTCAATGTTCCGGTCCAGGTGTATTCACCTTCGGAACCCTCAACAGGGCTGTATTCGGTGGCGTCGTCAAGGCTCCATCCACCTGCGGTAGCCGTGCCAATCATATACAGGGGTGCAACTGCCGTGCTTTCACCAAGATAAGTGGCATCAAATGTCATGGCATCGGTATCGAAGGTAAGACGGTACTTGCCTGCGGCGGTGACTTTCCACTGGTCGTCGGGATCGGTGGTAAACACCATCTCTCTTGAAGCCACACCCGACTGCGACACCTCGCACTCCGCAAAGGCCGGACGGTAGAATGGTGCTCCGAAATCCTTTTCAAGGGCAGCCTTGAATATGCCCTCGGCAAGCTCGCCTTCCCACACGAACACCTTTTCATTGTCGGCGCTCGCTTCAATCTCGGTAGCCTCATCCCAGCTCCAGCCGCCTGCGGTGGCCGTGCCGATCATG
The DNA here is from genome assembly GCA_910589055.1 of uncultured Muribaculaceae bacterium. GTDB lineage: Bacteria > Bacteroidota > Bacteroidia > Bacteroidales > Muribaculaceae > CAG-873. The sequence goes on from CAJURN010000020.1 coordinate 44,673, forward strand.
TAGAGTTTTGCCGTTTCCACAACGCCTTCAAGATATACGGCGTCGAAAGTCATTGCTTCGGTATTGAATGTAAGGCGATATTTTCCTGCCAAAGTCACGAGCCACTGGTCGTCGGGATCGGTTGTGAACACCATTTCAGGAGAAGCCACGCCCGATGCTGAAACCTCGCAGTTGGCATAGGCGGGACGGTAGAAGGGCGCTCCGAAATCCTTTTCAAGAGCGGCTTTGAAAGTACCGCGACCAAGTTCACCTTCCCAAACGAACAGGGATTCGTTACCGGCGCTTGCCTCAATCACGGTGGCAGCATCCCAGCTCCAACCGCCGTCGGTAGCCTCACCAATCATATAGAGCTTGGGGGCAGGCTTGTATTCCCCGGTAAGCTCGGCTGTCACAGTCCATTTCTCAAGGTCGAAAGTCAGACGATATACGCCGGATTCCTCAACTTGCCATTTATAGTCGGGGCCGGTTGTGTAGACGAAACCGTCGCTTTCCACACCTGAGGCCGAAATCTTGCATCCGTCGGCCTGCGGACGGATAAAGGGAACATCCCAGCTTCCGGTTGCGGTGCAAGCCTTCAGCTCGCCCTTGTCAAGAGTTCCTTCGTAGACAAACACGTAATCAGATTTCTTTTCAAGGACATTAGGATTATCAATATCCCAGCCGTTGGGGGTGGCATTACCCACGATATAGAGGGCATCGGTAACGATAGGTTCTATTACAGGTGCATCCTGCTCGCGGACATACGCGATGTCTACAATCCAGTTGCGGAGGTCGAAGCGCAGGTTATAGATACCTGCATCAATCACTTTCCACTTGTCGTCGGGGTCGCCGGCGTGCATCTTGAATGTCTCGCCGGTAAGACCGTCTTTTCCGATAGCCTCTCCGGCTGCCTGCGGACGGATAAACGCGGCATCCCAGCTTCCGGTGGTAAGGCAAAGTTTCATCTCGCCCACATTGAGCGGGCCTTCCCAGGTGAATACAAGCGGATCCTCGCCAGAAGCCTCAAGAGGTGTGGGGGCATCAATGCTCCAGCCGTTAGGCGTCGCGTCACCGACGAGATACAGCGTAGACGTCTTGATGGGCAGATTCCCATCGATTATTATCAGATCTTTCTCGCCCTCGCACGCCGTGAGTCCGGCCATGAGCAGGAGTGCGGAAAGCACGGTGATTATGTTTTTTATTTTCATGATTTACAGATTATGAGCGTTTTTTATCTTCCATAACCGGGGTTCTGCACAAGTATGGAATTGGAGTTGAGGATGGTGCGTGTGATGGGGAAAATTGCCGTGTGGTCGTCGGCGTCGGGAGTCTTGTCCCACCACTTGCCGGAATTGAACTTACCGAAGCGCACAAGGTCGATACGGCGGCGGCTCTCGGCAAAGAACTCGCGGCCCCATTCGGCCAGCATCTCGTTTTCGTCGAGGCGGATGCGTCCTTCGGGTGAATAAAGCACATCGTCGAGGTTCTCGGCAGGATAGTTGCGGCGGCGCACGGAGTTGAGAAGTTTGGCAGCGCCGTTGCGGTCGCCGTCACGGAGCTTGCACTCGGCAAGGGAATAGATTACCTCGGGCAGACGGATTTCGGTGTAGTCACTTTCGAGCTGGTTGGCGTCGTCATCGCTGTAAAACGGATATTTCACGAAATGCCATCCTGAATTATGGTCGCCGTTCATGAGCACGCTTGTCTTGTCGGTAGGCCACTTGTCGGGAGCCATCGACTGGAATTTGCCCACGGCATCGCGCAGATAGAGGTCGTAAGGCTGTTCGGGAGCACGGAGTTTTTTGACCGTGCCTGTCTCCTTGTCGGTATATTCGAGGTAGCCGAAAAGGAACATACCCTCGCGGCGGCTGTTGCCGAGATTCCTGTAAAGCTGCATGCGCACATCGCCTTCATACTTGCGGAAGTTCTGGACTGGCATGCCGAGCTCATACTCGTAAAGGTTGCCGTTGAGGTCGTAGCTCGGCGAAGCGGCATATTTGGTGTTGTGCCCTACTCCGGATTTGGTATCGTCGAAGAAGGATGCAGCCTTTGCAGGAACTGTCCATCCGTACGAATCGCCGTCGTAGTGCCAGTGGGTGTAGCCCTTGGATGCGGGGAAACCGAAAATCACCTCGTCGCAATTGTCGTTGTCCCAATCGAAAGCGGCATCCCAGCGGTCGGCCACGGCATAGTCGCCGTATTTGCCGTCGAGAATATCCTGCGCGACAGCCGCGCAATCGCTGTAACGGGCCTGCCCGATATAAACCTCGGCATTGAGATACAGGCGCACGAGCAAGGCAGCGGCGGCAGCCTGCGTCCATTGTCCCTGGATTGTTGCATTTGTTCCGAGTCCGGATTTCTTTACGAGAAGCGTGGTGCAGTCCTTAAGCTCTTTTTCGATAAAGCTGAACACCTCAGCCGGTTCGGCCTGCGGATTGTTGGGCATGTCGCTGTAAGTAGTCACAAGGGGGACATTGCGGAAAGCGTCGAGCAAGCGGATATAGAACCATGCGCGCAGGGCACGGCACTGAGCCTTGAGGTTGTCGAACTCGAGTTGGGTGAAGCCGAAACGCTCGGGGGTGAAATTGCTCAGGTCCTCAATCACGAGGTTGCACTGCATTATGCCTTGGAAACATCCGTTCCATTCGGTCTGGGCTTCGCCGAGGTCGTCGACGGTCCAGGTGTGGTAATGGAGGCGTTCCCACTTGCCACCGTCGTACCACCATCCGTCGCGGGTAGGAGTGATAAGCTGGTCGGCGGTGAGTTCATTCAGGACGTGGCGGCTGCCGATGCTCCAGAACGCATGTTCAAAGGGGCGGAAGGTGGCACGGATTACGTCCATCTTTGTATTGTAGTAGTTTTCGGAGCCTACCTGGTCGTACAGAGTCTCGTCAAGATTTGTACAGCTTCCGAGAGCCAGTACGGAGAGTGTTGCGGCTGCTATATGTTTCAGAAATTTCATATTTCAAGTTTTTCAGTGATTAGAAATCAATCTGTACGCCGGCAATGAACTGGCGGGTTGAAGGATAGTAGGAACGCGAACCCTGAGCGCCGGGCTGGAGGCCGTTGACCTGATAGGTGGAAGGATCCACGCCGCTGAACTTGGTGAGGGTGAACACGTTCTTGACCGTACCGTAGACTCTGATTTTATCAAGGAAGCGGCAGCGGGGCAGATTGAGCGTGTAGCCCAAGGTAAGCATGTCGAGCTTGAAGTAGTCGCCACGTTCAAGGAAGTAGTCGCTCACCACGGGAGCGGCGTTGGGCGACACGTCAAAGTTCTTGCCATAGGCTTTCTTCATTACGTTGCCGTTGAAGTTGCGGGTTCCGTAGTAGAAATCATGGATGTTGAAGATGTCGTAGCCGAAAGCTCCGCGGAAGAAAAGCGCAAGGTCGAAGTTGCGGTAGCGGAAATTATGGCTGGTTGACATTGTGAACTTAGGCATACCGTTGCCCACGATTGTGCGGTCTTCATCGGTGGCCTGGGAAGAGCGGATGATGTCGCCGTCCTTGTCGTATACGAGCCATTCGCCTTCGGAAGTGATGCCTGCGTAGCGCCACATGTAGAAGTTGCCGAGCGACTTGCCTTTCTCAATGCGCTGGAGATTGTAATAAGGATACGGATCCTCGGTGCTGCACACATTGTAGTAGTCCTGACCTACGTACTGCGAGTTGCTGAAATCGACAAACTTATTGCTCATCCATGTGCCCACGACTCCAAAGTTATAGGAGAAGGTCTTGTTTTCCACCACATTGAAGTTGAGATCAAACTCGAAACCGGTGTTCTTCATCGTGCCCACGTTTACGAATGTCTCGTCGTGGATATTCGGCGGGACTGGCACCTTGTAGTTGCCGAGAAGGTCCTGCTGACGGCGGTTGAAGTAGTTCAACGAACCGTAGATACGGTTGTTGAGCACCGAAAAGTCAATACCGACGTTCCAGTTCTTGCCTTTTTCCCATTTGAGATCGGGATTGACGTTCTTGCCCGGACCCCATACCTGGAAATATTTTCCGTTATAGAAATAGTAGCCGAAGCCCGACATCGTATTTATCGACAGATAGCTGCCGAAGTCCTGGTTGCCGGTAACACCGTAGTCGGCGCGGATTTTCAAGTCATTGAGCCATTCGATGTCTTTCATGAACTCTTCCTGCGAAATACGCCAACCCACAGATACGGCGGGGAAATCGCCCCACTTGTGGTTCTGTCCGAATTTCGACGAACCTTCATGGCGCAGGGATGCAGTGAGAAGATATTTACCTTCATAGTCGTAGCTTACACGGCCGAAGAATGAAATGAGCTTGGCGTCGTTCTTGTAGCTACCCATCATGACCTCGCCCTCTTCCTTGGCCCATTCGCCCGAGCCGAGGTTGTCGGCTCCGAGACCGTCGTTGGGGAAGTCCTTGTTTTCGGCATTGAAGCCCGAGTATTGTGAATACTGATAGGAGTAGCCCACCATTGCCTTGATATTGTGCTTTTCGGCGATGCGGGTACTGTAATTGGCGAGCCATTCCACTATGAACTGGCGCTCTTTGGAATAGGAGCGTGATGCCACGCCGTCGTGTCCGTCGTTGATTGAGTTGGTGCTGGTCGACGGGCGGAAATATGTGTTGTTGTTACTGTACTGGTGATCGGCGAACATAATCTGTGTTGAGAGATTATGATTGCTGTCGCCGCCCTTGGCAAGGAGAGGGAGAAGATTCAGCTTGATTGTTCCGTCCCAGTCGAGCAGCTTGGTGTCGGCCTGGTCTTTTTCGAGGAGCTGACGCTCAACAGGGTTGCTGCCAACAATCTGACCGTAGAAGTTATAGTACTGCGAGGGATTCTCGGGATTCATCAGTGGAGTTGTGGGGTTGGCTTCAAGAGCATCCTTGAACACGCTCCAGTCGGCATTGTTACGGTAGATGATACGCGGAGCCACGTTGAGGTTGACGGTGAAAAGACCGCCCTTGGTGGTGTGCATCACCGAAGCGCGCGCACCGTATTCCTCACGGTCGGAACGGAGGTCGATACCGTTGGCATCGCGGTAGTCGGCACTCACACGGTAGTTGCTGCGCTCGTTGCCGCCGCTCACGGTGAGTGTGTGCTGCATGGTGAAGCCGGTACGGGTCACGGCGTCGAGCCAGTCGAGATTGCCACCGAGGTCTACTCCGCGGTCGCCCCATCCGAGACGCACGTCGCGGTAGTCCTGGGCGCTCATCATGTCAATTTCCTTGTTGATTTTGTCCCAGGCGAAAGTGCCGGAATAAGAGGTGTGGATGGCGCCGTCCTTGCTGCCTTTCTTGGTTGTGACGAGAATCACACCATTGGAACCGCGCGTACCATATATAGCCGATGCCGCACCGTCCTTAAGGATGTCGAACGAGGCAATGTCGTTGGGGTTGATGTTGGTGAGGTTGCCACCGGGCACTCCGTCAATCACAATCAGCGGGCCGAGACCTGCCGAACGGGATGAGACACCGCGGATCTGGATGCTGGCCTGATTGTTGGGGTCGCCCGCACCGGTGTTGGTGATTGAAACACCGGGCACCTTGCCCTGAATCATCATCGAGGGGTCAAGAGAACTTACCGAAAGGAAATCCTTCTCGCTCACGTGCGAGATAGCCGAGGTAAGCTCCTTCTTGTCCATGGTACCATAACCGATAACCACAACCTCATTGAGTATTTCGGAGTTTTCTTCAAGTTCCACATTAATGACAGTGCGGCCCTTGATTGCGATTTCCTGCGCCACATAGCCGACGTAGGAGAATTTAAGATGACCGTTTGAATCGGCCTGCAACATGTAGTTTCCGTCGATGTCGGTTGTCGTTCCGGTTTTAGCTCCGGAGGCCACGACACTTACCCCGATAAGGGGTTCACCGGTCCGGTCGGTCACCGTTCCTCGTATGCTGATTGTCTGCGCCGACAGGAAGGGAATACCTGCCACTATCATCAGTATAAAGAACAGTGGTCGGGTTAGATAGTGTTTTTTATCCATTGTTCGTGATATTAAATTTTTGGTTTTTACAATCACAAAATTAGACATTGCACTTCTGCATGTCAATGCCATAGAACCAAAAAGTAGTGATTTACTAAGGGATTAAGATTGATATTCAAGTATTTAGACCAAGAAGAGCATATGAATTAAGTAGTGTTTACACAGTGTTTCAGCGGCTTTTCACAGGGGTTTTCCGTCAATTTCCGGAAGCCAGACGCCCTATTCCCATCACCTCCTGCTCAAGGGTATTGCGGTCGCCCTTGGCCTTATTGCGTACTTTTGTGCGGTAGTTATAGATAGTCGTGAGCGAGTAGCGGAGAAACTTTGCAATCTTGTCGCTGTCGGTGATACCGAGGCGTATGAGGGCGAAAATTCTGAGTTCCGATGTGAGCGTGCCTTCTTTCTTAGGCTTGATTGCCTCTTCGGGCAGTAGGAGATTGTTGAAATCCTCGACAAACGACGGAAACAGATTGAGGAACGTCTTGTCGAACTGCTCGTAGAAGGCCTTCAGCTCGTCGTCGACAAGCGCCGATGACTTGACGAATTTCTTCAGGTCATCCGCCTTTCCGGATGCCACCAGCTTGGCAACGGACTTTCGGTATGCGTCGAGCATCTCGATATAGGCAAGCGACTGGTCCATATAGCGGCATATGTACACTTCTTTCAGCTCCGAAATTTCAGCGATGGCGCTGTACGCCTCCTGAAGGCTCGCGTTGGAGGCTGTAAGCCGGGAATTAAGCTCGTTGAGTTTGGCATTTGAGTCGCGCAACCGGATGTTGAGGCAGTTAAGTCTTTCGTTTGTCTCTGAAAGCTGCGAGTTTGCCTCGTTTAGTTTGTCGTTGGCCTCCTGAACCTTACGGCGGCTGTCGGCTATGTTGAGCATCTGCTTGCGCATGTAGAACAGCAGCATCACAAGAATCACCGACAGCACAGTGATGATTATGATAGTGCGCTCGAGCTGTTTCTTCTGCGAGGTGATGGTCTCAACATATATACCGTTTATCATCGGATAAGTGTCGTTAAGCTCCACTATGCGCTGCCGGGCGTTGCACTTGGCGGCATCGTCAACGGCTATTGAGAGGAAGCGGTATGCACGGTCGAGGTCGCCCTCCTGATACAGGATAAGCGCAAGCTGCCGCAGGGCAATATACTCGCGAACAGCCGATTTCATGTCGGATATGGCCGATATAAGCACCTGCTTCTTCTGGTTCTGCCGGTCGTTGATTTTGGCATATGATTCGGAAAGCGTCCATGCAAAGATGGCTTGCTCGTGCTCGGAAAGATTGTTTCGCGCCATATACCCGGTAAGCAAGTCGATAGCCTCCTGCTGCCGGTCGTGCACATTCAGTTGGTCGGCACGTATCAGGGTATGGAAAAGCGAGTTAGGTTCATTCTCCTGCAGGAGCGAGTCTCGGTATTGGTCGGTCAGTTTTTCGTAATGCTCTTTTTCCGCGGCGAAGGCGGCATATTCGCCGAGGTAGCCGTAGACGGTACGCTTGGTATGGAAACAGTATGCTCTGAGATAGTCGGGAAGATTGGCCGACGAAAGCGTATCAACCAAACCCAATGCCTCGTGATACATTCCTGTGAGAGCCAGAATATTGGCACGGTTCAGACGCGCGTTGAGCAAAAGATTGCGATCCCCCGATTCACGGGCAAGCTCTTCCTGACGCAGAGTGAGGACATATGCCGAATCGGTATTGTAGGAATGATACTCGCCGAACATGTTGCCAAGTATATCGAAGCGCGCATGAGCATCCTTCGCCTCCGGCAAAGCCCGTCGCAACTCGTCGATACGATGCTCCTTCTCAGCTCGGTACATATCTCTGTCGGCAATAACAGATTCCAAGCGGTTCAGGAGTGAGTCTATCACAGCCGTTTCCGCCGCAAAAACGCCGGGAAGGCAGTAAAAACAAATAAAGAATATTATAATCAGCGATTTACGCATTTATCATGGTTGAGCAAGGTAGTGAACGAAGCCAAAATTACAAAATACTTCCTCAACTTCCAAACTCCAAAATGTTAAAACGCCCATGATTATCCAACACCAATATCAATAAAAATCGGCCATGAGCTCTTCCACAATCTCGGCCACGGACTTAATCGAGCGGATGGTGGAGATGCCTGTATTGACGCTTACGATGCCGCTGTTGACATCGCCGTGGAGCATTGCCGGACCAAGACCGCCCTTTGCCATGATATCATTGTGAATGGATTCAGGAGACTCACCCGCGAGCAGGCGACGATGATATTCAACCGCTGCCGGAGTGGGCAAAGAACGCTCGTTAGGCGTCACGGAGATAAGTTCGTCACCGCTGCCCGACACTATCATATCCTTGACAACCTGCGCCGCAGGACACTCGTCGGAGGCGATGAAGCGCGTTCCAACATACACTCCCTGTGCCCCGAGGGCAAAAGCGGCCCGCACGCCACGGATATCATTGATACCTCCGGCAGCCATGACGGGCACGGATTTTACGGCGTCGACTATCGACGGAACGACTGTGAACGTGCCCATACAGCCTGACGGAATCATCCCGCCTTCGTCAATTCCGGTTGCCACGATAATGTTGGCACCATGCTCTTCGGCAATCCGCGCGGATTCGGGTGTAGGCGTAAGCTCGCGATGCACAATTATGCCTCCGGCGTCTTTGACGGCCTTGTATATTAGCTCGTCGTAAGTTCCGACAAGACAATATATATTCACATCATTGGCTTTCGAGGCGGCAATGGTTTTCATTGCATAAGCCCGTGTTGCGTCGTCATGAGCCGAGAAGATATTGATGCCGACCGGAGCGGACGTAAGCCGTCGTACACGCGAGAGTTCGATACTGATGCGCTCCTCGGTGGGAACCTTGCGGCCGTCAATCACCTTAGGCCCGGCATTCGGCCCGAGCACCCCAAGTGCGCCCGCATTTGACACCGCAGCCACCATTTCGGCATTGTTAATCCAGTTCATTGGAGCCTGGATGAGAGGATAACGTATGCCAAAGATACGGCAGACGGGATTATCGAGTGTTTTCATTTTCAATAATAGGTAGGATGTATTAATTAGTTATCGTATTGATTGGGTTTTTATATAAGTAGGATTTCAATTGGCTTTGACGGCACAATGTGGTTCCATTGGAGCTGAAAAGACGATTGTAAGGCTGCCATAGAAAGCTATAAACAATGCCTTAACTAATTGTACATCCTACTTATATAAGTTCATTTCATTAACAATCCGTGCCTGCCTGCGGTTCAGATTTCTTTCATTAGCATGTGCGATGCTTCCGACCGTGAGTCAGCCCGTTTTTCCTCCTTGATTGCCATTGATGGCGCTCATCTTCGGCCATCTGCTCACACGCATAGCTGAGCATCACCGAAGGCATCCGGTTCACGTTCTCTTCAAGAAACACACGCACCTCATCCCGATAGCCTTTCTTCCATACTTCACGAATCATCCATCCTGCGGCTTTATGCAACAGGTCGTGAGGACTCGAGAGCAAAAACTCAGCCCGAGCCAGGCATTTGTCATAGCGGCCACTGCGCGTGAGCATCCATGTGCTCACCATCGCTATGCGCTGCTGCCACAGAGTGTGTCCGGCAGGTTCAATCCAATCATCCATAACAGCCGTATCGGGATTCAACACCTCGTGATTACCGACAATCTTTATAGCCGACAAATCAACCAGATCCCAATTGTTGATATACGGATGAAGAGACAGATACGTGTCAAAAATCAACGACATCGACTCCTTGTCGCTCTTTTTCATCGCCCTCAGATACTGCTCCACCATTATCAAAAGCCCGCAAAGACGAACCTCATGAAGCGGAGACCTGACGAGCTTGACAGCCTCCGGAAGCGGGGTGAGCTTCCACACCTCCTTTACTACCATCCTTACCTGAGGATTGCGCAGACCGATAAACCGGTCACACTCACCATACTCACCCGGCCCGGTCTTGAAAAACCGCAACAGTTGCCGGGCCTGACGCTCATCCGCCATCTCCAGCAACGCCTTTTCTATATCAACAGCTTCATTCACACCCACTTACTCTTTTTTTTGCGTTCCAATGCAGGTATAGCCACGAATTTTCTATGCAATCAGACAACAACAATGCTATTCCATTGATTTGTAAAAAATCCCGGCATGCGGTACTTGCCGGGATTCATCACGTATATTTTTAAACCTTATTTCAACGGGAGCGTGACAGTGCCATTCACCGTGAACGATTCGATACCCAGTCCATCTTCAAATTTTGCGTTATTGAAAGATATGGTTACAGATTGTAAATCTCTGGCAGTTACTTTTACGGACGTATTTGCTGCAGGCTTTCCAATGACTGCTTTGTTAGAATTCCAACCAAGAATGAAGTTTTTATCAGTCAACGCTGTTCCTTTTACGACTTTATCCCAACCGGAAATTGAAAAGCTAAGTATGTTGTCGTTGTCATACAGCATACAAGCGTAATCAGTACCGGAATCATTCGGAAGCGCCCTATCAAATGAATACTTCTTTCCGTCAATAGTGAGCTCGTATTTACCATTGGATGAAGTGGGCTCGTCATCGTCATCACTACAACCTGTAAGGGCAAATGTCATTGAGGCAAACATAGCCACAAAAAGTAAGTAAAGATACTTTTTCATTTTAGTATTCCTTGTGCATCTACGGCCTTATGATGCGTTTAGATATAATTAAATGAATTCTCAACGAAAGTGAAGCCGACTTTTCTCCGAACGTATATCAGGACATGAAAACGCTTTCGTATTTCTGAAAGTTCTTACTGGATTTGCAGACGCAAAGTTAGCATTTTTCGATGAAAAACTCCCTCGCACATGACTGAATTTACAGCTTATCCAACACCAATGTCACTAAAAGCCGGCCATAAGCTCTTCCACAATCCCTGCCACAGACTTAATTAAGCTGATGATTGAAATGCCGGTATTGACGCTTATAATACAGATATAGCATTAATTTTATTTACAATCCAAAATATCAGGATTATTGGAATTCAATTTGCGTAAAAATATTATCGAAATTACAACCTGAAATCCGCCGGAAAAACCGCATAAAAAAATTCACAGCCTAACGTACTAAAATACAACCAAGTATAGCTGCAAGCTAAAATTTATCAAAAAAGAATGAATAAAAAATTTGCACAATTCAAAAATAGTGCCTAACTTTGCAGCGCAAAACCTCAGAAGAGGCCACGCAAAAGGTGCCATAGCTCAGTTGGTAGAGCAAAGGACTGAAAATCCTTGTGTCCCC
>CAJURN010000021.1 GCA_910589055.1 uncultured Muribaculaceae bacterium
TCTACCGCATCGCCATCACCACCTCCCTCAACAACCAATACGAGGGCTTCTATACCGTATTCTGAAAGCATTACATAAAACTAATCCTAAAATCTTTTTTTTTATGAGAAAACTAAATTATTTACTTTGTTGTGGCGCAATATTTGCCCCTGTTTTATCAAGTTGTAATGAGGATGAAATTCAGTTGGTAGCTGATGTGCCGATTCCTATTGAGTCAAGGTCAAATGAAATCATTCTCCCTGACACCATTACTCGTCTTCATTTCGAGAATGAAGAAGAATTCTTTGCAGCAATGAATTCAGAGGATTATAATACAACAGTACCATGTATGTCGCGTGCTTTGGATGATATAAAAGAACCAGGGGCAGAACTTGTTCAATTTACATGCCTTTTGGATACAATGCCGAACACATTACATCAAAAAGGACGCCGCTTTTATGATGCCTTGGGTTATGATACTTTAGTGCCAAATGAGAAGTTTGCCAAATTACTAAATGTAAAGGGAGAGATAGAGATTGGTGATTATGTCTATCGAATCAATCAGGAGGGTACCTTTAAATATCCAAAGGAAAAAGCTGAAGAACTTGAAGATTTTATAGCAAATGCTCCGAAAGATGGAGGAATAGAGATTTCCGAAAAAATGTTTAAATTTGATCGTGACCTAATGTTGTTCAAAACTTTTGTGGATAATTCTACTCCTATGATAGATTATGGGGGGACTGTTTGGCCTGATGAAGATATTGATGACCCGGTTACAACAATACCCGAACCTGATTTCAACTCATTTGCGACATATAATGTGACATATGATGTTATACATTCTAATTTTTTGAGACATTTCTTGGGTGCTACAAAGACATTTACATTGAATTTTAGTGATAAAAGACGTGTTAGAGGATCGTTCTATTCATATAGCTATATTTTCTATCACGAAATGGGAATTAAGGGATGGACTGATAAGAAGGTCTTGCTTGGATGGCGAAAAACCAATGCCGACGAATTGCGTGTTGGATGGAGAAAGGTAATTATAGAAGAGAAATTTACGCCAGAAAAGATTCCAAGTGCCAATGCAATAAAGAAAGATGTATATTTCCCAACGGTTCCAGGATTAGTTAATGGCAAAATTGTAAATGTTGGTGTACTTTCGATATCGGATACAAATAGTTCTTTGTTGCAAAGTGTTTTGATACATGGAGCTAAAGCAGTTTTTGATTATTTGAGAAGACAAATTCCACCGAGTACTGACATTGGTAAAAATGTAAATGAAGATGTAGCAGCTTTAATTGTTGCGTCTCGGAATAAAATGTATTATATTTGCAATGATGGTGAGACTCAGAAATTTGATGAAGACTATTATTGTCATGTTTTTTCAAAAGAATGGACTATTCCGGAAATAAATTGGAGTAATACCAACGGATTTGGTATCGGAGGTGTAAATCAAACGAACGCTACAGAGTTAAAAGGCATATTAAATGCAATTAGAATAGTATTCACCAAATCCGATAAGAAAATGATTAGCGGTGAGACTTATGTCTGTGCCAGATTCTCCGATAAATGGCAAGGAATGAAAATAGTCCTCGTAGATTAATCTTAGTTAAATCAGAAGAGAAGGCCATTGATAAGCAATATAACAGAAGTAGAGGCTGTTTTGATGGTCTTCTCTTCATTTAATATAAAGGTAGTAATTATGAAAAAGAATTTTGCTGTGGTAGCTATGGTGGCGGTGATGTCGGTTGCTGCTGCGCTCGGCGTTAGTGCCGGAGAGACTGTAAAGGTTCAGAAGTTCGAGGGTGAGCTGAATGTAGGAATTACTGCTCCAATCGGAGGCGCGTACGGTGGGAAGAATCTTCCCGGGGCGTCGTTCGGTCTCGAGGGGCGCTACAACATCCCCAATACGGGTTGGGACTGCGGCCTGCTGTTCAACCTGTCTTATGCCCGGCGCAGCTTTCCGGGTGGTATAGAGTGGGGTGGAGTGATATACAATGATGTATTCCGTGTGTATCAGCGTAATATGTCGTTCCGCTTCATGGCAACGGGCGCCTATAATTTCCGCCAGGGCAAAAAGGTGAATCCTTACGCAGGAATTGCAATCGGTGTTACGGAGCATAATGCCAATAATTTCTTCGGAATTCCCGGGGAGCGGTGTACGTCGTTTTCATTTGCTCCGCGGGTAGGCGTGGAATTGTGGCGGCATCTTAGGGTCGGCGCGGCCTTCTATGTGGGCAACCGCCCTTACAATACTTTCGTTCTCAGCATCGGAGCCGTCCTCGGCGGCCGACCCAAGTAAAAATTAGTATGGTTAGTTGATAATTTGAACAATAGACAGTTGATGATGTCAATAATCAGCCCCGGAAAAGCATGTCGTGATTGACAGGCTTCCCGGGGCCGGTTTTTTTGCAGTTGGATAATGGGTGAAAGGAGAAGGGTGAAAAGTGAAGATAAATGCTTTGTTGGCAAAATCCATTATCTTCCCCCTTCACTTTAAACCCTTCACCCAATCTCCAATGTGCCACCGCAATGTGTGATTTTTTTTGCTGATGGGAGAAAAATCGCTATATTTGCTTGTTGGAAGCTCTTTGGGGCTTCGCTGACTTGAATAATGGATTCTTTAAAAGGTGACATAAGCCTCTCGGAGGCGCAGGCGACCGTTGATGAATGGATTCGAACTGTCGGCGTGCGATATTTTTCGCCGTTGACAAATATGGCCGTGCTTACCGAAGAAGTGGGTGAGGTGGCCCGGATTATGGCGCGCACCTATGGCGACCAGTCGGCCAAAGAGGGCGAGCGTCTTGACCTGGCCGATGAGCTTGCCGACGTTCTGTGGGTGCTTGTTGCCATCGCTAACCAGACGGGTGTGAATCTCACCGAGGCTTTCCGCAACAATATTGAGAAGAAAAGCGTTAGGGACAGCAGAAGGCATCTCGAGAATCCGAAACTTAAATCAAATAACGAATAACCAACAATAAAACATCAAAAACTATGAGCGATAACAAGTACCTTGACGCTATCGGCGCAAGCAAAGTCATCGAAGACGATGCACAGGTGGCTGCGGCTGTGGAGAAAATCCTCGCCGACCATTTTGAAGAGAATAATACTACCGACGTACACAAGTTCCTTTTCAATACAATCGACCTCACCACACTCAAAGCTACCGACTCTCCTGTTTCGGTGGCAAAGTTCACCGAGGCTGTCAATACATTTGAAGAACAGTATCCCGAGCTGAAAAACGTGGCTGCAATATGCGTGTATCCCAACTTCGCGCAGGTTGTCCGCGCGGTGCTCGAGGTGAGCGACGTCGAAATCGCATGCGTTTCGGGTGGATTCCCCTCCTCGCAGACATTCGATGAGGTGAAGATTGCAGAAACATCCCTCGCCATTGATGGCGGCGCTGATGAAATCGACATCGTGCTCAACCTCGGCAACTTCCTTGACGGCGATTATGAAGGCGTGTGCGATGAAATCGCCGAGCAGAAAGACGCAACCCGTGGCGGCAAGCTCAAGGTGATTCTTGAAACAGGCGCGCTCAAAACCGCCGCAAACATCAAAAAGGCTTCCGTGCTGTCGCTCTATTCCGGTGCCGACTTCCTGAAGACCTCCACCGGTAAGGAATTCCCCGGCGCGAGCCTCGAGGCTGCCTACGTGATGGCCCAGTGTATCAAGGAATATTACGAGAAGACAGGCCGCAAGGTCGGATTCAAGGCTTCGGGCGGCGTAGCCACCACTGAAGATGCCGTTAAGTACTACACTGTTATCAAGGCCGTTCTCGGCGAGGAATGGATGACAAACGAGCTCTTCCGCCTTGGCGCGAGCCGTCTTGCCAACAACCTCCTTTCGTCCATCCTCGGCAAGGAAGTAAAGCATTTTTAGGAGTATAATCAACCGTCATAATCACGCACACAAATGAAATTTTGGATTTTCCTCGACGGGCGTCAGCAAGGCCCCTACGATCTTGAACAACTTATGGATATGCCGGTGGAGCCTACTACGCCGGTATGGTTTGAGGGACTTCCCCAGTGGCTTCCCGCAGGGAATGTCGCAGAGCTGAATCCCCTTTTCGGAAAGGAGGCTCCGGCGACTGATGCTGTGGAGGATAAGGCCGCGGCGCAGGATGTCAAGGCCGGAGAGACTGAAGTCCTTGTTGAGGAAGAAACGACAGTAGAGGTTGTTACTCCTGTGGCAGAGGAAGCTCCCGCCGCAGGGAAGTATGCTCCCGGGCGTCGCCACTACAACGTCAACAATCGTCCTGACGAGCCTTGTCCGCCTACATACCTTGGCTGGACGATATTCCTGACCGTGTGCTGCTGCTCGCCGGTGAGTCTGGCGTCGCTTGTGGCATCCATTTGTGTGTCGAGCTATTACAACTCCGGCAGCCTTGCCAAGTCGCGCAAGGCATCGGAGATAACGGCATGGCTCATCATGATTGCGATAGCGCTCGGATTCCTTCCGGCCATGCTCATGGGACTTATGTCGGGCGAGTGATGCAGACGCGTAAGATAATCGCCACGGCGGCGATGGCTGTTGCAATAGTGGCAGCCGTCGCCGCCGTGGTGGCTTATTACTACCGCTACAATCCGGTGGAGTCGTATTCGCCGCGCTGTGTCGTGAAATATCTCACCGGCTACGACTGTCCCGGCTGCGGCAGCCAGCGGGCGCTCCATGCCCTTTTGAACGGCGACTTCTCCGCCGCGTGGCATTTCAATCCTTACGTTTTCGTGTCCTTTCCGGCAGCGGTGTATTTCATCGTGGTTGAGGCCGGACGCCGGCGCTGGCCGCGGCTGCACCGGCTGTCCACTTCCGTTCCAGTAATAGTTGCGGTGTTTGCCCTGACGCTCGGATGGTGGATAGGTCGCAACCTCTGAGCCGACGATTTTTTTGATGCGGATATGGATTCTTTTTTGCGGGGGCGGTGAAAAGCTCACGGATTTTGCCTAACTTTGCACTGCGGTTTGCAATACCGCATAATCCCGATAGTTGACACTCTTATGAACGAAACATTTGAAATGGTTGCCAAGACCTTCCAGGGACTGGAAGATGTGCTTGCCGAGGAACTGCGCGCTCTGGGCGCTCAAAATGTAATGCCGGGCAAGCGTATGGTCGGATTCAGCGGCGACCTCGAAATGCTCTATAAAGCCAACATGTGCTGCCGCACAGCGCTGCGTATTCTCAAACCATTCTATAAATTCAAGGCCTCCAATCCCGACCAGCTCTATGAGCGCGTCAAGGAATACGATTGGTCGGATCTGCTGTCGCTCGACAAGACTTTCTCGATTGATTCCGTGACCTTCGGCGAGGAATTCTCGCACTCCCGTTTCGTGACATACAGGGTAAAGGATGCGATTGCCGACTGGTTCCGCGACCGTTTCGGAGCCGACAAGCGCCCGAAAGTGCGTCTTGACGGTGCCGACATCATGCTCAACGTACACATTGCCGGCGAGGATGTGACACTCTCGCTCGACTCGTCGGGTGAGTCGCTCCACAAGCGCGGCTACCGCCGTGCGCAGACCGAGGCTCCCATCAACGAGGTTCTTGCAGCCGGTATCATCCTCATGAGCGGATGGCGCGGCGATTCTCCGTTTGTCGATCCCATGTGCGGCTCCGGTACGTTCCTTATCGAGGCTGCGATGATTGCCGCCAACATCTATCCCGGCGTTTACCGCGACCACTTCGCCTTCGAGACATGGAAAGATTTCGACGCTGAACTGTTCGAACGCCTCTACAACGACGACTCCAACGAGCGCGAGGTGCGCTTCCCCATCGTGGGTGCCGATATCTCGCCCCGTGCGCTCGACATCGCCCGCGAGAACATCAAGGGTGCATGCGTGGGCAAATACATCGACCTTCGTGTAAGCCCCATCGCGCAGTGGGAGGAAGCTCCCCAGCCCGCCGGCGTGCTCATCACCAATCCTCCCTACGGCGAGCGAATCTCCGCCCCTGACATGAACGCCCTTTACAAGACCATCGGCAACCGCCTGAAAAATGTGTTCAAGGGCTATCACGCGTGGATTATCGGCTATCACGATGAATATTTCCATGAAATAGGTCTCGCACCTTCGCAGAAAGTTGCCCTCAACAATGGCGGCCTTGACTGCGAATTGCGCGAGTATGTGATATTTGAAGGCACGAAGAAGGACTTCCGTGCCGCAGGTGGCCGCATCAAGGACGAGCGTCCCGAACGCACTGACCGCACTTCGCGTCCCGCAGGCCGCAAACCCTTTGGAAAACGCGATGGCGAAGACCGTTTCGAGCGTCGTCCCAAGCGTGAAGGCGATGATTTCCGTCGTCCCGGCCGTTTCCGCAAGGATGAAGATTCTGGTCGTGCTCCGCGCCACTTCGGACGTGGTGATGCTCCCCGCGACGAGCGTTTCAAGCGTCGTGACGATGACCGCCGTTTCAGTAGGCGTGACGATGAAAAATTTTCGCGTCGTGATGACCGACGTTTCAGCCGCCGCGACGACGACCGTCCTGCCGACGGAGAGGTGCGCCGCCGTCCCATCAATCTTGCCGCGCTTGGCAAGGGGCCGTCGATTCCTGCCGATAAGGAAATCGTGCTCAACCGTCCCGTATGGCGCCGTCGCAAGAACGCTCCCTCCGACGATAAAACCGAAGATTAATCCCCTCTAATCCATAACCCCGTTAACATACACACAGCAATGAACATCCTTCTGCTCGGAAGCGGTGGCCGCGAGGCGGCAATCGCATGGAAACTAAGTCAAAGCCCACGCACTGTCAAGCTCTACATCGCCCCGGGCAACGGTGGCACCGGACGATTCGGCGAAAACGTCCCCGGCCTGTCTCCGCTGGATTTCGATGCCGTGCGTGATTTTGTTGAAAAGCAGGCCATCGACCTTCTGATTGTTGGCAACGA
This sequence comes from uncultured Muribaculaceae bacterium, assembly GCA_910589055.1. Taxonomy (GTDB): domain Bacteria; phylum Bacteroidota; class Bacteroidia; order Bacteroidales; family Muribaculaceae; genus CAG-873. The sequence goes on from CAJURN010000021.1 coordinate 6,866, forward strand.
GGATCCGCTCGTGGCCGGAATCGTGGATTATTTCCGCGCCGCCGGAAGCAATCTTCCCATTGTCGGACCCGAGACGGCCGGAGCAGCCCTCGAAGGCAGCAAGGATTTCGCCAAGCGCTTCATGGAGCGCCACGGCATACCCACGGCACGCTACCGCAGCTTCACTGCCGATACACTCACCGACGGATATGCCTTCCTCGAAACCCTCACTCCGCCTTACGTGCTCAAGGCCGACGGTCTCGCCGCAGGTAAGGGCGTGCTTATCATCGACAACCTTGAGGAAGCCCGCAAGGCGCTTGCCGAAATGCTTGGAGGCATGTTCGGAAAATCCTCGGCAACAGTAGTTATCGAGGAATTCCTCAGCGGAATCGAGTGTTCCGTATTCGTCCTCACCGACGGCCATGGCAACTACCGCATCCTCCCCGTAGCTAAAGATTACAAGCGAATCGGCGAAGGCGACACCGGCCTGAACACCGGCGGCATGGGTGCCGTAAGCCCTGTTGTATTCGCCGATGATGAGTTTATGAAGAAGGTTGAGGAACGCATTGTGCGTCCTACCGTCGACGGCCTTATTGCCGACGGTATCGACTACCGCGGATTCATCTTCCTCGGCTTAATCAATGTAGGAGGCGAGCCTATGGTGATTGAATATAACGTGCGCATGGGCGATCCCGAGACTGAGGTTGTGATGCTGCGTCTCGATTCCGACCTCGTTGACCTGGCCGAGGCAGCCGCCCGTGGCGACCTTTCAGGGGTTGAGGCGCGTATCGACCCGCGTGCCGCCGTAACCGTGATGGCCGTATCCGGCGGCTATCCCGAAAGCTATCCCAAAGGCAAGGAAATCACCGGCGAGCTTGACCCCGTGGATTCCATCCTTTTCCATGCCGGAACTAAAATCGACGCTGACGGACGCCTTGTAACCTCAGGCGGACGTGTAATCGCCGTTAGCTCCTATGGCAGGGATGTCGCTGACGCTCTCGCCCGCAGCTATGCCTCGCTTCAAGGGCTGAAATTCGACGGAATGTACTTCCGCCGTGACATTGGCCGCGACCTGCTCGCGCTTGAAAATAAATAAGGATTTACATCGTTGTGCGGGCTATACACCTGACATACTTCGTACATTCGCGCGGCTTCGCCTTGATAATGGGCCTGCTGGTGCTCGCGCTGTCCTACGTGTTTTTCTCGCAGGGCGATTTTGCGGCAATAGCAGGCGACCACGGTTTCGCATTGCCCTCGGCCAACGAGTGGATTACCGGGCCGGGAGCCAATGCCTTGGCTTCGCTTGCGGCAAATGCGCTTGTGGTGGCCGGAATGGCTCTCTGCGGCAAGCTCTATAATGTGCTGCGCACGATGACGATGCTGCCTGTGAGCCTGTTTTTGGCGCTCCAGATAGCTACGCCCGATTTGTTTCTGCTTTTTTACACCGGCACTGCGCTCTGTGTGCTCGTGCTGGCATGTCAGCTCCTGCTTTACAGTTGCTACCGCGCTCCCGACCGCACGCGTCGCGTGTTTCTGATATTCACGCTGCTCTCGCTTGCAAGCGCCACGCAGTATTGCTATCTCGTATACATTCCCGTGTTTCTCTTGGGCTGCGCACAGATGCGTATTTTCAACGGCCGCACCCTTGTGGCTGCCTTGTTGGGTATCATAACTCCCTGGTGGATGCTCTTCGGTTTCGGTATCATCTCGCCCGATGACCTCCATATGCCTGACTTCGTGAGCATATTCAGCGAGATTGATTTCAACGACACTCTCCTGCTGCTCGTGACGCTCGGCCTTACGGTGCTTCTTGCCGTGGCGAGCTTTGTGCTGAATGTGCTCAAGACAATCGCATACAACGCCCGCATACGTGCCTACAACGGCTTCTTCGCTATCCTGACGCTTGCAACGGTGATTGCCATGTGTGCCGACTACCGTAATATAATCTCCTATGTGCCGCTGCTCAACTACTGCGCGGCCTATCAGATTGCGCATTATTTCACAGCCCACCGGGCCGACCGCTCCTACGTTGCAGTGCTGTCGGTGGTTGGCGTTTATCTCGTTCTCTGTCTATGCCAAACAGTAATATCAATATAATCATAGAGAAGAACGTTCCCTTTGTCAAGGGACTGCTCGATGATTATGCCACCGTGCGCTATCTCGCGCCAGAAGAAATCACCCCCAAGGCCGTGGCCGATGCCGACGGAATGATTATACGCACCCGTACGTTCTGCAATCAGGAGCTGCTCGGCAAGTCGGATTGCAAGTTCATAGCCACCGCTACCATCGGCACAGATCATATCGACCTCGACTGGTGCCGTTCGCGCGGTATTACTGTTGTCAACGCTCCCGGATGCAACGCTCCGGCCGTGGCTCAATATGTGTTCGGCTCAATCATGCAGACCATCAACCGACCGCTCGCAGGCCATACGATAGGAATTGTGGGCGTGGGACATGTCGGCAGCATAGTTGAGCGCTGGGCGCGTGCTTTGGATATGAAGGTGCTCCGCTGCGACCCTCCGCGCCAGCGCGCCGAAGGAGGTGACGACTGGTGTGACCTCGCCACAATCGCACGTGAGGCCGACATCATCACTTTCCATACCCCGCTAACCAAGGAAGGTCCCGACGCCACATATCATCTTGTGGATGCGGACTTCCTTGCATCGCTGCGCCGCATGCCCATCCTGATAAACAGCGCCCGCGGAGCCATCGTTGACACGCCCGCGCTTGTTGAGGCTATCGACAGCGGCTATGTCGGACCTGTGGTTATGGACTGCTGGGAAAATGAGCCTGACATCAACCCCGAACTGCTGCGCCGCTGCGCCATTGCCACGCCGCATATCGCAGGCTATTCACGCGACGGCAAAGTCCGTGCGTCGCAGATAGCCGTCGACGCGCTCACGACCTTCTTCATGCTTCCGCGTGTAACTGTGGACGCTCCAATGCCCAAAGCCGTGGCACGTGTGGTATCGGCCCCCGGCATTGCCGAAAGCTATGACCCTACGGTTGATTCCGATGCCCTGAAAGCATCCCCTGCCGATTTCGAAACTCTCCGCAACACCTACTCCCTCCGCGAAGAAGCCTCCGACGGCAAAATCGACTGATTGAAACACAAAGGCATAACTACAAAAAAAGCCGCTGAAGCGGCTTATGCACTATTATGCATGTTTGAGTACGTGGAGCGGTATTTACCTTAATTCTACTGTAAGACCCATGGCCGAAACCATGCGGTAGAATGTCGATATAGAGGGGATTGTAAGACCTCTTTCAACACGGGATATATAACTTTTGTCAGTGCCGATTTTATTGGCCAGTTCTGATTGGGTCATGCCTGATTCCTTTCTTGCATCAAGAAGAATTTGGGCGTTGTATTCCTCCCACGCCTGATCTTCAGCCAGTCGCCGGCTGTCAGTACCCGGGGCGCCAAAAGTGCGGTTTAGTTCCTCACTCACATTATATGTCTGCATTTTTGTCTTCATAATAATCTCGTTTTAGACGTTTTGCCTTTGCAATCTCGCTTCTTGGAGTTTTCTGTGTTTTCTTTCTGAAAGCATTAAACAGTATAACAAGCCGTTCGCCATCGAAAATGAAGAAAATACGAAATTCATTATTTCCGTAATTGACACGGAATTCATATATATCATCTTCAATATACTTTATGAAGTGCGAAGGTATTCGTTCTGTGTCGGAAAACAGCAATAAGGCTCTACGTATTTTCAACTGCTCCTTCTCGCTAAGTTTAGCCATGAAGTCGCGGTAATAGTCCTTATATGCCACTATCTCTCTTACCATGAGCCAAAGTTAGTGAAAGTTGTTTAATTATACAACATTGAGACGAAAAAAAAGTTGTAGACTTTCATTAAAACAGCGAGCGGAGGATTTGGAGGGAGCGGAGGTTGTCGAGGCGGACGAGGTGTGTAGAGTAGTAGTGGAGGATGGTATCTAGGATGGCGTTGCGTTCGTCGCGGCTGAATCGTGCCACGGCCATGCTGCGGAAGTCGAGTCGGGCCAAAAGGCGCATTGCGTCCACTTCTTCGTCGGCAAGGAAATCGTCGTGTAGCGGTGGGGTGAGCAGGAAGCGACCCTCTTTCATGTCGAAATAAGCCCCCGGGCGCCAGCTCCCGATGTCGGGTTGGATTCCAAGGAAGCGCATCAGCCTGTAAAGAAATACAATGTGAAAATTGGCTACCGCGCGCGGATTGCTTATGCGGCTGAACGTTGAAAGCGCATCGAAAAGAAACAGCGAAAGATGCTCGTCGGGTACAGGCTGGCGAAGCACCGAGTCGAGCACGTCGGCAAGAAACATTGCCACGACGGTCTTTCCCGGGTCGGGTACCGTGCCCAAAGCCTGAGGCGACGGCTTGACATCGCGTATACTCAGTATGTCGCGTCCCGGCTTGATGTCGCACTCACCCTCGAACAGTCCAAGAGGCATTGTTATGGCCTTACGTCGCCGGGCTTCCCGTCCCGAGCCTTCCGGCATGGCAAACGACACACGTCCGGCCTCGGCTGTCCATGCCGAGAGAATGGAGTTTTTGTCGGAGTGGCGGATGGTGCGCAGGGCAATGCAATGGAGGGTTGAATACATCTTCCGGAGCTTTAGCGATTATGTCGTAAAATTACGGTATTTTCATCGAAAATCACTGAAAATGCCCCTAAAAAGGGGTGATTTTTGTAAAAAAATCTTAAAAAGAAGCTCTAAAGCATAGAATATTTGCGCAGTAGCAAAAAAGTGTCTATATTTGCACTCGCTAAACGCGAATGGCCCATTCGTCTATCGGCTAGGACGCAAGATTTTCATTCTTGAAAGAGGAGTTCGATTCTCCTATGGGCTACTAATTAGAAAAGAAAAAATAAAGAAATATAGCATCCAATGGCAAATCATAAGTCATCCGAAAAAAGAATTCGTCAGACAGAAGCTCGTCGTCTCCGCAACCGTTACTACGCAAAAACCGCCCGTAACGCCGTTCGCAACCTCCGCAAGATGACAAACAAGGCTGAAGCAGAAGCTAAATACCCCGAAGTAGAAGCTATGCTCGACCGTCTGGCATCCAAAAATGCCATCTCAAAGAACAAAGCTGCCAACCTCAAGAGCAAGCTCGCGAAATTCATCGCCAAGCTCGCTGCCTGATAAGGCGCTTCATGGCCCATTCGTCTATCGGCTAGGACGCAAGATTTTCATTCTTGAAAGAGGAGTTCGATTCTCCTATGGGCTACTTACCTCTTGTCTGCTTGCAGGCAATCAAAATATTTGGCTTCGATCATTATCCGGTCGGAGCCATTTTTCTATTATCCACCTCATCATCCGATATGATACGTAATCTGCTTTTTGACCTTGGCGGCGTGATTATTGACATTCGCCGTGCCGATTGTGTCGAGGCTTTTGCCCGACTTGGCCTCCCCGATCCGGAATCCCACTTCGGCGAATATGCCCAGACGGGAATTTTCATGGCTATCGAAGACGGCTCGGTCGACGTGGACGGCTTCCATGCCGCGCTCCATAAGATTCTTCCGCCTGATGTCACCGACGAGCAGATTGACGAGGCTTTCCAGAAGTTTATCGTAGGTATTCCCGCACGCAGGCTTGAGGCTCTGCGCCGTCTTCGCGCACAGGGCTATCGCCTTTATCTGCTGAGCAATACCAATCCTATCATGTGGGATGGAGTGATAAAGCGCGAATTTGCCAAGGAAGGCATGCGTCGCGAGGATTATTTCGACGGTATGGTTACGTCTTTTGAAGCCAAGGCTGCCAAGCCCGACGAGAAGATTTTCAGATACACAGCCGAGACTCTTGGAATAAAGCCGGAGGAAACGCTTTTCTTCGACGATTCCATGGCTAATGTGGAGGCCGCCTCGCACCTCGGTTTCGCCACCGCGCACGTTCGTCCCGGAACCGAGTTTACCGATTATCTTCCGGCTCAATAAACTCCGCCGAGTGGAAAATTCTGATGTCAATACGGCAGTGAATCGCGGCTGTGTGGCTGCGGTGGGGATGTTCGACGGCGTGCATGCCGGGCATCGTTCGCTCTTGTCCGACCTTCGGGATGCGGGGCAAGAAATGGGCTTGCCTGTTGCCGTGATTACTTTCCGCAATCATCCGCTGTCGCTCATTGCTCCGGAGCGTTCTCCGCGTCTGCTTTCCACGCCCGATGATAAGGCACGCCTGCTCCATGATGCCGGGGTTGACAGAGTGATATTCGAAGACTTCACTCCTGAATTCCGCGCGATGACGGGTGTCGAGTTTCTTAAAATGCTCAGCCTCAAATACGGCGTGAAGGCGCTTGTGGCGGGATTCAACAATCATTTCGGTTCCGACCGGATGGACGCTGCCACGGCAGCCGCACGCAGCCGGGAAACCGGTGTCGAGATAATTCCATCACGTGAGTTTCGCCATACTTCCGAAACGGCTGTAAGCAGTTCGGCAGTCAGGCGTCTGCTTGAGTCCGGCGATGTAAAGGGTGCCTCGGCCATGCTCGGGCGTCCGTATGTACTTTCCGGGAAAGTTGTCACAGGTAAGCAGCTCGGTCGCACGATAGGCTTTCCTACGGCGAATATCTCGCCTTGTAATCCGTCGGTTCTCGTGCCTGCTACGGGAGTGTATGCCGTGGATGTGCGTGTCGCCGGGTTTGACAATAAATTCCGCGGGATGATGAATATCGGCTGCCGCCCCACTGTGGATGGCGCGGATTGTGCGCTTGTCAGTTTAGAGGTTAATATCTTTGACTTCTCAGCAGACATCTATGGCCGCACGGTTGAAATCGAATTTCTGAAAAGAATCCGCGATGAAGTGGCTTTTCCCGGTCTGGACGCATTGAAACAACGTCTGTCGCTCGACCGTGAGGCGGCTCGTCAGGCCTGAGCCTGCGAAATCAGCCACGCGGTGTAGGCGATGTAGCACAATACCATTATGATGCCTTCGGCGCGCGTGATAGTGCGCCGTTTTATTATCTTGCCGAACAGCAGGAAGAGCACGCTCGCGCCCACGAGCACCGATGTGTCAACGATATTGATGTCGCCGAAGGGCAGGGGCGAAATCACCGATGAAACGCCCAGCACCATCAGTACGTTGAAGATGTTGCTGCCGATGACATTTCCCACGGCCAGGCCCGGCATCTTTTTCACGGCGGCCACAATGGATGCCGCAAGCTCCGGCAGGGATGTTCCTGCGGCTACTATTGTAAGGCCAATGATGGCGTCGCTCACGCCCAATGCCCGCGCGATTCCCGTGGCTCCCGCCACGAATCTGTCGCCGCCCCACACCAGTCCGGCAAGTCCGATCACAATAAAAATGCAGGCCTTTGCCACAGGCATCTGTTTCGGTGCGGCTTCCGACGGGTCTTCATCCGCACTTTTTTCAGAGTGGGCCTGCGAGAGGGTGTAGCGCATGAACAGCAGGAAAAATATCAGCAGGAGTATGCCTTCCGTGCGGCTTACGGTGTTTGCCGCTCCGCCAAGAAGTGTCTGTGACCCGAGGACAAACATCACTATCGACGACAGCAGCACCATAGGGAGCTCGTTTGTCATCACGCTCCGCTTAATCACGATAGGACTTACTGCGGCCGTCACGCCTATGATTACGAGGATGTTGAAAATGTTGCTGCCCACGACATTGCCCACGGCGAGTGGTGCGCTGCCATTGATCGCGGCAACTATGCTGATGACAAGTTCGGGAGTGGATGTGCCGAAAGCCACGACTGTCAGTCCCACCACGAGGTCGCTGAGACCGAAACGTCGGGCCACAGCCGAAGAGCCGTCGGTGAGAAGATTTGCGCCTATGAGTATGGCCGCAAGTCCTATGATAAGCCAAAGTATGTCCATGCTGTTTTGTTTTTGTCTCTACAAAGATAAACAATTTCAGGCAAAGAAGGGGTTGGGCAACGTTAGGCAATATTGGGTAAAGAAGGTAAAGAGGCAAGATAATTGTGTGTAGTGATGCCGCAAGTCTCCCGCCATCTTGTCCAATATATCCTACCCATCACCATCTTTTGCCTTTTAACCTAATTTATCCTCATATAGCCTTTTTGCCTTATAGCCTTTTGCCTCCCTTTGCCTTTTAACCTCATATTGCCTTCTTGCCTAAACTTGCCTACTTCGCCTAATATTTGCACGATTGATGAAAAATGGCTAAATTTGTAGCCTTGAGAAGATTCGGATTTGCATCGGCCCGGTTTTGTGACGCTTTTTAAGCCGTCATGAAGCGTGCGCGTTGGTGTAGATTCTTGATTTATAACGAAAACCACTTATTATCTCATAGAGTAAAAATGAACAAAGCACTCATGCTGGCGGCAGCTTTTGCCGCGTCAGCAACTCTCTCTTCCTTTGCCCTCGAGGTTAATGTCAATCCCGGAAAACTTTCCTCGCAAATTACCGACCCTGCCGGGGTTACAACTCTTACTCTTCGCGGAGGTATCAATGCCGCCGACATGCTTTTCATCGCCGGGTCGATGAACTCGCTTACAACCCTTGACATGGCAGATGTTGAGATTGCGGCCTATACAGGCGACGCACTTGACGGACGCTCGGCTTATCCTGCCTCCACCATTCCCGACGGTGTTTTCGCCGGAATGAAAATCAGTTCGCTTACCCTGCCCGCGAATAATCCTGTCAATATCGGAGCCGGAGCATTTGCCGGAACAGCCATTACCTCGCTGACTTTACCCTCAGGAACGGGCACGGTCGGCACCGGAGCGTTCAGCTCCTGCACGGCGTTGAAAACCGTAATAATTCCCTTGACGGCCACTTTGGAGTCGCACGTGTTCGCTCACGATACATCCCTTTCTTCGGTCAACCTTTGCGGTGCGGCCACACTCCCTGATGCCATATTTGACGGCTGCACATCGCTTGCCACTGTGGATGGTGTGCAGAATCTCACCTCCATCGGCGCACGCGCTTTCGCCGAATGTAAGGCGTTGGATAAATTTACTTTCTCCACCACGATGCGTGAAATCGGTGCCGAGGCTTTCGCATTTACCTCAATCGCTTCGGCCGACCTTGCCGAATGTGAAAATCTTATGTCGGTAGGTGCGTGGGCTTTCGCTTGCAATCCGGCTCTTACGTCGGTTTCTCTGCCTTCAGAAGTCAAGAGCGTGGGCAAAGGGGCTTTCTTTGATTGCACCTCCCTTTCCGCATTTGAATTGCCCGACAAGACCACCACATTGGCTGCTTACGTACTTAAAGGCGATTCCGGCATAGCTGATACAGCCATGATACATTCCGGAGTGGATTCCATCGGTGCATATGCGATGAAAGACCTCTCCGCTGTGGAAACCATCGCACTTCCCGCAACGCTCACCTATGTAGGCGACGGAGCAATGGAAGGAATGACAGGTCTTAAAACCATATATGCGACGGAGCTCGTATCGGTACCCGAAACAGGTGCTGACGTATGGAGCGGGGTTGACCGCCCTTCGGTCGTTCTTCATCTGGCCGACTATGCCGCCGATGAATTCCGTGCCGCCGATCAGTGGCAGGATTTCAACATTGTAAGCATCAGCACCGGTGTGGAGGATGCAATTGTGGCTCCCGAAGCCTCGTCGGCTGTATCAGGCCGCTTTGATGGCAGCGAGTTGTGTCTGCTCAGCCGTGGAAGCGCCATTGCTTCTGTCGCAGTCTACGACCCTGCCGGACGTCTCCTGATTTCCGCTTCGGGAAATGGCGGCGAAACATTCAGCACCGACACTTCCGCCTTCACCACAGGCCTCTTTGTGGTGGAATGTGTGTTGGAAGACGGCACACGCGGAGTGCTCAAAATGAAACGATAACAATACTCTGAATGGGTAAGAACAAACTGAAGAAATTCCGGGAAATGGAAACCATCGACTTGGTGTTCCAGTTTCCTTTCGCTCGCCTCAAAAGCGAAGGCTTCCCCCTGAAGGGTCGCTGGCATGAGGATTTTTTTGAAAACGACCGTCCGATAGTCCTTGAACTCGGTTGCGGCAAGGGTGAGTACACAACGGGCCTGGCCGAGCTTTATCCCGACAAAAATTTCATCGGAATCGACATCAAGGGTGCCCGTATGTGGACCGGTGCCTGTCGTGCACGCGACAAAGGCATGGAAAACGTTGCCTTCCTGCGCACTTCCATCGAGCTGCTTCCCGAGTTTTTCGCTCCCGGAGAAGTGGCCGAGATATGGATTACCTTCCCCGACCCGCAGATGAAGAAGGTGCGCAAGCGTCTGACATCCACCCGCTTCATGGAGCTATACCGCAAGGTTCTCGCGCCCGGCGGAGTGATTCATCTTAAGACCGACAGCCCGTTCCTCTACACCTACACGTCGATGATGACTGAGGCAAACGGTCTCGAGCGTCTGCAATGTACCGACGACCTCTACCACAGCGGTATTGTTGACGATATTCTCAAAATCCGCACCCACTACGAGCAGCAGTGGCTCGACCGTGGGCTGACAATCAAATACATATCCTTCCGTCTGCCCCATGACACGGTGCTTGCAGAACCTGCCGGAGCGGAAGATATTGAATTTGACACTTACCGAAGTTACTCACGAGGCTATATCCAAATGCCGCAGCTCATGGACGGCAGCGCAGAGGAATAAGCCTCAGACACTCTATCATACGAACACAAACACATGGAACCATTATATCCCTCGTTGATTACCGATGCACTGAGCACGGTGCGCTATCCGGGTTCGGGAAAAAATCTCGTGGAACTCGGAATGGTTGAGGACGACATACGCATTGATGGCCGTAAGGTCACGCTTTCCCTGATTTTTGACAAGCCCACCGACCCATTTATCAAGTCGGTTGTGAAGGCCGCTGAGGCTGCCATACGGCTTGCTGCCGGAGGCGATGTCGAGATTGAAGGAAATATCGCGGTAAAGACCAAGGCTCCGGCTCCTGCTCCCAAGGCACCCGTCCTTCCCGGAGTGAAGAATATAATCGGAATATCGTCCGGAAAGGGTGGCGTGGGCAAGTCTACCGTTGCTGCAAACCTTGCAGTGGCTTTGGCTGCCGAAGGCTATAAAGTGGGTCTTCTCGACGCTGATATTTTTGGCCCGTCGATGCCCAAAATGTTCGGAATCGAAGACGAACAGCTCTATATGCGTCAGGCCGAGGATGGCCGCACACTCATCATTCCCGCCGAGCGCTACGGCGTGAAACTCCTTTCGATAGGATTCCTTGTGGAGAAGGGAAGTGCCGTCGTATGGCGTGGTTCAATGGCCTCCAACGCCCTCAAACAGCTCATCGAGCAGGGCGACTGGGGCGAGCTGGATTACTTCCTGATTGACATGCCTCCCGGCACGAGCGATATCCATCTTACTCTTGTGCAGACTCTCGGCATAGGCGGCATACTTGTTGTGACAACTCCGCAGGAGGTGGCTCTCGCCGATGCCCGCAAGGGTATAGACATGTTCCGCGACCCGAAAATCAACGTTCCGGTGTTGGGTCTTGTCGACAACATGGCCTGGTTCACTCCCGAGCTGCATCCCGACGAGAAGTACTATCTCTTCGGCAATGACAAGTCGGTAGATGCCTTGGCCGCAGAATTCGATGTGCCTGTACTTGCGCGTATTCCCCTTGTTGCCTCTGTTGGCGAACATTCGGATGCCGGACGCCCCGTGGCCTTGGAAAATACCGTTTCGGGACTGTCATTCGTGCATCTTGCCCATGAACTTATCGACGCGGTGGAGCGCCGCAACAACGAGCTTCCGCCATCACACAAAGTGGAGATGAAAAAATGATGGACAGCAACGCCACACCGCACCGGAAGATTCTGATTCTCAACGGCCCGAATCTCAACCTTCTCGGCCGTCGCGAGCCGGAGACCTACGGTCGCACGACCGCCGAGGACATCATGGCTATGATACGCGCCTCTTATCCCGGTCGGGAATTTGAATATTTCCAAAGCAATCATGAGGGCGACCTCATCGACACCCTTCACCGTGTGGGCTACGATACCGACAACTATCAGGGCGTCGTGTTTAATGCCGGAGCATATACCCACACCTCGCTCGCTCTTGCCGATGCCATAGCAGCCATCGACATTCCTGTGGTGGAGGTGCATCTGTCCAACGTTTTCGCACGTGAGGAAATCCGCCACCGCTCGCTCATCGCATCCGTGTGCATGGGTTCTGTATCGGGCTTCGGACCGGATTCCTATATTCTTGGAGTAAAGGCTCTTGTAGGTTGATATGGAAGAGAAGAAAAAAAGTGTGCTGGTTGTAGGTGCCGGAGGTTTTATCGGCGGCTTCATTGCAGCTGAAGGCCTGCGTCGCGGCTATGATGTCACTGCAGCAGTGCGCGAAAGCACCTCTCGTCGCTATCTCGGCGATGAACGTCTCAAATTCGCAGTGCTCGACTACGACGATGCCGACGCTCTCGACCGCGAGCTGCACCGTTGCCGTCCGGAATCGGGACGGTGGGATTATATAATCTACAACCTCGGCGCCACCAAGTGTGCCAATTTTGCCGATTTCAACCGCATAAATTACGAATATCTCCGCACATTCGTGCGCGTGCTTCAGGACGCCGACCTTGTTCCGGAACGCTTCCTTTACATGAGTTCGCTCAGTGCCCTCGGAGTGGGCGACGAGAAGGATTACACGCCATTCGACAGCCGCTCTATACCCAATCCCAACACCCGATACGGACTTTCTAAAATCAAGGCCGAGACTTTCCTTGACCTTAGCGGAGACTTCCCTTGGGTGATATTCCGTCCGACGGGAGTTTACGGGCCTCGCGAGAAAGATTATCTGATGATGATCGAGTGTATCGACGGCCATTTCGACTTCGGAGTGGGCTACCGCAAGCAGATGCTCACTTTCATCTATGTCGACGACCTCGTGTGTGCCATGTACGACGCGCTTGCCGCCGGCGTGCTGCATAAGAAATACATAATCAGCGAGGATCGCTCCTACACGCAGAAGGAATTCCGTGAGATTGTCGCGCGCAAGCTCGGCCGCAAGTTTGTGGTGCCCGTGCGCTTGCCAATGTGGGCGGTATATGCCGCTTCGGTCGTGGCCGAGAAGTGGGGCGTGCTCACCTTGAAGCCCTCGACCCTCAACCGCGACAAGTTCAAAATCATGCGTCAGCGCAATTGGAACTGCTCGGTGGAGGATGCCAAACGTGATTTCGGTTTCTCACCCAAATTTTCGCTCGAGCGTGGCGTGGAAGAGACTGTGAAGGCATATCTTGCTGAGAAAGAACGTAAAAAGACTGCCAAAAAGAAATGAGCCGGACTTCAGGATTGCCCTCGGAAGGAGGCGGAGCGTGGTGGGTGAAAGCCATCATAATACTTGTGTCGCTGCCCGTATTGGCGTGGCCGACCTTGCTCTCGCGTTGCAGCGCCGACAGCGTTGCCCGTACGTTCGTGTGGCTCTATCCGGCCTATGTGATTGCCGCCGCCGTGTGTGCGTGGATATGCCGCCGTCGCCGCCCTGAAATCACCTGGATTATTGTTTTTCTAATGATATTGACCCACGCAGCGATGTGGGTGCTTGTTGATATGCCTTTATGACGCTGGAAGAATACATACAGGACCACATCGACGCCGAACCCGAAGCTCTCTACCGCCTCTACCGCCACACGCACCTCACGCGCCTGTATCCGCGTATGTGCTCGGGGCATATCCAGGGCCGTATTCTCGTGATGCTCACCCGCATGATTCGCCCCCGGAGGATTCTTGAGCTGGGTACGTTCACGGGCTATTCCACGCTCTGCTTTGCCGAAGGTATGCCCGAAGGCGCGACAATTGACACCGTGGAGATTGACGAGGAATTTTCCGAAGAACTGCGAGAGCTTTTCGACGACAGTCCGCGTGGAGCCGACATTCGCCTGCACATAGGCGACGCGTCGCAGATTCTTCGCGATATGCCTGCTGAGGAGCAGTATGACCTCGTGTTCATTGATGCTAACAAGCGCCGGTACTCGGAGTACTACGAGCTTGTGATGCCCAGGCTCGCAAAGGGTGGCTATATACTGGCCGACAATACGCTGTGGGACGATAAGGTGATCGACCCGGAGACCTGCCGTGACCCCCAGAGCCGTGGAATCATGGATTTCAACGACCTCGTGGCCGCTGACAAGCGTGTGGAGAAGGTGATACTTCCCATCCGCGACGGCCTCACGATAATCAGAAAGAAATAAGCAGTATGGCGCACAGAGATAAGATATCAGCGGTTATCAACACCTACAATGCCTCGGAACACCTTGCGCGGGTGCTCGATGCGCTCGCCGGCTTCGATGAGGTTGTGGTGTGCGATATGGAGAGTACCGACGATACTGTGGCTATCGCTCAGGCCAAAGGTTGCCGCGTTGTGACGTTTCCTAAAGGCAACCATCGTATCTGCGAACCTGCGAGAGACTTCGCCATACATTCCGCCTCACATGACTGGGTATTGGTGGTGGATGCCGATGAGATTGTGACTCCCGAACTGAGGGAGTATCTCTACCGTCGCATCGCCGCTCCGGATTGTCCGGATGCTCTTGCCGTGCCGCGTCGCAACATGCTGCTTGGCGAGTATATCCATCATTCGTCGGACTATCAGCTGCGTTTCCTGCGCAAGGACAAGGCCAAATGGCCTCCCGTGATACATGCGCGTCCTGTCATTGACGGTCGGGTGGAGGATATTCCGGCAAATCTCCCGGGTGTGTACCTGCTGCATCTTGATGATGCTCCGGTGGCCTCGCGGCTGAAAAAGATGGATAATTATTCCGACTACGAGGTGCCCAAGCGCGCTCATCGCCGCTACGGCATGATAGCGTTGATTTTCAGGCCTGTATGGACTCTGCTCCGGTCGTATGTGCTGCGTGGAGGTTTCCGTGACGGGCGCCGTGGAGTTGTGCAGGCTTATCTTGATTGCATCTATCAGCTCATGCTCCTGTCGAAACTTGAGGAAAAAAGAATCCGCGATGATGAGAATAAGGCTTGAAACGGCGCCGGGACGCGATGTGCTGAAGGAATGGCTCGGAAACTTGCCCGAATCCTTCTCCGGAGAGGGCGAGAGGCTTTTCAAGGGTCGTAACGAGATACGCCGCATCCGTGTGGAGGGGCATGACCTTGCCGTGAAGCGCTTCGGGCGGCTCAATACATTCCGCAAAATCATATATCTTTTCCGGAAAAGCAAGGCGCGTCGCTCCTTTGAAAATGCCCTGCGGCTGGAATCTCTCGGAGTGAACACCCCTGCGCCTGCCGGAGTGCTTGAAATCCGTGATGCGTCCGGCGCGCTTGCCGACTCTTATTATGCCTGCGATTTCGTGGACTTGCCATCGGTTGGCGAGGGGCTGAAGGAACACGACGGCTTTGACCGCGGCCTTACCCGTGCTTTCGCCCGCTTTGTGGCCTCCCTGCACGACCGCGGGATAATCCACCGCGATCTCAACGCAGGAAATGTGTTATACCGCCGTACCGGAGAGGACGAGGCCGAATTCTGGCTTATCGACATCAACCGCATGACTTTCTCAAGCTCGGGACGGCCGTTCCCGACGGATATATGCCTTGATAACCTGACGCGATTCTCCTCACGCACTGAAATGTTTAATTGCTTTGTCTCCGAATATGTCGCGGCGCGCAAGTTGCCCGAATCAACGGTCGGAGACGCCTTCAAAATCAAAGACGCCCACGACCGCAGGGTCGACCGGAAGAAAAAACTTTTAGGAAGGAAATGATACCAAAGATTATTCATTACTGCTGGTTTGGAGGAAAGGAAAAACCGCAGGACGTAAAAGAAACTATCGAAAACTGGAAAAGGCTTCTGCCTGACTATGAAATCAAGGAGTGGAACGAATCGAATTTCGATGTCAACTGCTGCACGTTCAGCCGCGAGGCAAATGCGATGAAAAGCTGGGCTTTCGTGGCCGATGTGTGCCGTCTTAAAGCCTTGTATGAGTATGGCGGAATCTACCTTGACACGGATGTCGAGGTGGTGAAGCCATTCGACGCCTATCTTGACCGCAAAAGTTTCCTGAGTTGGGAACACAAGTGGATAGGACTCGGAATGATGGCGGCTGAAAAGGGCGCTCCATGGGTCGGCAAATTCCTGGACTTTTATTATAATCGCCATTTTATCAATACTTTCGGCCATCCTGTACGCACGGCCAATACCAAACTTTTCACATTGCACGTCTATCCCGGGCTTTCCGAGGAGGAGAAGCCTGAATTGTTCCCTATCGACTATTTCTGCGCAGTCGATTGGGATACCGGCGAGAAGACCGTTACGGAGAATACCGTGTGCATCCACAACTATGCTTACTCCTGGGGACGCCGCAAAAAGACACTCCGCTCCCGCATCAAAGTTATTGCCAAAGGCCTTGGCGTAAGATATTTAAGACTGAAGAAATGAAGACTTCTCTTATAATTTCGACATACAACCGCCCGGACGCTCTTGCTGTGTGCGTGCGGAGCGTTTTCGGGCAGACAGTATTGCCAGATGAGATAATAATTGGCGACGACGGTTCGCGCGAGGATACTGCCGAGCTGATACGTCTCCTTGCCGCCGAATCACCCGTGCCCGTGCGGCATATATGGCATGAGGACAACGGATTCCGCCTGGCGATGATGAGAAACAAGTCAATCGCAGCGGCATCAGGCGAATACATCATCGAGATTGACGGCGACATTTTCCTTCATCCGCGCTTTGTCGAGGATCATATCAGGATGGCTGCTCCTGGATTTTATGTAAAAGGAGGCCGCACCAACCTCGGCCCCGAACTTACCGCCGAGATATGCCAAGCCATGCAGCCACGCAAAATCACACCGTTTACCCGTGGCATTGAGGGAAAACCCGAAAACGCCCTGCACATCTTTCCCCTCGCCCGCTATCTTGCGCCGCGCTATCGCGTGCATAAATCCTCGGCATTGGGATGCAACATGTCATTCTATAAATCCGACTGCATCGCCATCAACGGTTATGACGAATTTTTTGAAGGATGGGGTGGGGAAGACGGTGATTTCGGCAGTCGTCTCCAGCGGCTTGGTCTGCGCAAGCGTCACCTCAAATTTGCCGGAATCGTCTACCATCTTTGGCATGAAGACAAATTCATGTACAACGCCGATAAAAATATCAAATACAGCATGCGCCCCGACAGCGAAAAGCCCCTCCGCTGCCCCAACGGAATAGACAAATACCTCAAATAGCGCGGTTTTCCGATAAAAATGCAAGCAAATCTTGCGCGGAATACAAAAAATGCCTAAATTGCATCCGGAACCTTAACCCCGCGATGCCATGAGAAAACTGATGCTATGCCTGTCCGCTGCTGCACATGATACGGAATCAAAGCCCTACAACCACCTATACAGAGGGTGTCAATCACTTTTAAAGATTACCTTTGACAACACCCGAAAGAACTATGAATAACCGAAAACTGCCTGTGCTATTGCTGTTCCTCTCCTTGGTCGTTGGGGGATGCGTGGCAGAAAGAGATAAAAGTGAGGGACAGGAATTTCTGCCATCGGATTCCTGTGCCGTAGGCGTTGATGAGCAGAGCATTTGGAACATGATTTGGCCTGATGGGTCGCCGATTACACCGCAAAGGGACAAATATCCCGATGACGCACGCCCGGATGATAAAAAGGCTCGCAAAAGGATTAACCGCTATAAAGAAATCATCAATGAAGATGACGATACATTGATATTGTTTATATGCTCCAATGGCCTTGAATCATATGAAACCTGCGGTTGGAATACCAGAGGAGACACGCTCATGCTGGGGGATTCCGCGTTTATGCAGATAAGACCATTAGATATAGCAAAGTTCCCGATAATGGAATATGTCAACAAATGGAATGTTGATACTATCGCCAAATATTGGCCGCATTTTATTGAGTACGGAATGTGCGACATATTGTATAGTTACCCTGACTATGTTTTCCGCATAGTGTTCGACCGGGGTAAAGCTCATGTGGAAGGGACGGAAATCGGATGGTGGAACGACAGGGAGACCGACCGGAATAAGGTCTTGAACAGGATGTGGCAACCTCACCCTGACCCGGTAGAACTTGAAGAAGTCACCGTTAAGCCGAAAGACACGCTCATCACCATGCCGCCGCTGAAAATCAGGAAAAACTATTGAATACCAAATGAAAACAGCGAAAACAGTCATATTATTAGCGTTACTTACTTTGGCATGGACAGTGTGCGTGGCGGAGGGTTCGGATGTCCCGGAAAATGCGATTTTCGAGTGGGAGTGCAAAAACACGGATTCTGATTTATGGAGCATTTTGCATCCCGATGAAGAGGCTATTATAAAGGAGCCAAGGGTTTTCCTTCCTGAGGAAGATGGACTGCGCTCATGTATAAATCAATTTAAGGCAATTCTTAACTCCGATACAGACACACTGTTTTTTTTCGTAGGTTATAACTATATATACGATTATTTTGATCCTAAGGGATATTACGTATACGGCTGGACTAATAAAGGAGATACACTTATGCTTGGAACAGCATCATATATTGGCAAACGGAGGAAAGAACTACCTAATGCTCCAATAATGGAGTACGTATCTAAATGGGACGAGAATATCTTATCTACATATTATTGGACTTATGGAATGGCATATATGCAATGGACAGACTCCCCCGGTTATAGAAATGTCGTATTCCGCATTATCTTCAATAGATTAAATACGTATGTACAGGGTATAGAAGTAGATAATTGGTACATGACACCACAAACCATAGAACGACTTTATTTTCCTGAATATATCCCGGAAGATTACATAAAAATGAAAACCGATTAAGCAACTTCAATCCCAAGGTGGCTAAATTCATTTATTTACAATAGAAATAAATTAATGAGCAAACTACAAATAATAATATTATTGGCTTTCCTCGCCTTGGCGGGGGCGGTGTGCGTGGCGGAGGTGACGGATGTTCCGGAAAATGCGATTTTTGAATGGAATTGCGACGGATGCAACGCTGATATATGGGATATGATTTATCCCGTCGTTTCTGCGATTAATGAGAATCAGATTAATTCGGACTTTATCTTGCCATCTGAGGTTGATATGATATTGAGTGTTAACAAATATAAGGATGCTGTCAATTTAGAATCGGACACACTATTTCTATTTGTCTGTTCGGAGTATATACACAACAACGGATTCAAGACTTTCGGGTGGACTGCAAGCGGAGATACACTCGCTCTTGGAAATCCTTCGTTTTTAGGCGGAGATTGGCAAAGATATCCCATAATGAAGTATGTGGCCGAGTGGGGCACAGATACAATCTCCAAATATTATTCATCCAAAGGGATTGCGGCAAGCACAACGTGGACTGTGCCGAGAGGATGGACGAGCCAGGTATTCCGACTTATTTTCTCCAATGGGAAAGTAAATGTACAGGGGTGCTCAATCATTGGTTGGGCTTCCGTTGAAGCCACTCCTCAAGATATAGAAGCAACTTATATTTATTAACAACACCCGAAAGAATCATGAATAATCGAAAATCGCTCATATTATTACTGTTCCTCGCCTTGGCGGGAACGGTGTTGTGGAGTTGCTCGGGCAATGGATTAACTGGGACGGAAAAGTCGTGCGGTAGGGACGTTGACGCGTCAGAAGTCATGTCTAAAGCGGACTGTTATTCTTCACTGAAATCGTTCTCGCGTCGGTATACATTCCGGGGATATGACAGGTATGATGTGGTTGACAAGGTGCTTCCGGAAGACGGCCGAAAATTGCTTAATCTTGTAGATTGGGAAATAGATAATATGCGTTCATCTTTTTCAGAGATGATAAAACGTCTGCCGTCAGGATGGAATGACACGGTGATGGTACTTTGCGTTTCGGGTGTTGAGGAAACCATTAATTTAAACTTCCTAATCTGGAACCGGACTGATTCCATTCATATATTGGACTATCCTCTAGATGGTTCAGTTGAGAGCCATTTTAAAACAATATGGCCTATGGATATGGAGCGAATGGTGAAGATGGATAAGAAATGGCTGGAACACATGAGCCGTTTGGTTTTAGATTGTCCCAAGCTCACCGTTTTCCGCATCATTCAAGAGTCGGATTCGGTTCTTTATATCGAAGGACGCAGCTTCAATTGGAACTCACCTCATGAGGCTCAGAGCCTCCGCACCCCTCCCGGCCTTTTGGCTGAGTAGTGCGAATGGCATTTGTATAGATGATATTGGCATGAATGGACGGATTTATTTACTATAATCGCTAAAATGAAAAACTTATTATTGATATTTCTCTTTATTGCGCTGTCGTTCATATCCTTGGCGAAGATTCATGAGCCAAAGGAAGCATTATTAGAGTGGGAGTGCAAGAAGCCTGAAACAAGTATTATTGACATAATTCGCCCTGACAAAAATGGAAAGGAAATCGTATACTGTCTGCCCTTGGAAGGCGACTTTCAAGAGTGTATTAATAGTTATAAAACAATAGTAGACTCGGTTGAGGATACACTTTTTCTTTTCTTAGACCATAACTATTTTGAAAAATCGGAGTACTTTGCTTACGGATGGACTTCTTCCGGAGATACACTTGTAACGGGAACATCTCAGGTTTTATTAAATCAGCGTGATGACTTCTCAGATTACCCGATAATGAAATATTTATCAAAATGGGATGCTGATACGATAGGATGGTATTATTCTCCACTGGGAATAATGGATAATGGTGAGCCATGGACTGAACCAGACTACACTTCTACGTATATATATCGCATTATTTTTGACAATAAAATTATTAACGTACAGAGTGCGGAAGTCGATTTTTGGAATTTTTCACCGGAACGTATTGAGTTGATATTTTCTCCTGAATCGCAATTGTATAACTTATTGGAAGAACCTATTGAAAATCCTCTGCTCAAATCAGTGCAAATTCTCGAATAGTCTATTGAAAACGAAAAACGTAATTATATGAAGCCAACAAAAACAATCATATTATTGTCATTCCTCGCCTTGGCGGGGGCGGTGTACGTGGCGGAGGGGATAAAAATGCTGGGTTGAAATGGGTGTCAGGGGGAATTTGAAGTATGTGTGGCGGGTTTTTCGGAGGAAATTGGGCGTTTTTGGAAAAAGTGTTGTAATTTTGTAGGTCAAAGACTTATAGAAATTAAAATGACTGATTCAAAAGACGAGGCTCTCAAGGAGGAAATCCTCCGTCTCAAGAAAGAGAAGGGCGCTATAATTTTGGCTCACTATTATCAGCAGGGGCCAATCCAGGATATTGCCGACTATATCGGCGATTCGCTCGCACTCGCGCAGAAGGCTGCCGCCATCAAGGATGCGGAGGTGATTGTGATGTGCGGTGTGCATTTCATGGGTGAGACCGTAAAGGTGCTTTGCCCCGGCAAGAAGGTGCTCATGCCTGATCTTGAGGCCGGATGTTCGCTCGCCGACAGTTGTCCCGCCGATGCGTTCGAGACTTTTGTCAAGGCTCACCCCGACCATACGGTAATTTCTTATGTCAATACATCGTTGGGAGTAAAGGCTCTGTCGGATGTGCTTGTGACTTCGGGCAACGCACGCAAGATTGTTGAATCGTTCCCGGCAGATGCGAAGCTGATTTTCGGCCCTGACCGCAATCTCGGCGGCTACATCAATTCTGTGACGGGTCGCGATATGCTGCTCTGGGACGGCGCCTGCCATGTGCATGAACGTTTTTCGGCCGAACGCATAGCTCGCCTTAAAGAAGAGCATCCCGGCGCTCCGGTGCTGGTGCATCCGGAATGTAAGCGCGCGGTGGTTCTGATGGCCGATAAGGTAGGCTCCACGGCAGCGTTGCTTGAATATGCCATCAACTCGCCGGAGCAGAAATTCATCGTTGCCACAGAAAGCGGCATCCTGCATGAGATGCAGAAGAAGTGTCCGGGAAAGACATTCATCGCCGCACCACCCACCGACAGCACCTGCGGCTGCAACGACTGCTCATTCATGAAGCTCAACACACTCGAGAAGCTCCGCAACTGTCTGCGCGACGGAAAGCCTGAGGTGATTGTTGACCCGGAACTTGCCCGCAAGGCTCTCGTGCCCATTGAGCGCATGCTCGAACTCTCGAAATAAATCAACCTCTAACAACCAATAATATCCTTCCGCAATGGAATACAAGCATAAAGACATCGAAAGCCGCTGGCAGAATTACTGGAAAGAAAATGCCACATACCGTGCCGGAATCGACACATCGAAGCCCAAGTTTTATGTTCTCGACATGTTTCCCTATCCTTCGGGAGCGGGGTTGCATGTGGGTCATCCCCTTGGCTACATAGCAAGTGACATCTACACCCGCTACAAGCGCCTTCAGGGCTTCAACGTGCTTCACCCCATGGGCTACGATGCCTACGGCCTTCCGGCCGAACAGTATGCCATCCAGACCGGACAGCATCCCGAAATCACAACGCGGCAGAACATCGCACGCTACCGCAGCCAGCTCGACAAGATCGGTTTCAGCTTCGACTGGGACCGTGAGATAAAGACCTGCGATCCCGAGTTCTACAAATGGACGCAGTGGGCTTTCATCCGCATGTTCGAGTCGTACTATGACAATGTTGCCGACAAAGCAATGCCGATTGCTGAACTTGTGAAGCATTTCGAAGCTCACGGAACAGCGGGGGTAGATGCGGCCTGCGGTAAGGAAATGGAATTCACCGCCGCCGAATGGAAGGCGATGAGTGACAAGGAGAAGAGCGACGCGCTGATGAACTGGCGAATCGCTTACCTTGGAAACACGATGGTGAACTGGTGTCCGAAACTCGGCACCGTGCTTGCCAACGATGAGGTGAGCGAGGGCGTATCGGTACGCGGAGGATTCCCCGTAGAGCAGAAGATGATGTACCAGTGGTGTCTTCGTGTCTCGGCATATGCCGACCGTCTTCTCAAAGGGCTTGACAAGATTGACTGGACCGACTCGCTCAAGGAAACACAGCGCAACTGGATTGGCCGCTCCGAAGGTGCCGAGATGCGTTTCCGTATCGACGGCCGCGACGATGTTGAGCTTGAAATCTTCACCACCCGTGCCGATACCGTGTTCGGTGTCACCTTCATGGTGCTCGCTCCCGAGAGCGTGTATGTGGATATGATTACCACCGACAGCCAGCGTGAGGCAGTGAAGGAATATCTCACCGCCGTGAAGCACAAGACCGAGCGCGAGCGCATGATAGACAAGAAAGTGACCGGAGTATTCACAGGTGCATATGCCATCAATCCTCTTACGGGCAAGAAAATACCCGTCTGGGTGAGCGACTACGTGCTTGCCGGTTACGGTACGGGCGCCATCATGGCCGTCCCTGCTCATGACAGCCGCGACTACGCTTTTGCCCGCAAGTTCGACCTCCCAATTATCCCCCTTATCGAGGGTGCTGATGTGAGCGAGCAGAGCTTCGATGCCAAAGAAGGCATCATGATGAATTCCGAGGGACCCGAATTGTCGCTCAACGGTCTTACCGTGCCTGAAGCCATCGCCGCCACCAAGAAATTCATTTCCGAGAAAGGAATTGGCAAAGTGAAGGTGAATTTCCGTCTTCGCGATGCCATTTTCAGCCGTCAGCGCTATTGGGGCGAGCCGTTCCCCGTTTATTACAAGGATGGAATTCCCTGCATGCTTGATGATTCATCCCTGCCTCTGGAACTTCCGGAAATCGACAAATATCTCCCCACCGAAACAGGCGAACCGCCACTGGGACGTGCCAAAGACTGGAAAACTCAAGAAGGCTATCCTCTCGAACTCAACACCATGCCCGGTTTCGCAGGTTCATCGGCTTACTATCTCCGCTACATGGATCCTCGCAATTCCGAGGCTCTCGTGTCGAAGGAGGCTAATGATTACTGGCGCAGCGTCGACCTCTACATCGGAGGCAGCGAGCATGCCACAGGTCACCTGATTTACAGCCGTTTCTGGAATAAATTCCTCTATGACCTCGGCGAAGTATGTGAGGACGAGCCTTTCCGCAAGCTCATCAACCAGGGCATGATTCAGGGACGAAGCAACTTCGTGTATCGAATCAAGGATACGAACACCTTTGTAAGCTACGGACTTAAAGAGCAATACGATACTACGCCTATCCACGTTGACGTGAATATCGTGAGCAACGATATTCTCGACCTCGAGGCCTTCAAGGCATGGCGCCCCGAATATGCCGACGCCCAGTTTGTGCTTGAGGACGGTGGCAAGTATGTGTGCGGATATGCTGTTGAAAAGATGTCGAAGTCGATGTTCAATGTCGTTAATCCCGACGACATCGTTGAACGCTACGGCGCCGACACACTCCGCCTGTATGAAATGTTCCTTGGCCCGCTTGAACAGAGCAAACCCTGGGACACCAACGGTATTGACGGCGTGAACCGTTTCATCAAGAAACTGTGGTCGCTTTACTATAAAGGCGACACCCTGCTTGTGGATGATTCCGAGCCTACACGCGACAATCTCAAGAGTCTCCACAAACTCATCAAGAAGGTTACAGGCGATATTGAGAGCTTCTCGTTCAATACTTCTGTGGCCGCATTTATGATATGCGTCAACGAACTCGGCGCACAGAAGTGCCACTCGCGCAAGGTGCTCGCCGAGCTGCTTGTTGTGCTTGCGCCATTCGCACCGCACGTAGCTGAAGAGCTCTGGCACTCCGCGATAGGCGAGACCGGCACAATCTGCGATGCCCGCTGGCCCGAATTCCGCGAGGAATATCTCAAGGAAGATTCCGTAACGATGGCGGTTTCCTTCAACGGCAAGGCCCGCTACAACATCACCGTCCCCGCCGACATGCCCCGGGAGGAAGTTGAGAAAGTGGCTCTCTCCGATGCCGGTGCTGCCAAGTGGCTCGAAGGCAAGACGGTGAAGAAGATTATCGTTGTGCCCGGAAAGATTGTAAATATCGTTGTAGCATAATAAAGTGTTCGTATTCTCGTTATTACACTGTGAAAAAGTTAGTTTTCGCCACCAATAATTCCCATAAGCTATCGGAAATCCGCGCTATCCTTGGCGACCGGATGGAAATCCTGTCGCTTTCCGACATCGGATGCCATGACGATATTCCTGAGGATGCCCCTACCTTTGAAGGCAATGCCCTTGCCAAGGCAATGTGGGTGAAGGAAAAGTATGGCTACGATTGTTTCGCCGATGATTCCGGACTTGAGGTGGATGCCCTCGGCGGTGCTCCAGGCGTATATAGCGCCCGCTTCTGCGGACGTCCTCACGACGATGCGGGAAACAATGCCATGCTGCTTGAAAAACTTGCGGGGGCGGAGTCCCGGGCGGCACGTTTCCGTACGGCAATCGCACTCGTGGTTGGCGAAAACCGACATTTCTTCAATGGCGAGATTCACGGATGCATACTTGAAGCTCCTGCCGGAGACGGCGGATTCGGCTACGACCCGCTTTTCCGTCCTGATGGCTGGAATCATACGTTCGCGCAAGGTACACCCGAAGAGAAAAATGCCGTGAGCCATCGCGGTCGGGCCGTGCGTGCCTTGATTGATTTTCTTGAGAACAACGCCATTTAACCAGAATAAAAACACAAGACTCCAGACAGATGATAAAAAAGACACTCATTCTCCTCTCCGTTCTGCTATTGGCTTTCGCTCCCGTGATGCAGGCGCAGAACGCACCCGGAAGTTGGACCATTTATGCCAATATGGGCTCTTCCATCGACAATATCGTAGAAACACCCTCCAAGGTTTTTTACCTTTCGGGAGGTTCGCTTCATTCGTTTTCACCTGCCGACAACGAGCATTACTCCTACACCACGTCCAATAAGCTCTCTGACGTCGATATAACGGATATTTACTACAACTACGACAAGAAATATCTTCTCGTGGCATACAGCTCCGGAAATATCGACCTGCTCTACGACAATGGCAAGTCTGTGAACCTCTCGGACATCAAGATTGCCACTCTTACCGGTTCCCATGCCATCAACAATGTGGCTTTTGCCGGAAACCGCATCTATCTTGCCACTGCTTTCGGTCTGGTGGTCTACGATGACGAACGCCATGAGGTTGTGGAATCAGGCATTTACAACAAGCCGCTTTCGGTGGTGTGTGTCCTTGGCGACCATCTGCTTGTCGTATCTGAGGGCGTTGCTTATACATCCCCTCTGAGTGAACGCCACAATACAATGGATAAATTCCGGAGTTTGGGCAACCATAACATCACCTGTGCTGTTCCTCTGACAGATGTCAAGTATCTCTATGTAGATAACTATAAATACAAGGGAGAGGCTACTGTGGATTTCGACAAGGGTATCTTATACACTGGGACTTCGTCAACAAGACTTGATACCCCTCTTAAGAAACGTGCCGACGGTTTCTATGGATATGATGCCGACCGTGTCTATTTCTTTGACAATACCGGTGCTTCCGCAAGTTCTATCGCGCTTCCCGAAACATTGAAAAACCACGCCATAGGAGTCTGGAACTCTACCACTACACTGTGGCTTGGCAACCGCGACGGCATCGGACGTTACGACTTGTCTTCAGCTACTCCGGTGGTACTCAACGACAAGTATCGCCCCAACACGTTTACCGTATCCGACGCCGCTTTCATGCGTTGGTCGAAAGACGGCAACCGACTGTATGTTTCCAATATCGGCCCCTCTCAGTACTATACATGTACCTCCGGCGACAATATGGAGAAGCCTCAGGATGTCAATGTGATTGAGGGTGATAATATTCGCGATGTGAGTCCCTATGATGTTGTGGCAACGGACTATTACATCAATCTGCTCCAGACACGAAATAAAGATAAACGACTTTACGGTGGAGCGACTCGTCTTGTAGAAGACCCTGATGACCCCGATATGTATTTTACCGGCAATGGTTTCGAAGGACTGTTCGTAATCAAGAACGGAACAGAGGTGACACACTTCAATAAAACCAACTCGGGCATACAGGCTGACTGGGGTACGCGTGTGTTCGATGTGAATATCGACCCGGACGGAAACCTTTGGGTGATGAGCTGGACTGAACGTGATAATCCCGAGCCATTGGTATTTCTGCCATCGGCTAAGAGAAAGGACATTACCAATGTGCAAGCATCCGATTGGGTAAAGATTGATATTCCGTTTGACTACCGAGGTAACAAAGACGCCTTCAGCCTCTTCTGCGAGCGCTCTAATTATGTGCTGTATGGTACATCGCAGTGGGAGTCGGGTATACTCTGTATCGACACCAAAGGAAACTATTCCCAGCCCGGAAATTTTGTCATGAACCAGCATCGGTCGTTCACAGATACCGAGGGCAATACCATCACGCCTCAGCGTGTACTCGCTATGGCCGAAGATAAGGACGGAAAAATATGGTGCGGTACCAACGAAGGCCTTTTCGTCGTGAACCATCCTTCCGAACTGATGAATACCAATCTGACAGTGAAGCGTCCTCTCGTGCCCCGTAACGACGGAACAAACTTCGGCGACTATCTGCTGGAAACTGAAAAGATATATCAGATTGCCGTCGACCCGACCAACCGCAAGTGGATTGCGACTGAAGGCTCAGGCGTATATCTCGTAAGCGCCGACGGTACCGAGATTATTGAAAACTTCACATCTGAAAACTCACCACTGCCCTCGAGCATCGTATATTCCGTTGCCTGCGACCCACATTCCAACAAGGTTTACTTCGGTACAGCCAACGGTGTGCTGAGCTATAACAGCACCTCATCTCCTGCGAGCGAGGACCTTTCCGAGGTGTACGCTTATCCGAATCCTGTCCGTCCCGACTATCACGGATGGATTACAGTGAGCGGCCTTATGGACAACTCTCTGGTGAAGATTGCCGACATGGCCGGAAACGTACTCCATCAGGGCGTTTCTGAAGGCGGCTCATTCGTCTGGGATGGCTGCGATGTATCAGGCAACCGCGTCAAGTCGGGAGTATACATGGTGTACGTGTCAAGCAACGCATCAGGCTCCAACTCTGCCGCTGTTACTAAAATTGTTGTAATCAACTGACAATGAATCTTGAGGAACTAAAATACAAAGACGAGCTCGACAAGAGCTACGGTATATCTGGCATGGTTATCTCCCTGGTGGCATGCGACGGCGAGGAACTTCTCTCAGCCGTGTCCATGGATGCCCCGGCGGGAGAATCCGTTGCCATGACAAACGATTATTTTTTTCGGGGCAATCCGCGAATTTCCGCCAAGATTGCCTGGAACACCATGATAGGGCATTTCCGTCTCTCCATTTCCATGCTTTTGGGAAATGTGATGTGTCGCAACTACGTTCTGCGACGTCTGCCCGTGGACCGCGCCACAGCCGACAGTCTGCGCGAGCTTGTACGCTCCGGAGCTTCGGATGCCTGTACGCTCGAAGCCGACGAGGCCGATGCGATATTCGACCGTTGCTATCATGATATTGACCGTCTCTTCTCTCATCACGGAGTTCATTCAATGGCCGTTGAATTTTCCGATGTCCTGCGCAAGCGCCGCTCCCTTGAGGCTCGCGAGGCTATCGAAATTCTCAACAGCCTTGGGAACAGATAAATTTCGGATTAAAACTATTTGAAAAAATGTCAACAAACACCGAAGACAATAAGAGAAAAGTCACTACCTCGCGCCTTATAGAGATGAAGTGCCGGGGCGAAAAGATTGCAATGCTCACAGCCTACGACTACTCGATGGCAAAACTCATCGACGAAGCTGGTATGGATGTGATTCTCGTGGGTGATTCCGCTTCAAATGTGATGGCCGGAAACATCACCACACTGCCAATGACCCTCGATCAGATGATATATCACGCCAAGAGTGTTGTGAAAGGCACCAGCCGCGCCCTCGTGGTGTGCGACATGCCTTTCGGAACATATCAGGGCAACTCCAAGGAAGCACTTGCCTCGGCTATCCGTATCATGAAGGAAAGCCACGCCGAGGCTGTGAAGATGGAGGGCGGTTCGGAAATCCGTGAATCCATCGAACGCATACTTTCGGCCGGTATCCCCGTAATGGGACACCTCGGGCTGACTCCCCAGTCGATAAATAAATTCGGAACCTACGCCGTACGCGCCAAGGAAGAAGCCGAGGCTGCCAAACTTATCCAGGATGCGAAAATGCTTGAGGAAATCGGCTGTTTCGCACTTGTGCTTGAGAAGATTCCGGCCACCCTTGCCACAAAGGTTGCGCAGGAAGTGTCCATTCCCGTAATCGGTATCGGAGCCGGTGGCGGCGTCGACGGTCAGGTGCTCGTGATGCACGATATGCTTGGAATCAACAAGGGATTCTCCCCCAAGTTCCTCCGCCGCTATGCCGACCTTTCAACAATCATCAACGAAGCCGTGTCGCATTATATCGACGACGTGAAGACTTCCGACTTCCCTTCAGAATCAGAACAGTACTAATATGGAACTTTACAACACAATCGACGCCCAGATCAAGGCCGCCATGCTTGCCAAGGATAAAGTACGCCTGCAAGCTCTGCGTGGAATCAAGAAAGAGTTTATCGAAGGAAAGACCGCTCCAGGAAATAATGGCGAGCTTTCCGAGGATGCCGCCACAAAGATTCTCGTGAAGATGGCTAAACAGCGTCGCGAAAGCGCCAAAATCTATCAGGAGCAGAATCGTGCCGACCTGGCGGAGACCGAGCTTGCCGAGCTCGCCGTTATTGAAGAATTCCTTCCCAAGGCACTCTCAGAAGAAGAACTCTCCGCAGAACTCAAGAAAATCATCGAAACCGTCGGCGCGTCATCTCCCGCCGATATGGGCAAGGTGATGGGTGTTGCCACCAAGGCTCTTGCAGGCCGCGCCGACGGCCGGGCAATCTCGGCCAAGGTGAAGGAGCTGCTCGCATAAGAAAAAATTCAAAAACTCATACAGAATATGCTAACGATTCAACAGATAAAAGCAGATCCCGACTACGTGATTGCCCGCTTGGCAGTCAAGGGATTTGATGGAAGCGAGGTTATCAAACGCGTGATTGCTCTCGACGACCGCCGCCGCGAGCTCCAGCTTAACAGCGACAATCAGTCCGCCGAACTCAATAAACTTTCCGCCGCCATCGGCAAGGCTATGAAAGCCGGAGAAAAGGCTCAGGCCGAGGAAGCCAAAGCAAAGGTTGCAACTCTCAAGGAGTCGCAGAAAGCCCTCGCTGACGAGCTTGCAGCTACCGAACAGGAAATCCGTCGCGAACTGCTCAACGTGCCCAATATGCCCTGCGAAATGGTGCCAGAAGGACGCACTGCCGAAGACAACGTGGTGGAGAAAACCGGTGGCAATATGCCCGACCTTCCCGAAGACGCGCTTCCCCACTGGGACCTCGCCAAGAAATACAATCTGATTGATTTCGACCTCGGTGTGAAAATCACCGGTGCCGGATTCCCCGTATATCTCGGCAAAGGTGCCAAGCTCCAGCGCGCCCTCATCCAGTTCTTCCTCGACCAGGCCGGTGAGGCGGGCTATCTTGAGGTTCAGCCGCCTTATGTTGTCAACGAGGCTTCGGGTTACGGCACGGGTCAGCTCCCCGACAAGGAAGCTCAGATGTATGTAGTAACCGCCGACAACCTCTATCTCATCCCCACAGCCGAGGTGCCTGTCACTAACCTATACCGCGATGTGATTCTTTCCGAGAGCCAGCTTCCCGTCAAGAACTGCGCTTACTCGGCTTGTTTCCGTCGTGAGGCGGGAAGCTATGGCAAAGACGTGCGCGGCCTCAACCGTCTCCATCAGTTCGACAAAGTGGAGATTGTACGCATCGAGAAGCCCGAAAACTCCTACGCGGCCCTCGAGGATATGAAAGACCATGTACAGAGCCTGCTCGACAAGCTCGGCCTTCCCTGGCACATCCTGCGTCTCTGCGGTGGCGACATGAGCTTCACATCAGCCATCACATTCGACTTCGAGGTGTTCTCCGCCGCTCAGAAGCGCTGGCTTGAGGTTTCATCCGTATCCAATTTCGAGACCTATCAGGCAAACCGTCTGAAATGCCGCTACCGTGGCGAAGACAAGAAAATCCGTCTGTGCCACACACTCAATGGCTCGGCGCTCGCTCTGCCCCGTATCATGGCCGCCCTGCTTGAAAACAACCAGACCCCCGAAGGAATCGTTGTTCCGGAATGTCTGCGCAAGTACACCGGCTTCGACATCATCAACTGATACAAAACCTAATCCTATATATGGCAGTCGGCCTCAATTCCGTACCGGGATTGAGGCCGACTCGCGTATTAAGAAGTAATATTGTCAGAACTCGCTGAATAGCTTGGGCTTGATTACAATGCCCAGGCGTAATTGCGAGTGATATTGCTTGTATTCCAGCAAGCCCTCACCGTAGCCGTTGTAATATTGGAGATACAGATATTGGTTGTCGCCCTTGAAGATTCTGTAACCAAAGTCCACAATCGTGTTGCAGTTGAGATTCCAACCTTGACGTTTCACTATGGTGATTCCTCCGAAAAAGCGGCGGTTGTTTGACAGCAACTGGAATCCCGTCTGGAAAATACCGGAATAACGCAGGATGTCGCGGTTATTCTCGCCGTCGACAATCGGAATCCATATCTTGCCGTGTACCATGATGTTGCGGTCAATCATGACGTTTCCGGCCAATGAGACTTTGTTCCAAGAACGTGATTCCACCCCGTCGCGGCCGTTGCTCTCGTGCTCTATCAGGAACGTCATTTTGCCGATGTAGCGGTTTTTGACAAAAAGAGGTTTTGTCAGTCCGATACCGGGGTTGAAATTAAGGTCAGTCATCGGCATTGAGTTCTCAAGCACGTTCCAGAAGCACTTCTGCGAGTAGAACAGATAAAGATACGTACCCCATGGCAGAGTGCTTCGTGTCAGGCGCTGGGCAATGGAAATCTGAAATTTTATATTAGTGTTCTGCTTGGTCGGTTTCGGGCCGATGGAGGGTCCGAATATGAAATAATTGTCCTTGTACAGCCCGAAATACGGCTGGTTGGAAAAGTCGCGCCGCACGCTGTCGGCATCAAGTATTTCGCCGTCGGTAGACAGAATCTGCCCTTCAGCACCGGGCGAAGCTATGAAACAAGCAAATATTAAAAGGAAAATTATGCGTATAAGTCGCGTCATTACAGTGGTAGGGTGATTGGCGTGAAACGTGTGGATGATTCAACTGAATCATCCACAAAGGTAATAAAACTTGCCCGTGCATCCAATATCACGGATGCCGGAGGATATATATTTTCCTCTTTTTCGACGTAGTGGCAATGATGTTATGGAAAAAATGCGTAAATTTGCGCATGCAAAGCGCTCCGGTAGTTCAACGGATAGAATAGAAGTTTCCTAAACTTTTGATAGCAGTTCGATTCTGCTCCGGAGTACAATTACATGGATTTATGACAAGCAACCGTACTAAACGTAACATCTGTTTCGCCCTTACACTTCTCGGAGTTGTGACTATCTTGGGACGCGCAATCGAGGTATTCATGGGCTATCCTGTGAAGGGATGGCAACTCGCATCGCAGATTATTATCACATTCGCACTTTACGGAGCCTACCGCAATTACAGTCAGGCCGTGCGTGAAGATAAAATCTTCGGTCACAAATAGTACTGTCCCGCTTGAAAATACAAATACGCCGCCCGCACGAGTTCATCACTCGCCCGGGCGGCGTATTTTTACCTATTTGGCCTTACTTTACCTATCTTGCCTTTTTGCCTATGTTGCCGTTCTTTGCCTATTTTGCCAGTTCGGCAATCTGATCGGGGTCGAGGCCGGATTGGCGGGCGAGTTCGGCGGGGTTGTAGCGGTTGTAGAAATGCTTGTCAAGTCCGAGACATTTTACTTCTACGGGCGCGTCGCCAAGATATTGGGCCACTTTCTGTCCGAATCCGCCATCGAGGATTCCGTCTTCAACGGTGATTACCAGCCGGTAGTTGCGCAGGCGGTCGAGCGTGGCGGTGTCAAGCTGTGTTACAATGCGCGGATTGATTACAGTAGGCGTCTTGCCTTCCTGCTCCATAAGCGACGCGGCTTCGAGTGCACGGTTAAGCATACACCCTACGCCGATTATCGCCACATCGCCGCCTTCGCTGATGACTTCGTACCGGGGCTTTGAATAATCGGTGAGAATCTCACGGTTGGGCGACGACACTACCGGACCGCCGGGAGTACGCACTGCAACAGGGCAGGAATCCTGCGTCAGCGCCCAATCCATCATAGCTACATATTCTTCGCGGCAGGTCGGGGCGAGGTATATGAGATTGGGGATGTTCGACAAGAGAGCTATGTCGAAGATTCCGAGATGGGTCTCATCGGTCATGCCGAACATTCCGGTGTAGAATGTTGTAAAAGCGGCAGGCTGCCGGTTGATGGCTACGTCCTGGCTGAGCTGGTCGTAGGCACGCTGAAGGAAGGTAGCTACAAGTCCCACCATAGGACGCGCTCCGCCCTTTGCAAGTCCTGCGCTCATTCCCACGGCCATCTGTTCGGCGATGCCTACGTCGACAAAGCGGTGTCCTGCCTCGCGGCGGCGTTCGGGGGTGAATCCTATTGCTCCGGGTGTTCCTGCATTGACAACCACAACGCGGTCGTCAGCTTTCATGCGCTCAAGCATGTGCTTGGCGAAAATGTCGGTGTAGTCCTCCGTGTTGTCGGCGACTGCGGGTGCGCCTGTCTTGAGGTCAAACGGTCCGGCATAGTGGAAGGCTTCCTTGTTGCTTTCTGCCGCAGGAAGGCCAAGACCTTTCATGGTGTTGATGTGTACTACCACAGGATGGTCGATGTCCTTGACGGCACGGAAAGCCTCTATGAGCGAGCGCAGGTCGTTGCCGTAGCGTACATACCGGTAGCCGTAGCCCACGGAGCGGAAGAAATTAGGTTCGGCTGTGCCGTTGGAGTTACGGAGCAGACGAAGGTCGGCATAGAGCCCTCCGTGGTTTTCGGCAATGCTCATCTGGTTGTCGTTGACAATGACGATGAAATTTGTGCCGAGCGTGGAGCCGTAGTTGAGTCCTTCGAAGGCCTCTCCGCCACCGAGCGATGCGTCGCCGATGACTGCTATCACGTTTTCCTTGCCGCCTTCGATGTCGCGGGCCTTGGCAAGTCCTGCTGCAAGCGCGACTGAAGTTGACGTATGACCCACGGAAAAGAGGTCATACGGGCTTTCAGCCGGATTTGTGTACCCTGTTACGTCCGAGTAGTGTTCCGGCTCTGTAAAGGCCTTCATACGGCCTGTGAGCATCTTGTGGGGATAGGACTGGTGGGAAACGTCGTAGACTATCTTGTCAGTCGGGGCGTCGAACACGTAGTGCATCGCTACGATGGCTTCGACCATGCCGAGATTCGGACCGATGTGGCCTCCTCGGGCCGATAGTTTCTTGAGAAGCGCAGAACGCATCTCGGCGCAGACTGCTGTGAGTTCGTCTACCGACATTCCTTTGATGTCGGCGGGAGAATTGATTTGATCGAGTAGTGACATATTTCCTGTTACAATATTTTCTGTTTATGCTCTATATAACAAAAAAATCCCGCGTCAGGCAGTGATTTAATAAAAATTTGCCAAACGCGGGTAAAACAATTCCGTATAATTTATCTGCTGCAAAATTACGGCGTAAATCCGGTGTGTGAAATACCTAAAAATGAGTATTTTCAACTGTGCAGCACGATAAGCGGCGACGATTCAAGCCTCGGCAGGGCTAAAAGCCGTACGGTACCCACCGATTCGGGTGATGGCGCGGTGATGTCGGTCACGGTCATACCGGCTTCCTCGAGAGCATGGCGCACCAGCGACAGGGCTGTTTCCGGAGTGTTGTTGTCGATGCTCAGGTGGCAGAGGAGTATGTTTTTTACCCCTGCGGGACAGTTCCGGCTCAGATATGCGGCGGTGTCGGCATTGTCCATATGTCCGCTCGATGAGGCTATGCGTGCTTTCAGGTGCATCGGATATCGGCCGTTGCGGAGCATCGTGGCGTCGTAGTTGCTCTCAATCATCAGGTGAGTGCAGCGTCGGATGTAGTAGTCGGCGCGCTCGGTAATCATTCCTGTATCGGTAGCCACAACGAAGGTCGTTCCCGCCCCCTCGATTGAGAATCCCATGTTGTCAGAGCCGTCGTGGCTGGTCTCGAAGGCTGTCACCGTCAGGTCGCCTGCCTGAAAGGGAAATTCCTTGAATATGGGCGTGTGGTAGTCCTGAATCCGGCGGGATATGTTATGGCGCCGGAGGATACCGTTGAGCGTCTTGGGTGTGGCGTACAGGCGCATGTGCCGGTTGTAGCGCAGGATTGCGTAGGCATAGCGGATATGGTCGCCGTGGTCGTGGGTGAGGATTATTCCGCGTATGGTGGCGATGTCGATTGCGTTTGCCTTCAGTTGCTCGGTCACGTAGTTGTTGTCAACTCCGGCGTCAATAAGCAGGCCGCACGACGGTGTACCGATGTATGCGCAGTTGCCGCTGCTTCCGCTGCCGAACGACATGAAGCGTAAGGCCTCGGGGCGCCGCGCGGCGGAGACGTCGGGCACGGGCAGCTCGTCGCCTTCGGCAGGCATGTCGAAAAGCCCCGGCATGTCCGACCAGGGAGAACGGATATTGCGTCTATGTCGGCTTAACTTGCTCAACTGTACATCAGGAATATGGCCGGTATCTTGTCGTAGGCCGGTGTCTCGTGTCGCCACTGTTTCAGAGGCATTGTGCGTATGCTCTGACGCGGTCCGGTTATGTCGGAAGCCACGCACAGCAGCATTTCACCCGGCATGCTCTGGGAAAGTTCGGCGATGAGACGGTTGTTACGGTATGGTGTTTCGATGAAAATCTGAGTCTGACGGCGTGTGCGTATCAGGCGTTCCATTTCCTTGAGCTTTGCCACGCGTTTTTTAGGCTCGATGGGTAGATAGCCCTCGAAGGCGAAACTCTGTCCATTGAAGCCGGAGCCCATGAGTGCGAGCAGTATGCTCGACGGTCCCACGAGCGGCACCACCTCCAGGCCCCGTCGCTGGGCGCAGGCCACAAGGTCGGCTCCGGGGTCGGCCACGGCCGGACATCCGGCCTCACTTATCACGCCCACGTCGTGCCCCTTGAGCAGGGGTTCGAGCATGGCCTCGACGTCCTGCGGCGGAGTGTGCTCGTTCAGCACCTCGAAGTGGAGTTCGTCAATATTGATCGAGCGGTCGCAGGCTTTGAGGAATCGGCGTGCGGTGCGCAGTTCCTCCACAACGAAGTATTTCACCGTACGCAATAATTCGATATTACGGGCGGGGAGCACCGTTTCCGGTGCTCCGTCGCTCATTGTGGAAGGGAAAAGATATAATGCTGCCAAATCTCTGTGAGTGATTAGATAACGTCGTCTTCGATGGTCTCGAGGGCGTCGGGCACGTCGGCTGCGGGAGCGTCGGCTGTGGCGGCCTCAAGTTTCTTCATGATGGAGAAGATAAATGCTGCCGAGAGAAGGCATATCACGATGAGGATGCCCCAGATTACGGCCACGGGAATCTTGCCCCAGAGAATCATCGGGATGGACACGAGGTAGTTGCCGATTGCTGTTGCGGCAAACCATCCGCCCATCATCGAGCCTTTGAGTTTGGGAGGTGCAACCTTGCTCACGAAGCTGATGCCCATGGGCGAGAGCAGGAGCTCGGCGAAGGTAAGGAGCAGATATGTGGAGATGAGCCAGTCGGGAGATACGGCACCGTTTGTACCAACGAGGTTAAGCGATGCAAGCACCATCACGCCGTAGGCAGCTGCGGCCATTACCATGCCGTAGCCGATCTTGCGCGGAGCCGAAGGCTCTTTGCCTTTCTTGCCGAGCCATGCAAACAGAGCCATCGAGAACGGTGTGAGAGCCACCACGTAGAAGGGGTTGAACTGCTGGTATACGGCGGGGTCGACACCTGTGACAACTTCGGGGGTAGTGGAGTAGATGTAGTAGACGATTCCTGCCACAGCGGCTAAAAGAACACCGCACAGGGCGCGGCCTTTTGCGGTTGTGCTCTGGAAGAGTCCGAAAAGGGCGTAAACTCCGGCTGCGATTGCCACGAGTGCCCACAGATTGAAGCCGATACGGGTCCAACCGCTTGCGTCAGGTGAGGTACAGCTCTTGGCAAACTCGGTGAGCGTCTGGCCGTTCTGATGGAACACCATCCAGAAGAAAATCACCACTGCAAACACGAGCAGCAGAGCCACAACGCGCTGGCGGGTCTGTTCGGGAGAAAGCTCCAGAGCTGCAGCTGCGGTTGATTTACCGGCGTCTGCGGCCTTCTTATCGGTGATGATGTGGGCGTAGGTGCGGCGTCCGAGCATGTAGATGAGGAAGCTCACGATGAGCGAGCCGCATGCCAGTGCGAACGCGTAGGAACATCCGGTGGAGAACGATGTGATATAGTTGTGGGCGAAAGTCGAGAGCGATTCAACTGTCATGCCACATTCCGCAGCAAAGTTGCTGAGATAGCCTGTGAGGAACTCGGCCAGATTTCCGCCCTCGGCCATGCCGTTCTGCATGGCGAATTCGGTCATTGTCTTGAGCTTCTCGGGGTCGGCGGGCATGGCTGTGAAGTTGTTGGTGTCGATACACCAGTTGCACACAGTTGCCGCCATAGGATTGTTGGTGAGGAATCCGTCGCTCGACAGGGCGAGGTTCTTCAGCGCGATGGCTGCAGTGGGGGCAAACATCGAACCAAGGTTGATAGCCATGTAGAAGATTGAGAACGCGGCATCGCGGCGGTCGCCGTAGCGCGAGTTGTTGTAGAGGTCACCCACCATCACCTGGAGGTTGCCCTTGAACAGGCCGGTACCCACCGAAATAAGCAGCAGGGCGGCAAACAGAAGCATCATGGAAGTGTTGGAGCGCACGGGAGTGGGAGCCGACATGAGGGCATATCCCACAAACATCACCGCGATACCGGTGACAACGCATTTCGAGAAGCTCCACTTGTCGGCGAGCCATCCGCCCACCAGAGGCATGAAATAGACGAGGGCCAGGAAGATTGAGAAAATCTGGCCGGTCCAGGTGGCGTCGAAGCCGAATTTGGCCTGGAGATAGAACAGGAAGATTGCGAGCATCGTGTAGTAGCCGAAGCGCTCTCCGGTGTTGGCGAGCGCGAGCACATACAGGCCGCCGGGTTGGTTCTTGAACATAATGCTTTAAGGTGTTTATTTATGATTGTTTTATTTATTCAAGACATAGATTTTGCAAATATAGTGAAAATCTGTTACTAAATAGCGATTCCTTTTTTAGAAACTGCCTAAAATTTATTCGATTTATGCTTTTTAGTATCTTGTTGGAGCTTTTTCCCACGTTTGACTGTCAATGAAACCGTTGCTCCAAACTTACCATAGCTTCGAGAATAGTATCGAAAGGAGGTATCTCGTCTTCGTAAATCATGTTGTCGGCCATTGAGTTGTAATCTTTAAACCATAGCGGAAGCACACTCTCCGGAGGATTGAGACAGATTCGTTTCCGTACATCAGGGGTATATTCCACATTGCGTAATGGCGTGAATACGCTACGGTGGTGTACTATTGTATCCCATAGTTTTTTGTCGGCAATCGCTTTATTTGCAATATCACTTTCCATCATCTTGTAAATATCGTAAAGATGTCGTGATTTGCGATTTGCATTATTGCAACCATCCGTGCTGAAAAGTTCATGCAGCAGGAATACCTTTTCAAGAAATGTTTTTTCAGCAACGGCCGTCCTGATAATTACATCGCCGTCCTTGGATGTCAGGTGTGGAAAGTTTTCCGATACGAATGAGTCGACTGATGAGTTTTCTGTGGGTTCAAACAAAGACCGTGCGCCAACTTCAAGTTGTATTTCATGCCGCAGGTAGCCGTCGGTATGTTCCTGCAATACGGATTTGTATATGATATGGATTCTACGTGGTTCCGGATAAGTGGAATCTCCTTCTCCATCGGGTTCGGGCTTTATCTCTAAAAATGCCCCCAGCCCGGCTTTGTTTACAGCCTCAGTTAAGTCGTGGCTAAGAGCGTCTCTTACAAATACAGATGAGGTTTTACGAAGCTTTTTCATTTGCTTTTTCGTGACATCACCTTCTATTCCGAAGAAACTTCGGTCCACAGCTATGTCTATATCCTCGGAGAAGCGTCGGATAACGCCCCATACTTTGCTGAGGGAAGTTCCCCCTTTGAATACCATTTTATCGGCATACGGCAGCGAAAAAAGAATATTGAGTATTTCCACCACCCAAAAATCTTTCTCAATGGCAACTACCGGGAGCCATCGGCGTTCGGCAGTCTGCTCGAAAACCATCCGGCGTTGATGCTCAGCGAGCTGTAAAAATTTATTCATAAGCTGATGTGATTATTTTCCTGATCCATGCCGGAATCAGGGGGAAGTCCTTCTTTAAAGTATCTAACGGGATACATTGCAGTTGTTTGATAATGACTGATTTTTGCTCTTCAGCCAGATTCCCGTCCCCGATTTCTCTTAATGCTAAAGTCAGCAGCATGGCAAAATCGTTTTTGAACGCCAGATTTTTTCCTGCGGTGTGCCGGAACGTTATTCCTCTGTTGCCTTGTAACTTTACTTTGCGGGAAGAGCCATCTGTCAAATAAACCACGTTCATTGGAATCTGAGTGGAAAGTCCGAGCTTGTTGAGTGCATATGCTCCGGTCGGTACAATCCTGGCTTTATCTCTTTTTGCGATAGCTGCAGCAATTTCCTCAAAAGTAGGATTGAGCACGCCCAACCCCAGGCTCTTATCTATTTTGGGGTAGCAATACATTCCACGCGCTACCCGTATCAGGCGCCCGTCAGCTGTTAGCCGTTCAAATGCTTTTTGAACGGATTTGGAGTTTCCGTAGCTTGCGAAATCGAGTGGCGAAGCAATCGTTCCGCGCCCGCGCTTTGCAATTGATTTAATAATCTTCTCTACAAGTGATTCCATGGATAAAGTTTGTTTGTTTTGTCGCAAATTTAGCTGATATTTGCGACAAAATCAATAAAGAGGTATGTTTTATGTCGCCAAAATCGGATTTATTGTCAGCTCATATATTTATTCGCCCACCCTTAAATTGGGTTTATTTGCCAATTTTGTGGGTGGAAAGTCGAATGGATGTCTTGTGGTGCGATATTCTTTGTAACTTTGCGAAAAATTTTGACAAAGCCGATTATGGAAAAAGAAGTCAGTTTTAATGATTTGTCGCATATTCAGCGCATTGCCGCCGATTATAGCCAGATTGACGACGCATATATTTTCGCCCGTCTGCAACCGGGCTTCAACCGCATATCATCCGAGGTAATCATCCCTCGGGTCAAACTCGACTGCCTGATGCTTTTTGTGCTTATCGACGGCAACGTGTCAATCGAGTATAATTTTGAGAAATTCCAGCTTCCTCCCAATTCCGCAGTGAGCATCACCCCGGGGGTGTTCACCGGCTTGTCGTCGGAAAACTGGGATGGCGTTGATGCCTACGTCCTTATCCTTTCAAAGGACTTCCTGCGGGATATCAATATAAATCTGTCGGCTTTCAACGGGCCTTTCATAGCCGAGCGCCGTTCGCCGGTTCTCGAGATGGACAATAAGGAAATGCACCTGTTCACGCGCTATATCGAGCTGTTCCATGCCAATGCCGGCGATAACTTCAATCCGCAGCTCAACAAGTACATAGCTTCGAGCCTTACGGCGGCGCTGTTCTATCAGGCCTTGTTGATCCTGTACAAGCGCATGGAAAATTTCAACCCCGACCAGTCCGGCGGACGCCGCAACGCTTATGTCCACGACTTCATCAAACTCGTAAATGTCTATTACACCAAAGAGCGGTCGGTAAGTTTCTACGCCTCCAAGCTGTTCATATCGCCCAAGTATCTTTCCTTGCTCGTCAAGGAGGCCACAGGCCGTTCGGCAGCCCGGTGGATTGATGATTTCGTGATTATGGAGGCAAAGAATCTCCTGCGCTTCTCGGGCAAGAACATCCAGCAGGTGGCCTATGCGCTTAACTTCTCCAACCAGTCGTCGTTCGGCAAGTACTTCAAGCATCTGACAGGATTATCGCCCACGGAATATCAGAACAGTTGATTGACACGAAAAAAAAGATTGTGGAAAGCGTGCGTGTAAAAGTTTTTATGTACTTTTGCACATCAATAAGATGACAGCACTGGAAACCATACAAAACTCGTGCGCCGACGCCCTTCAGCGCGTCAATGCCCGTATCGCCGGGCAGCTCGACAGCTCGAACTCGATGATGAGTCAGATTGTCACGGCACAGTTGCGCACCAAAGGCAAGCAGCTCCGCCCGCTGGTGGTGGTGCTGTGTGCGCGCATGTTCGGCTCCGTAGGCGAAAAGGCAATCGCTGCCGCCGCCGCGGTGGAATTGCTCCATAACGCCTCGCTGATTCACGACGACGTGATCGACGAATCGAAGATGCGGCGCAATGTCCCCACCATCAACTCGATTTGGGACAATCATATAGCCGTGCTCGTGGGCGACTATTACACCACCGGCGCCATGCAGCAGGCTATCTCTACGGGTGACATCCGCATAATCGAATCCCTCTGCAAACTCGGCAAGAAACTTTCGCTCGGCGAAATCGACCAGCTCTACAATGCTCGCGAGCATGCTTTGAGCGAGAATAATTACTACAAGGTTATCGACTACAAGACGGCTTCGCTCTTTGTGGCGAGTGCCGAGATGGGATGCCTTGCCGCCGAGGCTCCCGAGGATTGTCTTGAGGCTCTGGCGCATTTCGCATTGCTCTTCGGACGCTGTTTCCAGATTCGTGACGATGTATTCGACTACTACGACTCGGCCACGGTAGGCAAGCCCACCGGTAATGACCTGCGCGAAGGAAAGGTTTCGCTGCCGTTGCTGCATGCCCTCAGCCTTTCCGACGTCCCCGGACGCGATGAGGCTGCCGCGCTTCTTAGCAAGGATGAGTTGAGCGACGATGAAATTGCGCGGCTTCAGGCCTTCGCACGTGACAACGGAGGCATCGACTATGCTTTCGCTGCCATGGACAAACTCCGCGCCGAGGCTTCCGAGGTGCTCGCCCCGGTGCCCGATTGTCCCGAGAAGAAGATGCTTCTCGACCTGTTTGACTTCGTTATCGAGCGTAAGTATTGATGGCACGCCGGAAATTCTCATTCATGCACCTGCCGCTCGCGGCCATGACTGCCGGGCTGATTCTATCGGCCTGCGCGAGTATCGGTCGTCCCGAGGGCGGACCGCGCGACGAGGATCCTCCGGTGTTTGTAAGCTCCAATCCTGCTCCGGGGGCTGTGAATGTGGACCGCACACGGCTTACAGCCTACTTCGACGAAAATATCCAGCTTGAAGACGCGTTCACGAAGGTTGTCGTATCCCCGGCTCAGAAACAGCCGCCGTCGGTATCGGCCAATGGCAAACGCCTGTCGGTGGAGTTCCGCGACACTCTGCTGCCCAACACCACCTACACAATCGACTTTGCCGATGCAATCAAGGATCTCAACGAGGGCAACATCCTCGACGGCTTTGCCCTTGATTTCTCCACGGGACCTGAGATTGACACGCTGCGCATATCAGGCATGGTGCTCCAGGCCGAGAATCTTGAACCTGCCCAGGGTATGCTCGTGGGCGTGTATTCCAATCTTTCCGATACTGCCATAACCACACTGCCGTTCGAGCGCATCGCCCGCACCAATCAGTACGGCCAGTTCACTATACGAAATCTGAAGCCCGGCACTTACCGCGTGTATGCCGTCAACGACGTGAACCGCGACTACCATTGGGACCGCAGCGAGGATGTGGCTTTTATCGACTACACCGTATCGCCGACAACGGAGCTGATTGAAGTGTCCGACACCCTGTGGGCGGCCGACCGCTCCGACTCGATACATGTACGCCAGGGAATACGTTATCTTCCCAATGATGTGCTGCTTACGTGGTTCAACGAAAACTATTCGGCTCAATATCTGAAGGACTACAAGCGCCCCGAGCGTCATAAGATTACCGTGAACTTCGGAGCGCAGTCCGACACACTTCCCGAAATCCACATCGTGTCCGGCACTCCTGGCGTAGGCCGCGAAATATCGGAATGGGCACGCCTGAAAGTAAATGCCACACGCGACAGCCTGGAATACTGGATGACCGATTCGTCGGTGATTTCAGCCGATTCGCTTATGCTCTCGATGCGCTATTTGAAAACCGATACTACGGAAAACCTTACGTGGACCACCGACACTCTGAAATTTTTCTTCCGCGAACCCAAGCAGGCCATGAAAAAGAAAGAAGAAAAGAAGGAGGTTCGCGTCGATTCTCTTGGCGACACCATACCTGAGCCGCCCGTGCTGACCTTCCTGACCGTCAAGGCCGGAAGTGGCTCGCAGGATCTCAACCGTCCGCTTGTGATTGAATACAATCAACCGCTGATGAGCCTTGACACAGCTGCAATACATCTTGAAATGCAGGAAGACACGCTTTGGATTCCCGTGCGAGAGCTGAAGTTGCGCCCCGACAGTCTCAATCCGTTGCTGCGCAGTGTCGCCGATGTGCAGTGGACGCCGGGAGCGAAATACCGTTTCACTGCCGACTCGTTGGCTTTTATGGGCATCTACAACCAGTGGAACAAGCCTTATAAGACCGAGTTCTCCGCCCGTCAGTTGGAGGATTATTCGAGCATCAAATTCCAGCTTGCGGGGCTTGATTCCGTTGCTGCCGTAGTGGAACTGCTGTCCTCGTCGGACGCTCCCGTCTACCGTGCTGCCGTTGGGCCGGGTGAGACGGAGGTCGTGCTCAAATACCTTAATCCGGGTGCATATTATGCCCGCGTGATTCTCGACAGTAACGGTAACGGCAAGTGGGACACCGGCTCGATAAGCGATTCACTCCA
This sequence comes from uncultured Muribaculaceae bacterium, assembly GCA_910589055.1. Classification (GTDB taxonomy): domain Bacteria; phylum Bacteroidota; class Bacteroidia; order Bacteroidales; family Muribaculaceae; genus CAG-873. The sequence continues at coordinate 50,442 of CAJURN010000021.1, forward strand.
GCCCGAGGAAGTGTATTATTTCCCCAAGAAACTCAATCTCAAGAAGAATTGGGACATAGAGCAGCCGTGGGATATCTTCGAACTGCCCATCGACTTGCAGAAACCGTATGCCATAAAGAAGAACCGTCCCAAGCTGAAACGCGGCGAAAAAGCTCCCGAAGAGGAGGAAGAAGAGGATGAATACGACCCGATGAATCCTTTCGGCAACGAAAACCGCAATCCCTTCGATAACAAAGGCAGCAACTCGCGCCGTCCGGGCGGCATCCGCCCCAGTAATACAGGCGGTCTTATGAGACGCTGACAGTAGGGTGGATAGAGCTGATAAGGCTAATGGGGCTAATAAGTCCTATAAGGCTTATAATCAGGAAACTATTATCTTCACTTTTCACCCTCCACTTTCCGCTCTCAACCTTTCACCCTTCACTTTTCACTCTTCATCCTCCGCTTTCCCCTCAATCATGGCGGCGGGTGGAGTGATGAGATACAGGCGCTTGCGGGCGCGGGTAACAGCGGTATAGAGCCAGCGGTAGAATTCCATTCCCAATGCGTCGTCGGGCACGTAGCCCACATCGACAAATACGTCGCGCCACTGGCCACCCTGGGCTTTGTGGCAGGTCACGGCGTAGGCAAACTTGACTTGCAATGCGTTCCAATAAGGATTCTTGCGCAGTCCGCGCATGCGTTCTTCCACCGTGGCGCAGGGACTGAAGAAATCCGGGTCGGACAGTACGCCGTAATATAGAGCGTTGGTCTGCTCCTGATTCAAGGCCGGAGCCTCGCTGCGCAAGGCATCAACAATCACCTTGGCATCAAAAGTAACTTCCGACTCGGGGTCGAAATTGTCGGTTCCCGCTCCGGTTGTACACACCCTCACGTCGGCGAATTCCAGGCCGTAGCGCCTTTCCGTGCCATAGACTTTCTCCACTCTGAGCACATCGCCGTTGGCTATGAAGTCAAGGCCTTTGGGTCGCGCTCCGGTGAAGTAATGGTTTTTCGCCACGATGAGCATGTCGTCGGTCGACAGCAGTTCCTCCCTATATAAGATGCGCGCACGTATGGCGGCGTTGTATTCCGCTGCGCGCCGGTTGCTGCGGGTAATCATGATTGTTTCCGTAGCTCCGCCGTCTCGCCTTGAATAAGCCTGCTCGAGCAAGTCGGGAAGATCCTCACCGCTTACAATCAGTACATCGTCGAAGCCTTCGGTGCGCAGTTTGGGCACAAGAAGCTCCGGCGCCACGCCTTCGTTCTCAGCCGCCTTCGACGGCGCCAGACGCAGCATTGCCCTGCGCAGGCGCGTGGCGTTGAAGAGTATGCCCGAGTCGGCGGCCTGGCGGGCTGTCTCAGTGAGTGTCGCGGCAGACACTTTCAGCCCGTAGCCGCGCAGCACGTCGGGCTTCATTGCGGGCGAGCGCTTCGAGCCTACGGGTGGTAGCTGGGCTGTGTCGCCGAGCAGTATCAGACGGCAGTTGTCGCCGGTGTAGACGTATGTGATGAGGTCTTCGAGCAGGTCGCTCTCGCCGGATGCCCCGCCGATCATGGAAGCCTCGTCGACTATGAACACCGTGTTATGATGCGGATTTTCCTGCATGTACGGCCCCTGGTCGTCGCCGTAGGACATTCCCGGGAGCGCGTGCTTGTAGATTTTGCGGTGGATTGTGTATGCAGGATGGCCGCCTGAGTTTGCGCTGAACACCTTTGCCGCACGACCCGTGGGTGCCATCAGTATGGCTTTTATACCGACCGATTCCAGGGCTTTTACGAGCGCTCCCGTCATTGAAGTCTTGCCCGTGCCGGCATATCCGTTGAGGATGAAGGCCACGCCCGGCTCGGTTGATGCGCAGAAGCGCGCCAAGGCTCCAATCACCTGCACCTGCTGGGAATTGGGAACGTAGGGTAGGCGAGCCACCACCTCGTAGGCAAATTCAATGTCGGTCATCATGCGGCAAAATTACGCAATATTTTCAACTTTCATGTAGGCGGAAGTGTTTTCATAGCGAACAAAAAATAATACCCCTATATGAATTACGACGAATTAATCAATAGCTCGAAAGTGGTGCTCGTGGAGTTCTTTGCCACATGGTGCGGCCACTGCAAGGAAATGGAACCCGTGGTAGAACAGGTGAAGGAGCTTCTGGCAGGACATGCCGAGGTGTATCAGCTTGACGTTGACAAGAACACCGAGGCCGCCGATAAGGCAAACATCACGGGCACGCCGACATTTATCCTGTATAAGGACGGACGTCAGGTGTGGCGCCACAGCGGCGAGGTCGATGGCACCGTGATTATGGAAAAAGCCGGACAGGCCATAAACGGATAATACGTCACAATCCCCATGCCCACTCTCTTCTCCGATTTCCTCACAGCGCTCGAGGTGCCGCACACGACGCCGTACAGCGACCGGCGGTTTGAAACAATGGCTTTCAAATCGCTCTTCGGCCTGTCAAAACTGTTGGAGGAATACGGGGTGGACAATGAGGCCCTGAGCTTTTCCGACAAGGATGTGCTGACGCAGCTCACGCCGCCTTTCCTTGCCCGGATGGACGATTCTTTCGCCATTGTAACGGCCATGGATTCCGGCGGCGTAACGCTGAAGAGATACGACGGGACGGTTGCCACACCCGACAAGGATTCTTTCTGCAAGGATTGGACGGGCGTGGTGCTTCTGGCGTATCCTGACGCAAAGTCGCGCGAACCCGAATATGAGACCCATCGCTTCATCGACATCGCCAACAAGGCCAAGAAATACGTTCTGTTTGCGTCGGCCCTGTTTCTGGTCGGGTACCTCTTCGTGAGCAACGGGCTGTGGCGCAGTCCGAGCCTTACAGCCGTTGGCGCGCTTGATATATTCGGACTATACGTGAGTTTCCTGCTCGTACTCAAGACTCACGGCGTACACACCGGCGCCGCCGACAGAATGTGCGGCATAATCGACCGCACGGGGTGTTCGACTGTGTTGTCCACCAAAGCCTCGACATTCTTCGGAATTTTCGGCTGGAGCGAGGTCGGACTGGCTTATTTCGGAGTCAGCCTCGGTGCATTGCTCATGTTTCCGCAATGCGCTCCGTGGCTTGCGTTGGCCGATGCTTGCTGCTGCCCGTTCTCGATATGGAGCGTGTGGTATCAGAAGTACCGCGCCAAAGCATGGTGCACGCTCTGCCTTTGCGTGCAGGCGACATTGTGGCTTCTGCTCGGATGCTTTATTCTTGGCGGTTGGTTCAGGGATGTGTTTCCGGTCAGGATTGAATTTTTCGTCCTGGTGGCATCCTACATCACGGCTTTGTTGGCTATAAATGCTGTTTCACCTAAGGAAAAATCGAAATGAAGACAATTTCACGAAAAATATTTCCCGGCGCCCGCAAGCTCGATCCTCTTGAAATGAATAATCTTCACTTCAAGACTCTCGGCAATTCAAGTCCGCGTAAGCAAAAAGCGGACTGAATGTGTGGGTAAATATGCGAGTAAATTGACGTAAAGTACTTATTTTACATAAAAAGTGAATTTTTTTCGCAAAATATTTGCAGGAATGAAAAATGTGGCCTAACTTTGCACTCGCAAAAGCAAAGGAGCTGATGCCTCTCCCACCAAAGAGATAAACGGTGTGGTAGTTCAGCTGGTTAGAATACCTGCCTGTCACGCAGGGGGTCGCGGGT
>CAJURN010000022.1 GCA_910589055.1 uncultured Muribaculaceae bacterium
TCTTTCCTGATCCGGTAAGGGCGAACCTCTTTTTGGCACCGGAATTAGTCTTAACCTTGGGCATTTTGTTTGTTTGTTAAATAATTAATTCGAGTAATATAATTGTCTGCCAACCCGTGACAGATTATTTCTTTTTGGGTGAGAGCATGATAATCATTCTCTTTCCTTCGAGCACGGGCATCTGCTCTACCTTTCCGTATTCTTCGAGGTCGTTGGCGAAGCGGAGCAAAAGCACCTCGCCCTGTTCCTTGAAGAGGATGGAGCGTCCTTTGAAGAATACGTAGGCCTTGACCTTGGCGCCTTCCTGAAGGAAGCCGATGGCATGCTTGAGCTTGAAGTTGTAGTCGTGGTCGTCGGTCTGGGGTCCGAAACGGATTTCCTTAACAACAACCTTGGTGGCCTTGGCTTTGATTTCCTTGGCTTTTTTCTTCTGCTGATAGAGATACTTCTGGTAGTCGAGTATCTTGCACACCGGAGGTTCGGCGTTGGGGGAGATTTCCACCAGGTCGAGTTCCTGCTCTTCGGCTATTTTGAGTGCCTCATGGATGGAATAGATTCCGGGGGTGACGTTGTCGCCGACGAGACGCACTTCGCGGGCACGGATGTGCTCGTTGATATTATTCGGAGCCTGCTTGGCACCGGGGCGTCCGCCGTCGCGGCGCGGACCGCGGGGACCGTTGTTGCCGCCGTTTCCGCCGGCATGAACCGGACGAGGTCCGGGATTGTAAGGAGGTTTTTTATCCATTCAGAGGTTTATTGGTTTGTCATTTCCTTGACTTCGCGAGCCAAAAGTTCTGCAAAGTTAGCAATTTTCATCGAACCTTTGTCACCTTCGCCCTGTTTTCTTACGGAAACTTCGCCATTTTGCTGTTCTTTTTCACCCACAATGAGCATGTAGGGGATTCGCTTGAGCTCGTTGTCGCGGATTTTCTTTCCGATTTTTTCGTTGCGGTCGTCAACCACGGCGCGGAGGTCGGCTTCCTCGAGTGCTGCGGCAACTTCAGCGGCATATGCGTTGAATTTCTCGCTGATGGGGAGGATTACGACCTGCTCGGGAGCGAGCCACAGGGGGAAGCGTCCGGCGGTGTGTTCGAGAAGCACGGCCACGAAGCGTTCCATCGAGCCGAAGGGTGCGCGGTGAATCATCACGGGACGATGCTTCTTGTTGTCGGCGCCGGTGTATTCGAGTTCGAAACGTTCGGGAAGGTTGTAGTCAACCTGGATTGTTCCGAGCTGCCAGCGGCGACCGAGGGCATCTTTCACCATGAAGTCGAGCTTGGGGCCATAGAAAGCGGCCTCACCGAGTTCGGTGCGGGCGTTGAGTCCTTTTTCCTTGCAGGCCTCGATGATGGCGTTTTCGGCGAGGTGCCAGTTTTCGTCACTGCCGATATATTTTTCCTTGTGAGCCGGATCGCGAAGCGAAATCTGGGCTTCGAAGTTTTCAAATTTGAGTGCCTTGAAGATGTAGAAGATGATATCCATCACTTTGAGGAACTCATCCTTGATCTGGTCGGGGGCACAGTAGATGTGGGCGTCGTCCTGCGTAAAGCCGCGCACACGTGTGAGTCCGTGGAGCTCACCACTCTGCTCGTAGCGGTACACTGTTCCGAACTCGGCCAGGCGCAGGGGCAGGTCACGGTAGGAACGGGGAAGCGCGCGGAAAATTTCGCAGTGGTGAGGGCAGTTCATCGGTTTGAGCAGGTATTCCTCGCCTTCCTCGGGGGTGTGGATGGGCTGGAAGGAATCCTTTCCGTACTTGGCATAGTGGCCGGAAGTAACGTAGAGGGCTTTGTTACCGATATGGGGAGTGATTACCTGAAGGTAACCGTACTTGCGCTGAATCTTGCGGAGGAACTGCTCGAGACGGTCGCGCAGGGCGGCTCCCTTGGGAAGCCACAGGGGAAGTCCCTGGCCTACGTTTGCCGAGAAGGCGAAGAGTTCCATTTCCTTGCCGAGCTTGCGGTGGTCGCGCTTCTTCGCTTCCTCGATGAGGGCGAGGTATTCGTCGAGCATCGACTTCTTGGGGAAGGAGATACCGTAGACGCGCACAAGCTGGTTGCGTTTTTCATCGCCGCGCCAGTAAGCACCGGCGAGGGATGTGATTTTCACGGCCTTGATGGGAGCCGTGGTGGGGATGTGCGGACCGCGGCAAAGGTCGGTGAAAGAGCCTTGGGTGTAGGTGGTGATGTGGCCGTCTTCAAGTTCGCTGATAAGCTCGCACTTGTAGGTCTCGCCACGGTCGCCGAACATCTTGAGGGCGTCAGCCTTGGAAATGTCGGCGCGACGGATTTCCTGATTTTCACGGGCAAGCTCAAGCATGCGCTTCTCAATCTTGGCGAAATCATCGTCGGTGAGCTTGTGCTCTCCGGGGTCGATGTCATAGTAGAAGCCGTTTTCGACAGCCGGGCCGATACCGAATTTCACGCCGGGATAAAGCTCCTGGAGAGCTTCGGCGAGAAGGTGTGCGGAGCTGTGCCAGAAAGCATGCTTGCCCTCGGGGTCGTCCCATTTGAAAAGTTTCAGTGCGGCATCTTCAGTCACAGGGCGGGAAAGGTCCCATTCCTGACCGTTGACGGAGGCTGCAAGAACTTCCTTTGCCAGACGGGGGCTGATGGATTCTGCAATCTGAAGGGGAGTAACGCCTGCTTCAAACTGCTTTACGCTATTATCGGGAAATGTGATATTAATCATAACAACTCATTATTATTGAGCCAATTACAGACAAATCCGTCTGAACCGGCCAAAACTCACGCGCAAAGGTACAAAATTATTTCCGAATTTCCACCCACTGATGCAAGATTTATTACAGCAAAAAGTTATCGGTCAAGAGTAAAAAGTGGATTGCGGAAAGTATGCTTCTCACGTCCACTTGCGGGCGAGCTTGAGAAGTGCGGAACTCAAATCCTGCTCTTCCTTGTCGTAGGAATTGGTGTAGGACTGGAATTCGGCAAGTTTGCGCGCCGTCAGACGTGTGAAGGTGAAGCTCTCGCTGTGGAGCGAGCCTGTGAACAGCCGGCTGAAATGGATGGCGGCCTCCTTTCGGCTCGCCACCTCGATTGTTGCCACCGTGTCCTTGCGCTCTTTGGGGCGGTTTTTGTTCACCTTGAAAACATACTCGTCGCCGCGGCGGATAATCGAGCAGAATCCGGCGCTGTTGAGACGGTCGTACTCGTCCTTGGCTACGGCAAACAACTCATCAAACCGAGCCTTGACATCGGCAAAGGGAGCGCCGGGAGCAAAGCCTTCCGACGCGGCGAACATATTATATAATATATGAAAGCATTTCAGGGTGTTGGCAGTGTCGTACGACGCCGAATGTTCGAGCTCCGGATCAAGCTCGAGGCCAAGCTCGGTGCAGCATTTTTCAAGACTTATATGAAATGAATAGTCGAGGTCGTGGGAGCGTCCGTAGACAAGCCAGAACCAATCGCGAAGCTCCAGGATTTCCTTTTTCCGCAATCCTTTCACTCCTTCGCGCGCCAGTTTGGGAATATCATTCTCAGCCACAGCGAAGCCAAGGATATGGCTGCAGCGGTCGAAAAGCGGCTGAATCTCACCGAGGCTCTCGCTGAAGCGCGGCGCCGTGCTCACATCATCGGGTGTGATGCCGTGAATCGACGTGTCCCAGCGCGTGAGGGTAGCGGGCTTGAAACGTCGGCTGTAAATCTCAGCGCCCGAGAAGTCGAACACCGAAAGTTCTATCATTTCAATACCATTTGCAAATTCAGCGTCGAGACACAGGCAGTCCGGCGCTTCCACAATGCTTGTTTCTTCCATACACTATATAAATACTACTATACGATATAAAAGACGCGCAAGGCGGCGTATTATTACATGAGGGATAAGATTTTTGTCGAAATTCGTTGCGACGCGGTATGTAATTCATGAAAAAGTTGTAAATTTGTGCATTCAAAAATTTATCCCCCAAAAAAGACTTCGGCAATGAACACCAGCAGTCTTGTCTCAATCGCAGACATCTCCAAACAGCAGATGCTCGACCTATTGGAGCGGGCAAAATACTTTGAGGAACATCCCTCGAGCGACCTTTTGAACGGGCGAGTCGTAGCGACGCTCTTTTTCGAGCCGTCAACACGAACTCGCCTTAGTTTTGAAACTGCCGTTAACCGCCTCGGCGGACGTGTAATCGGATTCTCCGACGCATCCACCTCGAGCACATCCAAAGGCGAGACTCTGAAGGACACGATAAAAATGGTGTCGAACTACGTCGACCTCATCGTAATGCGCCACCACCTTGAAGGCGCCGCCCGATATGCCACAGAAGTGACCGACGTGCCAGTCATCAATGCCGGAGACGGAGCCAACCAGCATCCGTCGCAGACGATGCTCGACCTCTACTCCATCCTCAAGACTCAGGGGACACTCGAAAATCTCACCATCACCATGGTGGGCGACCTGAAATACGGACGCACCGTGCACTCGCTGCTCATGGCGATGCAGTACTTCAACCCCACATTCCGCTTCGTGGCTTGCGACGAGCTGAGGATGCCCAAGGAGTACCGCGACTTCTGCGACGCGAACGGAATAAAATACACCGAGCACACCGATTTCTCACCCGAGGTAATCAACTCGAGCGACATCATATATATGACGCGCGTACAGCGTGAGCGCTTCTCCGACGTGATGGAGTATGAAAAGGTGAAGAACCTCTACAACCTGCGCAACGCCATGCTCGCCGACTCAAAGCCGAATCTGAAAATCCTGCATCCGCTGCCGCGTGTCAATGAAATCGACATCGACGTGGACGACAACCCCAAGGCATACTACTTCGAGCAGGCCCGCAACGGCGTTTTCGCCCGCCAGGCCATCATCACAACCGCACTTGGAATAGAAATCCCGTCGGCCGACAAAGCCTGATGCCTCACCGACACAGTCAAACACACTTTTTTCAATTCAAGACATGGAAAAGAAAGAACTCGCCGTGGCCGCCCTGCGCAACGGCACCGTAATAGACCACATCCCGTCGGCAGCGCTTTTCGACGCCGTGAGAATCCTCGGACTCGAAAACCTTGACACCAACGTTACCATAGGCTACAACCTCGAGAGCAAAAAACTCGGCCGCAAAGGCATCATCAAGGTGGCCGACACAGAATTCAGCGAGGACATCCTCAACCGAATCGCCATCATCGCTCCGACCGCGGTCGTGAACACCATCCGCAACTTCGAGGTGGCCTCGAAGCGCCGTGTCCAGCTCCCGGATGTGCTGTCGGGAATCGTGCGCTGCGCCAACCCCAAGTGTATCACCAACAATGAGCCGATGCACACACGCTTTATCGTGACCGAACGCACCGACGACGGCGACGTGACTCTGCGCTGCCACTACTGCAACCACGCCGTCAAAGGCAAGAAAGCCCAGATTGTGTGATGAAGCAGGTCTGGAAACCGGGCACACTCGTCTACCCTCTTCCGGCAGTGATTGTGAGTTGCGGCACAATGGAGGAAAGCAACCTCATCACCATTGCCTGGACCGGTACCGTGTGCACCAATCCGGCCATGCTCTATATCTCGGTACGCCCCGAGCGCCACTCCTACGGCATAATAATGCGTGAGATGGAATTTACCGTCAACCTCACCACCGCGGCGATGGCACGCGCCACCGACTTCTGCGGGGTACGTTCGGGACGCGACTGCGACAAGTGGAAAGAAACCGGACTTACGCCTGTTCCCGGCGTAGGATGCCGCTGCCCTTCTATTGCCGAGTCGCCCATCTCAATAGAATGTCGCGTTAAATCCGTGACCGCACTCGGGAGCCACGACATGATAATTGCCGAAGTCGTGGACGTACTGGCCGACGAGAGATACATCGACCCCGAAACAGGTCGTTTCTGCCTCGAGAAGGCCGGACTGATGGCTTACAGCCACGGTGCATATCACGCCCTCGGCGACTACCTGGGCCACTTCGGCTTCTCTGTAAAGAAAAAGAAATAAACTCATCGAAACATTAGCAACCCCTTAATATATTGTAATGGATTCAGCCGTATTTGAACTTATCGAGCGCGAACATCGCCGCCAGAAAGAAGGCATCGAACTTATTGCCTCCGAAAATTATGTCAGCGACGACGTAATGCGAGCCATGGGCTCATGTCTGACTAACAAGTATGCCGAAGGCTATCCCGGACGCCGCTACTATGGCGGATGTCAGGTGGTGGACCAGGTGGAACAACTCGCCATCGACCGCGTGAAGGAACTCTTCGGTGCAGAATATGCCAACGTTCAGCCCCACTCAGGCGCACAGGCTAATATGGCTGTGTTCATGGCCTGCCTTAACGCCGGTGACAAATTCATCGGTCTGAACCTATCCCACGGCGGACACCTCTCGCACGGAAGCCCCGTAAACTTCTCGGGACTCATGTTCCAGGCACTCGAATACAACGTTGACGCCGAGACAGGACGTGTCGACTACGACGCCTTCGAGGAAGTTTGCCGCCGCGAACGTCCCAAACTGATTATCGGCGGAGCAAGCGCTTACAGCCGCGAATGGGACTATGCACGCATGCGTAAGGTAGCCGACGAAATCGGTGCCATTTTCATGGTGGACATGGCTCACCCCGCCGGACTCATCGCCGCCGGACTTCTCGAGAATCCTCTCAAATATGCCCACATCGTAACCTCGACAACCCACAAGACCCTCCGCGGCCCGCGCGGCGGCATTATCCTCATGGGCAAGGACTTCGTGAACCCCTGGGGAAAGAAAAGCCCCAAGGGCGAACCGCGCATGATGTCGCAGCTGCTCGACTCGGCAGTTTTCCCCGGCGTACAGGGTGGACCGCTCGAGCATGTAATCGCAGCCAAGGCCGTAGCGTTCGGCGAAGCTCTGAAGCCCTCTTTCACCGAATATCAGAAGCAGGTGCAGGCCAACGCCCGCGTAATGGCTCAAGCACTTGTCGACAAAGGTTATAAGATTGTTTCCGGCGGTACCGACAACCACTGCATCCTCGTTGACCTCCGCACAAAATTCCCCGAACTCACCGGTAAGGTGGCCGAACGCGTGCTCGTGGAAGCTGACATCACTGCCAACAAGAACATGGTGCCCTTCGACAGCCGTTCGCCTTTCCAGACCTCCGGTATCCGTCTCGGCACCCCGGCCATCACAACCCGCGGCGTGAAGGAAGACCTCATGGGTGAAATCGTGGAAATGATCGACACCGTACTGTCCGACACCGACAACCCTGCCACCATCGCCGCCGTAAAGGCCAAGGTGAACGCTACCATGGATAAATATCCCATCTTCGCATGGTAAGCCGACAGGGCAAGACATACGTTATTATTGTAGCTGCAGGCAGCGGGATGCGTTTCGGCGCCCCGCTGCCCAAGCAGTATACCATGCTTATGGGACGACCGGTGCTGGTTCATACGATTGAAGCGTTCCGTCGCCTGCTACCCGAGGCCGAAATAGCCGTGGCAATCAACCCCGACTACGAACGTCTCTGGACCGACCTGTGGGCCACCCACGGCCATGGAGACATGCCGCAGACCGTATATGGCGGCGCAAGCCGTGCCGAATCGGTCTACAACGCTATTCGCGCCCTCGACCCGGAAGACGATTCCGTGGTGATGGTACATGACGGCGCACGCCCTGTCGTGTCCGGAAAACTAATATCAGGACTTTTCGTAGCGCTCGACGCAGGCGAGGCAGCCGTTCCGGCAATTGTCGAGACCGACACAATCAGGCGCGTAACCCCGACCGGTTCCGAGACCGTCGACCGCAGCAAATATTTCCGCGTGCAGACACCTCAGGCCTTCAAGGCATCACTGCTCAAAGCCGCATACAGCATGGCTCTCGAAGCCGGATTCGAAAAATTCACCGACGACGCTTCCGTGGCGGAAGCTCTCAGGCCCTCATGCGTCGCACTGACCGCAGGCGACGTCCGCAACATCAAGATAACCCACCCCCTCGACCTTGCCGTGGCCGAGGTTTATCTCCGCGCCGACAATCCTGAAGCCGATGCTTAGTCTGCGCAACTTTGACATAAAATTCATAAAGGGCATAGGTCCCGCACGAGCCGAATTACTCCAGAAAGAACTCGGCCTGCGCTCGGCGTATGACCTGCTGCACCACTACCCCACAAGCTACGTCGACCGCTCGAAAATCTATTCCATCCGCAGCCTCCTCAGTGCAGGACAAGAATTGCCCTACCTTCAGGTAAAAGGACGCTTCGTATCGTTCAACACCCTTGGCGAGGGGGCGAAGATGCGCCTTGTCGGGCTTTTTTCCGACGGTACGGCCACGATGGAGGTGACATGGTTCCGCGGAATCAAGAATATCCGTTCAAGCCTGTCGCCGCAGAAGGAATACATCCTGTTTGGGAAACCGGGAACGTTCAACGGACGCCTGCAGATGACCCACCCCGAGGTGGATTCGCCCGATTCAGCCGCGGCCACGCAAGGCATGCGCGGAGTGTATCCGCTCACCGAGCGTCTGCGCCAACGCAATTTCGGTTCACGACAGATTTTTACGGCAATCCAGAACCTGCTCACATCCCGCACCACTCCATTTTCCGACACCTTGCCAGCCGAGGTAGTGCGTTCGCAGGGACTCATGCCGCTTGACGCGGCAATACGCGCCATCCATCTTCCACCCGACCCTCAGACACTTCAGCAGGCACGTTTCCGACTGAAATTCGAGGAGCTCTTCTATATTCAGACCGACATTCTGATGCGCTCGCAGAAACGAAAGGCTCAGATTGCCGGACATCCGATGCCGCGTGTGGGCTATTGGTTCAACACCTTCTACAAGGAATGTCTGCCATTCGAGCTTACGGGCGCACAGAAGCGCGTAATCAAGGAAATCAGAGCCGACATTATGGGCAACCGGCAGATGAACCGCCTTGTGCAGGGCGACGTCGGCTGCGGCAAGACCCTTGTGGCGCTCATGTGCATGCTGCTCGCCATCGACAACGGATATCAGGCATGCCTGATGGCACCGACGGAAATTCTTGCCACCCAGCATTACCAGACCATACGCGACCTTGCCGCAAAGATAGGTCTTAACGTGAAACTTCTCACCGGCTCCACGCGCGCCAAGGAACGCGCCGAAATCCACCGCCAACTCACCGAAGGCACCCTGCATCTGCTCGTGGGCACACACGCAGTGATTGAGGACACGGTGCAGTTCCGCAACCTCGGATTTGTGGTAATCGACGAACAGCACCGCTTCGGCGTGGCACAGCGCGCACGCCTGTGGGCCAAGAACGATATACCGCCGCATGTGCTCGTGATGACGGCCACTCCCATCCCCCGCACGCTTGCCATGACCGTCTACGGCGACCTCGACGTGTCGGTAATCGACGAACTTCCTCCGGGACGAAAACCGGTGGAAACATTGTTGCGCTTCGACGAACAGCGCTTTCGCGTGTATCAGGCCGTTGGGCGTCAGCTCCGCGCCGGACATCAGGTATATTTCGTGTACCCGCTCATCGAAGAAAACGAGAAGCTCGACCTGAAAAGCCTCGAGGAAGGCTATGAAAGCATATGCGAAACGTTCCGCGACTACCGCGTGGCCTTCGTTCACGGCAAGATGAAACCTGCCGAGAAGGACCATCAGATGGAGTTGTTCGCCTCCGGAAAAGCCGCCATCATGGTAGCTACCACCGTAATTGAAGTGGGCGTAAACGTGCCCAACGCCACAACGATGATTATAGAGAACGCCGAACGCTTCGGCCTGTCGCAGCTGCATCAGTTGCGCGGGCGCGTTGGGCGCGGTGCCGACAAGAGCTACTGCATACTCATGTCGAAATACAAGATTGCCAAGGAAACGCGGCAGCGTCTCGACGTGATGACCTCCACCACCGACGGCTTCGTCATTGCCGAGGCCGACATGCAGTTCCGCGGACCCGGCGACATCGAAGGCACAATGCAGAGCGGCATGCCTTTCGAGCTGCACATAGCCAACCTTGCCACCGACGGGCAGATAATCGGAGCCGCACGACGTGCCGCCGAGACTCTGCTTGCATCCGACCCCGACCTGAGCCGCCCCGAAAACACCCTTCTCGCCCGCACAATCCGCGAAATCGCCCGCCGCACCATTGACTGGAGCCAGATAAGCTGACTAAAAATCATTTTTTCGACAATTGGTCAAATTGTCATATTGACACCTTAAAAAAAATCCGACTCATGCCTGAGCCGGATTTTTCCGATAGAGAGGAGAATGAACGGGGATGGATCAGTCGGTGAGCTTTACAGCGTAGTAATCGACTTTGCCGGAGGGGTAGATGCCGGTGATGAACATTACCTTGTCGCGATCGGATCCATTGAGAATATTCTTATAGATTGTCTTTACGTCTTCGGGCTTGGTGACACGCACATTATTGATGGACAGGATGATGAATCCGTCACGGATTCCGGCTTCGCCGAAACGGCCGCCGTCTTCAACTTCTGTCACTGCCACGCCTCCGCTGATTTCGAGACGGCGGCATGTGTCCTCGCCAACCTCGGCAAGGGTTGCTCCGAGCGAATCGGATGAGTTTGCCTTGGTGATTCCGGTCTTGCCCTGGCTGTTGCGCATTGTCACAGTGGTTTTCATCTTCTTGCCGTCGCGGTAGAACACTACTTCAACTCGGTCGCCGGGACTGAAACGGGTGATGGTTTCCTGCAATTCGGCTGTTGATCCTACGGGGATGCTGTTGAGTTCGACAATGATATCTCCCTGTTTGAGACCGCCTTCCTTGGCTGCACTGCGGTCGACAACTTCCTCGACACGGATGCCCTTGGTAACGCCTTTGATATTCTCTTCGGCAACAAGTTCAGGCGTGAGCTCGCGGAAAGAAATGCCTAGATAAGCACGCTGAACCGTACCATAGCTGTTGAGGTCGGCAACAACCTTCTTTACAATCGAAGTCGGGATAGCGAATGAGCATCCGGCATAGGTGCCGGTCTTGGAGTAGATGGCCGTGTTGATGCCCACAAGCTCGCCTTTGAGATTGACAAGCGCACCGCCGGAGTTTCCGCTGTTGACGGCGGCATCGGTCTGGATATACGATTCGATACCTCCCGACGGACGGCTGCCGGTGGCCGAGGAGATATTACGAGCCTTGGCACTGACAATTCCGGAAGTCACGGAGGATGTGAAACCGAACGGATTGCCGACTGCAAGTACCCATTCACCGAGTTTGAGATTCTCGGAATCACCCATCGGAATCACATGGAGCGCGCCTTTGGGTGCTTCAATCTTTATAAGGGCAAGGTCGGTGGTAGGGTCGGCGCCGATAACAGTTGCCTCGAAGTTGCGGTTGTCGTTCAATGTCACTTCAAGACGCTCGGCATCGGCAATCACGTGGTTGTTAGTCACGATATATCCGTCCTCGCTTATGATTACGCCCGAGCCGAGTCCTATCTGACGGGGCTTGGCTTCTTCACGAGGCTGCTGCTGTTGCTGACGGGGCTGCTGACGGCGGCGGGGTGTTCCGAAGAAAAATTCAAAAGGATCCATGAAATATTCCTCGTCGGAATATCCGCCACGCTGAGCCTGACGTGGAGTGACATAGCTCTTCACACTGACAACGCCGTTGACAGTCTCCTCGGCGGCACGTGTGAAATCGTCCTGGGAGATGAAACGTCCCGGCGCAAGAGCCGAGCGGGTTACAGAAACGGCGGAGGAAGCGTCATCAGCATCCTGAACCTGAGCCGTACTGTCGGTGCATGCGGCCACGCTTAGTGCCAGTAGGGGCAGGGCCGCTATCAATATCTGTTTCATAGGGAATTGAAAATGTGATTGGTTGATGTTCAAGTGTTAAAGATTGTAGTTAATTTTATTTACTTACGTTCTTATGACTGCAAATATAGCGCTTGGTTTAAATCAACTGACACGCTGACGCCGGTTGTTATCTTTTTTTTACCAAACATGCGGCGCTTTAACTCTTATTCGCACACAACGCCGCCATGACATGCCCGAAAGCTGAAAAATTGTCAGTTTAAGCATGTAAAATTGCATTAATCGAAGTTAATATACTATCTTTGTAGAGTGACAAAACGGATATTACATATTCTTGTGGTGTGCTTGGTGGGGCTGGTGGCTGTTACCACGGGGGGCTGCGGCTCGTCGAAAAAGGCGGCTTCCAAAACTCCGTCCTCTTCCTCGGCCACCGTCGTTCCCTCAAAGCCTGTGAAGAAGCTGCCACCGGAGATGTCGGTTGACGACCGGCTCGGTCACAAGATTGTGCAGGAAGCCCGGAAATGGCTCGGGACGCCATACGTCTACGGCGGACTGACCCGTGGCAAAGGAACCGACTGCTCGGGAATGACAATGACCGTGATTGAGAAGGTGGCCGAAGTAAAGATTCCCCGCAACTCAGCCAAACAGCAGGAGTACTGCATGATAATAGACCGCCGCCTGCTTGAGCCGGGCGACCTCGTTTTTTTCGCCTCGAAACGCGGCGGCTCGAAAGTGAGCCATGTGGGCATATATATCGGAGAAAACCAGGTGATACACGCTTCGTCGTCGCGCGGAGTTATTATCAGCAGCCTTTCGGAGACATATTACGACACCCATTTCCATTCGGCCGGACGCATCAACGGACTCACACTCGCCGCCACAGGCCGCAAGGTTAAGAACCGGAAATCCGTGAAATCCGAACTTCCGGCTCCGACTGCCCCAACAATCCCGGCGACACCTCCCGTCCCGGCTGCGCCCGCATCCGTGGAAGAAATAAATCTCGACGAACTTCTGTCATCGGGAGCAAGTACTCAGCCAGATACCGTTGCGAAGACTCCACCACTCTACCCCGGGGAGCCGACTGCAATAGACCCTCCGGCAATAAATCCGGATACAGTACACATTGAAATTCCGGATATTCCTTCACCTGCAAGACAGGCTCCGGCCATGCGCCGGGACACTACGGCTGTCAATCCTGACTCAATCCGCTCCGAAGTAAGACGCGCCATGCAGGGGATGTTCTGAAAAAGTGTGAAAAAAGCGAGGCCGGAGGTGATTTTTCGACTTTTTGACGCACCGATTCCGGGGAATTTTTGTTATGTTTGCAAAAGAACAATCATCTGCCCCAATTGATGCGTTATATAAGTACACATAACCCTCATAATACCGTTCCTCTGGCCGAGGCCGTCGGCAAATGTATCACCTGCGAAGGAGGACTTTTCCTCCCCGAAAATATTCCCGCCATACCTCGCGCGTTTTTCAACAACATAGAGGAAATGAACCTCCGCGAAATCGCCTACGTGGTGATGTCGCTTTTCTTCGGCGAAGACATCGCTCCGTCCGAGCTCAAAAAAATCACCGACGAGACATTCTCATTCGCGGCACCGCTGCGGAATCTCTCCGACGGTCGTCATATTCTCGAATTATATCATGGACCTACGCTGACATTCAAGGACTTCGGCGCAAGATTCATGGCCCGGTTGCTGCGTGCGCTCGACTCGGGCAGCGGACGCAAGCGCCACGTGCTTGTGGCAACATCCGGCAACACCGGAGCTGCCACCGTGAGCGGATTCCGCAACATCGAGGGCACTTCGGTGCATGTGCTCTTTCCCAAGGGCGCACTCTCGCGCCTTCAGGAAGCGCAGCTCACATCGCCCGGCGGTAACATCCACGCCCTTGAAGTTGGCGGATCGGTAGACGACTGCACTTCGCTGGTGCGCAACGCCATCGCCGACCGCACCCTCGCCGAATCGCTCAACCTCACAGGCGCAGGGTCGATCAATGTAGCCAGACTTCTGCCGCAGGTGGTGTTCTTCTTTCAGGCCTATGCCCGCATGCGTCAGGCCGGTGTCCCCGCCGCCGATACCGCCGACTATTTCATTCCGGCCGGGAACCTCAGCAACGTTGTGGCAGCTGTGATGGCAAAACGCTGTGGCCTGCCGATGGGACGAATCGTGGCCGCCTGCGGAGTTAGAAACGAACTGTGTGCAGTCACAGGCACTGATGTAAGTTTCACCGACTTCAAGCCTCTAACATCGGCTCCGTCCATCAACATGACTAAAGCCTCCAACCTGCCCCGCTTGCTTCACCTCTACGGCGGCGACATCGAGGCGATGAAAAAAGAAATCGAGGTGTGCCCCGTCACCGACACCGGCATAGCCGACGCCGTCAACGGCTACGTATCGCGTTACGGATTCCTGCCCGACCCCCACACAGGCGCAGCCTGCCTTGCCGCCGACCACCGCATGAGCGACACGGCTCCCGCAGTGATATTCGCCACCGGACATCCGGCCAAGTCCCTTGATGCCATGACCCGCATCACAGGCCGTGCGGTAGAACTCCCTGTGCAACTCACCCGCTTCATGAACCCGACACGCAACTCCATCCAGCTTGCCCCGACACTTCCGGCGCTGAAAAAAGTACTCGTGTCGACAACTGCATAAATCCAATTTTTCAACCATAAAAAAAGAAAACAACATGGCAAACAAACGTGACCTCAAAAAGTACATCCGCACCGTATGCGGAGACCTCGCCGCTGAAATCATCACCGCATACCACTGCTTCGAAGGCGTCGACAGCAAGACCGTAGGCACTATCGTAGGTGAAATCGCCGAGCTCCAGTGCGACACCCTCGCCAAGGCATCCGTGGCCGTTGACAAGTCCGAAAAGTCGGCCCGCGCAGCTTACAAGGCTCTCACAAAGGAATTCAACGAAGCCGTGTGCAAAATCGTGGCCGAGATGAACGCCGCAATGCCCGCTGAAGCCCGCAAGGAAATGAAAGAAGCCGCCAAATGAACCTGGCAGGACTTATATTGAAAACATTCGGCTGGTCGGTGGACATTACTGTCCCCGACTACGCCAAATGTATCATATGCGTAGCGCCACATACGAGCAACTGGGACTTTGTAATCGGTAAGCTCGCCTACGCATCCGTAGGCCGCAAAGCCGGATTCCTGATGAAGGATACATGGTTTTTCTGGCCGATGAAATATTTCTTCCTCGGCATAGGAGGTATTCCTGTACCGCGTCGCCGAAAAGGCGGCTCGCTCGTGGAAGCGATAGTAAAGAAATTCAACGAATCCTCACGGCTCGTGCTCGCAATCACCCCCGAGGGCACACGCTCGCGCCAGGAAAAGTGGCACACGGGCTTCCTGCACATCGCCGAAGAATCCGGCGCACACATCGTGCTCGGAGCAATCGACTTCTCGAAGAAGGAAGTCACCATCACCCGCGAATTCATTCCTACCGGCGACACCGAAGCCGACATGAGGAAAATCAAGGATTACTACCGGGATTTCAAAGGCAAATACCCCGAAAATTTCTGCACCGACTGATTCATACCCACACCCGATTATGGCTATTGACAAAAATCTCAAAATCGCCGTTCTTCCGCTTGACATCGCGTGGTTCGACCGCGACAAAAATCTCGCGGCCGTAGGCGACTCCCTCCGGCATCTTGAGCCGGACACCGACCTTGTAGTGCTTCCGGAACTTTTCACGACCGGATTCAGCAGCGACCCACAGGTGCTTCAGGATGCAGCCGAAACCATCACCGGCCACACCGTTGACACTCTCAAAGCATGGGCGGCACATTACAACATAGCCATCGCCGGAAGCTATCTCGCCCGGACGGCCCACAAGGTATATAACCGTGGATTCTTTATAGAACCGTCGGGCGACGAGACATTCTACGACAAGCGACATCTTTTCTCGCTAAGCGCCGAAAGCACTTCCATGGGCCAGGGATTCACGGCCAAACCGATAATCCGCTTCCGAGGCTGGAACATCGCCCTCATCGTGTGCTACGACCTCCGTTTTCCCGTATGGTGCCGCAGCATGGCAAATGAATATGACGTGCTCGTGGTTCCGGCCAACTGGCCCAAGGCTCGCGCATATGCCTGGAAACATCTGCTCATCGCACGCGCAATCGAGAACCAGGCCGTAGTTGTTGGCGCCAACCGCTCCGGCGAAGACACTTACGGCGTGTACAACGACCTGTCGTACATCTTCGATTCCATGGGCAAGCCGATAGGCGAGAAATACGTCAACTCTCCATTTATCTACGCCATCCTGAGCAAACACACTCTCGAGGAGTGGCGCGAACGCTTCCCCGTGAGCCGCGACGCCGACCGCTTCGACCTCCCGCTGGAGTTCTGACCCGGAGAGTAACATACAAAAAATAAGACTTGTAAGCCAAATTTGCTTACAAGTCTTATTTTTTGTATAACCGCTAAACGCGGCCTACTCAGGCCTTACATGCTCACTTTGCGGACAGTGCCGTCAGAGTAGACAACGACGTTGATTCCGCGCCAGGGCTTGTCGGAGAAACGGCCCTGAAGGTTGTAGTAGCCCATGATTTCAGCTTCGCCAACCATCACATTTTCCACGCCGCTGAAAGCGGGAGCTTCAAACTCGACCTCGCTGCCGTAAGTTGTGTCTGCATCGGTTTTGGCGAAAGCACGGGCGCGATATGTTGCGCCGGCAACGAGTCCGGTCAGGCGCACGTTCATATCGGTTCCGGTTGCGGTAACAACGACTGGAGCGTCGCCCGCACGTGAAGTCACTGATGCAGGAGCGCTTACCATCCAATATTCGAAGCCCTGTGAAGTCACCTTGTCTGAGCCTGCGAGAGCATAGCCCACGAGATCAACGATTCCGTCGCCGATACGGGGAGTAAAGGTGTAGACAACAGGCTCAAAGTACACATATGCGTCGGCGGTGATGAAAGTAATCCATTCGCCGTAGTACATGTTGCCGGAATTGCTCTTGTAGTAAGGACGATAGTTATAGTAGGTTGATGCGCTCAGACCATTTAGCTTGCCTGCGAGATAGCCATTGTAAGCAGGACAAACCACCGATGATGATGGCATGGTCGACGGTGCGTCGTAACGGCGCCATTCAAAGCCGGTACCGGTTTCTTCGTCCTGAATATTTGTCGAAGCCGCGATGAGCGCGCAGTTGTTTGAGGTTGCCTCGGCGGGCAGAGTCTCGAAATTAAGGATTCCGGTGCGTGCGCTCTTTACTGTTCCGGCATATTCCTTTCCGGCACATTTCACAACAAGATTAACCTTGTAATCGGTCTCGGGGTCGAGACCAGTAAGACGGTCTTTCAGCATTGCGGTGTTTTCCACCTTTTTACCGTTGAGGGTGTACCAGAAACCTTCTATCTTGGCATCTCCCTCTACCCAACGGCCGTTTACGTCTATGGTAGTAGGCCCGGTTTCAAGCACCACAAGTCCGGGATTGAGGAGTTCCGTCTCATAATTTGCATACTCTGAACCGTAGCCATATTGTTCATTTACCTTATATAGGACGCCAAGACGGTAAACTCCCGGAGCAAGATTTTTAATCTGAAGTTTATTACCCGAGATTTGATATCTTGTGTCGGTGTACGCAACGCTCATCACCAGTTCGGAATAGGCCTTGAAATCACCTAAATCAAAAGCAAAGGACAATGAAGTCTGAGTCTTGCCTGTAAGTTCAACACCGATTGCCTTTGTGTCGAATATATATCTGGCCGGAACAATTGTGCCGTCCGCCGTACGGGCTTTCACATCAAGTGTATACGTTTTTTGGGGAAGGAGATTGCCCACCTTGAAGTTTCCTGAAGCGTCAGGTGTTACATCCGCCACAACATTTCCAAGGTCATAATACGAGCCCTCATATAAGGTCGCTTTGTCTAATGCAAGACCTTGCGGCAATACAAGTTTTCCTGAAATTGAAGCGGTATTGACAACTTCATCAGTCAACTGAATCGTAGAATAGGTATTTGCATGTATTTCACGATATTTTTGCACCGACTCCTGATTAGTGTATACGATTGTCTCATCGTCAAGATACCTCAATGCCTCGCTTATGTTTGCAGTAGATGAATCAATAATCGTCTTCAGATTCTTTGCGCTGTAAAAAACAAGAGGATTTACTTGACGTACAGTTTCAGGGATGACGTAAGTAGTGGCTGCGGAACCACCGGGGTAGCCCTGAAGGTATGTCTTATCCTTGCTATATAACACGCCACCTTCAGCAGTGAAGTTCTGATTTGCAGCGTCGGCTTTGATAGATTTCAAAGTCGGTGCCGTGAAGGCACATGGCGATACGGTTGTGACACTTGCGGGGAGAGTGTATTCTCCTGATGCGATATTGGGAACAAATATAAGGCCATATGTCGAGTTTGTCGTGGAATAAAGACTGCCTTCGTGAGCGGTAAGATAACTGTTGTTTTCATCAACCTTGATTTCTTTCAGATTGACAGGTGCAAGGAAAGCGTAGTCATCGACTTTTCTAATATCAGACTGAACGGTAATTAACGTTTCGGGAGAAGCCGGAGGAAATGAAATCAGGGAATGTTCACTATAATCAAAGGCAAGATAACCATGATTACAGCTATAATTCTGTGCCGTATTATTTTCAACAACAAATTCCTTAAGCGCATCACACTTCTGAAAAGACTTGCCGGTAAGATGAAAAACAGTAACCGCAACAGGCGAACTCAGAGTAACTGTCTCAAGATTCGTGCAGTTCCAGAAGGAACATCCAGTACTCGAGATAGGGGCTTGAATATTAACGGTCCTTATTTCATCGTAGTCTGAAAAGAGACGTTCATTAATAAACTGAACATCGGTAGTCTTGGATGCTCCGTATTTATCTTTATATGATACTTTTGTTGGAATATCTACATTACTGCTAATAGATTTGACTTCAGTTATTGCAGCCCAGGTAGATGTCTTTTTTGTACTGGAATAGTAAACGGAAGTAACTTTATAGGAAAAATTAGCATCCGAAGTGGTGTAATACGTTGTTTCGTCAGCGGCGACAAGCATAGGAGCGCATATCGACGCTGCACATAAAGCGACAATAAATCTTCTGGATTTCAGAGATTTAGTAAATTTTAAAGGAGTAAAATTTATCATAGTTTTTCCATGTAAGAGGTTGATTGTCGCAAATTTAGCACAAAAAATGTTGCAACAACAAGGAACATGGAAAATATTTCAGTTTTCGTCGAGTAATTCGACAATACGGGGAAGTATCGGGGTGAGGCCGTCGTTTATGATTACGCTCCGGACGGGGCGACGAGCCGCCTCCGAAGGGATAAAGCGCTGCGACTCAATGCGGGCGAGCACTTGCTCGCGTGAAAGTCCGTTTCGTGCCATCACGCGATCCACGCGCACGGCTTCCGGCGCCGTAACCTCCCACTCGGCATCGACAATCTCATTGAGTCCGCTCTGATACAGAATTGCCGTCTCCACAAACATCGGCAAGCACGGTGTCATAGCCTTATGCAGCTCCACCCGCGCCAACAACTCGGCCCTGACGGCAGAATGTACAATGGCGTTGAGACGTTCCAGCTTGTACGAATCCGAAAATACCACGGAAGAAATCACATCCCTGCGCACAATCCCGTCCTGCACGGCTCCGGCATGTATTTCCTCGCACAGGCGGCGATGAATCCCCGTATCGGAATCCATTATTTTTTTCGCTTCCGAATCGCAGTCAAACACCTCATAGCCCATGCAGCGTAGAACCCGGCTGACAACCGATTTCCCGGAGCCGATACCGCCGGAAATACATATCAGTTTCATTTCAACAATGATTTATTTCTGGATGATATACTCGGCACTGTCAGCCGAAAGATGAACATTCTGGAGCGATTCGGGCACGTCGATAAGGCGCAGACGCATATTCCGTGTGGGCGCATTGCGGTTGATGCGGCGATAATCGGCGAGCACGCGGAACTGCGGATGACTGTCGGCATATGCGCTCATGGGCACCATATAGAACACCTCGATCTGCGACGGGAATGTAATCAGGCGCACACCGTCAGGAACGTTGACAGGCTCGATGACGACTTTTCGCGACTTCATGATAAGCGGCTCCACGGTGAACGTCACATCCACACTGTCGGGAATCAGACGCGAGCCGTTAGGAGCAATCAGCCTTACTTTCTCGGTGGTGGTCTTGTCAAGGCTGGTTATTCTGATAGGCTCAGTCGCCACTGATTCGAGATTGGACGGGATGCGGCGGTTTGAGGCAAGGAACATCCTCACGGTGTCGCACGACAACTTGGGACGACCGACCAAAGCAGCCTGCGGTCCGGCAGTCACCTTATAATCCACCACAATAGGCATGACGTAGCCCGGATGGGTCGTGAACGGCAGATTGAGAGAGTCGGGATAAACAAGCGACACCTGCGAACCTCCCGAGGCCGAGCGGGCGAGCGACTTCAAGTCGGCATTGGTGAGGAAGAGGTTCGAGCCGTTGCGGTACTGGCGGAAGTCGACATCCACCGTAGGCACGTCGCCCCACGAGAGTTTGAGCAACTGGGTTCCGCGGGCGGTAAGGCTGACGCTCAGGTTTTCGGGTCCGGGCGATATGAGAGTGACCGAATCAGGCACATGGGTAATCCTCAGGGGCATACGCACGTCGGCCTGCACATCATCGTTGAGCGACATCACCGACCAGAGTATGGCCGAAATCACCACAAACAGCAGGAACATCAGGGCATCCTTACCTCGACGCGTGCGGACGACCCTGCGCAAATATTCTGTCAGGCGCCTGAAATCAATTTTCATATTACCGGAGAGTTCAATAGGGTGTTCAGAGGGTGTTTAATAATGCGTGCAAGCGGGACACCCTTTTCAGGAGGGAATCCCGCTGCATGATATGGGGAGATACGAGATTTATTTCTGCTCGCCCTGGTTAGCCTGGTTGGCTTCTTCGGCAGAGGGATAAACGCTGCCTTTGTCAACGCGGATACGCACGCCGTCGGCAATCTCGATTACGAAGGATGTATCCTTTACGTCGCGGATGGTTCCGTAGATGCCACCGGCTGTAACAACCTTGTCGCCACGGTCAAGTCCTGCACGGAATTTCTGTATTTCTTTCTGACGCTTCTGCTGGGGACGAATCATGAAGAAATAGAAGATGGCGAAAAGAGCCACGATCATGATGATTGAGCCAAGGCTTCCGCCGGCTCCTGCTTGAAGGAGAATCATTGTATTTGTATTAAAGGGTTATAAAATTCAAAAAATGTGTTGTTTATGCCTTTGCTCCGGGCAGCGGCTTCGTAAGAAGACCTTCCTCGGAGAGGGCGTTGATTACGGAGTAAAGTACGCCGTTGATAAACTGTCCGCTGCGACGGGTGCTGTAATCGTTGGCGATTTCGATGTATTCGTTCAGCGTCACGGCCACGGGAATCTGCGGGAATCCGAGCAGCTCGGCTATGGCGGCCATCATAATTACGATGTCCATGAAGGCAAGACGGTCGGTGTCCCATTGACTGGTGTCGATGAAGCGGTCAATGTATGAGCGGTACATCTCGCGGTTCTGCACCACCATCTCGAAAATCTCGGCGCCGAAAGTGGCATCGTCGTCATCCATGAATTTGGGCAGGAAGGGCACTGTCTGACCGTCGGCTACGGAAGCGCGTTTGATGGTCTTGAGCGCGAAAGTACCCATAATCTGGAGGTCGTCGTTCCAATACACGGAGTTGGTCTCGAGAGCTTCGGCAAGTTCATCGGAAGGAATCACGATCTGACGCATCACATCGCGCCAGAACTTGCAGTCGTTGGCATAGTCGACGCGACGGTCTTCCATATAGTTGCGGTACAGCTCCGACTCGATGATGCGGTCCATGAGTCCACCGAGAAGCACATCGGCATCGCGCCATTCGGCAGGGTCAGCCGAGGGAAATTCCGAGAAGTACGCCATGAATTCCTCATCTTCGGCAAGACGTTTCACAAACATGTTGTCGATGAAATGAGTGTCGGGATTGAGGTCTTCCGCAGTGGGGAGATATTTGTGCTTGGCATTGTCGAGACGGCGGGCCTGAAGCTCGGTCAGACGCACCGGAAGCACCAGCAGCGCGTGATAAAGCTCGTAAGCCTTGTCGAGCGAGTCGCCGAGCGCCTTGCGGGCGTTGAGATATGTGCTGCGGCTCATCTCGAATGAAGACAGGGTGGCTGCGAGCATATCGAAGGCCATTTCAAAACCTGTATGGCTGTAAGAAAGGTCCTCGCGGAAAATCTTCTCGACCTTGGGATTCTTGAGCACCACGGTCTTGAAGATGATGTTCCAGAAATTCACATCGTCAAGAAGCTCGGGATTCTTGTTCTTGCGATAATCGGCAAGCGCCGAGGAGGCCTTGATGGCATCGGAAAGTTCCTGAACCACACTGTCGAGACGCGTGAGCGAATCACGGTTCTGGTTCATGAGCGACTTCACGGTGGGATGGTCGAAAATAGCGCGTCCGATTTTGTTGGACTTCACACGGTTGTCGACAACAGGAGTCACACCGCCTGCGACGCCTCGCTGGAGCGACACGCCGGAGAGTTTCATCAAAAGGAAAAGCAAATTCAGATAAACCGAATATGCATACCGCCGGTCTTTAGAGTCATTGATAGGATCCGGAGCGGATTCAAGTTTAAAATCATTACGGGAAAGCAGATACGAGTATAGAATCTGAATTGTCTTGATTCTGATTAAACTTCGGTTTATCATAAATAAATGTTCTAATTTTGTCTTTGCGGTGCAAAAGTACTAAAATTCTCTGTTGCGAGCAAGCGGTAGGCGAGATTAAGTTTTACTTTTCATCCTTGAGGGGATTCCAGCCTTGTGCGCGGAGGGGTATCTCGGCACCGTCGCGGGTAATCATCGCGCAACCGAGATCTTCCTTGGTTACGTAGCCGATAACCTTGACGCCTTCGATTTTCTTGATACGCTCATGGTCGGCCAAAGGCACGGTAAAGAGCAGTTCATAGTCCTCGCCGCCGTTGAGTGCGGCAGTCACGAGGTTCATGTTCAGCTCTTCGGCCATGATTGCGGTCTGATAGTCGATGGGAATACGGTCCTCGTAGATGCGGCAGCCGGTGTGGCTCTGCTTGCAGATGTGGATGAGTTCGGACGAAAGTCCGTCGCTCACGTCCATCATCGCCGTGGGCTTGATGCCTTCACGGGCCAGGGCAGCCACAATGTCGCGGCGGGCCTCAGGCTTGAGCTGGCGTTCGATGATGTACTCCTTGCCGCCGAAATCGGGCTGGAAGTCCTTCTGTCCGGCTGACGCCACTTTCTCACGCTCGAGAAGCTGAAGCCCCATGTATGCCGCGCCGAGGTCGCCGCTGACACAGATAAGGTCGGTGTCGCGCGCCCCGTCGCGATATACTATGCGGTCTTTCTCGCCTTCGCCGATGCAGGTGATTGAAATCACCAGTCCCTGATGCGACGAGCAAGTGTCGCCTCCGACGATATCAACTCCGTAGACCTCGCAGGCACGACGGATTCCGGCATATAGCGCCTCGATGTGTTCCACGGTGAAGCGGCGCGATATTCCGAGCGACACAGTAATCTGCTTCGGAGTGCCGTTCATGGCGTACACGTCGGAAAAGTTCACCACTGCGGCCTTGTAGCCAAGATGCTGCAAGGGCACATACGTGAGGTCGAAATGGACGTTCTCAAGCAGCAGGTCGGTAGTTACAAGTACTTCCTTGTCCTTGTACTCAAGCACGGCCGCGTCGTCGCCAACTGACTTTTTCGTGGATTCATTGACGGCCTCGAGTTTATCGGTGAGCCGGTCAATCAGACCGAACTCACCCAGGGATGATATCTCTGTCATAAAAACTCTCAGCTACGTGCCACCATTTCGGTCATGAGAGCCTCAACAGTAGGCTGAGCCTTGATTGCGGCTTTCTGCACTTCCTCATGGGTGGGCACTTCCTTGATGTCCTTGCCACCGAGGTCGGTGATTACGGAAATACCGAACACTTCCATTCCGGCATGTTTTGCAACGATTACCTCAGGAACGGTCGACATGCCTACGGCATCGCCACCGATGATGCGGAAGTATTCGTATTCGGCGGGAGTCTCGAATGTAGGACCGGTTGTGCCTACATATACGCCGTGCATGAGACGCATGCCTTTTTCAGCGGCAATCTTGTCGGCGATTTCAACAAGGCGGAGGTCATAAGGCTCGGTCATGGCGGGGAAACGCGGGCCGAGTTCCTCGTAGTTCTTGCCACGGAGAGGATTTTCAGGGAAGAGGTTGATGTGGTCGGTGATAACCATAACGTCGCCAACCTGGAATTCCTTGTTCATGCCGCCGGCTGCGTTGGAAACGAAGAGAGTCTCCACGCCGAGAGCCTTCATCACGCGCACGGGGAAGGTTACGGTTTTCATGTCATATCCTTCGTAGTAGTGGAAACGACCCTGCATAGCCATCACACGCTTGCCACCCATCGAACCGAAGATGAGGTTGCCGCTGTGGCCCTGTACGGTGGAAACGGGGAAGTTGGGGATTTCGGAGTAAGGGATGAAAACCTTGTCTTCGATGTAGTCAACGAGGTTGCCGAGTCCGGTACCGAGAATAATTGCCAGTTTAGGCATGTCGCTCACCTTGGAGCGGAGAAAATCTGCTGTCTGATTAATTTTGTCGAGCATAGTAGTGTTTTTTTAATTCGTCAGTTATAACGCTCCGGGCATCGCCGGAGTTTAAAAGTCATTCATGATATCGCCTGCGCTACTTTATGAGCTTGCGCAGAGTCTTGTCAAGTCCGGGACGCTGTTCTGAACCTGTGAATTCAACTTCCACGGGCAGGTAGAAGATTGAGCTCTTGAGTTCGTGTGGGAAATAAGGATTGGTGGCAAGACGAACCGCATCCTTTTCAGTGGTTACGATAATGCGCCGACGCCCTTTCAGATGATTGAAGCGATCGACAAGATGGTCGATGTCCTTGCGAGTGTAGTTGTGATGGTCGGGATAAACGTCCACCTTAACCACGGCGTCGAAGCTCTTGAGATAGCGCACGAAAGGTCGAGGATTGCCAATTCCGGCCACTGCAAGCACCGTGTCGGCATCGGTCATCCAGTCGAGATAGGGCATCGAAGTGGCGACGTCAGGGAATACGGGCGTGAGGTTGCCATAAGCAAGTTTGGAGAAGAAGAGGTGCTGGTAGGGGTAAAGGTTGTAATCCTTGATAACCACACGATAGTCGAGGGGATTCATCGCATCGGGGCATTTCGACACAATCACCACGTCGGCACGGTCGAGTCCGCGGCGCGATTCACGCAGGCGGCCATATGGCAGGAGCTTGTCGCGGTAGATGGGACGGTTGTATTCCGACACGACAATCGACACCTTGGGCTTGACATAGCGGTGCTGGAAAGCATCGTCAAGTATCACAAGGCTTATCGCGGGGTCGATTTCGAGCAGACGGCGTATTCCGGCCACACGATCCTCGCACACGGCCACAACGACCTCGCCACGGAATTTGCGCCATATCTGATATGCCTCGTCGCCGATATCGCGCGGCGTGGAATGAGGTCCGGCAAGCACAAATCCTTTTGTCGCGCG
Organism: uncultured Muribaculaceae bacterium; assembly: GCA_910589055.1. Lineage (GTDB taxonomy): Bacteria > Bacteroidota > Bacteroidia > Bacteroidales > Muribaculaceae > CAG-873. The sequence goes on from CAJURN010000022.1 coordinate 25,230, forward strand.
CTTGTAGCCACGGCTCAGGACGGCAACCTTATGGCTGTGACGGAACGATGATGCAATGAACTCGACATGAGGAGTCTTGCCAGTTCCTCCGGCGGCGAGGTTACCCACAACCACCACGGGCACATCAAATTCAATCTGTTTCAGGATTCCCCAGTCGAAGAATTTGTTCCGCACGAAAGTCGCCATGCCGTATAACTTGGAACACGGCAGGAGCACACATGTGGATACAAAATTCTTAAATTTCATTATTCAGACCGGGAAAGGATATGCAGCCACCCGAGACGGGTAATTCTGCAATTGTAAAAAACGCGGATTCCGGAAACGGAGGGAAGGGAGAGCGGAAGAATCAGATTTCCACCTTGATGTCTTCCATACGCGCCTGCATGTGGTTCATGCGGCGGAGACGGTTCACAAATTCAAGATAGCTCAGAGTCTCGGCATCAATTCCGGGAGTAGCCATGGCTTCCTGAACTTTGGTGAGCGAACCGGATTCGCGGAGAATCTTTTCCCAAATTTCTTCCTCAGCGTTGGGATACTGCACGATGTCGAGGGGCGACATCGAAAGCTCGTCGGCAAGCGACGCGATGCAGTCCTGAAGGCTGCCGAGCTCATCAACGAGACCAAGCTGCAGGGCGGATGCTCCGACCCATACACGGCCTTCGGCTATTTTCTTCACCTCGTCGATGTTTATTCCGCGACCATCCGACACGCGTCCGGTAAATGTTTCGTAGATGTCTTCCACACTACCCTGCATGGCTGCATACTGGACGGGAGTCATGGGCTTCATGAGGTTGGGGAAGGCGGCGTTCTCGTTGGAACTTACTACGTCGAAGTTGACACCGAGCTTGTCGGTCACAAGACCCGAGAAGTCGGGAAGCATGCCGAACACACCGATGGAACCGGTGAGCGTTGTGGCATCGGCGAAAATACGGTCGGCGCCACAGGAGATATAGTAGCCACCGGAAGCGGCATAGTCACCCATGGACACGTAGAGTTTCTTACCCTTGGATTTGAAATATTCAAGAGCTTCCCAAATCTGTTCGGAAGCGAAAGCGCTGCCACCGCCGGAATTGACGCGGAGCACCATTGCTTTCACCTTGTCGTTATCGGCAAGAGAGATTATTTCAGGCACCATATCTTCGCCAACGATTCCGCCCTCACCGCTGTCAACGATATCGCCCACGGCATAGAGCACAGCGATGTGCTTCTTGCTTGATTTGCCGGATAATACGTCGGAGGTATTGCTTGCGAGATATTCACGGGGGCTTACGAGACGGAGCGATTTGCCTTCTTTCACGTCGGTGAGACCGCGGAGCATGTCTTCAAAATTGCGGCGGTAGATCAGAGTGTCGACCAATCCGGCCTTAACTCCGGCCGAAGCGGGACGTGCCATGAGCATCTGCGATGCAAGCGCCTTCACAGAGTCAAGTTCCAAGCCGCGGTTTTCGGCAACGATTCCGGCCATCGAATCCCAGATAGAGTCAACGAATACCTGAGTCTGCAGACGGCTCGGCTCGCTCATTCCGGTGAGGATGTAAGGCTCGACGGCGCTCTTGAAGCTGCCCACCTTGATAATCTGCATCTTCACGCCCAACTTGTCCATCAGACCCTTGAAGAAAGGAATCTGCGATGCAACACCGTGGAGGTCACATGCGCCCTGAGGATTGAGATATACTTTGTCGGCCACGGAAGCAAGAATATAGTCGCCCTGGGCAAAATTATCGCCATAGGCATAGACCCACTTTCCGCTTTCCTTGAAAGCGCGCAAGGCGTCCATAAATTCCTGAAGAGTGGCAACACCCATCGAGACGCCGTTGCAATTGAGGTAGAGACCTTCGATTTTATTGTCGTCGGCAGCGAGTCGGAGGGCGTTGACGAGTTCGTCAAGCGTAGCCATCTTGTTTTCAGACTGGCGAATCATTTCAATGAATGACGCAGGCTGATAACGCTCCTCGACCGAGCCGTTCAAGTCGATGTAGAGTATGGATTTTTTCTCGACCGTGCTTGTGTTTCCTTCCGACATACCGGCCACGCCGATAAGCATCAGGCCTCCGAAAATAATGAGCACGAACGAAATCCAGATGCCGGCAACAGTGCCGAGCAGGGAAATAAAAAACTTTTTAAGCATCTCTTGCTGAAAAATTACAGGTACCTTAATTGCGGGATTGCAGTTCCGCGGGAATATTCATGACAAAGTTAAATAAAAACATTCGTTCACGCAATAATTGTGAAAACGAATGTTCAAAAATTTTCCCCGGGAAGTTCAAAGCGGCTGAAATGTTAATTTTCCTACGCTTTTCAAACGGTACGATACAGCCCAAAGCAACACCCTAATTTTGCATCGAATCAAAACACATATACCATGCGAAAAATCACAGAAATCATCGTGCACTGCACCGCCAACAAGGCAACAAGTAAAATCACCGTGGCCGACATCGACGCCTGCCACCGCCGGCGAGGCTTCCGCTGCATCGGCTACCACTATGTCGTGATGCCCGACGGCAGCATTGAGAAAGGGCGTCCGGAAAACGAAACGGGAGCACATTGCCTGGGTCACAACTCCGTATCCATAGGCGTGGCCTACGTCGGAGGTCTGGACGTGAACGGCAAACCGGCCGACACCCGAACTGCTGCCCAACGTAAAAGCATGGAGCAGTTGCTCGTCACGTTAAAGAAACGTTATCCCGAAGCCATTATCCACTCCCACAGGGATTTCGCGGCAAAGGATTGCCCGTGTTTCGACGCCACGGCGGAGTATAGTCACATTTCCGAAAGTCACGTGTAGCATCATGCGACGGATTATGATACAAGCGGCGATTCTGGCAGCCATACTCACAGGATGCCGCAGCACACATTCAAGCACTTCCGCCACAATCAGGCAGAATGATTCCGTGAGCATATCCCGATACAGCGCCCAAGACATAACGCGTATGATTCTTTCCGGAACGGAAGTGTCTCTCGACAGCGCATTAATCATCATCCATGACTTCCCCGACGGACGAAGGCACACTATAATATCCACTCCAAAGCTGCATGGGAAGTCGAGTGTGGCGGAAAACGAAGCCATCCGCGGAGAAACGCAGGAAACCGTTCAGGAAGCAATTTCAGCAGAAGTCACCTCTCAAGAGAAGACAGAAAAAGAGAGCCACGGCAGAAATGCTGTTCCGCTGTGGCTCTCAATAGGTTTCTTCGCCGGGATTATTCTTCTCCTGTCATTGACAGGATATCATCTTCGGAAATAATGGGTATTCCGAGACTGCGGGCTTTTTCAAGTTTGGCCGGGCCCATGTTTTCTCCGGCAAGCACAAAGTCGGTCTTTTTCGAGATTGAACCGACGTTTTTTCCGCCATGCCGTTCTATCATGGCTTTGTATTCGTCGCGGCTATGACGGGCGAAAACACCGCTTATCACCACGGATTTCCCTGCCAGCGCATCCGAAACCGGACCTGCATTTTCCTGCTCGGGCATCTCGGTACGGATTCCGGCCTGCTTCAGTCGCTCAACCACCTCGCGGTTGACGGGCGACGCGAAATACTCCACAATGGATGCCGCAATGCGCGGGCCTACATCTTCGATTGCCTCAAGCTGTTCGGCAGGCATCTCCATAAGACGGTCAAGAGAACGCACGGTACGTGCGATTTTCTTGGCCGTTGTCTCTCCCACATAAGGAATCGACAGGGCAAACACGACCCTTTCAAATGGCACATCCTTGCTCGCGGTGATTCCATCCACCACCCTTTCGGCACTCTTGCGGGCGAAGCCTTCGAGACCGAGGAGTTTTTCGGGAGTAAGGTCGTAGAGGTCGGCGATATTACGCACAAGGCCTTTCTCATACAGTTGTGCGGCGGTTTCCTCGCCTATGCCGTCGATATTCATCATTCGTCGGCCCACAAAGTGCTCGATACGTCCGATAATCTGCGGGGGACAACCATATTTATTGGGACACACCCATGCAGCCTCACCTTCAACCCGCACCAAAGGCGTGCCGCAGGCCGGGCAATTAGCCACAAATTCCACGGGGCGCGCGCCTTCCGGTCGGGCATCAACGTCCACTCCGGTAATCTTGGGTATGATTTCGCCGCCTTTCTCCACATAGAGCATGTCGCCCTCATGGATGCCGAGAGTGCGCATGATGTCGGCGTTGTGCAGCGATGCGCGTTTCACAACCGTACCCGACAGGAGCACCGGTTCAAGATTGGCTACGGGTGTGATTATACCCATTCTACCGACGTCAAACGACACGAAGCGCAGGCGAGTAAGCGCCCGCTCGGCCTTGAATTTATATGCCACAGCCCAACGGGGCGATTTGGCCGTGAAACCGAGATTGAGTTGCTGCACAAGCGAGTCAACTTTCAGCACAAGGCCGTCGGTGGCAACGGGAAGTTCCTTGCGGGCCGTGTCCCAATGGCGGATGTAGGCATCAATCTCGGAAATATCATGAAGCCGGGTCATGGCATCGGACACCTTAAATCCCCAACTTCTGGCGGCCATCATGTTATCGTAATGATTGTCGAAAGGCAGGTTGTCGCCAAGAAGATAATACAGATAAGCGTCGAGTCCGCGACGCGCAACCTCCGCAGAGTTCTGGAGCTTCAATGTACCTGCGGCGGCATTGCGCGGATTGGCAAACAACGCTTCTCCGGCGCTCTCCCTCTCGGCATTAAGGCGGTCGAACGAAGCCCACGGCAACACAATCTCGCCTCGGATTTCAAAGAAATCGGGGTAGCCCTCGCCATGAAGGCGCAAGGGAATGGAACGGATGGTGCGAACGTTTGCAGTGACATCGTCACCTTTCTCGCCATCGCCACGGGTAACGGCGCGCACAAGGCGCCCATGTTCGTAGATGAGCGATATTCCGGTGCCGTCAAATTTCAGTTCACCAACCACAGTCACCTTCTGCCCCGAAAGGCCATCGCGCACGCGGTCGGCCCACTGGTCCACTTCCTCGACCGAATAAGTGTTGGCAAGCGAGAGCATGGGATAGATGTGCGGCACCTGCTCGAAAGAGTTGCTGATGTCGGACCCGACACGGCGGGTGGGCGACGTGGGGTCGTCACATTCGGGGTGCAGCGCCTCAAGGCGTTCAAGTTCCTTGAGAAGCATGTCGAAATCATAGTCGCTGATTTCGGGAGCGTTGAGGACGTAGTAGTTGTAGTTATGACGGTGAAGCGAATCCCGGAGTTCTTCAATCCGCTTTATTTCATCGGAATTACTCATATAATACGGTGATTATTCTCGTTCAAAATGTACGTAGCTCTGCGCGGCGGGGGTATAGTTCTCGTCGTCCCAGAGTTTGCTTGAAATCATCAGGTCGGCGCTGATACGGTTGCAGGCGATAGGAACGTTATGCAGGCGGCACTGACGCAAAAGCATCTGGATATCAGCTTCGTGAGGCTGTGGATTAAGGTCGTCGATAAGGAACACGGCAAGGTCAACCTCATGGCGCACCACCATCGCCGCGATTTCGGCGTCGCCGCCCATAGGGCCGGAATTCATGCGCTGCACCTCGGCCGGAATACCGAGTTCATTGAAGGCTTCCTGAATAAGTCCGCCGGTGGTGCCGGTGCACACAAGATGATGTTTCGACAAATATTCAGCGTTATACTTCACCCAATCCACCATATCGGCTTTTCTGTTATCGTGCGCTACAAGCGCTATGGTAAGTTTCTCTTTCATGATTTTTTGTTTTGTTATACATTTAGAGGGTGTTTCATAATATCCTCTTATATAACATCCGAAACCGGGTATGGGTCATGCTCCGCCATCTTTTTTCACACGCCCGGGGTTCTTGGCGATGAAATCCTTCCAAGACTTGCACGACTTCTCGGTCTTGCCGGGGCGTGATGATTCATAGAAGTGGCACAAGGCAGCTCCGAGAGCATCGGTGGCATCGAGTTTGGGATTCATGCACTCGTCGGGGATTACGAGAATACGGCGCAGCATTTCCCGCACCTGCTCTTTGGATGCGGCACCGGTGCCGGTGATAGCCATTTTGATTTTTCGCGGCTCATACTCCGTAATCGGTACCTGACGCGACAATGCGGCGGCCATAGCCACCCCTTGCGCACGTCCGAGCTTGAGCATCGACTGCACATTCTTTCCGAAGAAAGGTGCCTCGATAGCCATCTCGTCGGGCAAATATTGCTCTACGAGCATGAGCACACGCTCGTAGATGCGATGAAGACGCATGTAATGATCCTCGAACTTATGCAGCTCAATCACCCCCATCGCAATCAGCGCAGGCTTCTTGCCATACACGCCGAGAATCCCGTAGCCCATCACATTGGTTCCGGGGTCGATGCCGATGATTATCCTGTCGGCCTTGCGGACGGCCTGCTCTATCTCAGCCATGAATTATATCAAGAACCGAAGTGAAGTACATCACCGACATTCCCCAACGCTCATAAAGCGCCGAAAGAAATGCGGGCAGACACTCGTCGGAATAGCGTTGGAAAACTTCCTGCGACGTAGCGCGCAACTGGAGTGCGAATCCGGTGGACTTGCCGTCGTCATCGGCACCTTCATGAGGGCGGATGCGGGTGAACACAGGCGACGTCATTCCGAATTCACGGGTAGCCACGGGTATCATTTCATTGCGTACGAAGTCGGTAAACGCCTCCGCAACATTATTATCAACCTGAAAAGTCGTATTAATCAAAAACATATTTCAAAAGAGTTTTTACAGCACAGCGGCAATTCTTCTTATTGCAGCCAGTCTGTCCATAAATGACGCATCAGCCTTGGCAACCTGCATATTGTACTCGCTCTGGAGTCCAAGCCACATCTCTGCCGATATGCCCAAGGCAGCTTCCAAAAGAAGAGCAAGTTCGGTATTAACCGCCCGTTTGCAATTTATAACTTCATTCAGAAAAGAAGCCGACACACCAATCTGCTTGGCGAGAGCAGCCTGCGAAAGAGAACGTGCGTCAAGCTCATCCCGAATCAATTCTCCGGGGTGAGTAGGCTCAAATGGAGTCAACAAATTCGCCTCCATGATTTGACCGTTTTCTTTATTTTTCTTCATAATTATTAATCACCTTCCCGAGCTTTAAGATTAATACATATTATTCCTCATCGGCGGCGGAGGTGTCGAAAGAGGAAGCCGATGTGGCGGATGACGGTGGGGAGAGTTCCGTAATAATAGCACATGATGCGGAAACGCTCGCGCAGGGACGCGCGGTGATTCCGGTCGGTCATGCCTCCGGCAAGATAGTCGATAAACACATCATCAGTGAGTCCGACATTGCGCCTTGAATGTTGCAAGCATCGCACACACCACTCATAATCAGCCGAGAAACGGTAACCGAGATTGTAAAAGCCCGTAATCTTACGATGTGCCACAAATGCCTGGTGGCACACGAGCATACCGGACGCAAAACTACGAAGCGTGAGCTTTTCCGGAGCGGTCAAATGCCTTGGTGAAATGAAAGCACCGGAGTCGTCTACAATATTGGTCTGCCCATACACTATTCCCGGCTCATCGGCTTCACGGATTGCCTTTGCAATACGCTCCAACACCCCGGGGTCATGAAACTTGTCGCCCGCATTGAGGAATATGAGATATTTGCCGAAGGTTGCATATATTCCCTTGTTCATGGCATCATATATGCCCTTGTCAGGCTCGGACACAATCCTGCGCCTGGGATTATCAATTGAACGCACCAGATCGGCCGTGCCGTCGGTCGAGGCTCCGTCCACCACAAGGTGCTCGTAGTCAGTACATGTCTGGGCGTCCACGCTCTCAAGCGTACGCCCCACGAGATTGCGTGCGTTGTATGTTACGGTTATGATGGAAAAGAGCGGTTCGGAATTCATGAGAATTGGCGGCAGTGTTTTATGGACCACAAATATACAAAGAAAAGATGATTTTTCCGTATCTTTGCAATTAAATTAATAAGACATCCCATGGCAGCAAAAATAGGCGACATCGTTCGCTATCTCAATTCAACCGGAGGCGGACGTGTGGTCCGCATCCAGGACAATATCGCTTACGTCGACGAAGACGGCTTCGAAACCCCGGTGCTACTGCGTGAGTGCGTGGTGGTGACTCCGGCACAGGCCGCACCGACCACATCCAAGGCAGCCCCCGCTCCGGCACCCTCGAAATACTCCGCTCCGGAAGCACCAGTGAAGTTACCGGATATCGAAACCGCAGACGGCGACATAATCAACATGGCGCTCGGATTTGAGCCGCAGGATATCAAAAGCCTCTCGCGCACGAATTTCGACGCCTATATCGTCAACGATTCCAACTACTATCTCTACCTAACATTCCTTACGCGCCCCAACGAGAAATCGGAGTGGACGGCACGGTTTGCCGACGTGGTAGAACCCAACATGCAGGTACTCCTTTGCGAGATTACTCCCGAAGACCTTCCTGATATGGACCGTGTGGCCGTGCAGTACGTGGCTTTCAAGCGCGGCAAGGAATTTTCATTGGTTCCACCCGCTTCGGTGGAGCTCAAACTCGACACTACAAAATTTGCCCGCCTGCACTGTTTCCGCCCTCACACCTACTTCGAGAATCCGGCAATTGTGCTCGACATCGTATGCGACGGCACTCCTGCCCGCCAGCAGAAGGTCGACGCCCCCACCCTCGAAAAAGCCATGCAGGCCAAAGCGCGTGCCGACCGCCGTCCGGTGCACAAGGCGCCTGTGGCAAGCATGAAGCGTCCCGACATCATCGAAGTAGACCTTCACGCATCCGAACTCCTCGACAGCACTGCCGGACTGTCCAACGCCGAAATTCTCAATCTTCAGATTGACAAATTCAGCGAAGTCATGGACGCCAACCTGCGCCATCCCGGACAGAAAATTGTATTTATCCACGGCAAAGGCGAGGGCGTGCTCCGTCAGGCACTGATGAAAGAGCTCAAACACCGCTACAAAGGCCACGATGTCCAGGACGCATCATTCCGCGAGTACGGCTTCGGCGCCACCCAAGTAACAATCCGCAAGGTGTGATTTTTGCAGACATGAATTGTCCTGCCTCTTATCCTCTACCAGCGTATTTAACTTTGCAACTGAATTTCAACGCAAATCTCCAAAATGGCAAAAATCACAGTTCAAAATACTCCCATTACCGTAATCAACGTCAATGAGCAAGACTATATATCTCTGACTGACATGGCTACTGCCAAAGATGGAAACAGCAGAGCGGCGGATGTTATCAAGAATTGGATTAAAAACAGGTATACCATTGAGTTTCTTGGCACATGGGAACTTATCCATAACCATAATTTCAAAGTGGTCGAATTTGACCACTTTAGAATGAGTGCAGGGATTGCCACAATCCGAGCGGCTGATTAAACTTAACCAAATCGCCATACATCAGATGAGCGTGTTGGAAAATGACAATAATGAACGGAGATTACTGCAATGAAGAAACCGATCAAGTTTGTTCTGATTGTTTTGAAATAGCTGCCAATACAATAATTTAAGAAATGATAATATATTTCTCCGGAACTGGAAATACGCGCCTGGCCGCCATGGAGCTTGCACGAGTTCTTGGCGACAGCCATGTTGTGTGTCTTGACGCGGAAATGCTTCGCAATCCCGGGCAAAGCGAATTGAAAGTCCTCGATACCGACACGCATGTGGTATGGGCTTTTCCGACCTACGGCTGGGGGCTACCGCCGGTGGTAGAGAAGTTCATACTCAATTTCCAATGCGACCCCACATTTGCCGCCCTGCCCCACTTCATGCTCACGACATGCGGCGACGACATAGGCCACACCGACCGTCAATGGCGCCGACTCATGGAGCAGAGAGGCTTCAAAGCCGAGCAGGCTTTTTCGGTACAGATGCCCAACACATTTGTGTTCATGCCGGGATTCGATGTAGACTCGCCCGAACTTACCCGAAAAAAACTTGATTCCGCACCTGCTGCAATCGGAAAAATAGCCGATATGATTTCAGGCAATATCCCGGCCAGGGACCTCATCACTCCGGGGATACTTCCCGGCCTGAAAAGCGGACTGTTCAAGAGCTTTTTCTGGAAAGTGTACATGAAACCGGGAGGATTTCGCCACACCGATGCGTGTGTTGGCTGCGGCGAATGTGCGCGCTCATGCCCGATGAAAAACATCACCATGGAGCGCAACTCCGACGGCCATCGCGAGCCGTCGTGGGGCAATGCCTGCGCCTACTGCCTGCGCTGCTACCATACTTGCCCGGCTCATGCCGTCGACTATCTCCACACCACCCGCTCGAAAGGCCGATACATAGCGCCGGGAAGTGGAGAAATAGGGATTAAGGATTAAGGATTAAAGATTAAGGCGGCTCCGCGGATTTGCGGAGCCGCCTTGGCTTTATTTTTAGGGAATAGGTCTTATTAGACCTATTTGACTTATTTGACCTATTAGTCTTATTCTGCCAATATTGCCTAATTGCGCACTTCGTAGTAGGGGATGTCTACGAGACGGACATTGAAGCGGAGGGTGGAATATGGCTTGAGAGAGCCACGCTCCTGCGCTCCGTAACCGAAACCGTAGGGGACTACAACCTCGGCGGTGTCGCCGCAACGCATATCCATCATTGCGACACCCCAACCCACGACATTCTCATTCACGCGGCTGCGGTAGATGCCCGGGCCGTAGGTAGTGATATTGTCGGATGAGTCGATGGGTTCGTCATTGATGATATGGAGCTTGTAGCGCGCGTCAGTGGTGCTGGTGTACAAGGGCGACAGATTGCCCTCGGTCTCGCTGCGGTCGTTGAAATAATGGATAAGCACAAACGTAGCTGGGTTCCAATCGGCGGTGAGCACCTTATAATAAGGTGTACCGTCGGGATTGGTCTTGGTCTGAAGTTCCTCAAGCCATTCCTGATTCAGTTCACGCCACTCGCGATACTTTGTCCAGGTCGATTCCTCGGTGGAGTTACATGCCGCGAGAGCTATGCCAGCAAGAGCTATGATTCCAATAATCTTTTTCATAACTTAAAAAGCGATTAGAATTTAACTTCAGGAGCTTTTGCAGCCTGCTCGTCGGCCTTGAACTGGGGTTTGGCGTCAAAACCGAATAGTCCGGCCCAAATGTTTCCGGGGAAGCGTTTAACCTTCAGGTTATAGTCCTTCACGACCTCGGTGTAGCGGCCACGCTCGGTTGCGATACGGTTTTCGGTGCCTTCGAGCTGTGCCTGGAGGTCGAGGAACTGGGTATTGGCCTTGAGGTCGGGATAAGCCTCACGGACAGCGTTGACATACACGTTGAAAGCACCACGGAGCTGATCCTGTGCGGAGGTGTATTTCTCGAAGCTCGCTGCATCCGAGGGGGTTGCCTCGTCCTTGAGGGCGTTGGCCTCGTTGTAAGCCTCGGTAAGGCCTGCACGCGCACGGGTGACATTCTCGAATGTCGAGCTTTCGTGCTCAGCATAGCCCTTGACGGTTTCAACAAGGTTGGGGATGAGGTCGAGACGGCGTTGATACTGCACTTCCACCTTGGCCCAGGCCTGCTCCACTTCCTGATCGAGAGTCACAAGAGAGTTATATGTGGAGCAACCGCTCTGTCCGAGGAAGATAACAATTACCGCCAGGACAATCCAGATAATGTACTTTTTCAATTTAGGAGTATTTAAGAGGGTGATTATTTGAGCTTGCGCAGAAGCGAAGTCAGGCTCACGCGGTCGTGGATCAGACGATGAAGGTCGTCAACACTTACGCGTGTCTGCTCCATCGAGTCACGTTCGCGCAGGGTAACGGTGTTGTCCTCCAGTGTCTGATGGTCGACAGTGATACAGAAGGGAGTACCGATTGCATCCTGACGGCGGTAGCGCTTGCCGATTGAGTCTTTTTCCTCGTAGTGGGTTGAGAAGTCGAACTTGAGCTCGTTGACAATCTCGCGTGCTTTTTCTGGCAGACCATCCTTGCGCACGAGAGGCATCACGGCACACTTCACGGGAGCGAGAGCGGCCGGGAGGTGAAGAACAACGCGGGAATCGCCGCCTTCGAGGGGCTGTTCCTCATAAGAAGAGCAGAGAACGCTCAGGAACATACGGTCAACGCCTATGGATGTCTCGATCACGAAAGGTGTGTAGCTTTCGTTGAGTTCGGGGTCGAAGTACTGAATCTTCTTGCCGGAGAACTTCTCATGCTGCGAGAGGTCGAAGTTGGTGCGGGAGTGGATACCTTCAACTTCCTTGAATCCGAAGGGCATGCGGAATTCGATGTCGGTTGCGGCGTTGGCGTAGTGAGCCAGCTTGTCATGGTCGTGGTAGCGGTATTTGTCATCACCGAGACCGAGAGCCTTGTGCCATTTCAGACGCCATTCCTTCCACTGCTGGAACCATTTGAGTTCCTCTCCGGGGCGTACGAAGAACTGCATTTCCATCTGCTCGAACTCGCGCATGCGGAAAATGAACTGACGGGCAACAATCTCGTTACGGAAGGCCTTACCGATCTGTGCGATACCGAAGGGGATACGCATACGGCCGGTCTTCTGCACGTTGAGGTAGTTGACAAAAATACCCTGGGCAGTCTCGGGACGGAGATATACTGTCATGGCGCCGTCGGCAGTAGAACCCATTTCGGTGCTGAACATGAGGTTGAACTGACGGACATCGGTCCAGTTCTTGGTTCCGGAGATGGGACACACGATTTCTTCGTCGATGATAATCTGACGGAGTTCGTTAAGGTCGCCGGCGTTCATTGCTGCAGAGAAACGCTCGTGGAGGGCGTCACGCTTGGCCTTGTGTTCGAGAACACGGGGATTGGTCTGACGGAAAAGCTCTTCGTCGAAACCTTCGGCAAAACGCTTGCGGGCCTTGGCGACTTCCTTTTCAATCTTCTCGTCGATTTTGGCAAGCTGGTCTTCGATAAGTACGTCGGCACGGTAGCGCTTCTTGGAATCGCGGTTGTCAATCAGGGGGTCATTGAACGCGTCAACGTGGCCTGAAGCCTTCCAGATAGTGGGGTGCATGAAGATAGCGGAGTCGATACCCACGATATTCTCATGCAGCAGAGTCATTGCGTCCCACCAGTAACGCTTGATATTATTCTTGAGCTCGACACCGTTCTGGCCGTAGTCGTAAACTGCGGACAATCCGTCGTAGATTTCACTTGAAGGGAAAACAAAACCGTACTCCTTGGCGTGTGAGACGATTTTCTTAAAGACATCTTCTTGCTGAGCCATAATGTTGGAATTTTCTATGTTTGAGTGTTATATATTCAATTTAATAAAGTGCAAATTTACGCTTATTTTTCGATTCCACCTGCCGCATGAAGGTGAAAAATAATTAAGATGCCGATTTTATTGCGGAGTAATGCCTTTTATTAGTAATTTCGCAAAAAATAAGAGTATGTTTACTTTTAACTTTATGAAATCTTTATAAGCCCTTCCGGCCTGTTTTTAGCTTTCATTCAGTTATTATGAAACCCCATAATTCCTTCACTCAATCAAAAAACATACTCGAAAGTTCAATAAATCTTAACATAAGCCAAAAGTAAACATACTCTAAATGACTGACGGATTCTTTCGCGTGGCCGCCGCATCCCCGGCCGTTACCGTAGCCGACTGCAATGCAAACGTCGACAATATCATAGCCCTTGCATCGGAACTTGTCGCCTCGTCGGCTCCCGACCTTGTGGTGTTTCCCGAAATGTGTGTCACCGCCTACACCTGCGGCGACCTTTTCCATAACCGCACGCTTCTTGACGGAGCCATGCGCGGCCTGCGCCGCATTGTGGAGGATTCGGCAACGCGCCCCGGACAGTTGCTCTTCGCAGGCATGCCCGTAGAGGCCGACGGAGCGCTGTACAATTGCGCCGTGGCCGTGTGCGGCGGACGCGTGCTTGCAGTGATTCCCAAGACTTACATCCCAACCTACAACGAATTTTACGAGAAACGCTGGTTCTCTCCCGCTCCGCCCCGCGGCGCCAAGCCCGACACGGTACTTCTGACCGGAATCTGTCCTGAGCCGGTGCCCTTCGGAACCGACATCATTATCCTACATAAAGGAGTGCGATGCGGTGCGGAAATATGCGAGGATTTGTGGACCACCATTCCGCCGAGTTCTTTCCTTGCCGGAGCCGGCGCGGAGGTGATTGTGAATCTTTCGGCAAGCGACGATCTTATCGGCAAATATGACTACCTGCTCGGACTCGTGCGTCAGCAGTCGGCACGCTGCCTGTGTGCCTACGTTTATTCCTCGGCCGGTTTCGGAGAATCATCGACCGACCTTGTTTTCGACGCGAAACTTTTCGTGGCTGAAAACGGAACTCTGCTCGCACGCAACAGCCGCTGGCACCACGGCAACCAATCGGTTGTGTCGGACGTCGACATCGAAGCTCTGCGCCGCGACCGGCTTCACATCAATTCCTTTCAGGACTGTGCGCGTCGCAACGGCGATGCGTCAGATGTGCGCGTGATTGAATCAGGAGCCGTTACCGGCGAAGTCCGCGATGCCCTCGCCTACCGCGAGGTTGACCCGCGACCCTTTGTGCCGTCTGACGCAGCCCGGCGCACCGAGCGCTGCGAGGAAATCGTCAACATCCAGGTGGCAGGCCTTTGCAAGCGCCTTGCAGCCACACGATGCAAGAGTCTCGTCATAGGCATATCAGGCGGTCTCGACTCCACCCTTGCACTGCTTGTGGCTGTCCGTGCCTTCGACACGCTCGGGCTGCCGCGCACGGGAATCACAGGAGTAACGATGCCGGGCTTCGGCACCACAGGTCGCACCCACCGCAACGCGTGCACGCTTATGGAAACCCTGGGCGTGACAATGAGGGAAATATCAATCGTACCGTCTGTTGAGCTGCACTTTTCCGACATAGGTCATGACCCGGCGGTGCAGGACGTCACTTACGAGAACTGTCAGGCACGCGAACGCACGCAAATCCTTATGGATATCGCCAACCAGACCGGAGGAATGGTGCTCGGCACCGGCGACCTCTCGGAGTTAGCTCTCGGCTGGGCTACATACAACGGCGACCACATGTCGATGTACGGAGTCAATGCCGGAGTGCCTAAAACACTCGTACGACATCTTACCGGCTACTTCGCTCTGCTTGAGAAAGACCAGGCATGCCGCGAAGCCCTGCTCGACGTGATCGACACACCCATCAGCCCGGAACTTATCCCTGCCGCAGCCGACGGAACAATCAAACAGAAGACTGAAGACCTCGTAGGACCTTACGAACTCCACGATTTCTTCCTCTACTACACCCTGCGCTACGGCTTCACACCCGATCGTATCTACCTGCTCGCGCGTAAAGCCTTCGCCGGAGAATTTGATGATGAGACAATCAAAAAATGGCTCAAGACTTTCTTCCGCCGCTTCTTTGCGCAGCAGTTCAAACGCTCCTGCCTGCCCGACGGCCCCAAAGTGGGAAGTGTATGCCTATCGCCCCGCGGCGACTGGCGCATGCCCTCCGATGCAAGTAACTCAACATGGTTAAGAGAAGCCGAAAATTTGTAAGGCATATAGGTCTTATGGGACTAATAAGTCTTATAAGGCCTATAAAATAAAGCGTCAACTCTTCTCGTTCCAGCAGGAGATTGATTTGCCGAGTTCCGGAATCACGTCGGAATAGAAAACTGGATCGTGGCCGTGGCGGAGCTGATAGCGGTAGTCGTCGAGACATATCATTGCATAACGCCCGAGCACAAACAGCGCGGCAACGTTGCACAGCGTCATAAGTGCCATGGTGATATCGGCGAAAGACCACACGAAGGTCAGCGGAGCCATAGCCCCGGCATAGACCATAGCCCCGACAACAAGCCTGTAAATATTTATAAGCCAGTTGGAATTGCGGATAAAGCGCAGGTTGGTCTCGCCATAATAATAATTGGCGACAATAGACGTGAACGCGAAAAAGAAAATCGCCACGCTTATGAAAATAGAACCGGCCTGCTGCGACCCGAGTTGCGACCCGATGGCCTGCTGAGTGAGCACAATTCCGTTGGCAGAGGTCTCCGCGGAATACACTCCGCTGCACAGGATGATAAATGCAGTGCAGGTGCAGATAAGCAATGTGTCGGTGAACACGCCGAGAGCCTGGATAAGGCCTTGCTTGACAGGGTGCGTCACCGATGCCGTGGCTGCGACATTGGGCGTGGAGCCTTCACCGGCCTCATTGCTGAACAGGCCGCGTTTTATGCCCATGCTTACAGCCATGCCGAGCGTACCGCCAACGGCCTGCGATGCACCGAAAGCATCCTGCACTATAAGGCTCAGAATCGAAGGAATCTCATGGAAATTTACAACTATGATGAACACGGCCAAGCCGATGTACGCCACGGCCATAACGGGCACAATCCACTCGCTGAAACGCGCGATGCTCTGGATGCCGCCCCAAATTATTGAGAGAGTGAGCACGGTCATTACCAAACCTGTAATCCATCGCGGGATGTCGAAGGCTTCGGAAAAAGCGTCGGCTATCGTGTTTGATTGCACGGAGTTGAACGCGAGTCCGAAGGTAATTGTAATCAATACCGCGAACGTCACAGCCCACCAACGCTTGCCTATGCCTTTGAGAATATAATAGGCCGGGCCGCCGACGAACGACTTGACTCCACGCTCCTTGAACAGCTGGGCCAATGTGGATTCCACAAAAGCACTCGCCGCTCCAAACAGCGCTATAACCCACATCCAAAATATAGCACCGGGGCCTCCGATGCAAATTGCTGTGGCAACTCCGGCAAGGTTTCCCGTGCCGACACGCGATGCTATCGAAACCATGAAAGCCTGGAACGCACTGATAGTGTGATGTCCGTCGGTCTCGCGCGAACGGCGGTCATTGTCTTTTTTTCCCGACTTCACGAGCAGACGGCACATTTCGCCGAACAGCACAAACTGCACTCCCGAGGTCTTGAACGTAAAGAAGAGCGCGGCAAAAAGCAGGACTGCCACCAGAACATAATCCGTGAGCAGCAGGCTTATTTCATTAAGGATGTCAATCATCAGTTTCAGGTATTAGTGGGTTATCGTCAGTTGTTTATATATTAAGTTGTTTTCCCGGTTGTCACTGTTGCGATGGGATGGAGTCGGATGGTGCCGGAACATTTACAGTTGTCGAGTCCGGCTCTTCCACTGTTTTTTTCTTCCGCCGTCCGAGGAAGGAGAAGAAGCTGTCGAAGTCGCGCTTGAACATGATTCCGACGCCCTGGGTAGTCTGAGCCGTACGGACGTAGAAATTCCGGTCGTTATAGCGGTTGTAGGCTTTCAGACGCCATGATCCACGCTTGTTGAGAAGATATTCGATGTCAAAGTCGCCTATAAACTGGTTGGAGTTAAGAGACTTGTCGCGATAGCCAAGGTTGCCGTTGAAGAGCAGACGGTTGTTGAGCAGACGGCTTGACAGCGCCACGTCCACCTCCACGTCGGAGAAGTCGCCACGGTCGCTTCGCAGGTTCGGGGCTATGCTCCAGTTCTCGCTGAGCTTTCCGAGCATGCTGCCAAGCTGGCTTGAGATTGTCGACGAAGCCACCGAGAACAGCTCGTTGCCTTTGGTAGTGGAGGCCATGTAATCGGGAGTATAGAAACGGTTGAGAGCCAACAGATAGATAATCTGCCTGTTCATCATATCTTCCGTGCTCACGATACTCTTGACCTTGCGGTAGGTATCCTGGGTAAGAGTCGGGAATTCAAGGTCGAAATGGATTTCAGGCTGCCGGATATCGCCCGACACCTGCATCAAAGCATGCACCGGTACGTTCGTGCGGTTAAGTTCCTTGTCCTGAAGGAAAGACTCGTCAAGGTCGCTGAGATTGGCGTTGAGCGAATAGAAGGCGTCAATCTTGGCCTCGGCTCCGTATGGGTCGCCGTTGAAATTGATTGTCGAACCTTCCTTGATGGTGAAGTCCTTGATAATGATGTCCTGAAGAGTGAAATTATAATTGCCGTGGTCGAGCGTGTAGCTGCCCCACATGTTCAGCTCGTTGTCAAGCGATTTATACACCAGACGCAAACTGCCGCTTCCACTTGCCTTTATCTCGTCGCCACCCACAGGGTCCATTACAAGTGTCATACGCGCCTGCGGCGTGATGTCAACATGTATATCCATGTTGTAAGCCGAGGGTGCATCGGTGTTGAGGGTGTTCATCCGCGCCTGATATTCACGAACAGCCTCGGGTGTATCGTCAAGGTCGGTGATTGAATCACGCGGCGACGGCGGAGTGACATCGCGGAAACTGATGAAAGTATAGTCATCGGCATCCAGACGGTCGGAGAGCACAAATGTGAATGTGGAGCCTGCCGCCGTTGACATGTCTACGTTGATATCCACCACTCCCGGGCGCCCCTTGATGCTTGCACGTCCGTTGCCGTAGATTGTTCCGTACCAATCGGGGTTCTGCTTCGGAGTTCCGTTGAAGCTGAGGAAATCGCGGGCGTCGCTGATATTGAAGGTGAACACGGGTTCCTTAAAGAATGTATGCTCCACGAGTCCGTCGAGGCGCGCGGTGTGGCCGTTGACATCGCGCACGGTCACATTGTCGATCACAATGCGTCCCGGATCAAGATGTATGGTGTCGGTGGCCGTGTACCACGTGTTGGTGAAGTCGATTTTCAACTTCACGTTGTCGGCAAAAATGTCGCCTGTCATGTCAATTTCCTTGAACGTTCCGAAAAGGCGCGCATGACCTGTGGCAAAACCGTCGATATCGGAAGCGAAGGCCTCCATGAAAGGCCGCAGGAAGCCAACCTTTACGTGGTTGGCATCAAAATTGATGTCGAGAGCCTCGCCCATGGGGAAAATATCGCCATAGATTCTCGACTTAAGTCCGCCCGGCTCGGTGATGTCGGCGTCAAGGTAGAACGATTTGCGCTCATTGTTCCAACTCGCCACAATGTCGGCATCGCCGAGGGTGCAGCGGTTGTAACCGATTGAATCCACATGCAGACGCTCGCACAACAGGAACGGTTCGGGCGAAAGCACTTGACGGGCTTCAAAAACGCCCGTGGCACGTCCTCCGATAAGAGCCTTGTCAATTTCAAGGGTCTCGAAAATAGGCAGGAGAGATATGTTTTCGAGACTAATCGAAAGGCTGTCGGATTCAAGCGGCCCTACCCGACCGTCGATGCTGATATTCTGACGTCCGGCGGAAAGGCGGAAGCCCTCCACGGCGATTTCTTTTTTGGAATAGTCGATGGCCGACGGCAGGATTTGCCATACGTCATCGCCGAAATTGATTGCTCCGGGATGGAACTCGACTCGCGTGGCGAGCGCTCCGTCCTCATCGCGGCCGAGAATAGCCGCCAGGTCGATTGTGCCGTTAAGAGGTATCGCGCGCTCGATGGTCCAGTCAAGACGTGTGTCGATGCGGTCGTCGGCTCCGTCGAGTCCGCACGCCAAAGCCATGAGACCTTTCTTCGTGGGCACCTCCGACGTCAGATAAGCATGGCACGAGCCAAGCTCGCGGTCGGCACGGGCGAAAACGTTGGTGTTGGTGATGATTTTATCGCCTTGCTGGAGATACGGAGCGTCAACCAGCACTGACACCGTACCATCCACGGTATTGACAGTTCCGGTAATCGAAGCGGGATATATGGCCTGAACAGGAAGATGAAAGAAATCAGCCACCGATTCCGTGCGCGACAATGTCAGGTCAAAATTAAAGTTGTTGGCATAGCTGGGGGACTCTTCCGTTTCCTCCGGTTCATCCGCAATCTCATAGCCCGGAAGGAGCGAGGGGAAAGTGCGGGCAACAATGGCCTTCATCTCAGGCACAAGCCCCGTAAATGAATATTGCCCCTCGACGGAACCGTTGAGAAAATCAGATTCAATGTCGATATGCGGTTTCAGGGCATCGGGATGAGCCTCCACATCGAAGCGTTCAAGGCGCAGGCCTGTGCCGTCACCGTTGAGCCACGAAAGATTCTTCACCGACACATAACCGCCGGTGGAATCAATATCCCGGCCTTCGAGCGAGGCTTCAACGCTGCCTGCGAGAAGATAATTCTCATGCGACTTGTCAAAGCCCATCGCGTAGAGGTCGACGTCGCTGAATGTGGCCGCAAGGTTGAGATAATTCATGTATGCGCGTGCATCGTATTCGGCTTCCAGGCTTATCCTCGCAAGCGCATCGTCGACATCAAGCCATGCCTCAAGATAGTCTTTTCCATCCATATTCGCCCGCAGGGAAATGCCCGAATAAGTGTTGCCTTTGAAATCCAGGCGACTTACATCAGCATGCACAGTGGCATCGGGACGACCGTAGCGCATGGCAAATTTGCCTTTCACTCCTGCCGAGACAAGACCAAGCTGTGGATTCGAGCTGAGCAGTCCCACATCCAGCCCGTCGAGGTCAAGAGTTCCTTCAATCGCACCCGAGCCTGAATAATCGCCCGAGAAGGCTATCAGGCCTGCCGTACCGTCGGCTTTCAATTCCACATGACCTGCCGAAGGCGTTCCCGAGGCTTTCACATTCAATCCCGTAACTGCAATCTCACGGCATATGTCCGCTGCCTTAGGCGGCAGAATACCCCCTGAAACATTTGCAATCGCAGGGCCGGAAAGCAGGGCTGTCAGATTATGGAGATTGTAGGAGATACTGTCACGGCCTTTGTCGAAACCCTCGGCCGAGGCCGACATGGCTATGCTTACGGCATTGCTCTCGGGTTCGCTAAGGCTAAGACGATGCAAATCGAGCATGGACGCTGACACATCGGCATCAAGACCGAAACGCAGCGGCACATCAACGCGCCCGAGCAATGGAACAAAAGGAGCGAAATCGCCCGGCGAGACAGTGCATGTGCCCTTTGTAGCAACATTCACCGCATTGTCTTTCAACGAAGCAAGAAGATTTTCAAACCCGTCGAAGGGCAATTCAAGCGGTTCGAAAGCGATGCGTGTTCCGGGAAGATTGACCGAAAGGCCGCTTACGCGCGCGCCTTTTTTGCCGAAACGCGCCTTACATTCAAGTTTGTCAAGGCGGAAACCGCTGCGCTCAACAAATGAAAGGTGGTCGAGATCAACGGCATACAGTTCGTTGCTCAGGCGAGGTATGTAGGCATTGAGGCTTAGGTCGAATACGAGAATATGCCCGGCGTTGAATCTTCCGTCCTCCGGTTCGGGAAGTGACAGCACGTCGTATGACAATTGGCCGTCGTGCACCACGACTGTGCTTATCTGGAGGTCGAAGGCACCTTCCTTGTCGCGCGGTTTGTCGGAACGCAGACGCGCTATGATGGGGTCGATATTCGACGGCTCGCCCGGTGCGGGACGTTTCACAGCCACAGTAGCGCCGTCAAGCAGCGCATAATCAATCATTATACGTCGCAAACGGAGCGTGCGCATAAGCTCAACTCCGGCGCTGATTTCCCTCACGGAAAGAATCGTGTCGCCCGACTCGTCGGTCACTGACACGCCTTTCACGGCCACGCGGTTGAACGGCGATATTGTCACCCGCTCCACCTCCACGGGCACACCGAGCAGTTCCGAAAGTTCCCGGCATGCAATATCCCTGACGCCATTCTGCACTGCCGGAGCCGACAGGAGCAGATACAGCGCGGCCGGGGCGAGTACGGCCAAAAGCAGCACGCACGACGCCGCGGCGCGGAATATTTTCCAGATTCTTTGGAGCATCGGGTTATGGATGGAAGGGAAGCCGGAGGGCTCAGTCGTTCAGGAGCGACTCGAGATACGGACGGAGCTCCGACCAGCGGTAATAGTTCTTGCGGGCCTGTTTGAGAGGCGTAAGACGCACGTCTTGCTCGTTGAGCATCACACGCACGAGAATATCATCGGGATTCTTGTCGTTTCGGAAAAATATCATCTGCACATTCGATGCCATGGGCGACACCTTGAAGTTGGCATATCCGCTTGGAGCAAGCTCAAAGGGATCGACAGCCTCCGAAGTACAGCCCTCCATAGCCAGCAGGCCGGTGAGGGGAATGATATTGGAGTCGTGGCCGAAGCGCAATGTAGCGCCGTGCTTGCCGGAAGCAATATACTCGTCGGCGGTGGTGATGATGTTGCGCACGAGATTGCGTGCGTTGCTCAGGTGCATGCCTTTGGCAGGAGCATATGACGAAGTGCGCGAGAAGTTCTCGAAATTGTTGATTTCCCACAACTTATACAGTTCGTCGTTGGTGAAGAAGCTGAGCAGGTCAACATCGGTTTCCATATTCTGCACCGCCACTGCGAGCCAGTAGAGATAGTTGGTGAAATTTTCCTTATCCACCCACTGAGCCACATACTCCGGATCAGAGAAGAGGGAGTTGATGAGTCGGTCGGGCTGCATGTTCTCGCGGTTGATACGCTTGAAGGGCTGAAGCCAAGGTCCTTCCTCGGTACGGTAAGGGCGGGATTCACGGCTCTGGTAGTTCATGTAATCCATCTGACGCTGAGCCGATTCGCGGGGGATGTTAAGGTAGGGATAAAGCTCCTTGAGTCCTTCCACAAAAGCGAACATCGAATGGGCGCAACGCATCACGACGGTGGACGTAGCGGTTACATCGGCAAGCGTATCGGCAAAAATCTGAGGATAAGCAAGTCCGAGGCGGCGACCGATGCCACGGTGCTGGCGCGCACCGAGCGGCGAAAGCTCGCCAAGGCGTCCGCGGGCCTCTTCCCACATCGTGTCCACCATAGCCTTCACACGCAGGCCGTCGGGGGTGAGCACACCCTTTTCGGCAGCATCATTAAGGCGGGTACGCACGTGATTGTAATAATAATCCTTGATTACGTGGCGTGAGCCGTGACGTCCGTAGTGGCTCACGTAGAAAGGCGTATAACCTTTGGGCACGGCAGGCACAGGGTCGATGTCCTCTACGGGATAAGCGTAGTAGACACCACCGGCCTTCTCGGGGGTTTCGGCAATTTCCTCACGGATTGTCTTGGCCGACACAGGGAGCATAAGCGCACCCGCGGCAAGAAGTACAAGAAGTCGTTTCATGATATGGAAGGGATGTATCGGGAATTACACATTGAAGCGGAAGTGCATGATGTCGCCGTCCTGCACGACGTATTCCTTGCCTTCGACAGCGAGCTTGCCTGCGTCGCGAACGCCCGACTCGCCTCCGAGAGCCACATAGTCCTCGTACTTTATCACCTCGGCGCGGATAAATCCTTTCTCGAAATCGGTATGGATGATACCTGCGCACCGGGGAGCCTTTGAGCCGCGGATAAATGTCCATGCGCGCACCTCGTCAGCTCCGGCAGTGAAATATGTCTGGAGGTCAAGAAGATTGTAAGCGGCGCGGATAAGACGCGACACACCGGACTCCTCGAGTCCAATTTCCTGAAGGAATTCCTGACGTTCCTCCCAGGTATCAAGCTCGGCAATCTCACTTTCGGTACGGGCAGCTACAACGAGCATGCCGGCGCCTTCGTCCTTGATAGCCTCGCGCACAGCCTCCACGTAGGCGTTGCCGCCTGCGGCAGCCTCATCGTCGACGTTGCACACGTAAAGCACGGGCTTGGCCGTGAGAAGGAAAAGCTCGCGGAAGAATTTCTGCTCGTCAACAGTCTCGAACGTTACAGAACGTGCGGGCAGGCCTTTCTCAAGAGCTTCCTTGATCTGGCGCAGAACCTCATATTGCATCTTGGCAACCTTGTCGCCACCGGTCTGAGCCTGTTTCTGAGTCTTGGCTATACGCGACTCCACGGTCTCGAGGTCTTTGAGCTGGAGCTCATAGTCGATGATTTCCTTGTCGCGCACGGGGTCAACCGAGCCGTCGACATGGGTGATGTTGTCGTCGTCGAAGCAGCGGAGCACATGGATGATGGCATCTGTCTCGCGGATATTTGCAAGGAACTTGTTGCCGAGTCCTTCACCTTTGGAAGCACCTTTTACGAGACCGGCGATATCCACAATCTCCACCGTAGCAGGCACAACCGAGCGAGGCTGGCACATTTCCACAAGTTTGGTAAGACGGTCGTCGGGAACGGTAATCACGCCCACATTAGGCTCGATGGTACAGAAAGGGAAGTTGGCCGACTGGGCCTTGGCGTTGGAGAGACAGTTGAAAAGGGTCGATTTTCCCACATTGGGAAGACCGACAATACCGCATTGTAATGCCATTATCTATATCGTATTAATCGTTTTTGAGAGAAATTTGACTGGTTTTCATGCAAAATTAACAATTTTCGCCCAATAACGGGCAAAATAATCGTTAAATATCCACACTCACCACTTCCCCGGCAGCTATTCCGAACGGCTTTATATAGCGATAGGCCTTGCCGTCATCGCCCACGAAGCGAATCTGAAAGAAAGTCCGGGAGCGTGGCACAGAGATTGTTGACGTGGCGACAGCAGCATCAAAAAGTCCGCAGCGGGGCAATTCATCGGTATCTTCCATCACAAGCGCGCGGCCATTTATCCGCTCAACCAAGGGCGACAGACTCAGGGTGTCGCGACGCGACGCGGCAATATCCCGCAGGGCCTCCGGCACTACGGCTACATTCTTGCCCTCACCGTATCTGCCGTCGATGCAGAAATATGTATACGGCTCGATAAAGGTACTCCGCGGAGCCATGCCAAGTGTCGCGGCGGGATAATCCTCCGGAAACAGCACATCTTGATATATGGTACCCCCGCCATCGACCTGCGACATAATCGCCTCATACTCCCGGGCATAAATCCGGATATATTTCATGGCGTACAGTGCCTGAGCCGTGAGCGCGACAATCACCATTCCACAAAGCCATAAGGCAATCCGGCGCGATATCAGGCGGCAGTATAAAGGTCTCAGCAGAATCAATATCGCAAGCAAAGCGCTCATCTGCGGCCAGAAAGCTGTGCGTCCGGTCTGTTTAACGACGAGACTGAGCAACATTCCGGCCAACGCACATCCGCCAAGGATAATGAACGGAGGTTGCTTGACAGCTTGCCTGAAAAGGTTTCTCAGCGGAGCTGATACACATGTAATCAACACGGCACCGCACAAGAGCAAGGTCATAAAATTAAAGGCCAACGCCTTCACCGGCGACGCTAATATTGCAGGCGTGGAGAGTTCGACTCCGGAACGCGTGAGCTGCTGGGAGCACAAAGCCCATGCAAGACTTACACCACCGGTCAAAAGGAGATAACACCACATTCCCGGCGAGACTCTGAACCTGCGACAAACAATATACAGAGCCATTCCTGCCGCAAGCGGCAAAGCAAATCCCTCGTGCCACAAAGCGAGAAGCACACACATGAAAACAGTGAGAGCCTTACTGCCAAGCGACGGATTACGCAGCGACCACAAAATAGCCCACAGCGCAATCAAAGCCACAGCCATTCCGAAGATATAGTTGAGAGCATAATCGCCGGTGAGAATGTTATTTCTCCACGGGAGCGCGACCGTCATCCCCGCCCAAACCGCTGTCACAGCCACCACTCCGGGACGCTTGCCACCGGACACAAACCATGCGCCGAGCCATATGCTTATGCCAACACACAGGCCACAAAGAGCTGCGAACAACGGTTTGCAGTCAAGTATCAGTGTGCTTGCCGGCGCAAGAATGTTGGCAAGACGCCAATTATCCTCCAGCCGTATCAGATTGATATATTTGAGATAGGCCTCAAGAGAGAAGTCGGTCGAACCTCCTGAAAATTCAAGATACGCGGCGTCAAACACAAGGTTGTCGTACTGAAACGGCGTAAGCCACTCCATCACGGCATAGAGCAACGCCGCAAGCAGAGCAATCATCGGTGACGCATATTCTCTCAACTTCATATTCATTGCAATAATTTGATCCGGGACACGGCGCGTGAACCAAGATTGCGGTCGAGAATTTTCATGTAATACCATTCCTTTCCGTCGCGTCCGCAAAAACGTATCGAAAACACATTCAGCACATGCTCCACATCCGGAGCATCCTCAAAGCGCACGAGCGCACAAGCTATTCCGAAATTTGGATTTTCCATGTCCGACAAGGTTGTGAAAGGACGGCGCTCCGTGTACATAGCATCGCCCAGTCGCCACACGCCGTCACCAATGACTTCTCCCGCCGAAAGGTCTCCGACAAGAGCAGTAGGCACAACAGCGATGCTGCCCTGTTTCTGCGGCAGCTCGCGGTTGAGACACATATAATGATAATCGCTCACCCAGGCGTTATGTATCGGGAAATTCAATGTCAATTGCGTGGGACAGTCTTCGGGCATTATAATATCACTGTACACCGTGCCATCATCTGAATCCTTTACAGCTTGGACAAGTTCACGATGCTGAACATCAAAGCGGTGCGCCCAATAGCACGCATAGGCGCCATGTGCCAAGCACAAAACCAAAGCGGCAGAAGCAAACACAGTTATCAGCCGACGGCTGAAATGTATGCCATGCATGAGCATACCTATAACGATAAGCGAACACAACTGCGGCGCGAAGCCCGTGCGGGGATTGCTGCGGATAAACAGACACAGCATCGCTCCGGCAAGAGCCGCCCCCAGGAAAAACACGGCATTGTCGGAAACAAGAACCTTACTCAATACAGCGCGCCATCTACTACGGAGCAGCATAATCGCCATAAGCCCGAGCATGACTATGACAAGACAGTTATTGACAGCGACCTTCACAAGGCCGTGGCTCATCGCCATCCGGCTGTTTTCAAGCCCCATACGCGACAGCATGCCCGGGCAGCACATCGCAGCGGCGGCAGATGCAAAAACGAGCACGGCACAAAGCCACATGAGTCGTCCGGGGCGAAAACGCCATTTCAACGTAACGAAAGCCATTCCGCCAAGGGCTGCCACGGCGAATCCTTCATGCCACCACCCTAACGCAATGGCAAGCGCTATGGACGGCAACGTTTTGAGGGCCTGCAACGCCCACCAAAAAGCGAACAACAGTAATGCTCCGAATACATAATTGGCATAAAAAATATTCACGAACATCATATCGCGCCATGGCAAAAACAAAGTTCCTCCAAGCCACACTAAAGCGACCGCACGCCAGTCGGGTTTGTCGCCTGCGATAAAACGTGCACACAGCCAGTACATCGCAGCAGCCGCTATTCCCGCCAGGATTCCAAACACGGCATCCGACGCCGGGGAAAGAACCGAGAAAACGTCCAGGCAATTGGATAGCCGGATATTGTCCTCCATAAAAAGTGTGGATATGTACCCCGTGTAACCTTCCCAAAACCCTTTTAGCCCATCCGAACGCATCGAGTGCACAAAGATGCTCCGGAATTGCATATCGTCGAACACAAGCGGCGTGAGCAGGCTCATGGCGGCATATATGACTGCAATGAACAGAAGAACCGTCCAAAGGGGTATTGAGTTATGTTGTTTCGTCATATTCATCGCGACAAAGTTACGAAATTACGGGCTAACTTGTACAAATGCGGCACAATTCGTAATTTTGACTATCGTCTTAATTACTCATGCCGTGAATTCAAAATCGACATGCAACAATAGAGTCGATTAATAATTCTCCTCAC
>CAJURN010000023.1 GCA_910589055.1 uncultured Muribaculaceae bacterium
GAGTACGCGTCTGGGGGGCGTGAGGTCGCTAGTTCGAGTCTAGTCACCCCGACAAAGCAAAAGTTCAGATTCAGCCTGCAACCGCAGGCTGAATTTTTTTGTATATATTCCGGCCTAATGTTATAAAAAAACGTTATCTTTGTTAGTTGGAAATCTCACACCTTCCGGAATACGCTCAATTGTTATAAATTCCCTTCAATCCATAAGACCAGGATGAACAATAAAAAGATAAAATCACTTCAGCTAACCGACTATTGCTGTTTTAAAGACGTGAAGCTCGATTTTGCCACTTCGGGCGAATCACCTGCGCAATGGACTGTCCTTATGGGTAATAACAATACAGGAAAGACAAGCATCCTCAAAGCCATAGCGGAATTGATACCGACAAAGCTTGAGGATCCGAGAGGTGGGATTGAACTAATGTTTGTTCCCAAAGCTTTCTATGACAGGTCATTTATGGACTTTATGCGTCCGGGGAGCAGGGTTTATGCGGATTTGTCAGGAGGTCGTAAATGGTTATATAGCCCCGGTACTGTTTCTGTTGCGAAGAACACGGAAATTCCACTTGACCGCACACTTCTCATATTCGGCTACGGTGTGAGCCGTTATCCGTCATCTACAAGTCTTTCCGAGAATAAAGCAAAGTCATGTGATACTCTTTTTTCCTCCGACTCCCGCCTTGTCAATCTTGAGGAATGGCTCATGCAGCTCGATTATGCCGCCAAGAATGACAAGACCGTGGCTGATAACAGATTGTACAGAATCAAGGAACTGATATGCGGAAATTTATTCCCTGAAATTCAGGATTTTAAATTCGAGAGTTCCGACGAGTTTCACAATTATGTCCTTTTCAAAACCAAGGATGGTGATTTCAGATACACCCAACTCGGTTATGGCTACCAGTCGATGCTGTCGTGGATAGTGGATTTGTGTAAACGCATGTTTGATGCTTATCCCGAATCTCATAATCCGCTTCACGAGGAAGCTGTTGTTCTTGTTGATGAAATCGACCTTCATCTTCATCCTAAATGGCAACGTGATATAATCTCTTATTTATCAGATGCTTTCCCAAATATACAGTTCATCGTCACTACCCACAGCCCGCTTGTGGTCCAGTCGATGACGGATATAAATCTCTATGTCCTCAGCCGCGATGAAGAGGGCAAAGTATGTGTAGATAAGGCCGGAAGGACTAATTACAGCGGTTGGACCGTCGAAGAGATACTTCGTGAAACCATGGGGTTGGAATCGGACGTACATTCGGACTACTACAATAGCTTGATTGTCAAATTCGATGAAGGTTTGAGGGAAAATAACAAGGCGAAAGTAAAGGAAGCGTACGAGTCTCTTGATAAAATCCTGCACCCTAACAATCCTGTCAGGAAATTATTCGAATTGCAAAAAGACTCGATGGAATGATAAAGCTGACCTTACCCCCAAAGCCGGATGAATTGACTCAGAACGAGACAGCTCTGAGAGAACAGTTTTTGGCTGACAGAAGTAAGACCGTCTGGAAGCAAAAATATATCTCGGAACCGCTGTTGCAAATGTCACACGATAAATGCGCATATTCAGAAGTGCGCTTGAACGAGGAAAGCAAATATATGGAGGTTGAACACTTTCGTCATAAAGATGCTTATCCGGAAGATGTTGTGACGTGGGGTAACCTGCTGCCATCATGCAAAACCTGCAATACTGCTAAAGGAGAGTGGGATGTCGAAGCTGACCCCATTGTGAATCCTCTGATTGATACCCCGTCGGAACATCTTTATCTGCGCGCCTGCCGTTTCTATGGCAGAGATCAGAAGGGCTGGAATACTGTGGATGCCGTTGCAATAAATAATGTGGATCAATTCATGCTGCCGAGGTTCAGAGAGGCTAACCATATAGTCGACTCCTTGTCAAAAGGTCTGGAATCGTTGAAGGAGGCTGATACATCGCGTAAGAAGCACGTAAGAATCCGTATGATTAAGGATACTCTGAAAAAATGTGGTCCGGAATATCCGTATTCGGCCTGTATATCCACATATGTATTATATGAATGGAAAGGCTATGCCGGATTCAGGGCATGGCTCGTTGACAATGGGTATTGGGATGATGAATTTGCTGAGATTGAAACTTTGCTTCAATCCATAGCTTTGCCGGAGTAAGGAAAATAGTTTTTTTTCTTGAAAAAATATTTTTCGGGGGGTGTGCGGATAATCGGAATTTTTGCATTACATTTGCATGGTTGAAACCGATATATCCGGCGGAGACATCTAACATAAACAATTCAGTATACAATGGAAAAGAAATTTATCTGCGTAGTGTGCGGTTACGTACACGAAGGCCCCGAAGCTCCCGAAAAGTGCCCCGTTTGCGGCGCTCCCAAATCTAAATTCAAAGAACTCGACACAACTGCTGATCTCCAGTTCGTTACCGAACATGAAATCGGTGTTGCCAAGGGTTGCGACGATGAAATGATCAAAGACCTCACCGCTCACTTCAACGGCGAATGTGGCGAAGTAGGCATGTACCTCGCAATGGCTCGTCAGGCCGACCGCGAAGGTTATCCCGAAGTTGCTGAGGCTTTCAAGCGTTACGCTTGGGAAGAAGCTGAACACGCTTCCAAGTTTGCCGAACTCCTTGGCGAATGTGTATGGGACACCAAGACCAACCTCGAAAAGCGCATGCAGGCTGAAGCGGGTGCTAACGCCGACAAGATGCGTATCGCAAAGCGCGCCAAAGAACTCGGTCTCGACGCTATCCACGACACCGTTCATGAAATGGCTAAGGACGAAGCTCGCCACGGCCAGGGCTTCCAGGGTCTCTTCAACCGTTACTTCAAGAAGTAATACTGCTTACGCATTATAATAAAAACGCCGCCGCTTCCAGATCGGGAGCGGCGGCGCTGTTTTTAGAGGGTGTTTCATAACACCCTCTAAGTTATTTGACTTCCCACTCGAACAGGCCGGAGGAGTATTCTGTGGGCTGGACTACTTCGAGTCGTACGGCGGTAGTGGTTACTGGGTCGAATTGCACTGTGTTGGGCGAGCCTTTGCGTACGGTGTAGCGGTCGGCTCCGTCGACGGGCATCCATTCGCCGCCGGCGGTGCGGTAGAGGATGCGCCACGATGCAGGTACGCGGCAGCCACCCCAGGGTGCGTCGTCAAACCAATATACCGTCGATTGCGAAACCTCGGTAGCTTCGGGGAAGGTGTATTCAATCCATTCGGTTGTTCCCTGTTTGGGCCACCAGTGGTAGTAGGGCATCGAGCGGTCGTTTTCGTCCTTGGGCACGAGGCGGTCGTTGATAGCCGAGATATAGCTTACCATGTGTGAAGCGTCAATCTTGCTCTTGGAAGCGAGTGTGGCAGGCATTGTGGGGCGGGAAGCCGAGAGTTCCTGCGGCAGCCATACTGCCATTTCGCCCGAGCCGCGGTGTGCCCATGCGTAGTAGGGAATCAGGCTGAGGGTCACGTCGGTGGTCGTGAGGCGTCCTGCGTCATCGTAGCCGAGGGTCTGTGCGGGAGTGGAGAGGGTAGTCACGCCATAGAGAAGGTCGGGACGTTCGGTGACGGTGAATTTGGGGTCACGGTTCATAAACACGCTCAGCACGTCGAAATCATTGTCGGGCCATTCGGCGCAGTACACGATGGGGCCGCGTTCAACAGCTACACGGCCAAGGTCGGCACTTACTTTCGGGTCGGCCTTTACGGTGCGCGGTTCCATGTCGAAATGCACTTCCACGCGGTCGCCTTTCTTCCATTTGCGGTCGATGGTGAAGTAGCCGTTTTCGATAGCGGAGCTTATGGGTTGGCCGTTGACGCTCACGGAGTAGCTGAGGCGCTTTCCGTCGGTATAGGAGTAGAGCTCGCCTGGGATGGGGGTGTTGCGGACCCAGCCGGGGATGCGGATTTTCATAGCGAAGTTTCCGGCGCGGTTCTTGTCAACGTTGATTGCGATGTCGCCTTTCCAGGGATAGGATGTGGTCTGGCTCAGAACTACGTCCTTTCCGGCAACATCAAGGTCGGCGGTGTTGGACATGAATAGGTTCACGTACACGTCGCGACCCTTGACGGCGTAGATGTAGCCCGGAAGAGAGGGAATGAAGCGGCAGATGTTGGAGGGGCAGCATGCACAGCCGAACCAGGGCTGACGCTGGTGCTGGCCTATGCTTTCGAGGGGATTGGGGTAGAAGAAGGCGCCGCCGTCAAGGCTCACGCCGGAGATAAGACCGTTGTATAGGGTGCGTTCGAGCACGTCGTAGTATTTGCCATCGCCGTGCAGAAGGAACAGACGGTGGTTGACGTACACGTTGCCGATTGCAGCACATGTCTCGCAGTAGGCCGACATGTTGGGAAGCTCGTAGTTTTTGCCGAAAGCCTCGCCCGCGCTTGTGGCGCCGATACCACCGGTGATGTAGATTTTCTTGCCGGTGATATTGTCCCAGATGCGGTCGATGGCGTGGATATAGGCTGAATCGCCGGTGAGGGCTGCAACATCAGCCATTCCGGCATACATGTATGCAGCGCGCACGGCATGTCCCACGGCCTCGTCCTGTTCGATTACGGGCTTGTGAGCCTGGCTGTACTCGTCGGTGCGGGAGGTATATCCACGTTTGTCGAGGAAGAATTTGGCCTGGTCGAGATATTTCTTGTCGCCTGTCACGAGGTAGAGCTTGGCAAGAGCCATTTCGGCAATCTGATGGCCGGGGACGCGCACAACCTGTCCGGGTCCGTCGCCGATTTCGCGGCACACGCAGTCGGCATATTTTATTGCGATGTCAAGGAAGTTGCGTTTTCCTGTGGCCTGATAGTGGGCGATTGCGCCCTCGATCATGTGGCCGAGGTTGTAGAACTCATGCGAGAGGTCCTCCACGCTTTCCCAGCGCTTGCTGCCCGCCCATTCGTGGGGATGCTTGGGATTCATGGTTCGGCTTGTGTACAGATATCCGTCGGGTTCCTGGGCTGCCGCCACGATTACGAGCACGCTGTCGATATATGCCTCCAGAACCGGGTCTGGATAAGTCTGCATGAGGTAGCTTGCGCCCTCTATTGTCTTGTACACGTCGGTGTCGTCGAAGGAAAGTCCGCCAACCTTGATGGTGTCGCTGGGGTGGGCGGCCTTGACGAAATTGTCGTAGCGGCCTGTTTCCTCGCATTTGCTGAAGGCCAGGGGTATAGTCACCTCTCGGGATGCGTTGAGACGTTGTCCCCAGAAGTTGTCGGTCACTTTCACCGAAGTGAAGGGCACGGGGTCGATGGGATAGCCGTGAGCGGCCGTAGCGTCCTTGCTTGCTGCCGAGGCCGATGCGACCAATCCTGCAGCGATGAGAATTGCGGTTAGAGTCCGTTTCATGGTTTATTTATCTAATATAATGTTATTATTGATTTTCGAATGGAATGTATTCGTCGTAAAGGCGGATTGAGTTGATGAGTCCGGTGAAAGGCCATTCGTGTTCGGCGTTGCGTCCAACGGTGACATATTGCGAGGGCTTGACAAGAAGCTGGATGTCCTTGCGGCTCACGAGCTTGCCATTGATGTAGACCGATTCCATGCGTCCGTCGAAGCACACGTAGATGTGCTGCCACTTGCCTTCGAGGTCTTTCACTTCGGGCCAGCCTGCATCCTCAAACCATGCGTAGTGCTGCATGACTCCGCAACGGGGTTCGGTGCCGTTGACACCCATTATTTTCTCGAGTTCGTCGTGGGATGTCGTGAAGTCGGCATAACACTCGTTAAGCTCTATCGTGGGATTCAGAATCACGGCTTCGAGCGTGTAGGGAGCGTTGTCGCGAATCGTTGCGGGGAGGGCGAATGAAGAAATGTATGTTTCCGAGCCGGTAAATTCCAAGCCTTTACGTCCTTCGGCTTCCCGAACTACCGCAGGCTTGCCGCGGGTTTCGAAATAACCGTCGATACCCTCGCCGTTGGGAATGTAAGGAATGGTGTCGCCCGGATTGAACATTTCGGCGTTGAAGTCGACCACCAGCCCGCGTGTGCGTGTGTCGGCCGCCGGAAGGCGCACGATGTCGGATGTGATGTCGTATTCCACTTCGGCTGGTTCCAGCACGCGGTTGTAGTAGCGGAGGTTGGCTAATGTGAGTTGCCGGTCGCCTGCGGCGATGCTTATCTTTCCTTTGGAGACGGCTCCGGGAAGTGATGCCGCAGTCCATTCCTTGCCGTTGAAGCATGCCGCGGTGAGTGTGTGCTCCTTGGCAGGGTCTATTACGGGATTGTCAAGTTCGAGCACGGTTCCGGGTTCGAGCACGACAGCATCCTTTCCGGACACGCGGCGGTTGATTGCACGGCCTGACTTCAGCCGGAACGCTCCGCCGAGCTGTCCCGAGGTGTTGACCCATTCCGTTCCGTTCCAGTCGGAACCTGTCACGCCCACCCACTGCTGCGGACAACTGTCTTCAACCGTTGCGAAAACCTTCACATTCCATATCGCGCCGCCGAATCCGGCTTTCTGTCCGCCCGTGAATGTGATGCGGACATAGCGGGCTTCAGTATCGCCGAAATCCACCATCGGGCTTCCTGCAAGGTTGTTGGAGCGCTTGTCGGAGAATACGTTCCATTTCTTGCCGTCGGCAGATGTCTCGATGAGGTAGCGGTAGAATTGTGTGCCGTACTCCCACTGCGTCCATATGGTGCGGATTTTTTCTTTCTTTCCAAGGTCAATCTCGAGCCATTCCTGACCCATTCCTGCCGGGCGCCATAGAGTGCCGTTGTTGTCGTCCACGGCATATTCGGCTTTGAAATTATCGTCGTATGACGATGAGGCCGTCACCTTTTTGCCGAAGGCGAGGTTACGGCTTTTCAGTACGGACGGTGCCAAGGCTCCCACTCCCTTGTGGGTAGGTTCAACGACTTTGATTGAACCGTCGGGGGCAAATTCCATCTTGTCGATACACAGTTGGCGGTGGAATCCGCGGTTGGAGTGTGGATTGTCGTGGCGGTGATACACGATATAATAATTGTCGCCTTCCTTGAGCACGCTGTGATGGCCGGGACCGTGTACTGTTCCGTCGGCATTGGTGCGCAGGATTGCGCCGCGGTAGGTGTACGGTCCCATCGGGCTGTCGGCTGTCGCATACTGCACGTGGTAGGTGCTGTCGTGGCAGGAATCCGACGAGTACATGAAGTAATATTTGCCGTCGCGCTTGAGCACGAAGGGAGCCTCGAAGAATTTTGTGGCCTCGGTGTTGGGAATCAGGCGTGTCTCGGTAAAACTCTTCATGTCGGGCGCGAGCTTTCCCGCTCCGCATCCGAAGCCTTCGTAGATACCCCATGTGCCCCAGTACATGTAGGTTGAGCCGTCATCGTCGACGAAAGTCTGTCCGTCGAGAGTTATCGCACCTGTGACGAAGCGGTCGGGCACAAGTACGGCCTCACTCTCGCCAAGTATGTTTTTCCACGGTCCGCGGGGTGTCTCCGATACTCCTGCATGAATTTGGCAGGGCTGGCAATAGAAATAGTAATATTTGCCGTCGTTCTCGTTAAGGAGTACGTCAGGAGCCCATATCCAGTGGCTGTCGGGCCAGTTCATGGGCATCAGGGTCCAGTTTACGAAGTCCTTGCTCGTCCACACCTGTGCCGGACCGAATCCGGCGCCGCTGCCGTCGGTTGTGGCATACATGTAATATGTGTCGCCGAACTTCTTAACAGTCGGGTCGGCGAAGTAGCCCGGAATCACGGGGTTCATCGCTCCGGGGGCGTTATATGCCACATCATCGGCTGCGTTTGCAGCCAAGGAGGCAAATAAACCCAGAAGAGCCGGGATGGCGATTTTTTTCATGGTATAAGTAGGATGTATTAATTAGTTATCGTATTGATTGGGTTTTTATATGAGTAGGATTTCAATCGGCTTTGATGGCACAATGGGGTTCCATTGGAACTGAAAAGCCGGTTGGAAGGCTGCCATAGAAAGCTATAAGCAATGCCTTAACTAATTTGTACATCCTACTTAATATGTTGGTTATGGTTATTTTGCGGGGTCTATTCTCATTGCGAAGCCACCACCGGAAGCGAGGTGTACGGGCAAGCTCACGGAGCTGTTTACCGCAGTGGCGGTGCGCGTGTAGTCGCGGGCCTGACGGTCGGCGTTCGGGCCGTCGGAGAATATGGTTGCTGTGAAATCCCGCCCTTGCGGCAGGAAAGAGAAGTCGATTGAGAGGTCGCGGGCATCCCAGTTGGTCGCTCCCCCCACGAAGTACGAGCCGTCCTTCTCGCGCATTGTCACTATGTACTCGCCGAGACGTCCGTCGAGCACCTTTGTGGAGTCGAACACCACCGGCAGCGATGCGATGAACGATACACATTCTTCTTCACCGCGATAGTTGGTTGGAGCGTCGCAGAACATCGTGAAGGGCGAATCGTGGATGATATAGCATGAGAGCTGATGGGCGCGAGTACCCATACTCATGGGCGCGGAATAAATCGCGCGCCAATTGGCTTTGGAGGCGTTGCTCATTGCTCCGGGAGTGTAATCCACCGGTCCGGCCATCATGCGTATGTAGGGGAATGTGACGTCGTAGAGGGGCATGTCGGTCTTCGGGTCGCTCCACTTCATTTCCTCCATTCCGAACACGGCCTCGAAGTTGAGCACGTTGGGATAGGTGCGGTTAAGCCCTACGGGCTTGTAAATTCCGTGGTAGTCGAGGAATAGCTTGTGGCGGGCGCATGCGTCGGCTATGCGTCGGGTCATGTCGACGGCCTGCTGGTGGTCGCTGTCAAGGAAGTCGACCTTGAATCCGGCCACACCCATGTCGGAATAAGTCCGGCATGCTTCCTCGAGCTGCGAATCGAGTACGTTGAAAACGGTCCACAGCACAATTCCCACGCCTTTTTCCTTGCCGTAGGCAATCAGCCCGGGAAGGTCTATCTCGGGAATTACCGTGAGCATGTCGCCGGAAGCCGGGGCATACCATCCTTCATCAAGCACGACATACTCAATCCCGTTGTCGGCTGCGAAATCTATGAAGTATTTATATGTGTCGGTGTTGATTCCGGCCTTGAACGGTACTCCGCTCAGACCCCAGTCGTTCCACCAGTCCCATGCGACTTTGCCGGGGCGGATCCACGATGTGTCGGCCACCTTTGAAGGCTCCGCCAGAGCATACACGAGATTGTTGACGGGCATGTCGATGTCGCGGTTTGTGATTGCAAAGATGCGCCAGGGGTATGTGCGCGAACCGTCGGTTCGGGCAAGCACGCTGTCGCGTTCAGTCACATATTCCTGCTTGCGCCAGGGGTAGAAATCTGTTTTTGCGGCGCGGGGGGCAAAAACTCCTGACAGCGTGTGCGACACGCTGTCGGCACGCACAAACATTCCCGGATATGAGTTCAGGTCCGATTCAAGTACGGTGAGCTTAAGGCCATTGCCCATGTCGGCAGTGACGGGCAAGAACGCAATCACATCAGAGGCGCCTGACAAGGGTGTCACGGAATATGTGTTCTGGAAGGCCATCGCGAGGGGATTGTCCGGGTTGTTGGAGTGGGGAAGATAGAGCGTGGGATTGCCTGACGGGCGTAGCTGCATTGTCTCCGACTTCACGGCAACAGCGTCTTTTTTCAGCCGTGTGATATGCCGGAAAGCCGCTCCGTCGTTGAATACGCGCCACTCGGCCCGGTTGCCGTTGTCAAAGGTGATTATAAGGCGGTTGTAGTCCACGTCGAAGTTGGCGCAGCGGTAGAACGGTGCTGTGATGTTTTCGTGGATATTCCGTGTGGTTTTGCCGCTCTTTATCGCCTTGGGGGCTTTCACGCCTTCCACATTCAAGGCAAACTCCGACGGCTCGACAATCGTGCGCCCGGCGGCTTCGATGGAGTAGGTGGGTGTGCCGCTTTCATCGCTGATGTGTACGGTGATTTCTCCCGATGGCGACGACACGGAAACAGACTTTGCCTGTGCGGCAAGAAAAGCTATCGACAGGGCGCTTGTCAGGGCGGCGATGCGGATGAATTTCATGGTGACGGATATGAGGTTATGAAGGTATCTTTCTTCGATGTACAAAGTAAGTGATAATCTTTGACATTCCCCGACAGAAAAATCCAAAATAATGAAAGAAATGTTCAGAAACAGGGTTTTATGCTAATATTTTGGAGGATTTTTTCGGTAAATTAGACAATGTTTTCATTCTTTTCGTTAAAGAACCTTTACCTTTGCAGAGTATTCATCATAACCCAAGCATAACCTTAAACGATACCATTGAACATGAAAACAGCCTTCCGGATTCTTGGCGGCGCGGCTCTGTTGCTATCAGCCGTATCCTGCTCCGACGGAACCTATGTCCGCCCCGACGCCCCCGTCAAGGAAGTGCCTTTTACAAAGGTACACATCAACGACTCTTTCTGGTCGCCGCGTATCGAGACCAACCGGCTCGTGTCGATTCCTTCCGCTTTCCATGAGTGCGAGGTGAACGGTCGTTTTGACAATTTCGCCATCGCGGGCGGTCTTATGAAAGGCGAGCACCGCGGCGATTTCTCCTTCGACGATACCGACCCGTATAAGATAATCGAAGGGGCTTCCTACTCCCTCGCGGTCAAGTACGACCCCCAGCTCGACGCCTACCTCGACAGCGTGATTACGCTTATTGCTGCTGCCCAGGAGTCTGACGGCTACCTGACAACCTGTGTCACAAACAAATGTACCCGTCTTTCGGGATGGTGGGGCAGCTCGCGCTGGGAAAAAATCAACTCTCACGAACTCTACAACTGCGGCCACCTCTATGAGGCTGCCGTGGCTCATTATCTTGCAACGGGCAAGCGCTCGCTGCTCGACGTGGCCGTAAAGAACGCCGACCTCGTGTGTGAGGTTTTCGGCCCGGCAGAAGGTCAGAAGCATGTGCCTTCGGGACATCCCATCGCTGAAATGGCTCTCGCGAAGCTCTATAAGGTCACAGGCAATGACAAATATCTCGCCACGGCCAAGTACTTTGTGGAGGAAACAGGCCGCGGTACCGACGGACACCGCCTGAGCGAATACAGCCAGGACCACATGCCTATCCTCGACCAGGAGGAAATCGTAGGGCATGCCGTGCGCGCGGGATACTTATATTCCGGCGTGGCCGATGTGGCCGCCCTGACAGCCGATTCGGCTTATTTCGAGGCAATCTCGCGCATATGGAACAATATGGCATCCCGCAAGCTCTACATTACCGGAGGTATCGGAAGCCGCGCCCAGGGCGAAGGTTTCGGACCGGAATATGAGCTGAACAATCACACGGCCTATGCCGAGACATGTGCGGCCATCGCCAATGTGTACTGGAATCACCGGATGTTCCTCGCCACAGGCGACGCTAAATATGCCGACGTTCTCGAACGCGCGCTCTACAACGGCGTTATTTCCGGCGTGTCGCTTTCCGGCGATAAATTCTTCTACGACAATCCACTTGAATCCATGGGGCAGCACGAGCGCCAGAAATGGTTCGGCTGCGCATGTTGCCCGGGCAATGTGACGCGCTTCATGGCCTCTGTGCCCAACTATATGTACGCCACACAGGCCGATGACATTCTCGTGAACCTCTATATCGCGGGCGATGCCGACATCACCACCGATTCGCACGGGGTCAAGATTGCCCAGCAGACCGAATATCCCTGGGACGGCAAGGTGACACTCACCGTGACCCCCGAGACCGAACGCGAGTGGGCGCTCCGCCTGCGCATACCCGGATGGGCAAAGGAAGCCCCCGTACCTACCGACCTCTATGCCTTCACCGAAAAGGTGTCGCAGCCTTACTCCGTGAAAGTCAACGGCAGCAAGGCCAAGGTGCTTGATGCAGGCGACGGCTATGCCACTCTGCTGCGCACATGGAAGCCCGGCGACGTTGTGGAGCTGACACTCCCGATGGACGTGCGCCGTATCGCGGCTCATGAAAATGTGGTGGACGACCGCGGAAAGCTCGCAATCCAGCGCGGTCCGGTGGTGTACTGCATCGAAGGTGCCGACCAAGCCGACAGTACCGTGTTCAACAAGGTTGTCCCTGCCAATACACATTTTGATGTGGCCTACGAACCTGAGCTGCTCAACGGCGTCGTTACCCTCACCGGCGAGGCGTCGCAGGTGGAACCTGACGGAAGTCTCGTGCCGGTCAAGGTGAAAGCCGTGCCCTACTGCACATGGAACAACCGCGGTACAGGCGAAATGGCCGTATGGCTTCCCGAGACCGCCGAGCGTGCCCGTGCGATCCCCGCACCCACAATCGCATCGCGGGCGCAGATGTATTCCGAGCCTACCGAAATCAACTCCGAGGCTCCCGCTGCGACATCCAATCTCCAGTGGGCATGGGGCTACAACGACCAATGGGAACCCGCGTCAAGCTCCGACACCTCCAAGCCCTATCATTACTGGTGGTTGCGCCGGGGAACAAATGAAAACCTCTGCTACCGCTTCGACGAACCCACGGAAGTCAAGGGTGTGGATGTGTATTGGCTCGACTTCGACCACTACGATGGAAACTACCGCACCCCCGAAAGCTGGAAACTCTACTATGCCGACGAGGCAGGCCGATGGAAAGAAGTCGCAGCCCTGTCGGATTACGGAGTGGAGAAAGACAAATACAACCATCTTGACTTCAAACCCGTCAAGACAAGCGCTCTGAAACTGGCCGCAAAACTCCGCGAAGGCGAGAGTGGCGGCGTGATAGAATGGAAAGTAAATTAAACAAATCCTTAAATAATACCAACCAAAAATCAAACCAATGAAACCGCAGGCAATCGTTAACACTTTCAGCAAAAGTTTGCTGACAGTTGCGGCGCTTCTCGCAATGGGTGTCATGGTGGCTCCTCCGGCTGCCGTGGCGCAGAAAGCGACTACCGCCCAGACAGCCACCGCAGGCACAATTACGGGTACCGTACTTGATTCAGACGGCGAACCGGTGATTGGAGGCAGCGTGCTGAACACCAACACCAAGTTTGCCACCGTGACCGACTACGACGGCAAATTCCATCTTAAAGCCGCTCCCGGCGACCGCGTGACTGTGAGCTACGTGGGACACAAACCTTACACATTTACCGTAGGCCAGGACAAATCCTATTCCATCACCCTCGAAGGCGACACCCAGTTGCTCGATGAAGTCGTTGCCATCGGTTACGGCACCCAGCGCAAAGGTGACGTCACTTCCGCCGTCGCAGGCGTGAAGGCCGAAGACTTCAATGTTGGTAAAATCGGCGACGCCGCCGAGCTTGTCAAGGGTAAGATCGCAGGTCTTTCCGTAACCAACTCCAGCGGTAACCCCAAGAGCGGTTCTTCAATCATGCTCCGCGGTACTACCACACTTACCGGTAGCGTGACCCCGCTTATTCTCGTGGACGGTATTGAGGGCAGCCTCACAACCGTATCGCCCGAAAACATCGCATCCATCGACGTGCTCAAGGACGCTTCCGCCGCCGCTATCTACGGTACACGAGGCGCCAACGGTGTTATCCTTATCACCACCAAGAGCGGTAGCCGAAACGAGCGCGCCCAGGCCACTTACTCCAACTACTTCTCATGGTCGAAGTGGAACAAAGGCCCTGAATTCATGGATACCCACGACATTATCTATGGACTCACCAACCAGCCGTATATGGGATATGACACCGACTGGATGAAGTCGATCAGCCGTAAGTCAGGCTTCAAACACAACCACGACTTCCAGGTGAGCGGCGGCACAAAGAACGCC
The DNA here is from genome assembly GCA_910589055.1 of uncultured Muribaculaceae bacterium. Taxonomy (GTDB): domain Bacteria; phylum Bacteroidota; class Bacteroidia; order Bacteroidales; family Muribaculaceae; genus CAG-873. The sequence continues at coordinate 13,650 of CAJURN010000023.1, forward strand.
ACATATGCCGGTGACTTCTCCTATCAGAAGGAAGACGGTATCATGCGCAACACTTATTCCGAAAACATGCGCTTCCATGTCGACTATACACAATATCTTTGGAATGATATACTCAAATTCAATTTCAACGGTCTCGTGACCCGCAACAAGAGCAGCATCGACAATGCCGACTACGCCTATCGTCAGGCCGTGATCCGCAACCCGAGCGAACCTGTGTGGAATCCCGACGGCTCGTACTACGAGAACTTCGACAAGCTCCAATACTACAACCCCGTTGAAATCCTCAACGAGTACTACGGCAACACCCGCAGCCGCTTCTCTCAGATCACAGGTAATATCACCGTGGAACCCATCCAGGGCTGGATTACCAACGTTATGCTCTCCTGGGGCGAATCTTCGAGCACCGGTGAGTCGTTCACCTCTCCCGACTACTACTCCCTCGCCACACAGAAGGACTACAACGGTTCCGCAGGCAAGAGCGAAGGTACAAGCGTGAGCAAAAACATTGAAGTGACCTCCCGCTACCACAAGATTTTCGGTGGCAAGCACCGCTTCGACGCCCTGCTCGGTTACAGCTACCTCTACAATGAATACGACGGCTTCAGCGCGTCCAACGGCAACTTCTCCTCTCTCGCATTTCTCTGGAACAACCTCGGCAACGGTTCGCTCCTTACCGAAGAAGACCGCCATGCAGGCATGAGTTCCTACAAGAGCGACGACACCCTCATCGGTTTCTTCGGCCGCGTCAGCTATGGCTTCGACAACCGCTACAATGTGATGGTGAGCATGCGTCGTGAAGGTTCGTCGAAATTCGGCGAAAACCACAAGTGGGGTAACTTCCCCTCCGTATCGGCAGGCTGGAACATCATGAACGAGAAATTCTTCAAGGAAAACATCGGTTCATCGTGGTGGAATGACCTCCGTCTCCGTGTCGGCTACGGTGTTACAGGTGTGATTCCCACCGATCCCTACCTCTCGCTCTACCTCTACAACTATGCAGGCTACGGCGACATCTACAGCCTTGAGGGCGAATGGATCAAGTCGCTTGAAGTGACCCAGAACTACAACCCCGACCTCAAGTGGGAAAAGACCAATGAATGGAACTTCGGTCTTGACTTCGGTTTCTTCAACGACCGTCTGCGCGGTAGCCTCGACTACTACATCAAGACAACAAACGACCTGCTTTACAGCTACGCCGTGCCGATGCCCCCGAACCTCTACGGCTACACCTTGGCTAACGTTGGTACGATGCGCAACAACGGTGTGGAACTTATGCTTACTGCAATTCCCGTCACCAACCGTGACTTCTCATGGGAAACTACCGTGACCTTGTCGCACAACAAGAACAAGCTCGTCAACCTCAACAACGACCTTTATGAAACCGACAACTTCCAGGAACTCTGGGGCGGTGTGGACGATCCTATCTCCGTTCCGACCCACTGCATGGAAGTAGGCAAGGGTCTCGGCGACTACTGGGGTCTGAAATTCGGCGGATACGACAAGGAAGGCAACGTGCTTGTTGAAGTATCCGACGGCGAAGGCGGCTGGGTGCTCAAACCCTTCAGCTCCAACCTCAACGAACGTGCCAACCGCCAGCGTCTCGGCAACGGTATGCCTCAGGTCTACTTCGGATGGGGACACACCTTCCGCTATAAAGGATTCGACCTCTCGCTCCAGTTTACCGGACAGTTCGGCTACAAGATTCTCAACGTACAGCGTGCGTTCTACGAGAACAACTCCATCGCTTACAACCGTCTCAAGAGCGCGGCCGACCTCCATCCCGCAATCAACCTTGACGGAACTCCCGCTCTGGACGCCGACGGCAACCAGATTATGGTGGCTCAGAATATTTCCCAGGGACAAGGCTTCTTCAGCAACCACCTCGAAGACGGTGACTTCCTGAAGCTCTCCAACGCCACCCTCGGCTACACAATCCCCTTCAAGGGAGCGACAAAGCGCTACATCAACAACCTGCGCATCTACGCTTCGGCCACCAACCTCTTCACAATCACAAAATACTCCGGCATCGACCCCGAAGTAAGCAACGCCTACATGACTCCCGGTGTGGACTTCCGTGACAAATATCCTACCACACGCAGCTATACCGTTGGTCTTTCCCTTAACTTCTAATCCGAAATGCAGTCATGAAAAATATATTCAAAAAGACCGTCTTAACGATTGCCACAGGCGCGGCTGCGTTGCTCTCCACAGGCTGTACCGACCTGCATGAGAACCTTTACGACCAGCTCAACGACCAGACAATTGACCTGACAAATCCCAAGGAACTCTCGCAGCTCCTCGGCGGTGCTGTCGCCAACTACCGATACCTCATCACAGGCTGGGACTCCATGTGGATTCTTGGCGAGATGTGCACCGACCAGCAGATGATTCCCCTGCGTATACAGGTGGGTTGGGGCGCACAGTATATCAATCTTCACAAACACGACTGGAACCATGAGAACGCAGCCCTCGGTTCAACCTGGACGTTCGCTTATCAGGGCATCACATATTGCAACATGGTGCTCGACGCAATGGGCGACGAAACTCCGGAAAACATGCAGCTCCGCTCCCATGTGCGCTTCTTCCGTGCGATGTTCTACTACCATCTGCTCGACTTCTTCCGCAATGTTCCTCTGCAGACCACAGGCGAGGTTGAGGCCGGATACCTTCCCGAGCAGGAAGGCGCCGAAGCTGTCTACAACTTTGTCGTGACTGAATTTGCCGACATCAAGGATAAAATCGGTGACGAGAAGAGCTTCGGCTACGGCAACCGTTTCGCCGTATGTATGGCTCTTGCAAAGATGTACATGAACCGTAACGCATGGCTCGGGAAGGACGGAAACGACGGTTTCGAAGCAGCTCTCACCGAACTTCAGACCATTATCGACGAAGGCGGTTATGACCTTGCTTCCGACTATTCGGAGCCTTTCCGTGAAAACATCGGCACATGTTCCGAAGTAATCTTCGCGATACCCCAGGACCGCACCCACACCCACAACTGGACAATGCAGAGCTATGCCTTCCCCCAGACGGGTCTTGAAGCCTACGGTTCGACAGCTGCCGGATACAACGGCTCCTGCGCTGTTCCCCAGTTTATCGACACCTACGATCCCGACGACAAGCGACTTCCCGCCACATGGGCCATGGGCACACAGCACTATGCCGTGAAGAACGGTGAGGACGACTACACTCCCAACGCAGGCGATCCGATTCCCTTCGACGCCGACGACTGGAGCGGCTCAGGCTTCCTTACCTACAATCAGAATGTACACTCGATTGACAACCCCGGAGCATACCAGCAGGAAGGCTACCGCATCCACAAATATGAAATCCCCGGCGGTAACAACCAGGGTACAACAGCGACCGACATCGCGATGTTCCGCTACACCGACGTGCTCATGATGAAGGCCGAATGTCTCCTGCGTCTCGGACGCGATGAGCAGACTGCCGCCGACCTCGTGACTCAGGTGCGCCAGCGCGCGTTCGACAATCCCACCAAGGCAAAACGCACCGTGGCCGACCTCAAGGGCGGTTCCAAATATGCCTACGGACACAATGAGTACACATCGGTCGGATTCAACGACTGGGGCACCCACGTGACTACCTACGAAGGCGGCGAGGATATCGAACTCGGTGGCCTTCTCGACGACCTCGGTTGGGAATTCGTTGGCGAGCTGCACCGCCGTCAGGACATGGTACGTTTCCGCACCACATCCGGCGTGAGCGTCTACACCGCCAAATCCTACTTCTGCAAGGACGGAAATCAGGAAACCTACCGCGAGACATTCCCCATCCCCAACGATGCGCTTCTCTCCAACATCAAGCTCGTACAGAATCCGGGCTATTCCAAATAACCTTTCCATTCATCACCGGCGGGCTTCTCTCCGGCCCGCCATTTCAACCTTATAATAAAGCAACATCATGAAACGCCTATTATATAACTTGCTCCTGTTGCCGGTGCTGATGCTTCTGCCGGGTGTGATGGCGACCTCGTGTGACGACTACACCGACTTCTCCAATCCCCACGTTCTCACCGACGACGAGCTTGCCGAAATGGCTCGTCAGCAGCATATCGCCGACTCTCTGCGTCAGGTGATAAATGCCGACCTTATCATTGAAGTGACCGTGGAAGACTATGCCACAACAATGTGGAACTCCAAGGTGCTCGAACTCGACTTCACTGAAGTTGAGAAACTCTTCGGCCTTACAACCGACCAGATCCTTTCCGGTATACATCAGGCTCCAGGCGCTCCCGATATCTCGGGTTTCGCAATCCAGGGTACGACACATGCCGACTATACCACCCCGTCGAATACCAACGGTATCTGGGGTCACTGGTGGCGTAACGACGGCGACGTAACCACCACTTACAACGAGGATGCGTCACGCTTCTTCGTGGAGTGGCAGGGCTACTATGATGAAGAGAGCGGAACGAACGAAGAATGTTACTTCAACGTGGGTCAGTTCCCCGAACGCTGCGTGGCAGGCGACGAGTTCAAGGTTATCGAAGGTCTCCGCTATCAGGACAAACGTGTCGTATGGGTAATCACCTACCGTGTGATTGAACGCGGAGAGGTCAAGGGCGGTATCGTCTATGAGGAAACCCTCGACGTGACAATGAATCCCCGCATGACCTACGATTCCGATGCAGTTCCGTTCAATGTCGAAGCAATGATGTCGGCTCTCGGTGTGAGCCAGATGGATGGCAACACTATCGCCGTTATCGGTGTCAATGCCGACGGATCATATGCCCAGGAACCCACAGCCAACGGCGGCTTCTGGTACGACGCTCTCGGCTATCCCGGTTCGTATCCCGGCGCGTTCTATATCGAATACTACGGATTTGAATATGCCGAAGACCTTGGCTACGTCTACGTGGGTCAGATGCCCGGCGAACTTCAGGCCGGTTACAGCGCCTCGGCCAAGCTCGGATTCATGAACGAGGACAAGATTGCGATGCTCACCATCAATCTCCACGTTATCTCCTACGAAGATCCCGAGACACCTCCGGCAGGTGATCCAACCTCGGATGAGATTGATGTTCTGATTGAAAAGCCCTGGACCGACGACTACGCCAACGTGACATTTGACGTGCGCGACATCCTCCGCGAGACATTCAAGATGACAACCTATCAGATTCACATGGCAAAGAACTCCGGCGACCTCCGCATCTATTGCGGTGAACTTCCCGAAGTGGCTCCCGACGACATGGGCTACACTTCCGATATCCCCGGCTATTGGCTGAGCGCCGACGGCGGAATCGCTACCTGGGGCGACGGCTCGGCTGTGTTCCTCTGCATGGGTTCCAGCGAGACCGAACTCTGGCTCTATGCCGGAAACTTCCCCGACGCGGCACTGTGTGCCCCCAACACTGAGGTCAAGACAACCTATTACATCTGCTGCAACGGAGGTGTTGTCAAGGCTAATGTGACCGTTCGCATCGGTGACGTACCCTGAGAAATCTGATTAATTCAGAGGTTTGTGTAATAATTGGTTATATATGCCCGAGGACTCCGGCGCGGAGTGGTTTCCGCGCCGGAGAAATGGGAAAACCTCCGGATTCATAAAATAGTCTTAACTAATCTGATAAATTATCATGAAATCAGTAAATTTATTCGCGATGCTGGTCGCAGGCGGCCTTTTCTGCTCCATGCCTGTGCTGACATCCTGCGACGATGATAAATTTGTTGCTCCCGTGTCGGATGTGATTATCTTCGGCGAGGGAGTGGAGAAGTCGGTGAGCCTTGACCCCAAGACGCTTGCGGGCACACTTGAGTTCACCTCGCGCATGGTCTGGACTGCCGAACCGGCCGAAGATGCCAAGTGGCTTACAATATCACCCAAAAGCGGCACGGGCGGTCCTGCCGTGATTACTTTCACCGGCGAATCGAACAATACAGGCGCAAGCCGCTCAACAACCGTGGTGCTCACCGCGGGCGGACAGACCGAGGAGATTACCGTCGTGCAGGAACCGAGCGAAATCATAGTGCTCCGCGCCGAGGACATCAAGGACTACGACAAGTTCTACAAGCCCGAGGAATTTGCAAGCATGGACATGCTCCGCAGCGACTCCAAGTGGAGCTTCGTGCGCTCTAAACAGTCGGAACACTTCTTCGTGTTCTGGGAAGCCGGATTCGGCGACGACCCCAACAGCGATAATGTTCCCGCATCGTTGCGTGTGGATATCGACGACCTTCTCGTGAAAGCCGAGAAATTCTTCGACACCAACATCAACAAGCTCGGAATGGCAACGCTCGGCGAAGGCAAATCGGTGCTCGACGATTACAAGATGGAAATCTACCTTCTGTATCAGACCGAATGGCTCGCTACCGGTTCGGGCTACGACAACTTCATCGGCGCCCTTTGGGTGAATCCCTCCACCTGCCAACCCGTAGGCTCCACTATCGCCCACGAAATCGGCCACTCGTTCCAGTATCAGACTTATGCCGACCGCATCAACCGACAAGGTGCCACCGACGACCTCCTGAGCGGTTACCGCTATGGCTTCGTAGGGCCTGACGGTTCGGGCAACGGCGGCTGCGCTTTCTGGGAACAGTGTGCCCAGTGGCAGGCCCAGCGCGACTATCCCGTTGAGCAGTTCGAAAGCTACAACTTCCCCGTGTGGCTCGCAAACAGCCACCGCCACTTCCACCACGAATGGCAGCGCTACGCATCCTACTGGCTCCAGAGCTACTGGGTGCAGCAGCACGGTGTCGAAGCCTACGGACGTATCTGGAAAGAATCCTATGCACCCGAAGACGCTATCGAAACCTACACCCGCCTTTACAACGGCGGCGACTACTCGGCAACACGCGAGGAACTCTTCGACTATGCCGCACGCATGGCTACCTACGATATTGACGATGTGCGCCAGTATGCCGGAGCTTATCAGAACCGTTACAACCCCACTTTTGTCAAGAACGACCTTGGTGAATATCAGGTTGCCTATGCAAGCTGTCCCGGAGCTACCGGTTTCAACGTGATTCCTCTTGACGTGCCTTCGGCTGGCGGTCAGGTTGCTGTCAACTTCCGCGGCCTCGGCTATGGCGAGACTCTCGCTCCCAAGGATAAGAGTGTGATGGTCGACGGCGACGGTATTGCCCAGGGTAAACCTTCGGCCTACAATGCAGTCGGCGGTGCGCAGAACATGGGATGGCGCTACGGATTCGTTGCCATGTCGGGCGAAACCCGCACTTACGGCAATGTTGGCAAGGATGCCACCGGACGCCTTACATTCGATGTTCCCGCAGGAACGGAATATCTCTATCTCGTGGTTCAGGGTTCGCCCGAAGTGTATATGTCGCACGGTTGGGATGAAATCGAAGCCAACGACCCGCAGTTCCCCTATGCTTTCACCCTCGAAGGTACCGACCTGAGCAACTACACCGAAGCTCCCGAGGCGGTCTACAAAGAGGAAGACGGCGTGCTCGTGGGTACACTCGACATCAAGGTTAGCGCAACCGACGAAGACTGGATTGCCGGGTCATATGACATGGCCGAAGCAGCCGTGGCTCAGTATCTTGGCCTTACCGAGGCTCAGATTTCCGCTAATGTGGTAGTTCCCGAAGTGGGCGTGAAGCAGGTTGCACAGGAAGGTAAGATTGTCGTGTTCAACGGTGAATCCGACGGCTCACTTTCCGACATGCCTACGGCCAACCTCGGCTACTGGGTCAACGACAAGGGCGACGCTGTGAGCTGGGGCAACAACCAGGTCATTTATTACGAACTCTCCGGAAGTGTGATGACTCTCGGCAAGCTCGGAGCCTGCGCCGCAGCGGGCGATGTGCTCGAGATGCGTCCTGTATTCGTGTACACCTCAGGCGGTCAGACAAAGACTGTCAAGTACATCATACGGTATAATTTCAGGTAATACCAGTGCTTCAAAAGCACCCGGAAGGGAAGGCATGGTGAGACTCCGTGTCTTCCCCTCCGGATTTTTATATAGAATATGTTCTTAAAACAAACTCTGTATTCAGCCGTCGCCGTTGCGATGATGATTCTGCCCGTGGCCTGCGGCGATGAGCCGCAGCCGGAGCCCGAGCCTGTACCGGAAGAGCCGGAAATGCCCGAAACTCCCGAAGAGCCTGAGCCGGAACCTCCGCAACCCGTATTCGACCCGCAGTATTATGCCGGCCATCTCGTAATCAACACCGAAGGCGGCGCTCCTGTCGTGTCGAAGGAGGATTATGTCACGGCCACTGTGGCGATGACTCACGACAATGAGGAATGGAACCTTCCGGAGGTCACTGCCGGAATACGTGGTCGCGGCAACTCCACATGGCTGTGGTACCCCAAAAAGCCATATAGAATCAAATTCGACAAGAAACAGGCGCTTTTCGGCTTGCCCAAGGCTAAGAGTTGGGTTCTGCTCGCGGAGTACCGCGACCCCACGTCGCTGATGAACGCCTTTGTGTTCGAGCTTGGCCGTCTGATGGGCTTGCCGTACACCAATACCAATCACTATGTCGACCTCACGCTCAACGGGCAGCCCTGTGGCCTGTACCACCTTACCGAGCAGGTGCAGCAGAATGAATACCGTGTCAATGTCGACGAGCTGGCAGGCTATCTGATTCAGCTCGACAGCGACGACGGCCCTTCGCTGTCGCCGGATGCGACGGATAATTTCTGGTCGAAGGTGTATTCTATGCCCGTGTGCGTCAAGAATCCCGACGAGCCTACGGCTGAAATTCTCGCCGGGGTGCGCGAGTCGCTTGGCGAACTTGAGGCTGCGATAAAGGCCGGCGATTATAACACGGTGTGCGAGTTGCTTGACATCGCAACCATGATAGATTTCATAATGGTTCAGGAGCTTGTCTACAACGTGGAATTGGATTCGCCCCGCTCGATGTACATGAACAAGGACGTCGGCGGCAAGTGGCAGATGGGTCCTCTGTGGGATTTTGATGCCGGTTTCGATTTCGATTGGAACAATATGGAACGAAGCCACAATTACTTCACCGACTACCGCGAGCTTGTTCTCGGCACCAATCCGGCCACGCATGCCGGAACAACTTACCGTGTGCCGGGATTCTTCTCCGACCTGTTTAAAATCGCGGAATTCACATCTGCTTACAAGGCCCGTTGGAAGGAAGTGAAATATATGGTAGCGCCTGCGTTTGCCGAGGCTCGCAAGTTCTACGACGCCAACACCGCCCTGTGGGATGCCGATTCCGAGCTTTGGCCCATCGGGAAAACTCCCGTTGGCGAAATCAACCGTATGGAACGCTGGCTCAATGCCCGTGCTTCGTATCTTGACAACATAATCGCTAATTATCCATGAAAAAGATAAAACTGTTTGCCGCTGCATGTGCTGTGACATTCTGCTGTCATGGCGTGGAACTGCGAGAGAAGGCCATCTATGTGCCCGAGGACCTTACCAAGGAGGATATTCATGATCCTGCTTCGAAATGGAGCACACGACGGATGGCGTCGACGGAGAATGTTGTGCTTTTCTGGGCACCGGGATTCGGCGACAATCTCGCTGTGGCTCCGCCGCTCGAAGGTCACGACATGACCGTGGACATGTCGAATCTGCTTTCACGGCTCGAAAGTTTCTACACATTCTTCCGCGACAGCCTTGAATTTACACGTCCCGGCTCAAAGGCCGAGCGCTACAAGATGATGGCGATGCTCGATTACTCGCTCGAAGGAACTGCCTACGGCGGCGACTACGACGGAGAGATTGGCGCGCTGTGGATTGCTCCCAACCGAATCAAGGACGCCAAGCTGAATTGCATCGCCCATGAGCTCGGACATTCCTTCCAGCTTCAGATTTCGGCTGACGGCGAAGGCGTGGGTTGGGGAGGCTGCGGATTCTATGAAATGGCATCGCAATGGATGCTGTGGCAGGTGAATCCCGACTGGCCCACCGACGAGAATTATCATCTTCAGGCCTATCAGAAAGCCACCAACAAGGCTTTCCTGCACATCGAGAATATCTACCGCTCGCCTTATGTGCTTGAGGTGTGGGGCGAGAAGTACGGAAAGCCGTATATCGCCGAACTTTTCCGTCAGGGACAGGTGGGTGAGGACCCGGCCATGACCCACATGCGCCTTCAGAAGCTCTCGCAGGAGCAGTTCTGCGATGAGATGTTTGAGGCTCAGAGACGCCAGATTAACTGGGATATGCCCCGCGTGCGTGCCAATATGCGCCCGTACACCGACGGCTGGCATACGACTCTCGTTCCCGTCGGGGGCGGATGGCTGCGCCCCGACTCGGCTTCATGCCCGGAGAATTACGGTTTCAATGCCATCAGGCTTGAAGTGCCTGCGCAGGGCAAGACGGTGAAAGTCGATTTTCGCGGCGAGGCCGGAATCAAAGGATTCCATACTCCCGACCCGGCTTCCGCAGGATGGCGCTATGGCTTTGTGGCCGTGGATGAGGACGGCAACAGCATCTACACTCCCGCGAAGTCGTCGCGAAAGGGTAGTGTGAGCTTCACGGCTCCGTCCGACAAGCGTCTGAGCCGTCTGTGGCTTGTTGTGATGGGTGCGCCGCGCAAGCATGTGCGCAATATCGACGGACCTGACAATCCCGGCGACCCGCAGTGGCCGTATAGAATTAAAGTGAAAAGGTGAAGAGTGAAAAGTGAAGGATAAAAGGTGAAGTTAAATGTTTTGGAGGAAAAGCTATTATCTTCACTTGAAAATTTTAATTTTCAAATTTTACCTTTAACTTTTCACACAATATCCAACGAAATAAAGTATATTTGCCGGACCATGAGAAAACACCTTTTTGTCTACTTCCTGTTGTTGCCGCTGTTGGCGTGGTGTCTTGAAGTCACGCCTTCGTTCCGGCATTATACCACACTTGACGGGCTTCCGTCCAATTGTATCCGTGACATCGCTCAGGATTCATGCGGCTTCGTGTGGTTTGCCACCAACGACGGCCTGGCCCGCTTCGACGGGCGGAAGATGAGGGTGTTCAAGCCAGCCCTTGTTCCGGGTTTCGGCAGTGCCGATAATTTTGTGGCTTCCATGGTGCAGTCGCGCGGTTACATCTGGCTTGCGACTGACAACGGATTGCTTGTGTACAACCGCCGTCTTGAGCGCCTGGAGCTTCCTCCGTTGCGCTATTCCGAAGGCGTCGGAGAAATCACGGGAAATATCAGGGGCATAGCTGCTGATGCATCAGGAAATGTGTGGGTGGCGATGGGATGGCGCGGAGTATACCGGATTTCGCCCGATTTTGTCGTGTGCCACTACGATGTGCCCGACCGCAATCACGGCCTGGGCACGGTGTTCGTTGACCGGCGCGGCGACGTGTGGGTCACGGGTGCCCATAACTCCGAGGGGCTTTACCGCTATTATCCCGACAGCGACGGATTCCGTCCGGAGCCGATGGATTTCGGCGGTTCTCCAATCCCTCTCAAAGCCATGGCGATGACAGAGGACGCCGACAACCGTTTCTGGATAGGTCTGTGGCCCGAAGGCTTGATATGCTATGACCCTGTTCTGAAAACCGCGCGGCAGGTGCATGCCGATGTTCCGGGACGGTTTTTCCACATCCATTCCATTTCTACGCTCTCCGGAGGTGATTTGCTCATAGGTGCTGACGGAGGTCTTGTGATGTACGACCCCGTGACGGGACGCAGTCAGTTGTTCGAGCACGATGAGTTGCGAGGAAATTCGCTCTCGGGACGTTTTGTATACCCGATTATGGCCGATGACGAGGGTGGCGTATGGATAGGAACATTCTATGCCGGAGTTAATTACATGCCGCCGCCCATCAAGCATTTCGAGGCAGAGCGCCACTCCCGATTCGTCAATTCGGTTTCGGGAAGCATTATCGCGGCTTTCTGCGAGGACGGCGAGGGGAACATCTATATCGGCAGTGACGACGGCGGCCTCTGCCGCTACAATCCTTCCACACGCGAGTACCGTCACATCAGTCTGGGCAGTGCAACGGAGTACGATAATATCCATGCTCTGTGTCTCGACGGCGACAATCTTTGGATAGGCACATATGGAGGTGGTGTGAAGGTGTACGATACCGCCCGTGGCCGTCTTGTCCATGATTTTTCAAGGGATTTCAACGGCTCAGGCGCGGGCGTCACGAGCGGATACGCCATTTTCCGCGACAAGCGCGAAAACATCTGGGTTGGCACAATGGAGGAGATTTTCTGCTTCGACCGCCGCACCGGGGTTTTTGAGAAGGTGCGCGATGTAGGTGCGCTTGTGTGCGACATCACCCAGGATTCCGCGGGAAACCTGTGGTTTTCCACCCAGGGGCGCGGACTTCTGCGTTTCGACCCCGTAAACGGCCAGTGGAAAGACTATACATGCGGAAATGAAGCCGGCTATCTGCCCAACAATCATGTATATTGCACGGAGTTTGACTCCCGCGGCAACATGTGGGTGGCGACCGGCAACGGCCTTGTGCGCTACCGGCCGGCGTCCGACGACTTTGAGAACACCGACATAGGCGAGGAATACAACGTGATATACATCGTGAAGGCCTGGCGCGACGAGCTGTGGCTCGGAACCGGAAACGGATTGCTCCGCTACCGCCCCGGCGAGGACTACGACCGCTTCACGACTATGGACGGAATCGTGTGCAATCAGTTCTCGCCCAATGCTTCACTTATGGTTTCCGACGGACGCATCTATATGGGTACGGTCGACGGATTCACGTGGTTCTACCCCGACCGCATCGGCACCAATACGGTTGTTCCGGCATTGCGCTTCACCGACCTTGAGATTGGCGGGCGCCATGTTGATGTCGGCGACCCCAAACTGCCTTGCTCGCTCAATGCGCTTGATGTGCTGGAGCTTGGCCCGGAGGATTATGCGTTCAGCATCAGTTTCGCGGCATTGAGTTTCGCCAACCCCGAGGGAAATTCCTACATGTATATGCTCGAAGGCTTCGACCGCGAGTGGATGGAGGCCGGTTCGTCAGGAAAAGCCACCTACACCAACCTTCCTCCGGGCGATTACACCATGCTTGTGAAGGCTTCCAACAACGACCGTGTGTGGAACACCGCCGGAATCTCCTTGCCTATCCATATCGCACCGCCGTGGTATGCTGCCTGGCCTGTCAGGGTGGCACTTGTGGTGATTGTGGTACTTCTTGTTGTGATAGGAATATTAGTGACGATGAGGCGCAACGAGAGCAAGCACCGCGCCGAACTGCGCCGGATCAGCGAGGCCAAGGAGAAGGAGGCAAATGTGGCGAAGCTGAGTTTCTTCACCACGATAGCTCATGAGATACGCACGCCCGTGTCGCTTATCATCGGGCCGCTTGAAAATATAATGCAGTCGTCGCGAAACTTCACTCCGCAGGAAAACGACGACATCGACATCATCTATCGTAATTCCCAGCGATTGCTGTGTCTTGTGAATCAGCTTCTTGATTTCAAGAAGGTTGAACAGCTTGCCCTTGCCGCCCGCTTCGAGCCGGTGGATATTCCGGCCTTGGTCGAGTCAACCGCCAAGCGCTTCCGCCCCAGCATGAAACAGCGGGGGGTGAATCTTGAACTTGACATGCCCGACAAGGGCTTCCGTGCCGATGTCGACACCGAGGCTCTGACAAAGCTGTTGAGTAATCTGCTCAACAATGCAAGGAAGTTCACCCGTACGCGCGTGGAAGTGAAATGTGGCCTGACCGACGATGGTACGGGCTTCTTCATCCGCGTGGCCGACGACGGCATAGGCATCAGCGAGGAAGACCGCAAGCGCATTTTCCAGCCCTTTGTGCAGGTTTCCGAGACCGATTCGGGCGAGAGCGGCACAGGTCTCGGACTCAGTATTGTAATGAAAGTTGTGAAAGCTCATGACGGCACTATTGATGTGCGCTCTGAGCCGGGAGCGGGTTCGGTGTTTACCGTAACCTTGCCCCTGCATCATGCCAAGGCTGAGGACGAAGATTGTGTTATTGCCGAGGAAAATGAAGCTCACGATGTGTCTGTGCCGGAAAACGCACCGGAGCAAACAGAAGCCGCCGATGCTCCCGAAGGCGAGAAGCCGGTGATGCTCGTGGTGGACGACAGTCGTGACCTGCTGCACTTCATGATGAAGAATTTCTCGGGCGAGTACAATGTGGTGTGCGCAGCCTCGGGCGAGGAAGCCCTTGAGCGGATGAGTTGTCAGAATTTCGACATCATCGTGAGCGACTGGATGATGCCGGGCATGAGCGGCGTTGACCTGTGCCGCAGTGTGCGCGCAAGCATGGACACGAGCCACATACCTTTCGTGCTGCTGACGGCGCGTACCGATAATTTCTCGAAAATCGAAGGTATGGAATGTGGAGCAGACGCATACGTGGAAAAACCGTTCTCCACCTCATACTTGAAAGCGCGCCTGAAAAACCTTGCCGAAATGCGCGGTCTGCTGCGCCGCAAGTTCTCGCAGATGCCTCTCGAACCTATCGAGAGTCTTGCGCCGACGCAGCTCGATTCCGATTTCCTGAAGACGCTTACAGGCATAATCGAGGAAAACTTCTCCAACCCCGAGCTGTCGGTGGATTACATCGCCCGCCATATGGGAGTGTCGCGTTCAGGGCTGTATGCCAAAATCAAGACGCTCGCCAACATCACGCCAAACGAACTTATCCAGATTACGCGCCTGAAACGCGCCGCCCAGCTTCTTGCCGAGGGGCGCCACCGCATCAGCGAAATATGCTACATGGTTGGATTCAACAGTCCGTCGTACTTCGCCAAGTGCTTCCAGAAACAGTTCGGCATGAAGCCCGGCGAATTTACGCCCCACACCCGCGAATAGCGAAGAAGCTGCCTCTTCACAGGGCAGCCTCTTCGAGTGCTCCTTCGTGCGCGTATTCATCTCGGGAGCGGACTAATTAACCTAAAACTTCAGTTCTTGTAATCTACCATGAAAAATGTTTACCTTTACCGGGTGTGAGTGATTCCGTCAATCAGGAATCTTCGGGAAAATCAATGAATTCGGGTCTAAGTCAAAGCCTCCGTCCGCTGTCGGGACGAGAGTAACTATAAGTGTCTGACGGGGAGCGACGCGCTTTTCGGACGCGTGGGCGTGGAACACGTAACGCAGATTTCCCTGCGCATCGGGGAATATGTCGCCGTGTCCTGTGCCGTTCAGGCCAAGCTTCTGCCGGGAAATCACCGGTTCGGGCGATTTCACCCAAGGTCCTTCGGGCGAGTCGGCCACAGCATGACCTACGGCATAGTCGATGTTGCGGAAGTCATTTGCGGAATAGAAGAGGTGGTATTTGCCGCCGTGTTCAATCACCGTGGGGCCTTCGCACACGCGCCATTCGGCATTTGCCGTGTCCTCCCATGTTCCGGCTGCCGCCGATACCACGGGAAGGAAATCGCCCGTTGAGGTGGAGCAGCAGATTTTGTTTTCGCCGTCGAGCCGCACGTGATAGAGGAACGTCTTGCCGTCGGATGCGCGGAACACGAAGGGGTCGATGCGCCGTGTATCGGCTTCGAGAGCCTTGGATTCCGGATTGGTGAACGGTCCGAGCGGCGAAGCAGACTCGGCTACGGCAATCTGCTCGTCGGCCGTATATATCATATAATACTTGTCGCCTTCTTTGATTATCTGCGGCGCCCAGAATCCCCATGTTCCGAAAGCGTCGCCTTTGGTGAGTGCGAAGCCGTCTTTTGCTCCTGCGGGGCCTTCCCAGTTGACGAGGTCGCGGGAGGTGTACACTTCAAATCCCGAGTCGGACGGCGAACCGGTGCCATACATGTAATAGGTGTCGCCCTCGGCATATATCGTCGGGTCGGCAAGTTGCATTGTCCGCGCATGGATTGCGGGCATGGTAAGCAATGAAGCGGTGATAAGCAGGAGTTTTTTCATGATGATGCAGGTGGTTTATTGACAATGCAAATTTGGGATGAAACAGCGGCCTGTTATGGCAGGATTGTGCCGAAAAATGGAAGAGGAACAGATTTTTTATAAAATGAAACGAAATTATCATCCGCCATATACGCCTGTTTATTAATTTTGTAGTGTAAAAACCACATGCCATGAGACATCACATTTCACTCACAGTAATTATACTCGCGCTCGTGTCGGCTGCAATGTCCTGCACTACCGGAAACCGCACGGCTGAGATTTGCAACCCCCTTCCGATGAAGTTCGGCGACCCCTTCATGCTCCATGCTTCCGACGGGCGCTACTACATGTACGGCACCTCGCTTGCCGACGGATTCGAGGCATACGTGTCGGACAACATGACCGACTGGACGCCGCTGGGCCAGATCTACAAAGGCGGCGATTCCCTGCAATGGAACGTCGATTGCTTCTGGGCTCCGGAGGTGTATGAACGCGACGGGAAATACTATCTTTTCTACTCAGCCAACTCCCGCAACAATCCCGGCGGCGAGGAAGAGAACTTCAAAATCGGCGTGGCTGTGTCCGACTCTCCTGCCGGACCGTTCGCCGACCTCTACAACCGTCCTGTGTTCGAGATTGACTATCCGGTGATTGATGCCAACGTGCTTTTCGATGACGCTTCCGGCAAGAACTATATCTATTTCTCGCGTTGCTGCTACAAGCATCCGGTTGAAAGCGAGATTGCCGACAAGGCGCGTGCCGACAGCCTTTACGACTGCATTGAGGAAAGCTGGATTTACGGCGCCGAGCTTCTTCCCGATTTTTCCGGAATCGTGGGCGAGCCTGTGAAACTTCTCGCACCTCCCGCTTCGCTGTCCGACCGTCAGGCCGGATGGGAAAGTCTCTCTGTGACAAAAGGCGAGGCCAACCGCCGCTGGACCGAAGGCTCATATATCTTCCGCCACGGCGACACATATTATATGATGTACAGCGCCAATGCTTTCTTCGGCGGCAACTATGCCGTAGGATATGCCACGTCGCGTTCGCCGTTAGGCCCCTTCGAGAAGTCGGCATCCAATCCCATACTCAAGGAAAACGTCCGCGAAGGCGGCACGGTGATGGGTACGGGCCACAACATGGCTCTGACTATGCCCGACGGCACGATGTGGACTGTGTACCACGGACGCACTTCCGACAATCCCGGCGAGCGTGTGGTGATGATTGACCGTCTGGAAATTGACGCCGATGGCAATCTGAGCGTGGCCGGCCCGACAGTAACTCCCAGTACTATCGCATATTAATACTGATTTGTTTATATGACAAGAAACATCCGTTTTTCGGTTTCTATCATTTTCCTCGTCGCGTGTGTCCTTACTGGATATGCGCGGCAATTCTACTTCCAGCATTACGACATCAAGAACGGCCTTTCGCAGAACACCGTGCATGCCATCTTGCAAGACCGGCAGGGTTTCATGTGGTTTGCCACAAAGGACGGTCTCAACCGTTTCGACGGAATAAATTTCCGCCGTGTCACCGTCAAGGACCTCGACGACAATTGCAGCTTCATATCCAGCATATTCGAGGATTCGGAAGGCAAAATCTGGGTGAGCACTCACCACGGTCCCTGCGTCTACGACCCTGCTACCGAACGCATGGAGTGGCTGCACACGATTGCTCCCGATTCCGAACCTATCAACCGTCAGGTCAGCGATTTCCTCGAGCTTGACGATGGCCGCGTAGTGTTTTCGGTCGATAACGACGGCCTGTATGCTTTTGACCGCAATACCAGGACTGTAACCAATCTCATGCACGGTCATGAAGCCGGAACAGGCAATATCAACCGCCTTGTAGCCGTGCCTTCGGGACGCATCTATGCCGGAACTTTCGGCCGCGGCATCTATTACACCGACGATAACTTCAAGACATTCAAGCCGTTCAACGGTGAGGATGGAAAGCCTTATTTCGGCTATGCCGTGGTGAACGCCCTCAAGCGCAAGGGCGACAAGATATATGTCGCCACCGATGGCATGGGGCTGCATGTGATAGACACCCGTACGGGCACTGCGTCGCCGGTGTTTGTGCATGACGACAACGGTACTGTGCCGATAATGCGTGAAATCATGTTCGTGGACCAGTCGGAGATTTGGATTGGCACGGAATCGGGCCTTTACATCTACGACATTGCCACCGGCGCACTCACCGATCACCTCCGTCATAATTACTTCGACAAATATTCAATTTCCGACGATGCCATTTACTCTCTCACGACCGACCGTGAGGGCGGAATATGGATTGGAAGCTATTTCGGCGGAGCCGACTATCTGAGCCGCCGCAAGATGCTTTTCGACAAATACGGACGCGACAACCGTCCGGGAAGCCTTCAGGCAGAGCGAATCCGTGAGCTGTGTCACGACGGACGTGGAAATATATTTATCGGTTCGGAAGATAACGGACTCAGTTGTCTTTCCACGGCCACGGGACGTGTGACGCGTGTCGAAGGCATTGACGCCAAGAATATCCATGGCCTGTGTATGGACGGCCGCGACCTCTGGATCGGTACATTTGCCGAGGGACTCCGGATAAAGAATCTTGACACAGGAAGCGTGCGCACCCTGCGCGCCCACGAAGGCCGCGAGAAATCACGCGGACTGCGCAATGATTATATTTTCTCGATTCTGCGCACACTCCACGGCGACATGTACGTGGGTACCCTGTCGGGTCTCCAGCGCTACGACCGCGAGGCCGACCGCTTTGTTGATGTCGATGGACTGCGTAATCTTTTCGTCTACGACTTGATGGAGGACAGCCACGGCAACCTTTGGGCGGCTACGTACAGCAGCGGCTTGTACAAGCGCGAGGCCGGATCCGACGAGTGGAAACACTATTCGGCTTCGGCGACCGACCGCATGAGCCTTCCGAGCGATAAGGTATACGGCATTTCAGAAGATGCCGGAGGCACAATCTGGGTGATGACCCAGAACGGTGCCTGCGCCTACAATCCGGTCAATGATACCTTTGACTGCTCTTTTCTTGGAGTTGACCGCATCCGTGGGGTAGTGTATCAGATTGTCGACGATGAGAACGGACGCTTCTGGCTCACGAGCAACGGCGGCATATATTGCATCGACGGCTCGACGGGAAATATCCGCAACTTCACCGTGGCCGACGGTCTGCCCACCAACCAGTTCAATTACAATTCTTCGCTGAAGATGCCCGACGGAAGTATCTACTTCGGCAGTATCGACGGCCTTGTGTCCTTTGATCCGGTGCGTTACAGTACGACTCCGGCGGGAGCTACCCGTCCGGTTGTCACGGAGATGTATCTCCACGGCGAACTTGTCCATCCCGGCGAGAACTCGCCTTTGAAATGCAGCGTTGCCCTGTCGGATGTAATCCGTCTTGCCCCGAGTCAGAACTCGATAAGCCTGCGCATCGCCACCCTCCATTACAATTCCCCCGGAGAGCAGCGCATCCGCTACCGCCTTGAGGGAGCAGACGACGATTGGAAGTACACCGGCATATCCGACGCATTGCTTACTTATTCCAATCTTCCCTATGGCACCTATGTGCTGCGTGCGGCAGTGTGCAACGGTGCAGGCGAACCTGCCGGACCCGAACTGGCGCTCGAAATCACCATAGAGACACCTTTTTGGCTCACAGGATGGGCCATGATTGTGTATCTGATACTTATCGCGGGCATTATATTCTTCTCCTTCAATTACTACCGCCGTTATTCTCGCCTGAACTATCAGCGCCAGCTTGAGCACAACACACGCCGCAACGAGCGCGAGGCATTTGAGTCGAAAATCAAGTTCTTCACCAACGTGGCCCACGAAATCCGCACGCCTCTTACGCTCATCAAGGCGCCGCTCGACTGTGTGTTCCGTTCTCCCGCCCTGCGCTCCGACCCGGATGCGAAGGAGAACCTGGACGTGGTGAACATGAATGTCGACCGCCTGCTTCTGCTTGCCAACCAGCTGCTTGACTTCCGCCGTATGGAGAGCGGAAAATTCCAGATCAGCAAGAAGCAATGCGACATCAAGGCTCTGCTCCAGGGGCTTGTTCCACGCTTCCTGCCAACTGTCGAATCCTCCGGCAAGACCCTCGAAATCAAGCTGCCCGACGAACCTGTGGAAGCCGTGGTGGATTCGGAGGCCATTACCAAAATATTGAGCAATCTCTTTGCCAACGCAATCAAGTACGGCGAGTCGTATATCCACGTTGAGCTTGCGCGTACCGATGATGGCGGCTTCACAATCCGGTTCAGCAACGACGGGATTGTGGTTGCGCCTGAGAAGCGTGAGGAGATTTTCGGGCTCTTCTCGCGACTTGAAAGCCGCGAGACCGGTGCCGGAATCGGGCTGTCCTACGCCCGCTCATTGGCTCAGATGCACAACGGTACGCTTGCAATGGCTCCTTCCGAGACCGAGAATGTCTTTGTGCTCACGGTGCCGCCGTGTACTCCCGACCTTGCCGCGAAAGATGCGCCGGAGGTTCATACCGACCTTGAGACTATCGGCGTTCAGGCTGATGATTCCGTGAGCGTGCTCATGGTGGAGGACAATGACGAGATGCTGCGCTTCATCGAGAAGAAACTTCTTCTGGCGGGCTACCGCGTTTTCAAGGCCACAAACGGCCTGGAGGCTCTCACGGTACTTCAGGAACAGTATGTGGATATTGTGGTGTCCGACGTGATGATGCCCGAGATGGACGGCATGGAGCTGCTGGCGCGCATCAAGGGCGACATCAATTACAGTCATATCCCCGTGATTCTGCTCACGGCCAAGACGCGCCTCGACGACAAGCTCCAGGGGCTCGATGCCGGAGCCGACGCATACATCGAGAAACCCTTCTCGACGGAGTACCTGCTGGCGACAATCAGCTCCATCCTGCGCAACCGCGAGCGTCTGCGCCACCGTCTCGAAAGCATGCCGCTCACAAAGGTCAATGCAAAGGGACTTACAAAGGTCGACGAGGAATTCCTGCGTAAAATCAATGAGATTATCCGCTCCAACTACGACAACCCGACTTTCTCGATGGAAGACGTGATTTCCACACTTGGCATGAGCCGCACTACATTCTACCGCAAGATAAAAGGCATGCTCGATCTCAACCCCAACGACTACATCAAGCTGCAGCGACTCAAGCGTGCCGCCGAGCTTTTCCAAGAGGGACACACCAACGTGAGCGAGGTGTGCTATATGGTGGGATTCTCGTCGCCGGGATATTTCACCAAGTGCTTCCAGAAGCAGTTTGGCGTGTCGCCCAAGGAATATGTCAACTCGAAGGGCAAAAAGACTACCGCACAAGTGCCATAAACTTGAATAAAAATTCCAAAATCGGACAACTTTCTAATTATCAGATGGTTGTCCGCTTTGTGTTTTATAGCATAAGAACAATATTTTCAAGAAAACGGCACAAAATTTCTATATTCCACTGCGTTAGTGGAGCTAAATTTGCATCGAAAAACTAAGTGTAAAGCCTTAGCTAAACCATGAATGTATAAAAATCTCTAAATACCAATCAAAACTTTTTCAGTTGTGAAAATCCTTCATTATTTACGAACGACGATGGTAGCGCTGCTTGTGAGCGTGGTCTGCTTCGGAGTCTCGGCTCAGGACAGAATCACCGTGACGGGTACCGTTACCGATGACACGGGCGAACCGCTGATCGGCGCCTCCGTGAAGCTGAACGACGGCCAGGGAGCCGCAGTTACTGATGTCAATGGAGAGTATAAAATCTCCGCGCTTTCAAACGGTACTCTTACCTTCTCATACGTTGGCTATGACGACAAGGAAGAACGCATCAACGGACGTACCGTAATCAATGTCACCATGAGCGAGAATGTCAACCAGCTCGACCAGGTTGTCGTTATCGGTTACGGCGTGCAGAAAAAAGCCGACCTTACCGGTTCGGTAGCGGTTGTTGATATGGATCAGGCTCGCAAGATGCCCAACACCGATATCGCATCCATGCTCCAGGGTCAGGTGTCGGGTGTTTCGGTGGCTACATCATCCCAGCCCGGCGCGATTGCTTCAATCCGCGTGCGCGGTACAGGTTCTTTCTCCAACGTTGGACCTCTGTACGTGATCGACGGTATGATTGTAAACGACGCAAACAACCTCAACCCGAACGAAATTGAAAACATGCAGGTTCTCAAGGACGCTTCCGCTGCCGCCATCTACGGTGCGCGCGGTGCCAACGGTGTGATTCTCATCACAACCAAGAAAGGCAAGTCCGGCAAGCCTCAGCTTGATGTATCGGCCAACTGGAGCGTTTCCCAGATGCCCAAGACCATCAAGATGATGGATGGCAGAGATTTCATGTTCTACAACGAGCAGGGCTATCTCAACGCAGGCAGCCTCTGGCCCGCAGCAGGTATCGAGGCTGGAACAGTCATGCCCGACACCGACTGGCAGAAAGCTGTGTATCAGAACGGCTTCACCCAGGACTACAACGTGATGTACACCCAGGGAAGCGACAATGTTCACACCGCACTCGGCTTCGGCTATGTAAACCAGACCGGTGTTGTGAAAGGTCCCGAGTACGAACGCTACACAGTGCGCTTCAACAACGACGCCACTTACAAGGCCTTCACCATCGGTGAGAACTTCACCTACCAGCACACCAATTCCGACGACTATATCGCCTCTCCCTTCTGGGACGCAATCACCACTCCGTCGGTAATTCCCGTGCGTGACCCCAACGAACCCTCCGGAAAGGGTGGCTACGGCTACGGCTCGGCCAACTTCCCGACCTATATCTCCAACCCCATCGGTCTGCAGGAGCGTTACGACAACACTACCGTCAACGACCGTATCATCGGCAACGTTTATGCCGAACTCAAGCTGTTCAAGTACTTTACTTACCGCTTCAACATCGGCCTTGACGCATGGTGGGGACGCATCAAGCAGTTCGACCACGCCTACACACTGCGTATGGCTTCCGGCGAGCAGCGCTACGACAACAGTCTGACCGACATCCGCGACACCCGCACCAACCTCATTATTGAAAACACTCTTACCTATTCCCAGTCAATCGGCAAGAACAATATCACAGCCCTCGTCGGTTACACTACTGAAGATGTCAACTGGCATTACCTTCTCGCACAGGGCTACGACCAGAAGGTCGACGGTCTCTATCAGATTGACCTCGTGGGTACACAGAACAACATGAACGGTTCGCAGCAGGAACGCCGCATGACCTCTTACCTGGCTCGTGTCGACTATAATTTCGACAGCCGCTACTTCTTCCAGTTCAACTTCCGTTCCGACGGTTGCTCGAAGTTCGGCCCCAACAAACGCCGCGGTAACTTCCCCTCCATGTCGCTTGGCTGGCGTCTGAGCGAAGAAGAGTTCATGGCCGGAACACGTGACTGGCTCAACCACCTCAAGATTCGTGGTAGCTGGGGTAAGATCGGCGACATGCAGGCTCTCGGCAACTATTCCTACCTCTCGAGCATCAACCACACCGGTCCTTACGAAGGCTTCAACGCAATCTTCGGTCCCAGCGGAAACGAAACTCTCCACCCCGGTGCCACACAGACCTCGCGCGTCAATGTTGACCTCGGTTGGGAAACAAAGACAACCACCAACATTGGTATCGACTTTGAATTCCTCAACAGCCGCCTGTTCGGTTCGTTCGACTGGTACAACGCCGAATCCTCCAACCTCCTTTACAACATCAAGACCTCCTGGGCCACCGGTACCGACTACCTCTGGACCAACTACGGCAAGATGCGCAACCGCGGTGTTGAAATCTCTCTCGGATGGCGCGACCGCGTAGGCGACTTCAGCTACTCCGTCACCGCCAACCTCTCCACCGTTCGCAACAAGGTGCTCCGCCTCGGCGACAGCTTCTATCAGGACGGTATCTGCCGCACCGAGGAAGGCCGCTCAATCGCAGAGTTCTACACCCGTCGTTTCGGCGGAATCTTCCAGAGCATGGATGAGGTGTACGCCCACACCACAACACTTCCCGACGGAACTGTATCCCTCCTCCAGCCCAACGCTCAGCCCGGCGACGTCCGCTATCTTGACCTCAACCAGGACGGCAAGATTGACGACGACGACCGCGACTGGACTGGAAGCCCGCTGCCCAAGTTCGAAGCCGGACTCAACTTCACCGCCGAATGGAAAGGCATCGACTTCAATATGTTCTGGACCTCGCGCTACGGCAACAAGATCTACAACAGCGTGTACGTGGCAGCTCTCCAGTTCACCGTGGATAACATTCCCGCCGACGCCCGCCCCTGGACATGGGACAACCCCTCCGACGAATATCCCCGCATGTACGCTGAGGCAACCGACAACAACATGGCCTCCGACCGCTTTATCGAAGACGGATCGTTCCTGCGCCTGAAGAACCTCCAGCTCGGCTACACACTTCCCCAGGAAATCAGCCGCAAGTTCTTTGTTGAACGCCTGCGCGTCTACCTGAGCGCTCAGAACCTCTGGACCATCACCAAGTACAAGGGCTACGACCCCGACATCGTGGGCGGAGTCTTCTCCCAGGGCATCGACGGCGGCCACTTCCCCAACGCACGCCAGTTCACCGCCGGTCTTCAAGTTTCTTTCTAACGCTTAAATTGGAATACCCATCATGAAAAAAACTATCATAAAAATCCTCGCCGGCCTGATGCTCGCCACCTCGGCAAGCTCCTGCAGCGACGAATGGCTCACTCTGTCGGACCCCAACCAGGAATCCAGCGACACATTCTGGCAGACTGAAGAGCAGTTCCAGGAAGGCCTCTATGCAGGCTATGCCACGCTGCGCCGCCCGGGCGTTTTCTCCCGCTGGTTCCACATGCTCATGATTCTCCGCTCCGACGAAGGATGGAGCAACTCGCCCAACAGCGAGTTCCAGGCTGTGGCTAATTTCCGCATGACAGGCTACGCCTATGAAGGCAACGAATCCGTAAACCTTCCCTGGCAGGAAACTTCACAGATGATCTACTACGTCAACCAGGTTGTCGACAACGTTAACGACCACGGCTACGACGTGATGGATAAGGAAACCGCCGACGGAATCCTCGGTCAGGCTTACTTCCTCCGCGGACTCGGATTCTGGTACATGGCCGGAACTTACGGCCGCTATCCCCGTCAGATTTCCTCAACAAGCGACGGCGAGATTCTCGAGCAGGAAGGCCTTTGGCAGCAGGCTCTCGAAGACTTCACTGCCGCAGCCAACGTGCTTCCCGAATCATGGCCCGCATCCGAGGCCGGACGCCCCACCCGCGGTGGCGCAATCGGTATGATGGCCCGCTGCAACATGCAGCTCGCCGGTATCTGCAAGCGTCCCTGGGAGAACCGCGCTTCCGAAGCCGAGGCTTATTGGAAGGCTGCCAAGAAGAATATCGAGGACATCTTTGCAATGAACCGCTACGACCTCGTTCCCAACTGGCTCGACAACTTCACAGAATCGAATGAGAACAACATCGAATCGCTTGTTGAAATCAACTTCAAGAACGGTCTTGTCGACGGTAAGGAAGTGGGCAACCAGCGTGCCAAGTTCCTCGGACTCTATATTTCCTCGGGTGAAGGCGCCTGGGACGACGGTTCGGCCCGTGCATGGCTGCTCGATGAGTTCGACAAGGAACGCGACAAGGACGGCAACATGGACCTCCGCAAGCGCTACACCCTCACATGGAACGATCCTACCGACAACACCAACTACTACGGCAAGACCTACGCCGAATGGAACGCTACCGAACACTTCCTCAAGGACTGCTACTGGCGCAAGTACACCAGCGTCGACACCGACAACCTCCCCGAGGATTATGCTTCCGGAACGAACTTCCGCCTGCTCCGTCTGGCCGACGTGTACCTGATGTATGCCGAGGTGCTCAACGAACTCGGCACCGACCGCTCCACAGCTGTTGAGTACATGAACAAGGTTCGCCGCCGTGTCAACATGCGCGAGCTCAACGCATCCGTTCTCAACGATTACGAAACCCTCAAGGAACAGCTCCGCCACGACCGCCTCGTGGAACTCTGCGGCGAATGTACCCGCTGGAACGACCTTGACCGCTGGGGCGACATCCACACCCAGGAAGGCGTGAACAAAATCGCCGAGCGCGATGTGGACTTCCAGACATTTGTTGTTGGAAAGACCAACCTCTACGTTATCCCCGATCACGAAATCAACCTCTTCCCCGGTCTTACTCAGCATGCCGGTTATTAATCTCACAGATAAGAAATAACGATGAAAAATATCTTCAAATATCTCAGCATCGGCGCTCTGGCACTCACAGTTGCCACCGGTTGCGCCGACACCGACGGCGACGGTGAAGGTTCGTTTGTGTGGGAAGGAAGCCAGAATCCTGAAAACACATCCTACCGCAACCCTGTTTGGGAACCCTCTCTGGCCGGAGGTACAGTGCTCCGCGCAGCATCCAACTTCGTTGCCATATCCCAGGAGACGGAATGGGCCGCAGGACTTCCCTACGCATGTCCTACCCTTCAGTCGGCAGGACTTATGACATGGTCGTCGAACCAGCAGGCATTTACCTATCCTGTGGCAACAGGCGAGGTTGACGAGGAAACCGGTGAGGCCGTAATTACTCCCGGCTCGAAGCCCGAATGGATTTCAGGCAAGGTTGACGCCGTGAGCGCCGACTTCGCGAAGACCGTTTCCGGCGCCAACTACTGGATGATTTACTCCAGCGAGGCCGACAATGCTTTCGGTGCCGCAACAGCTCCTTCCGGCCTTGGCCCGTACACCGACCTCGGTTGCTTCCTCACCGCCGAAGACCTCGGCGCCGAGACACTGCGCAACCCTCACTTCTCGGTCATCGCCACCACAAGCTACTACCTTGGCTATACCACCGAACTTGGCTCCTACATCCAGACCCTGACACTGCGCAAGGGTGTCGTGCCCACTCTCAAGGGTGCTCCCGTGAAGGTTTCAGGTCCTGAGTTCACCAACATCTGCATCTTCCGCCTGAGCAAGACCGAATATTATCTGTTCGGCACAGTGACAAGCGGACAGAATTCGGAAATCCGTTATGCCAAGGGTGAATCCGCCACCGGTCCCTTCTACGACAAGGCCGGAGTGGAGATTACCGACGGACTCTCCAACGGCGAACTCCTTGTTGAAGGCGGTGTGGAATATGCAAGCCCCTGCAATCCCATGCACCTCTTCGAAAGCGAGAACGGCTACTACTATCTGGCCTACAACGCCACTGCCATCGGCCGCGAGACAATGCCCAGCGGATATAGCCGCCAGCCCCTGTTCGTGTCGCCCCTGAGCATGGACGAGGATGGATGGTTTGTAGAACGCATCGTGCCTGAAAGCGGTTGGACAAGCCCCCGATTCCAGTAAGCTAACATTTTGAAATAAATCATTTTGACTTCCGCGGCCCTGTCGCGGCCGCGGAAGCCTTTTCCTTTACGGAGTTTATTAACCACCTTTTTAATACCAAAATCATTAATCGCATGAAGAAAATTTTATTCTCCGCATGTCTCGCCGCAGGCGCTCTCTCAGCCTTGGCAACTCCGACGACCGTAACTCGTCAGGAACTCACCCACTCGCTCATTTATCCGGGTCTTGTGGAAATTGATATCAACCACGACGGTATCCTCGACCTCATCTATTCCGGCGAGGTACGCGAAGCCGGCAGTGGCCGTGTAGTTGAAGATGAAGAGGGCAACGAGACCCAGATCAACTTCAATACCTTCCAGATGGTGTGGAATCCCGCAACCAACTCCTACGACTTCAAGGAATTCCCCTATTACTTCGGCAACAAGCCTTACTTCGCCGTGACCGACTGGAACGGCGACGGCATCACCGACTTCATCTGCTTCGGCGAGGCAAGCCAGAGCCTGAGCACCGCTGAGTTCGGCCTGTTCATCAACGACGGCAAGGGCAACTTCACCCGCCAGGCTCTCGAAGTTGTTGACGAAGACGGCGAACCTTACGAAGTTTTCGACCCCAAGTGTGTCGATTTCGCCGACTTCAACAGCGACGGTAAGCTTGACCTCGTTGTAATCGGCTGGAAGAACGACGCCAACAACGAACGCCGCAACTACAACGCCGTGCTCGTCAACCAGGGCGACAACAAGTTCATGGCTACCAACACCGAACTTCTCGCCTACGGTGGCAACACCTACGAACTCGCTCTCAGCCTTCTCACTGCAACCGACCTCAACAACGACGGTTATGCCGACTTCCTCGCACAGGGCAACGTCGACAACCTCGAAAGCAGCGACTGGCCTGTGAAGAACGGCGTGAGCCTGGCCCGCACATTCGTTGCATGCCTCAACGTAGGTGAGGATGCCGAAGGCGAAACCATCCTTTACGACCTCAGCCTTGCCGACAGCCCCGCACACCACTACGGTCACGGCGGTTTCGAAGTGTTTGACTACAACAACGACGGTGTACCCGATATTTTCGTGGGCGGCGAATCGGCCAGCGACTATTTCCCCGCAGGAAACTTCTCCTACAACTGGCAGCTTCTCCAGGGCCGTCTGAGCGGAACCGACATCTCTTACACCGATGTTACTTCCAGCCAGATGTTCTACAACAAGGACATCCGTCCCCTCAACGACTCCAAGCCCTTCCGCGTGATTGACTACACCGGCAACGGCGACTACGACATCCTCCTCCCCGGATGGACAGTAGGTTGCCTCGACGGTGGCGCCGACACACAGGCCGGATGGCTCTTCCCCAACAACGGAAACGGTTATACCGACTACGAGCGCATCCCCGGTTCGTCGGAATGTGCAGTGTTCTTCACTGAAGACGGCGTGAGCGGTGCACGTAACTACGCTTTCGCAGGTCAGAGCTGGGACAACCTTTACTTCGATGACGAAACCGACGTAAAGACAGGCCGCATGCTTCTGTTCACCACCAACCCCAATGCCAAGGCTGCCCGCCCCGACGCTCCCACCAACCTGAGCGCAACTGTCGACGACCACAACGTTACTCTCGAATGGTCGGCTCCCGCAAGCGCCAAGGCTAACGTGACTTACGAGTACTACCTCAAGGGTTCCAACGGTAAGTTCTTCCACGGCGTTCCCGCTTTCGTAGGCGGTGAGAACGACGGTGTGCGCACAACTCTCGCCCAGGGCCGCGCTTTCATGGCAAAGAAGCTCAACCTCAACAACCTCCCCGACGATGACTACGAATGGGGCGTTCAGACAGTAAATGCTTCTCTCCAGGGCTCGAAATTCGCTGCCGGAGGCAAATTCCGTATCGGTGAAGGCGGAGCAGGCGTCAATGCCGCTTACGTAAGCAACGCAGCCGTTGTAGCTACCGAATACTACGACCTCACAGGCCGCAAGCTCAATGCCGCTCCCGAAGCAGGTATCGCAATCAAGAAAGATATCCGCGAAGACGGCACAACAACTGTTACTAAAATTCTCTAATTTTGTAAACGTAAACCGTCCCGGGACAAATATCCGGGAATCCCGGGACGGTTTATTATAAAAAATTGCGCACCAATATGAAAAAAATACTCACCGCCGCCGCGTTTGTCATTGCCTGCGCCTGCGGATGCGCCGCCCAGACAATCGTAAATATGCCTGTGGCTCAGAACCCGCTCTTTGAAGTGTCCACCAACAGTGTCACTGTAAGTATTCCTGACAATGGCGGTGCTACCCTCGGCGGCGACCTCGCTATCACAGGAGGCAGCGGCTCCTACACCTACCGCTGGTACAACAACTCGGGCGCCACTCTCGGCAGCAGTTCCACACTCGAAGTCAGCGGCCCCGGCACATATCTTCTCGACATTGACGACACTTGCGACTGCCGTCAGACCGTTACTTTCAATGTGGCTACCGCCGGACTCGACGACGTGGCTCTTGATTCGTTCTCCATCTCTCCCAATCCTACCGACGGCCTCGTGGAAATCCGCGGCTTCGAAGCCATGCAGATCTGCGCTGTCAGCCTGTCGGGTAAAATGGTGGCTCTTATCGTCAGCGAAGACGGAGCGCCCATAGCTGATGCTGATTTTTCATCCCTTGCTTCCGGCACATATATCCTGTGTCTTACTGACCGCGCCGGAAACAATGTCAGCACCAAATTAATCAAGAAATAACATCACCTCATCATATATCCCCATTTTTCAGCAATGAAGAAACGTAACTTTATTATCGCTCTGGCTATGCTGGCGGCACTTCCTGCTTTCGCAGGCCGCACCGTGAGCTATGCACGCGCAAGCCAGAATGTGACATTCGACCTGGGCTGGAACCATGAGAACTACGGCTCCGTGCAGTGGCAGACCAGCACCGACGGTGGCTCGACCTGGACCGACATCAAGGACGCCACTCAGCCCGTACTTACCGTGAAGGCTGCCGAATCGGCGCTCTACCGTGCCGTTGTCACCGGTGACCCCGCCTGCCCTCCGATTATCGAGGAAAGGGAGCTGAAGACTGTCAACGTGACAGCAAACGTGCTCACGCTCGGCCCTGACTACGTGGAGATGGAGGTGACTGCTCCCGAACTCAAGGATGCCGACGTTGTGGAATATGGCTTCACGGCTGCTATGCAGGGCGTTGGTCGCACCTATTCGATACTCCCCCGTACGAAGCTCGGCACATCGCTACCCTCGGCTACCGAACCCGTGCTGATGCACTGTCCGGGCCTGATTCCTTCGACACAGTACTCCGTGCGCCCGTATTTCGTCACGGCCGACGGCTCTGTGATTTTCGGTGCAGGCAAGCTCGCCACCACCATCGGCGGTCTTAAATTCAACACCGAGGACTGGATTATCGAGAAAACATCAGTACAGGTGCCTTTCTCGCTCCCCGGAGTCACAGGCAACCCCTCGCCTGAAATCTGGTTCGGAAAGGATCGCGCATCTCTCAAGAAATATGATGTCGAAGACCTCGGCAACCGCAACTACCGCTCGCAGCTCATCACCGGACTCGAACCCGGCACAACATATCTCGCCGTTGTGAAAGCCCGTGTTGACGGCGATGATGTGGAAATCGAAAAGCCCGTGACTACTTGGAGCGACTACTCCAAATTCACCGTGGACAACACCGTGAAGCCCGTGAGCCACGTTGTGGAATGGGACAAGGAGAAAGGCCTGCGCAACCTCACTCCCGAGAATATGCAGGTGGAATATCCCCGTATGTGCCGTATCGACGACAACAAGCTGCTTCTGACCTATCACGGAGGCGCAAGCGACCACTGGCAGAACTCTTATCTGAAAAAGAGCTACGACAACGGCAAGACATGGACCGACGCCGTTGAAATATACACCATCAACAATGCCTTCCACGGCTGTAACTACCACCGCATCTGCAATCCCGAGATGACACGCCTTGCCAACGGCTGGGTCATTCTCACCGTTATCGCCAACGGTAATCCCGAAGGCAACGATAACAGCAAGGTGCTTGCCTGCCTGTCGAAGGATGGCGGCGAGACATGGGGCGATCCCATTGTCGTGGGCCGCGGCCGCACATGGGAACCGCAGGTGATACAGATGCCCAACGGCGAGCTTGAACTCCTTGTGTCGTCGGAGGCATACTGGTGGGACAACCAGCGCAACAATCTCTTCCAGGAAATCCTCAGCACACGCTCAACCGACAATGGCGAGACCTGGACCACCTACAAGCGCGCAAGCTACAAGCCCGGCGCCCGCGACGGCATGCCCGTGTCGGTTGTCATGCAGGGCAACAAGGGTGTGCTTTTCATTGAGGAAAGCGTCAACGGCGGCATCCCGCCGTCGCTCCAGCACCGCGGTCTTGACGAGGAATGGGACACTTCCGACTGGGACGGCGTGCAGGACGAACAGCGTTGGCTCACCAATATCAACAGCGGCGCAGGTGCTCCCCACATGATTCAGCTCCCCACCGGCGAGTTCCTGATTATGGCGCATACCAATCAGACAGGTTCCGTGTGGCAGACCAACCGCCCGCAGGTAATCATGGCCGACAACACCGGACATAACTTCAAGTACTCCCGCCTGCCCCTGGCCGGAACCGACCTGCTCCCCACCCAGACCGGAGCTTATTACAATTCCTTCTTCCTCTACGACAACGACACCGTGTGGATGCTCATCACCCGTGCCCAGTACGACGGCGATGTGCGACTCAACAGCGATGTAATGGTTCTCGAAGGCAAAATCGTGGAAAAATAATCTATCATCATGACAGCTAAGACAATACTTACCGCCATTGTCATGGCGGCCGCCCCCGTCGTATCGGCATGGACCCCCGCAGGCGACAAAATCAGGACCGAATGGGCCGAAAAAATCAATCCCGAAAGTGTATGGCAGGAATATCCCCGTCCTATCATGGAACGTTCCGAGTGGAAAAATCTCAACGGACTCTGGGACTACGCCATTGTTGATGCCACGGCGAAGACTCCCGCGGCTTTCGACGGCGAGATTCTCGTTCCCTTTGCAGTGGAATCGAGCCTTTCGGGCGTAGGCAAGACCGTAGGAGCCGACAAAGCCCTGTGGTACCGCCGCTCGTTCACGGTGCCTTCGCAGTGGAAGGGCCGCGACGTGATGCTCAATTTCG
Organism: uncultured Muribaculaceae bacterium; assembly: GCA_910589055.1. Classification (GTDB taxonomy): domain Bacteria; phylum Bacteroidota; class Bacteroidia; order Bacteroidales; family Muribaculaceae; genus CAG-873. The sequence goes on from CAJURN010000023.1 coordinate 45,881, forward strand.
GAGCTGTCGACTGGAAAGCCGACGTATGGGTCAACGGTACGAAGGTTGGCTCCCACACCGGCGGTTTCACTCCTTTCGGAATCAATATAACCCAGGCGCTTGCCAAGGGCGACAACGAACTTGTTATCCGCGTATGGGACCCCACCGATCGCGGCCCTCAGCCCCGTGGCAAGCAGGTTGAGCGTCCCGAAGGCATCTGGTACACTCCCGTTACCGGAATATGGCAGACAGTGTGGCTCGAACCTGTGGCTCCGCTCCATATCGCATCGCTCCGCACACTTCCCGATATCGACAACAATACCGTGACCGTAGCGGTCAATCCCTCATCCGACGCATGCGGTCTTATGGCCGAGGTTGCCGTGACCGACGGCGGCAAGGTAATCGCTTCCGGCAAGAGCATCAACGGCGAACCCGTGACCGTGGACATGCCCGCCGACGTTACCCTCTGGTCGCCCGACAGCCCCAAGCTCTATGACATGACCGTGACCCTCTACGGCGCCGACGGAAAGGTACTCGACAAGGTGAAGAGCTACACAGCGATGCGCAAGTTCGGAACCCGCCGCGACGCCCGCGGTATCGTGCGCATGCAGCTCAACAACAAAGACCTGTTCCAGTTCGGTCCTCTCGACCAGGGATGGTGGCCCGACGGACTCTATACCGCTCCCTGCTACGAGGCCATGGTCTACGACGTTGACAAGACAAAGGACTGGGGATTCAACATGATCCGCAAGCACATCAAGGTAGAACCGGCTCTGTGGTACACATATTGCGACCGCAACGGTATCATCGTATGGCAGGACATGCCCAGCGGCGATACAAATCCCGAATGGCAGAACCACCGTTATTTCGACGGCATAGAGAAGCAGCGCTCGCCCGAGAGCGAGGCTACCTACCGCAAGGAATGGAAGGAAATCATCGACTGCCTCTACAACTATCCATGCATCGGCACATGGGTGCCCTTCAACGAAGCCTGGGGACAGTTCAAGACTCCCGAAATCACGGCGTGGACCAAGCAGTATGACCCCTCGCGCCTTGTCAATCCCGCCAGCGGCGGCAACTTCTACACCTGCGGCGACATTCTCGACCTTCACAACTATCCCGGCCCGGCGATGTATCTCTACGATGCCGAGCGCGCCAACGCTCTTGGCGAGTACGGTGGCATAGGTCTTGTTATCGAAGATCATATCTGGGCGCCCGACCGCAACTGGGGCTACATCTCCTTCAAGACTCCCGGTGAGGTCACCGACGAATATGTGCGCTATGCCGAAGAGTTGCGCCGCCTTGCCGATGTCGGTTTCACTGCCGCAGTCTACACACAGACTACCGACGTGGAAGTTGAGGTGAACGGCCTGATGACCTACGACCGCAAAGTTATCAAGATTGACGAAGACCGTGTGCGCAAGGCCAACAAAGCCCTCACGTCAAGTCTCGCTCCCAAACCTCAGCTCGCATCGAAATAAGAGATACGTATAATCCGCCTGATTTCTGACTGAGCCGATGAAAACCCGACTTATTCTGGCAGGAGTGCTGATGGTGCTCGGCCTATCCCCGATACAAGCAGCCAAAACCTCAGGGAGCGCTGACGGAAGCGACGGACTTGTCCGCAAGGAAGCTCCGGCTCCTCTCTTCCGCGACCCCGTGACGGATGGTGCCGCTGACCCGTGCCTCGTATATAACCGGGGCACCGGGGAATGGTGGATGCTTTACACCCAGCGCCGCGCCAATTCCGAAACCGCTGATGTGGCCTATTGCTACGGCAATCCCATCGGTGTGGCATCAAGCGATGACGGCGGTGCCACCTGGGTCTACCGTGGCACCCTCGACCTTGATTTCGAGCCGGGACATAATACCTTCTGGGCTCCGGATGTGGTGTGGCACAATGGCATGTATCATATGTTCGTGTCCTACATCCGCGGAGTCAGAAACCATTGGGGAGGGAAAGCCACGATGATGCACTATACCAGTCCCGACCTTTGGAACTGGACGTATCAAGGCCCGTGCGTCCTTCCCAAGGAGGACGTGATTGACGCCACTCTTATCCAAAAACCTGATGGTGTGTGGCGCATGTGGTACAAGTGGGACAGCAAGTCGCTTTATGCCGACAGCCGCGATCTCACCACCTGGACCGGAACCGACCGCGCCGCCGTGAGCGACAAGCCCCATGAAGGGGCAAAGGCGTTCCGATTCAAAGACCGTTATTGGTTTATCGTTGACGAATGGGCCGGAATGGCAGTGTATTCGTCGGACGACCTCGAAAACTGGACACGTCAGGAAAAACTCATTCTTGACACGCCTTCGACGCGGCCTGATGATGCCCCCAGCGGTTCACATGGCGACGTCGTGGTGGTGGGAGACAGGGCTTATATTTTCTACTTTACCCATCCGGGACGCCGTTTTCACACCCGCGACAGCAAGAACGACATTGGAAACATCCCTTACGAGCTTAAGCGCTCGTCAATCCAGGTGGCTGAGCTCATCGTCAATCCCGACGGAACTCTTGCGACAATCGACCGCAATCTTCCTGTAAAAATAAATCTTTCAACTGTACAAGATAAATGAAAATTCCCGTAATTTCCGCTATAATATGCTCTCTGGCAGTGTTTCCGGCTTTTGCAGGAAACCTGAACTTCGGGGGCGAGATTTCTCTCAAGACTCCGGGCGCACCTGCCCGCAGCCATGCGCTTGTAAAAGATGCCGACGGCTCGCTCAAGCCTGCCGACAAGCTTCCGATGGATGTCAGCATCACCGTGTCCGATGCAGTAAACGGTATCAGTGACGTCAACGTGACTCTCACCGCCAAGGAAACGGTGTACTTCAACCTCGCCCTCAACTGCACAGATCAGGGATCGGCTCATTCCGATTGCCAGTTCTACATGCCCGGCTTCTGGTATCACCGCAACCTGCGTTCGCCGGAAAACGCCCCCTCGATTCGCATTTCCGACAGCTGGCAGGTGCGTGAGGACCGTCTGAGCACCCCGCTCACGGGCATCTACAACGAGAAGACGGGCCACGCCGTGAGCGTGCTCCGCCTGCATGGCGACGACAGTGCCGACTGTCTCGTGCAGAACCTTTCCGGCGACATAATCCTGCCGTCGCACACTTCGGTGGGCTTCACCGGATTTGCCAACGCCGACGGTGCGGCAAGCCTGACTTTCGGCTTTCCTTATCGTGAGGCTCCCAAACGCTATATCCGCAAGCTGACTCTTATCGAGTCGGTGTGTGCCTTCGAGAAACTTGATGCCGGAAAGAGCGTGAATCTCCACTGGCAGATCTGTGAGGGCGAGCAGGCCGACTATTCGGCTTTCGTTGCCGACACATGGAACAGGACATTCGACACCCTTGCTCCCAAGCCCGTCGAGGGCATGCCTTCGGCCGACACCGCCAAGGCAGTGCTCTCC
>CAJURN010000024.1:0-26563 GCA_910589055.1 uncultured Muribaculaceae bacterium
GAATACCTGCCTGTCACGCAGGGGGTCGCGGGTTCGAGTCCCGTCCATACCGCAAGAGGAGAGAGGAGAATGAGAATTTGTAAATCTTTTTAAGATTGCATTTTCTCATTCTTTTTTTGTTTTATGTCCAGAGTCGGCTCAACTTTCAACATATCTTCACACTGAATGTGCCGACTTATTTGTAACTTTGCCTGAACAAACCATTCCTTATCGACATTACCGGCAATGCAAGATACATCCGCTACTGATAATACCGCACCCGTGAAGCGCACGGTGCTCGACACCGACGACGTTGTCGCTATGGTGCCGCGCCTGAAGGGGCATGAGAAACTCGTTGACAAGCTGCTGCATTTCCTGCAGGTGGATCGTGTCAATGACGTGCACTCGCGCTATTTCGACACCCCGGGGGCGCCCTTCGTGAAATCTCTGCTTGAGGATTTCCGCATCACACTGCGCATCGACGGCGAGGAAGTCCTCGACAATCTTCCCGAAGGTGCGTTCATCACTGTGAGCAACCATCCTTTCGGTGCCCTCGACGGCATCACGTTGATTCATCTTGTGGCTTCGCGACGCCCGGAGTATAAAGTGATGGTGAACATGATTCTGAACAAGCTCACCGCCATGCGCCCCAACTTTATAGCAGTCGACGCCCTCGCCAGCGACGACCCGGCCAAGAAAGCCGTATCAATGCGGGGAATACGCGAGGCCATCATGCAGGTGCGCCGCGGGAAACCTATCGGATTCTTCCCTGCCGGAGCCGTGTCGAAGCTCAACCGCCATCTCGAGCTTGAGGACCGTCCGTGGCAGCCTTCCATCGTAAGGCTCATCCAGCAGTTGAAGGTGCCCGTGATTCCCATCTACTTCCACGGCAGCAACAGCACGCTTTTCAATATCATGGGTGTTGTGTGCTGGCAACTCCGCACGCTTATGCTGCCTTCCGAGGTATTCCGCAAGTGTGGCTCGACACTCCATGTATCGGTGGGGCAGCCCATATCAGTGGAAGAGCAGCAGGCTCATCAAGGCTCCGAAGAGGAATTCGGTCAATTTCTTAAAGATCAGACCTACAAGCTACGTCAATTGCCATGACATTGCAGATAAGCGACACAAGCCGCCAGCCCAATCCCCAGGTACAGCAGGCCAAGATGCGTTTCGGTATCATTGGAAACGCTCCGGCGCTCACTGCGGCCGTGGAGCGGGCAATACGTGTGGCTCCGATTGACCTTTCCGTGCTTGTGACAGGCGAGAGCGGTGCGGGAAAAGAATTTTTTCCGCAGATAATCCATGCTTACAGCTCGCGCAAGCATGCCAAATACATAGCCGTGAACTGCGGCGCAATCCCCGAAGGCACTATCGACTCCGAACTTTTCGGCCATGAGAAAGGTGCCTTCACCGGTGCTGTGGATTCCCGCAAGGGATATTTCGAGGAAGCCAACGGCGGAACGATATTCCTTGATGAGGTGGCTGAACTGCCGCTCACGACCCAGGCCCGATTGCTCCGTGTGCTTGAAACCGGCGAGTTTCTGAAAGTCGGCTCTTCGACTGTGCAGAAGACCAATATCCGCATTGTGGCCGCAACCAATGTCGACCTGCTCCGTGCCGTCGACGAGGGACGCTTTCGCGAGGATTTGTTCTACCGTCTTTCGACCGTGCAGATATTCATACCACCTTTGCGCGACCGCGGCTCCGACATCCGTCTTCTCGCGAGAAAATTCGCCGCCGACTTCGCCGAGCGTTATAACATGCCTCCGGTCGAGTTCAGCGACGATGCCGTGGAGCTGATGTACCGCTACCGCTGGCCGGGAAACGTGCGCCAGCTCAAAAACGTGGTGGAGCAGATTGCCCTCTTCGACGCCGGACAGACCGTGACCGAGCCGCTTCTGAGGTCGTACCTTCCGGCTCATGCCACCTCATACATGCCTGCCACAGGCAATGACTCGGCTCATTCTTACGAGCGTGAGCGTGAGATGCTGTTCGGAATGATATTCCGCATGCAATCGCGTATCGACGAGCTTCAGACGGCCATCAACGAAGGCCTGCGCGGACGTCATGATGAAAAAGAAGCCGACCCGGCTTCGAGACTCATCGCGGGTTGCCACAGCAACGACAACTTCGTGGATGCCTCGGAGGTCGAACCGCAAGCGCCGTCATATCCCACCTCGCTTGTGGTGCGACGTCCCGAACGCGACAACCGCCATATCGACTTCTCCGACACCGAAGTCGAGGACGTGCCTCCCACGCTCGAGGATAATGAGCGCGAGACCATACGCCGAGCCCTCGAACGCAACGAGGGCCGACGCAAAGCCGCTGCCGCCGAGTTGCGCATATCCGAACGTACATTATACCGAAAAATCAAAGAGTATGGACTTGAATAAAATACTCCATAGCCTTACATGTCGCACTGTGGCTGTTGTCACGGGGCTTGTGCTTGTGAGCGCCATTGTGGCGGGTTGCAAGATCAGCTTCACTCTCAACGGTTCGGCCATCGACTACAACGTGTACAAGACTGTGCATGTGTCTGAATTCCCGATTCGTGCAGCCCTTGTGTATCCGCCTCTTCAGCAGACTTTTGAAAACAACCTGCTCAACTATATCGACCGCAACACGCGTCTGCAGGTCACCGACGGAGCCTCCGACCTTGAAATCGAAGGCGAAATCACGGGTTACGCCCTCTCGCCGCAGGCTGTCACGGAAGATGCCTATGCGTCGCAGACCCGACTTACCATCACCGTGCGCGTGAAGTACACCGACAACAAGCAGGAAGGGAAGGACCTGGACCAGACTTTCAGCGCCTACCGCGACTTCCCCAGCTCCGAACTTCTTACCGATGTGCAGGACCAATTGTGTGAAGAGATTACCCAGGAACTTGTAGAACTCATTTTCAACGCCACCCTCGGCGACTGGTAAGCAAGCATGGAGACTGAACGAATAACTGCAATCCTCGCCTCAAAGGCCGGGGAAACCTCTCCCTCGCTCACCCCGGAGGAAGCCGACGTACTGCGTCGTGCGCTCGCCGAGGCGCCTTATTTCGCCGCTCCTGCGGCTTTGCTGCTGCGTTCAGGAGCTGTGACCGACCCTGCCGAAGCCGAGGCTCTGAAACGTCGTGTGGCGCTGGCTTCGTCGCCCGACTCGGGGCTGGCCGCCAAGGCTGCCTACGGTGATGAATGGGCCGGGATGTATCCCCGTGAAGATGCGGGAAAAACCGATACCATAGACGCCATAGACACATTCCTGCGCACATACGGCTCGACATCGCCCGAGGAGGAGCGCTTGCTCGAGCGGCTTATTTTCAACCCTACGCCCGACTATGCCGAAATGCTCGCCCGCGAGGAAGCCGGAAATCTGCCGCAGCAGCCCGTCGAAGATGGGAATCCCGACTCCCAGGAGAGCCGCATCAACTCGTTTATCCTCAGTCAGCATCCGGCTTCGCCTCATCAGGAACACTCCCTGAGACAGACACCCGAAGCTGAGAAGAAGCCCGAGCCCGACACGGCACCCGTGGCCGCGCCGGAACACACCGACGATTCCCTGCTGAGCGAGAGCCTTGCAAAAATATTCATAAAACAGGGCCGTTACGAGCGTGCGTATGAAATAATCTCCAATCTAAGTTTGAATTATCCAAAAAAAAGTGTTTACTTTGCAGACCAATTGCGTTTTCTGCAAAAACTGATTATAAATCAGCGTCGCAAGGACAGCAAAAAACAGTAAAAAACAATCAATATTCCATACAAATGCATATTGTAGTAATTTCCCTTACCGTTATCGTGGCCCTTCTTCTGATCGGCATTGTACTCATCCAGAAATCCAAAGGCGGCGGTCTTTCGTCGCAGTTCGGTGGCGCAGGTGCCGTAATGGGCGTGCGTCAGACAAACAGCTTCCTCGAAAAAGCTACATGGACTCTGGTGACTCTGCTCATCGTGCTCTCCATCATTTCGGCCTACACAATGCCCAAGGCAGCCAACGGAACATCACTCCGCACCCAGGCTCCCGAAGCTACTCAGGCACCCGTGGAACTTCCCGCAGGCCAGTTCGCAACTCCTGCTGCCGAACTTCCCTCTACTGAGGCTTCCGAGGCTCCCGCTGCTACCGAAGCTCCTGCCGAAGAAGCTCCCGCAGCTGCCGAGGCTGAATAAGGAAAAGCCAACGTTAACGAGAAATCTTTTTGAATCATATCCCGGATGAACCATGTTTGTCCGGGGTATGATTTGTTGCACACCTACACAATCATCTTTTCCACCGATGACACGCAAGGACTTTGAAATAATGGCACCCGTAGGAAGCTGCGAATCCCTGCACGCTGCCATTGCCGCCGGTACCGACGCCGTTTATTTTGGCGTGGAAGGCCTGAACATGCGTTCGCGCTCGAGCGCCAATTTCACTCTCGACGACCTCCGTCAGATTGCATCCATCTGCAACGAGGCCGGAGTCAAGACCTACCTCACGGTCAACACAATAGTGTACGATGCCGATATCCCCACGGTACATTCCATAATCGACGCCGCGCGCGAGGCCGGACTCACGGCCATTATCGCTTCCGATATCGCCGCCATAGCATATGCCCGCAGCGTGGGCGTGGAGGTGCATATTTCCACCCAGTGTAATATCTCCAACATCGAGGCCGTGCAGTTCTATGCCGCGTATGCCGACGTTGTGGTGCTTGCCCGCGAGCTTAGTCTCGAACAGGTGGCGGCCATCCATCAGGCCATCATCAACCGCGACATCCGCGGCCCCAAGGGTGAGCTTGTGCGCATCGAAATGTTCTGCCACGGCGCGCTGTGTATGGCTGTGTCAGGCAAGTGCTACCTCAGCCTGCATGAAATGAATTCGAGCGCTAACCGTGGTGCGTGCACTCAGATTTGCCGTCGCGGCTACAAGGTCACTGATCTCGAGACCGACGACGAACTCGTTGTGGAAAATAAATACATCATGTCGCCCAAGGACCTGAAAACCATTCATTTCCTCAACAAGATGATTGATGCGGGCGTGAGCGTGTTCAAGATTGAAGGGCGTGCACGTGGTCCGGAGTATGTTTCAATCGCGGTGCGGGCCTATTCGGAGGCTCTGTCTTCGATTGCTGACGGAACATATTCCGAAGAGAAAATCGCCGCCTGGGATACCGAGCTGTCGAAAATCTTCAACCGCGGTTTTTGGAACGGTTATTACCTCGGCCAGCGCCTTGGCGAATGGTCATCGAAATACGGTTCGTCGGCAACCCGTGTCAAGCAGTATATCGCCAAGGGTGTCAAGCACTTCTCGAAACTCGGTGTGGGCGAATTCCTTATGGAAGGTGAGGAACTGTGCCGCGGTGACGAGGTTGTTATAACCGGCCCGACAACCGGCGCCCTCGTACTCACTGTTGACGATATCCGTGTGGGCGGAAAGAGCGTCGAGAAAGCTGTCAAGGGCGACAGCTTCTCCATCGCAGTACCCTCGAAAATCCGTCCTGCCGACCGTCTCTACCGCTGGATTCATACCGCATCATCCAATCCCCGCCGCGGTTGCGAATCGCAGGAGTAAGATGATTCGCTCGGCAATGCTCAAATAAATTTTGCTTTGCACTCGCTTATTCGTATCTTTGCACAATATGGCAGCAATCAGGATTTTGAAATACGGAATCATGGCGCTGGCGATGCTGCTTGCGGCTGCCTGCGCCGATGAAAGTCAGTTCCGTGTCAGCGGCACCATCGAGGGCAAGCCCACGATGAATCTTCGTGTGGGCTATTATGCCGACAATGCCTACCGCACCATGATTACCGCTGTACGAGAGGGCGAGTTCGAGTTTACCGGGCATGCCTCACAACCGTCGCTCCTGGAGATTTTCGACCATGAATACCGCCTGCTCGGGCGTCTGTACGTAGCCAACGGGCAGGAAATCACATGCCATCTTGAGCGCAACAATCCTTATGCAATTACTGCGCAGGGAAGTGATGTGAGTCGTGAATGGGCCGATTACCTCCGCCAGAATTCCGATTCGCTCCGTGCGGGAGCGGCGTCGGCCAACTCGGTCATCGCAAACTATGTGTTGAAAAATCCGTCCAACGTGATTTCGACGCTTCTGCTCGTCACATCCTTTGACTCGGCGGCTGATCCTATGCTCGCCGATTCTCTTCTTGCGTCAATCGCTCCCGAAGCCCGTCCGGGAAATCTCACCGAAGGCTACAATTTCATGCTCCAGCGGCTTGTCACCGATGCTGCCCTCGGTCCGGTGTCGGCTTTCCCTTACCGCGACAGCCGTGACAGTATCATGACATTCAATCCGGAGGATAATCCTGTGAGCATGCTTGTGCTCAGCGATGCCACAAGCGACCGCAGCGATTCCATCGTTCCGGCTCTTAAACGTCTTGCACACAAAAAATCCGGCATCAAGCCCGGAGCGATTCTCGACCTTATGCTTGGCGACGACACGATTGTGTGGAAACGGGCGATAGCTCCCGATTCAGCTTCATGGCGCCAGGCCTGGGCGCCGGGTCGTACGGCCACACCCGGAGTCGACCGTCTTGGCATCCCGTCGGTGCCGTACGTTATCGTGTGCGACTCGACAGGCACGCAGATTTACCGTGGAAAATCCATCGGGGAGGCAGAAAAAACCGTCCGCAGCCTCCGCAAATAGTTATATATGCTTGTAAAGACATACGGCGCTGCCGTGCAGGGTATCAACGCCATTATTGTAACCGTAGAGACCGCAGTCGAACGGGGCATCCACTATTGCATTGTGGGTCTGCCTGATACGGCTGTGAAAGAAAGCCATGAACGCGTGCGTGCGGCCTTGAAACATTCGGGCTTCACGACTCCGCGCCAGTCGATTGTCATCAATATGGCTCCTGCCGATGTCAAGAAGGAGGGCGCGGCTTATGACCTTCCCATCGCCGTTGCCATATTGGTTGGCTCCGAGGTGATAAAAGTCCCGGATCTTGATTCCTACCTGATTATGGGCGAACTTTCGCTTGACGGCTCCGTGCTGCCAATCCGCGGCGCCTTGCCTATGGCTATCGAAGCCCGTGCCGCAGGTTTCCGCCGTATGATTGTGCCCAAGGCAAATGCGACCGAGGCTGCCGTTGTCAACCGCCTGGAGGTGTATGGCGTGGAAAACCTGAGGGAAGTTATGGAACTTCTCACCGGCACCTCCTCGCTGAAACCGGTAATGGTGAATACCCGTGAGGAATTTGCTGCCGCGGGTTCGTCGTTCGACTACGATTTCTCCGAAGTCAAGGGTCAGGAAAATGTAAAACGGGCTTTCGAGGTTGCATGTGCCGGAGGCCATAACATCCTGCTCATAGGCCCTCCGGGGTCGGGAAAGTCGATGATGGCTAAGCGCCTGCCCTCGATTATGCCCGCACTTTCTCTCGGCGAGGCTCTTGAAACCACTAAGATACACTCCGTGGCAGGAAAGCTGAAGCGAGGCTCAAGGCTCATGACTGTGCGGCCGTTCCGTGCTCCGCATCACACCATATCGCCGGTTGCGCTCGTAGGTGGCGGTTCCAACCCCATGCCCGGCGAAATATCCCTGGCTCACAACGGGATTCTCTTTCTGGATGAGTTTCCCGAGTTTCCGCGTTCGGTGCTCGAGGTGCTTCGCCAGCCGCTTGAAGACAGGCATATAAGCGTTTCCAGAGCGAGATATACGGTTGATTATCCAGCCGGATTCATGCTTGTGGCGTCGATGAATCCGTGTCCCTGCGGCTACTACAATCATCCCACCAAGCAGTGTACCTGTGCGCCGGGACAGGTGGCAAAATATGCCGGGCGCATATCCGGACCGCTTCTCGACCGCATCGACATCCAATGTGAGATACTGCCTGTGCCTTTCGACAAGCTCTCGACGCTTTCCGAGGGCGAGCGCAGCGAGTCCATACGTGCGCGTGTGACTGCCGCCCGGGAGATTCAGGCGCGCCGTTTCGCCTCCGAGCGCGACATCCACTGCAACGCGCAGATGAATTCACGCCTGATGGCGCAATGGTGCGAGCTTGACGAAGCCGCCATGTCCATCCTGCGGCATGCCATGAACAAATACGACATGAGTGCCCGCGCCTACGACCGCATCCTGAAGGTGGCTCGCACCATCGCCGACCTTGCCGGTTCCGAAAAAATCCTCCCTCCCCACATATCCGAAGCCGTCGGCTACCGCACCCTCGACCGCTCCAATTGGGGGACACAAGTGACGTTATAAGCCGAGCTCGGCTTATTACCTTACGGACTCAAATTAAAAACGCAGCTCTCATGCAGGACAAACCGGCTTATTACAAAGCGACTATCCCAAATAACCACCGCAGGGCAAGCTGGCATGATTACCATAGCCGATGTATGTATATGGTAACGTTCAACAAATCTGCGGCAGCTCCATTATTCAGTGATATCAAACTTGAAGGGAAAGAAGCTGTTCTCACTTTGACTCCATTCGGGAAGATTGTTGAAGAAGAGATTATCGGCACCCCTCTGCATAATCCTCAGGTCAGCATTATCGCACAAGTTGTAATGCCCGATCATGTCCATTTTATTATATTTGTAAAAGAACCGATAAAAAAGCACCTCGGGAATATAGTACAGGCAATCAAGGCATCAGCTACTAAAAGAATCCGGGAACTTTGCGGTGACAAAACACTGCTCGTATTCGCCCCGGAATTCCATGATAGAATAATTTACAGAAGAGGACAACTTGACATTCTGAAAAAGTACATCCGCCGGAATCCTTATCGGTTGGCGGTGAGGAGGGAGAGGCCGGAGTTTTTTGCAAGGGCGCTTAATCTCCGCATTGGCGAGGCGATGGTGAGGGCTTATGGGAATATGTTTCTTCTGAGGAATCCGTTCAAGGAGCAGGTGGTTGTGCACCGCCGGGATTCAGAACAGACAAAGGCCATGCAAAAGGAGCGCTGGCTCTATGCCGCAGCCAATGGCGGGGTGTTGGTGTCGCCTTTTATTTCCAAGGCTGAAAAGGAGATAAGGAATGAAGCAGAGACGCTTGGCGCCAGGTTCATTCTCATAAGCAACGAAACAATGGGAGAACGCTTCAAGCCGTCAGGTCGCGATTTCGAGCTGTGTGAACAAGGCCGGCTTCTGATAATCTCCCAACCTCATCCTCAACTTGACCGCGCTGCGTGCCTGGCGATGAACCGACTGGCTGAGGAAGTGTGCTGCGTGGCGGACGTTTGAAAAATTATGGCTAAATTTGCAGAGCAAAAAATCAGATTTCATATATGGGACTTCCCGGTGTTGATACTCGGCGGGGATTGCTTGCGCTTTCGCCCGTAGTCGTTTTTCTTGTGTGTTATGTAGTAGTGTCGATTGTGCTCGGCGACTTCTACAAGATGCCTGTTTCCGTGGCGCTTCTGCTGGCCTCGATGTGGGGCATAGCGGTTTTCCGGGGATATTCGCTCGCGGAACGTATCGAGATATACTCCCGTGCGGCAGGACACGTCAACATCCTGTATATGATATGGATTTTTGTGCTTGCCGGGGCTTTCGCCTCGCTTGCCAAGTCGATAGGCTCGGTTGAGGCCACGGTGAATCTCGCGCTGTCGGTATTTCCTCCCAACCTGATTCTTCCCACGCTGTTTTTCGCGGCATGTTTCATTTCCCTGTCAATAGGCACTTCCGTGGGTACGGTCGTCGCCCTGACTCCGCTTGCCGTGGAAATCGGAGGACTTGAAGGCGGCGATGTGGCGTTTTATGTGGCCGTGATTCTCGGAGGGGCTTTCTTTGGCGACAACCTTTCGTTTATCTCCGACACGACTATCGCCGCCACCCGTTCGCAGGGATGTTCGATGGCCGATAAGTTCAAGGCCAATTCATGGATAGTGATTCCGGCCGCGGCTGTCACGCTTGCCCTCTATGCTTTCATGGGTTCGTCAACACCTGTGGTTGAGCTTGAACGCAGTTCCGAACCGTGGCTCATGCTCCCTTATGTGCTTGTTATTGTCACGGCTGTGATGGGAATGAATGTAACGCTCGTACTTTCCCTGGGACTTGCTTCGGCGGTGGTGCTGGGACTTGTTTACGGTCACAGCCTTATTGACATGGCCGGATATGCCGGCGCGGGTATCAACTCCATGGGCGAGCTTATTATCGTGACCTTGATGGCGGCGGGAATGTTAGGCATAATCAAGGAAGCCGGAGGAATACAGTACCTGCTCAACATACTCACGCGCCGCGTTCACGGCCGCCGCGGGGCGCAGGCTATCATTTCCATCCTTGTAGGACTCGTCAATCTGTGCACGGCCAACAATACCGTTGCAATCATAACCGTGGGTTCAATATCCAAGTCAATAGCCGAGCGTTACGGTGTTGATGCCCGCAAGAGCGCATCCTTGCTCGACACGGCCTCGTGTATAGTCCAGGCCTTGATTCCTTACGGAGCGCAGACGCTCTTGGCTACATCGCTTGCCTCCCTGTCGCCGGGCGCTTTGCTGCCGTATCTCTACTATCCCTGGGTGCTCACGGCATCCTTAGTGCTGTCGATTATCTTCCTCTATCCCCGGCGTCTCAACCGCCCGAGAACCGAAGACTCAACCCAAAGCCGCTAAAAGCTCCGACGGCGTCATGTGCAGTAAGGGATGACGCCACGACGGGTCGAGAGTGTGCATCGGATGCAGTACGAAGGGGCGCAGGTGCATGCGCGGATGGGGAGCGGTAACGTGAGGGGTGCTTATCACGCGCTCGTCAACGGCTATTATGTCGATGTCGAGTTCCCGGTCGCGGTAGCTGCCGTCGGGATTGCGATGCGGCATCGACGAGATGGAACGCTCGATGGCGCTCAGACGCAAATAAATGCCGTCTACGGCTTCTTCCGAGGGTAGGAAGGGGAAATCTATCATCAGACCGATATTGACGAACATGGAGCTTGAAACGAAGCCCCACGGCTCGCTGTAATATGGCGGCGCGACTGTGACTGCGGCTCCGCACGGGCCGAAGGCATTGACGACAGCGGCGACAGCGCGTCCGGTGAGGACGCGGCTGTCGCCGCTGTTTGAGCCTATGTTGAGGTGCAGGCGCATCAGTCGAGTGCGCGAGACACCTGTACTTCTTCGAAGCCTTCAATCATATCGCCAATCTTGATGTCGTTGTAACCGGCGATTGAAAGACCGCAGTCGTAGCCTGAGAGAACCTCCTTGGCGTCGTCCTTGAAGCGCTTGAGCGAACCGAGCTCGCCTGTGTAACGCACGATACCCTCGCGGATGAGACGTACCTTGCAGCCGCGTTTGAGCTTGCCTTCGCGCACGATAGCACCGGCAATCGTACCCACCTTGGAAATGTGGTAGGTTTCGAGAACTTCGGCGGAACCGATGATTTCCTCCTTGATTTCGGGAGCGAGCATGCCCTGCATCGCGTCCTTGACTTCCTCGATGGCCTGGTAGATGATGGAGTAGAGACGGATTTCTACGCCTTCACGTTCGGCGGCACGGCGGGCGGCCTGCGACGGACGCACCTGGAAGCCGATGATGATGGCATCGGATGCCGCTGCAAGGGTCACATCGCTTTCGGAAATCTCGCCCACGGCCTTGTGAAGCACGTTGACCTGGATTTCTTCGGTCGAGAGCTTGATGAGCGAGTCGGAAAGAGCCTCGATTGAGCCGTCCACGTCGCCTTTGACGATGATGTTGAGCTCCTGGAAGTTTCCGATGGCACGGCGGCGACCGATATCCTCGAGGGTGAGAATCTTGGTCGTGCGCAGACCCTGCTCGCGCTGGAGCTGCTCGCGCTTGTTGGCGATTTCGCGTGCCTCCTGTTCGGTTTCGAGCACGTTGAAAGTATCACCTGCGGTGGGAGCGCCGTTGAGGCCGAGAATCAGCGCCGGAGTGGCGGGGCCGGCTTCCTTGATGCGCTGGTTGCGTTCGTTGAACATGGCCTTGATTTTGCCATGGTGGTTTCCTGCGAGCACGATGTCGCCGATGCGGAGCGTACCGTTCTGCACAAGTACGTTAGCCACATATCCGCGACCCTTGTCAAGCGAGGATTCGATGATAGTACCCACCGCACGGCGCTTGGGATTGGCCTTGAGGTCAAGCATTTCGGCTTCGAGAAGCACTTTTTCCATGAGTTCGTCAACGCCGATACCCTTCTTGGCCGAGATATCCTGGCTCTGGTATTTGCCACCCCATTCTTCCACGAGGTAGTTCATGGCGGCGAGTTCCTCCTTGATCTTGTCGGGATTTGCGTGGGGCTTGTCAATCTTGTTGATTGCAAACACGATGGGCACACCTGCTGCCGAAGCGTGGTTGATTGCCTCGATGGTCTGGGGCATCACGCTGTCGTCGGCTGCCACGATGATGATACAGATGTCGGTCACTTTCGCACCGCGGGCACGCATGGCGGTGAAGGCTTCGTGACCGGGGGTGTCGAGGAAGGTGATATGGCGGCCATCGGCGAGCTTCACGCTGTAAGAGCCGATGTGCTGTGTGATACCTCCGGCCTCGCCTGCGATTACGTTGGCGTTTCGGATGTAGTCGAGGAGCGATGTCTTACCGTGGTCCACATGGCCCATGACGGTGACAACCGGCGGACGGGACACGAGATCTTCTTCCGAATCTTCCTCCTGGTGGATTGCATCGGCCACTTCGGCGGAGACGTATTCGGTGGTGTAGCCGAATTCCTCGGCGACGATATTGATTGTCTCGGCATCAAGGCGCTGGTTGATCGACACCATCACGCCGAGATTCATACATGTTGCGATAACGTTGTTGACAGGCACGTCCATCATGATGGCGAGGTCGTTTGCGGTCACAAACTCGGTGAGTTTGAGCACGCGGCTCTCAGCCATTTCGGCTTTAGCGGCCTCGCGTTCGCGGTTGGCGTTGGCCTCGCGTTTTTCCTTACGCCACTTGGCACCCTTCTTGAGGTTCTTGTCCTTGGAAGTAAGGCGCGCGAGGGTTTCCTTTACCTGCTTCGATACGTCTTCCTCGTTCACCTCCACGGGTGCGGGACGGCGGTTGCGTTCCTGGCCTCGGTTGTTTCCGCCACGGTTGTTCTGTCCGCCGCGGTTGCCCTGACCTCCTGCATTGCCGTTACGACGGTTATCGCCTGAGCCTGAATTGCCTTGGCCGCCGGCGTTACCGTTGCGGCGGTTGCGGTCGAAATCGGCGTTGCTCTGCTGACCTACCTTCTCGATATCCACTTTTTCCTTACCGGTGATGCGGCGGCGCTTCTTGCGGTCGCCAGAGGCATCGGAGTTGGCTCCGGCGGCACGTCCGAGACGTTCGTTGCGGCGCTCTTCCTTGGTTTTCTTTTTTGGACGGGTGGTGAGATTGATGGCGTCGAGGTCGATTTTGCCCACGATGTTGAGCGAAGGACCGTTTGCGGGGCGTTCGAGGGTGAACACTTCCGGCTCGGTCTTTTCCTGAGCGGGTGCAGCTTCGGCTTCGGGTTTCTTGGGTTCGACTGTCTTTTCCGCTACGGGAGCCGGAGCGGGTTTGGGCTTGGCCGGAGCCGGAGCTGGCGCGGGCTTGGGAGCCGCCGGTTTGGGTGCAGGTGCGGGAGCCGGCTTTTCAGCAGGCTTCTCTACCGGTTTTTCCACAGCGGGAGCTACGGGAGCCGGCGCGGGTTTGGGTTCCGGTTTAGGCGCGGGCTTGGGGGCCTCGACGGGTTCGGGTTTGGGCGCGGGAGCAGGCTCAGCCTTGGGAGCCGGTTCGGCAGGACGCTTCACCACGGGGTTGCCGTTTGCGTCGAGCTCGAGCTTGCCAAGGATGCGGGGCTTCTGGGGAGAGTCGGCCGTAATTTTCACTTCCTGGGGCGCGGGAGCTTCCTGACGCTGCTGGCGCTGCGCTGCAGGCCGTGACAGAATCTGGGTTGAGCGGCTTTTTAAATCCTTGTCGCTTTTAAATTCGTCCATCAGCAGCTCCACGATATCCTCCTCCACGCGGGTGTTGGGGCTTTCGTCGATACTGATGTTTTTCTTACGCAAAAATTCTATTACGGTCGGCAGCGACACGTTAAGATCTTTTGCAACTTTGCTGATTTTTGTTTTCGCCATATATTCTCTGATGCTCTCGTGCAAGCCTTTAAGCCGCCCCGGAAGTGATCCGGGAAGCGCGCCAATCTGCAGAGACGCGGTAAATTTGTTTCGTTAGTAGATGGTGGATAAGACTGTCGCGGACATTTCCGGCTTCCTTGGTAGTGGAGCCGGAAGAGGGTGTGGAAGCGGATTATTCTCCGGCTTCTTCCTCGGTGTCGGCGGAGTTGTCTTCTTCCTCGTCGTATTC
The DNA here is from genome assembly GCA_910589055.1 of uncultured Muribaculaceae bacterium. Taxonomy (GTDB): domain Bacteria; phylum Bacteroidota; class Bacteroidia; order Bacteroidales; family Muribaculaceae; genus CAG-873. The sequence continues at coordinate 14,187 of CAJURN010000024.1, forward strand.
CTTGCGGAGGATTGCCACCACGTCGTCGATGGTGTTTTCCTCAAGGTCGGATTTCTCCAGAAGTACCTCGCGCGGAGTGTTGAGCACGCTCTTGGCTGTAACGCAGCCTATGTCTTTGAGGGCGTCGATTACCCAGCCGTCGATTTCATCCTTGAAGTCATCCAGGAAGATGTCGTCTTCGTAGATCATTTCGGTGTTGCGGTAAACGTCGATCTCGTAGCCGGTGAGCATGGTCGCGAGCTTGATGTTGTGGCCGTTCTTGCCGATTGCGAGCGACACTTCCTCGGGACGAAGGAATACTTCGGCTTTCTTGTTTTCCTCATCGAGACGGATTGTGGATATTGTGGCAGGCGACAGGGCGCGCTGGATAAAGAGCGAGGGGTTGTTGGTGTAGTTGATTACGTCGATGTTCTCGTTGCGGAGCTCGCGAACGATACCGTGGATACGTGAACCTTTCACGCCAACGCAAGCGCCAACGGGGTCGATGCGGTCGTCGTAGCTCTCGACTGCGATTTTGGCGCGTTCTCCCGGGATGCGGGCCACGGCGCGGATGTTGATGAGTCCGTCGTGGATTTCGGGAACTTCAAGCTCGAAAAGGCGGCGGAGGAAGTTCTCGTTGGTGCGGGAAACGGTAATCTTGGGGTTGTTGTTCTTGTTGTCGACATTGGCGATGACTGCGCGTACAGTCTCGCCTTTGCGGAAGAAGTCGCCGGGAATTGATTCGCTCTTGGGAAGGAGAAGTTCGTTCTTCTCGTCGTCGAGCAGAAGGGTCTCGCGCGACCATGTCTGGTACACTTCGCCTGTCACGAGCTCACCCTCGAGGTCTTTGAATTTCTCGAACACGGCTTCTTTCTGGAGGTCGAGGATACGGCTCTGCAGTGTCTGACGGAGGTTGAGGATGGCACGGCGTCCGAATTTCTCGAAAATGATTTCACGTGAGTGCTCCTCGCCAACTTCAGCTTCGGGGTCGTCGTCGGCGCGGGCGTCGGTGAGGGAGATTTCGAGGTTGGGATTGGTAACTTCGCCGTCGGGAACTACGGTGAGGTTCTGGAAAATCTGAACGTCGCCCTTATCGGGGTTGAGAATCACGTCGAGATTCTCGTCGGTGCCGAACATTTTGGCGAGGACGTTGCGGAACGATTCTTCCAGCACGCTTATCATTGTAGTCTTGTCGATGTTCTTGAGTTCCTTAAACTCGGCGAACTGCTCGACCATATTGGGAGTTTCCTCTTTCTTTGCCATGGTGGGAAGTGTGGTTTTTAGCTTTGACCGGGTGGTTTTTGCGTTATTTTAATTTTTTAGAATTTTATCAGATATTTCACCGACTTGCAGTCGGCGGCTCGGAGTTCGACAGGCTCGTCGCGGAGCACGGGACGCTTTGCGCCCGGCTCTTTCACCTTTGTCTGCACCGTAACGGTGAAGCTCACATCGCCGGGGTCGGAAGGATTTTCGGGAGCCACGGCGGCGAGCACGCCTTTGATTTTGCGGCCGTCGCGGGTAAGTACCTCCACGTCGTTGCCGATGTTCTTGGCATACTGTCCGTAGACCTTGAATGGCGATGTCAGGCCTGCCGAGCCAACTTCGAGCTCGTAGTACTCGACGTCGCGGTCGAACACCGATTCGATTTTGCGTGTGATGGCCGCGCAGGTGTCGATGTCGACGCCGGATGCGGAGTCAATCTCCACGGTGATTTCATTGGAAGGGGTCACGCGGGCGTCAACAAAAAACATGTCGGTACCTTCGAGTGCTTCCTTGACTGTATTGATGAGCAGAGTCTTGTCAATCATATATTCGGATATTAAAAAAGAAGAGGAAGCCGTGGCCTCCTCCTTCTCTTGAAGATGTGATGCAAAATTAGTGTTTTTTTCGTCAATATGCAACCTGCAAGCCCCGGACGGGTGGTATTGCATATTAAAATTTAAGATGATTAAACAAAGTATAACTTAGTTTAACATCTTTTTCCATGCTCTGCGTCTGCGGTGCTGGCGACGTTCGAAGTATTCCCACTGCTTCTGCACGTTGTCGTTGATTTCAAGCTCGGGATTGGTTTCGGCAAATTTGTATCCGTTCTGACGGTAGCAGGGGATGAGGTCGCAGAAAATCAGGGCGTTCACTCCCTTGCTCTGATATTCGGGCTTGACGGCCACGAGCAGCAGATCCACTACGTCGCTGTGGCCTTTGATGGCGCGCAGCAGAGGCCACCAGCCGAAGGGGAAGAGCCGTCCGCGGCTTTTGCGCAGCGCCTCGGAAAGCGAAGGCATCGAAATGCCCACAGCCACAAGTCGGTCGTCGCCGTCGACAACCAGGGCCACGTCGTTGAGCCGCAGTATGCCGAGATACTGGGAGATATAGTGGTCAATCTGGCGCGGAGTCAGAGGAGTATAGCCGTACAGGTCGGCGTAGGCTTCGTTCACGAGGTCGAAAATCGCCTGGCCGTATTGCTCCTTGAGTTTCTTGCGGGATGTGAACTTGATTACGCGGAGGTTGTATTTGCGGGCAACGATATCGCTGATGCGCTGGAACTTCTCGGGAATGGCATCCGGCACGGCTATGCGGAATTCAATCCAGTCGATTTCCTTCTCGAATCCCATGCGTTCCATGTGGTCGCGGTAGTAGGGATAATTGTAGATGGTTGCCATGGTGCTCATTTCGTCGAAGCCTTCGATGAGCATGCCCTCGCGGTCGAGGTCGGTGAATCCGAGCGGGCCTACAATCTGCGTCATGCCGCGTTCGCGTCCCCATTGCTCCACTGCGCGGAAAAGCGCGTCAACAACTTCCTTGTCGTCGATAAATTCCATGAATCCGAAGCGCACGGTCTTGTCGCCGGTCTTTTCATTGGCCTTGCGGTTGATGATTGCGGTGATTGCGCCCACGGGCTCGCCGTTGCGGAAAGCCATGAACGATTGCGACTCGCAGAATTCCGATGCGGGGTTGGTGTCGGGATTGAGGGTGTTGACGTCGTCAATCACCAGTGGCGGAACGTAGAAGTTGTTGCCTTTGTAATGGTCGATGCAGAAATTGACATACTGGCGGAGCTGGTCGCCGTCAGTGGATATGGGATGTACGAAAACAGACACGGGTTAATTCTATATGGGATATATTCGTAAGATTTTTTACATTGCCGGGGGCACCGGACGGTATGGCGATGACAACCACGCCAAGAGAAGCACCATCACGGCCAGGAAAGCTATCACGAAGAGGTAGAGACGGCGCGAGGAACGGTTTTCCAGAGCCATGTGCACCTCTTGCATGTCGCGGTAGCGGTGACGCGGATTTTCGTCGAGACACTTCTTTGCAACACGTCGCAGAGTGGGGTCGGTCGTGCCGGTGGCCTCCAGGACTTCGGAGAGTACTTTTCCGTAGTTGTAGATGTCGTCGGCGGTTTCCTGCGGAGTCAGCGAGGGCCTTTGCTCGAAACCGACGTCAATCAGCTTCAGGTTGCCGATATTCTCGGTGAAGATGATGTTTTCGGGACGCAGCGGCGGATGCACGATGTGGTTTGTCTGGATGTATTCCAAGGCGTTGACGAGCTGATGACGCAGCTGGCTCACGTGAGCCGCCGTGACCTTACCCTCATTCAGGAGCTTGCGCAGGGTGTCGCCGTAGACGTCGTCGCACACGATACACCGTCCGATTCCGGGGATTTCCTCGAAATCGTTTATCATCACGATGTTGGGGTGGGCGAGATTATAGCGTACGTCGAATTCCCGTTCTATCATTTCCATGTACTTGGGGTCGTCGCGGAATTCAGGTTTCAGGGTCTTTATCATGACCCATTTGCCGAATTTCTTGGCGGTGTAGATGTCGTAGAATTCCTCGTCCCATTCGGGCAGGTGCTCAATCTCGGTCCAGCGTGTGGCGTCCTGTGTCATCTCGGGCGTTGTGTATTGATTAGTTTACGGTAAGAATCACGTATTGTCCCTGCTCGAGCGTTTCGGGCAGAGTGGCTGCCTCACCGGTCATGGCGTCAACCACGCCTTTTACGTCGGGAGCGGCGCCGGTGAATTTCACGGCGGCGGCTTCGGCTCCGAGGTTCACGGCCACAACGGTGGCTTTGTCGCCTGAGCGACGCTCGAATACGTATACGTCGGGCGACTCGGTGGCGAACGACTTCATCGCTCCGGCGTCATGTCCGGCGGCGAGCTCTGTGCGCTTGTGCTTGAGGGCGTTCAGGCTCTGATAGAAAGCGAACCACTCGTTGCGCGGTTCCCATTCGGGGGCGTTGTCTTTTACAAAGAACTCAAATGCGCGGTTCATTCCGGTTTCCTGGCCGGTGTAGATCAGCGGCATGCCGGGCAGAGTGTATGACAGCACGGCAAAGGCGGGCGCGAGCTTGCCGAGGCGCTCGAATTCCGTACCTTCCCACGAGTTGAGGTCATGATTGGTAATCATGTTCATCAGCATTGTTCCGGCAGGATATGAAGCTGCCTGGTCGGCGAGCAGAGAGTCGATGTCGGCGGCGTGCTTTGCGGCGAATGTGCGTGGCTTGTCGCTGCCGGGAGCCACGAAGGAGTATTCGCCCGAAGTGGCGGCGATTTCGCTGAAGAGGTCTTTCATGGGCCAGTTGTAACCCATGTCGAAGGCATGCTCCTGCAGGCTGGGCTGTGAGGCCTCGGCGAGCATGAACACCGGACGTCCGGCAGCCTCGTCGAGCTTGGGACGCACTTCGTTCCAGAAATCCACGGGTACTTCCATGGCGACGTCGCAGCGGAAGCCGTCGATTCCGGCCTCGCGCAGCCAGAACGTGAGCGCGTCGGTCATGGCCTCGCGTGTTTCTGGCTTGGAGTAGTCGAGTTTATACACATCGGTCCAGTCGTAAGGACCGAACATTTCGCCCTTTTCGTTGCGGGCATAACGTTCGGGGTGTTCTGTCACCCATGCGTTGTCGCATCCGGTGTGGTTGGGCACCCAGTCGATTATCACCTTCATTCCGGCGGCATGAGCCGAGTCCACGAGTTCCTTGAAGTCGTCCATCGTGCCGAATTCGGGATTGACTCCCTTGTAGTCGGCCACAGCATAGTAGCTGCCGAGTTCGCCCTTGCGGTTGAGTTCGGAAATGGGATGGATGGGCATGAACCAGAGAATATCCACGCCGAGGTCTTTCAGGCGGGGAAGCTGACCCTGGAAAGCCTTGAAAGTGCCTTCGGGGGTATACTGGCGTGTGTTCACTTCGTAGATTACCGCGTTCTTGGCCCAGTCGGGGTGAGCCAGTGTTGTAGCTGCGGGAGTGTCCTCTGCTACTGTGGTCTCTGCTTTCGGGCTGCATGCTCCGAAAGTGAGCAGAGAGGCAAGAAATGCCGGAATGTATTTTTTCATGGGGCGAAGTAAGTATGTATTTGTGTATATGTGCGTCTTATTCCTCGAAGTTGATGGGGATTTCGCGTGCGATGGAGTGGTCGAGGGAAATGAGTGTTTCTGTTCCGGTTACGCCCGGAATCATCTGGATTTTGTTGTTGAGAAGATCCATCAGATGCTCGTTGTCGCGTGCGTAGAGCTTGATGAGCATTGTGTAGGGGCCTGTCGTGAAATGACATTCAACGATTTCGGGAATCTTCTCGAATTCGGGTACTACGTCACGGTACATTGCGCCGCGTTCGAGATTCACACCAATGTAGGTGCAGGTTGCATATCCGAGAATTTTGGGGTTTACGTGATAGCCCGAACCGGTGATGACCTTCATGTCGATAAGGCGCTGGAGACGCTGGTGGATTGCGGCACGTGACACGCCACATTCCATGGCTACGTCTTTTGAGGGAATACGTGCGTTGTGCATGACGATCTGAAGGATACGTCGGTCGAGATTGTCGATTTTTTCCATGATGGTTTTATGATTTGCTAACATTTTCGGTACAAAATTACACATTTTTCGTCAAATCCACAAAATTTTGCCAAAAAGCAGACGTAAAAACCCAAAAACCGTGGAATAATGTCACTTTTTGGGGATTATGGGAGTGATGGGGCTAATAGGACTGATGGGACTAATAGGACTGATGGGACTAATGAGTCCTATAATCCTTCCCTTACCTATTTTTCCTTTTTGCCTTTCCTTGCCTTTCCTTGCCTATTTACCTCTCCTCGCCTTCTCCTCGCCTATAAGAGCCGGAAGGTCATGCGGTGGAGCGGGCAGGGGCCGAATTCGGCTATGGCTTCGCGGTGGGCCTTGGTGGGGTAGCCTTTGTTGATGTTCCAGCCGTACATCGGATATTGCTCGTGGGCGCGGGCCATGAACATGTCGCGCTCGGTCTTGGCAAGAATCGAGGCGGCGGCAATGTTGGCAAAACGTCCGTCGCCCTTGACGTAAGTGGTCCACGGCAGGTCGAGATAGGGCCGGAAGCGATTGCCGTCCACAATCACGGCTCCCGGTTGCGGGTCAAGTGCGCTCAGGGCGCGGTGCATGGCCTCGATGGAAGCCTGGAGAATGTTTATCTTGTCAATCTCGGCGGCGTCAACAATGCCTATGCCGTAGGCCACGGCGCGTTCCATGATGATTTCGCGCAGCTCCATGCGGCGCTTTTCGGTAATCTGCTTGGAGTCGTTGAGCCAGGGATGGGAGAATTCGTCGGGCAGAATCACCGCCGCGGCATACACCGGGCCGGCCAGACATCCGCGTCCGGCCTCGTCGGTGCCTGCTTCCATGCGCCCGGCCACGCTGCATGCAGGCAGGGGAGTTTTCAGAGGTTTAACCGATGATGTCATAGTTCAGAATTGTTTCCACGATATACATTCCCAAGATTTCGTTGCGCGGCAGCTCGATGTCGTCGTAGTCGGGATTGTCGCTGTGCAGGATAATCATTGATTTGTCGGGATGGCGGCGCACATATTTCACGAAGCGGTAATCCTCCACAATCACCACATAAATCTGTCCCCACGCTATGGTGGAGAGATTGCGCACGGGGCGGATGGATATGTAGGCGCCGTTCTTGATGCGCGGCTGCATCGAGTCGCCCGACACCTGGACTACCGGGTATTCGGGATTGACTCCCGGGAGCTTGACGTAGCCGATGATGCGGTCGTCGGTAAACATGCGCGACAGCGGAGTGCATCCGGCCGACACGTCGATGTCGTACACCGGGGCGCCTGCGGGCATGCGTTCGGCCACGGGTGCGCTTTCCTGAGGTGCCGCAATCTCGCGCGGGCCGCTCACCCTGGGGAAGGGAACATCATGGCCGTCGACGAGCCACTGCTTCGACACGCCGATGTTCACCACAAGCCGGTTGATAAAGGCCTCCGTGGGTGCGGCCTTTCGCGACAGCACTTTCGAGAGCTGCGAAGGGTCGATGTTGATAAGGTCGCTGAACTGGGCCTGGGTGCGCCTCGAGAGTTTTATGAGATACTTTATGCGGTCCACGATGTCGGCCGTTGGTTCGGGCATGCCGAGGGTGTCGAGTGAGTTTTGCATGTCGGTGAGGATATGATGGGAATACGTTTGCAAATATACAATTAAAATTGTTATCAGGCAAGTAGTGTTGAAAAACAGGCGCAACTCCGTTGCCGGGGTTGCGCCTGCGATGGTGGTTATGCGGAAGGTGTGTTACTTCACAATCTTGGAGGTGAGGTTGCCGCTGCGGAGAATGTACAGGCCTGCAGAGAGGTTTTCGGTAGCCTCGTCGGCAGGTACACCGCTGCGCAGAAGAATACCGCTCACGTTGTACACATCCACAACGGTATCGCCTGAAATCTCAACAGCTCCGATGCCGGTTGTGGTGAAGATGTCGCTCTGCTCGTCGTTAAGTAGGATATGAGTAATCTTATCGTTTGCATTGGGTAAGCTGATGTATGCTCGGTGAGCTGCTACAACAGGGTTTTCTTCTTCTCCAACTCGGGTGAAGGCCGAACCTACGCTCGAGTTGTGGTTCATTACAAACTCACCTGCTGACGGGGTTTGTTCGGAGTGAGAGCCAACGAGCATGCCGGAATCGTCTTTATATGTTGACAAGTCGCCTGTCGGAATTCCGGTGAATATGAAAGTATTGGTTTGAGCGGCTGCGGCGCGCTTCGCTGCAATCTGTTCGGGCTGCTCAGATTCGTCGGGCTGTACGTAGGCACGATATTCCACGATGTAGGGCACGTTGGCCTTGAGTTCGAATGGATCGGGTGTCGCGAGTTCGAGCTGAACGTGGAATTCATGTTCATAAGAACTCTTGATTTCCCAAAGGTCAAGGTCTGCATAACGGTCGTCGCCCATGTCAACGTCGAAAGGCAGAATGATTGTGTCGTATTGACCCATAGGAGTGTATTCGATAACTTCGGGAGCCTGCAGAAGAGTAAGCGCGAAATCATCGGCCTTGAACCAAGGGCCCATCGACAGAGGTTCGTTTTCAGGGAAGAATGTTCCGTTGGGTGTGGGATAGATACCGAATGTAAGGTCGGAAGCATCTTCCGTAAGAGTGATTTCCATGGATACTGTCATGAAATCAGCTCCGCCTGTGGTGGTGATTACATCCGAAGGTGCGCCGTTGACAACAAAGTAGAACTGGTTTCCTGCGTCAGAAGCAAGTTTTGCCGATACGCGGTATTTTCCGGCGGGGACACCTGTGGTAGTTGTCCAGATCGGGTTTGCCTTGCCGTTCATCCAAGTATTGAACAGGTATTTTCCGTCGATACCGCCGGTGCCGTATATGCCGCCTTCATTTCCGATTACAACCTTGGTGTCGGCGCTCGGGGGCATAACGGTGTTCCAACCGGTGAGGTCTCCGAGTTCGAAGCTCTGGTTGAGGATTGCACCGCTCATATCGGCTCCTGCTTCGGTCTGGGAGAAGATGAGAGCGCGGAGTCGTGCATAGAGCTCGTTAATTTCGGCGAGACCGTTGGAACCCTCCATCGGGTCGGCCACATGGTCGCTTTCGATGTGTTTATCGTAGAGGTCGCGGTAGTCGGATGCATCCCACTGTACGCGGTACTTGTCGGGGAGTTCAGCTGCGATTTCGTTGGCTCGGTCAATGGCTTTCTGCAGGCGGTCGTAGAAGAAACATACCTTCTGGTCGCCGTGGCGGGTAAGTTCGAATTTATCTACTTTGTACCATGTTCCGCCGAAGTCATCATAAGAGCCGTCTTCGTTGCATCCACCCACGGAGATTGTGACTTCCGTCGTGTTCGCGGCAACATCAAATTCCATACTGAGCACCTCGCCCACTTCTTTGGCGCGTGAAAGCTGGAAGTTCTGCTTCTGACCGTTGGCGTCCATATATACCCAGTTGTTCTGGTCGGAAGCGAAGGTTGCGCGCAGACGGTAGTGACCTGCAGGAAGGCCTTTGATAGTCTGCTTGAGTATAGTGCCACGGTTTTCATCCCAGGTGTTGAACAGGTATGTGCCGTCAGCACTGCTCATTGTGTATGTGTCATTGGCGATTTCTTTCACGCCGGTATCACCGTCATAAGCGCGATCCCAACCGAGCGATTGACCGAATTCGAATCCGGGGTTGATGATGGCGTTGGTGAAACTTACACCGTCGGTGTTGGGCTGGCTGTAGACTTTGGCACGGAGCAATTCATAGATTTCATAGAATTCTTTAGTTCCGTCGCCTTCAAGAGTCAGGTTGTCAAGCATGGCCTGATATGCCGAGAGATTCCAGTCGTCGGAGTATGGCGAACCCATCTGATTGACACGTTCGGTGGCATCCTTAATGGCGAGGCTGAGGATTTCGTAACCTCCGGCATCATTCTGGTCGCCGACACGGGTTAGAACGAAATTGTCGGCAGTGAAAGCTCCGTCGCAGCGTACACCTACGGTTGCCGTACCTTTGGATACGATGAACTTAAGGCTTGCCTCGGTAAGCTGTCCGGCAGTACCTGCTACGGCAGACGACTCAAAATCATCGGCGAAAATAACGGCTCCGGGGGTCACGTGTGCCTTGAGTTCGTAGATGCCGTTGGGCAAAGTCACTTCGAAGGTATATTTCAGCTCGCCGCCGTCGGCCTTGACGAGATATTCGCCGTCTGTGGCAGCGTCAGATTTCTCGACACGGGCGTTGGTGGCGTTGTTGGTCCAATATGAGAGGTCGCCGCGCTCGAAGGAATTGTTGAGGATGGCGTAACGCATGTCGGCGGGGATGGCCGACTGCTTTGTGGCGGCTTTGGCAAGAGCAATGTATGTGTTCTTGATTTCAGTGGAGCCGTCACCTGTAATTCTACGGTTGTTGTAAAGGTCGACTACGGCACGATTGCTGTATGATGAAAGTCCCATTTCGTCAGCTTTAGCCTGTGCATCGTCGATGGCTACTTTGACGCGGTCAAGGGTTGCGAGGTCTTCCGCAGTCGGACCGTAGTAGGTCAATACAAAGTTATCGAAAGTCATCCATGTCTCACTTTTTGTGTGAGGTTTGTTGATTACGATATCAAGTTTATTGTTTGTTAACGTTATTTCGGTTTCTAATGTATATAAACCTTTGTTGAAATAAGCTGCTGCACCTTTCATGCTGTTAGGAACCCATGCATTATTGGATTGGATGTCTTGGCCTACGAGCACATCTTTCTCATTTTTTTCACCAGGATATAGCATAGAGGATTGCGCACCGGAGGATATATCGTTAAAACCTACTTTGGTACTATTGAATGAAACATAGAAATCGGCGTTCCCGTTACGAGTAAATCCTTGAAAAGAAACTTTATATACGCCATTAGGAAGGCCTGTTATGGATTGAGATACAGTTCCGTTTGATTTAGAAGTACTCCAGCTGTTGATTTTGGAGTTATACATTTCACCAATGAAATTTGAAGACACGAGGTCATCTACATTTAGGCCATCTTTAAGGTTGCATGTGTTAGTCGTTTTTGTAATTACCCATGAATCAACATCGCTGTCGTTACGGCTGAAGTTGGCACCTTTAATAAAGTAAGTGGCATCAAAAGGATTTGTCTCAGAGGCTTCACTGATAAGTCTGTCGGTAAGTTCTTTTTCAGATAGCATTTCCCATTGTTGAACGGGGTTGCCATCGTATGATGATGCAATTTGGACGACCTTATCCCCGTCAACGGTTAGAGCATTTTGTCCGTTGGTGCTGATTGTGACGTACGAGGTTCCTTCGATGGGTTTGAATGTGAAAGGATAGTCTCCGCTTGCGTCCATCCATAATCCATCACTGAGAGAGTTAAGTGTTGTGCGGATATAGAACTGTTGATCTGCGCCGTCTACCTGTTCGAGTTTTACTCGATTACCTGTTCTTGATACGACAGCACGTGTTCCCCAATTTGCTCCGGCGGCAAGGAATTCGCCTGTTCCAACATTACGGATATAGTATTCACCGGCGTTGAGTTCTCCTGAAACATTCTCGATTTCGAAGTCAATCACAATAGGGAAGTGGTCGGAAACCTCGGAACCGTCAGGCCATGTATAGTCTGTGTCCTGAAGATAGTTGAGCGCGGTGAGTCTTGTCTTGGAATCGGTGTTGTTGATGTAGAAAACTTTGTCAACAACTTCTGCGGTCTGGAAAGCTTCGTGGTTGGTGCCGTCGAACTTATCCGGTTTCATGAGGGCAGGATCTCCGAGATTTGGCATTACTCCCTTGCGGGCGTAATCAATCCACGGGTCATGGATTTCGAAACGGGGGTCTTCGTTGATGCGGTCAAACATGAGCCCCTTCATATTGTCGCGCGTATAGCGGCAGTTGGTGTCACCCATGATGAGGATGGGACGTTTGTTGTTGCTGGCAAGAATCATGTCGACGAGCTGTTTCATTTGGTCTTCTCGGGCAAGATTGTCTTTTTCGCTTGTCTCAGCGTCCATGTGCAGGATGTAGACATCCATTTCAAGACCGGCGCCAACGCTTACTGTATAGTAGCGGAAGCCCTTGGCAATCAATTGGTCGGCTCCATCGCTCGTAATACCGTTTCGGGTATTCCATAGATACCATGCCTCGTCAGTGGCCTTGATACCAGTTGCTGATTTCCAAAGGAGGTTAAGACCATCGGTGTCAAACCATTTTGTACCATTGAGGTATGGTATTACATTGGTTACACTTGCAGGAATTTTGCCTCGGTAAGTACCTGTGGAATAGATACTGCTGATTTCCGACATTAACTGGTCGTTGTAGTTGAAGTTCTCGGATACCCCGAAGAAATCCCATCCTTTCTGAGATACGAGCTTGCTCATATAGAGCGTACCGTCCTCCTGTGGACCCTCTTCATTGAGATTTACATTCACCACACCGGCGGCCTTGACTGTCGGAGGCAGACCGTCTACGTTCAGACACGCAGCGGTAAAGGTCTTCTTCTGCGCCACTGCTGGCAGTGTCAGGAGAAGACACAGCAAGAACAAAAGTTTCTTGAACATTTGGTAATAGAATTTAAGTATAAAAATATTATAGTAGTTTCAGTTGCGAAAGTATCCGGTCTTGACACCGGATGATGGTGATACCATGCTGTTTCAAGCAGAAAAGCGC
>CAJURN010000024.1:26573-48660 GCA_910589055.1 uncultured Muribaculaceae bacterium
GTCGACAACGGTTTTTGCACAAAAACCGTTGTCGACCGCAAAGTTAAGTGTATATATTACACGTTCAACCTTCGTTTGCAAAATTTAACACAATTATATTGCGAAAATGTGAGCGGATGTATCTCGGGAAGTGCTGTGTTGAAGATGATATGTCACAATCAGCCGTCTCTCCGAGACGGTGCCATCTGCCGTGGCCTGTCCCCACGCTGAAGCGTGGGGTTCTCTAATGAAAAGGCACCTCCGGTGCCACCCAGCGGCACTTCCTTGTCGTGGCTCTCTACACGGGCATTACCCGTGTTTATAGGTTTGGCACCTCCGGTGCCGCAGTGCCCTCTACCTGCGGCGTTGCCTTGTCTTGGCTCTCTACACTGGCATTACCCGTGTAGAGAGCGCATAGCACCGGAGGTGCTTTATTATAAGAAAACCCCATGCTTCAGCATGGGGACATGGGGCAGCATGGGGTCAGGGTGGAGTTATGGGGACAGTCTCGGAGAGACGTCTGATTGTGCCTTACTTGCCTTATTTGCCTTACTTGCCTTACTTGCCTTATTTGCCTTACTTGCCTTTTCTTGCCTATCCAGCGATGAAGGTGCGGGCGGTGGCGATGTCGCCTGCGTGGTCTACGTCGACGATTTTCTCGAAGGGGTAGGCGCGGAGTTTGAGCCCGGCGTCGACGAGTGCGCGCTGGTAGTTGCGCATGCGGCTAACGCCCTGTTCCATGCACTTTTCGAGCACGCGGATGGCCGGTGTCGTAAGGCCGTAGATACCTCCGGAGATATATCGGTCGTGGCCGTTGGGGGCGTCGCGGAAGGCGGTGATAAGGTCGGTTTCGGGGTCAACGTCGATATAGAGCGGCTTCTCGTCGTCGATAAAAGAGGTCACGGCCATGCAGCCGTCGGCCTTGTCGTCGGCTTCGAAGGCTTCCACATAGGCGCGGAATTCAGGCTCGCGGAAGATGGTATCTACCGTGGTGAGGATGAATTTTCCGGCGCCGTCAAACACCCGCGACACTTCGTAGAAACTGTGCATCGAGCTGGGGGTTGACTTGACAACGAGGTGGAAGGGGAAAGGCAGGGTGGGAGCGAGTTCCTCGAGATAGGCTCGCACGGCGGTCATCTGTTCGTTTACTATCACCGAGAGCGATTCGGCACCGCAGGCGGTAAAGATGTCGATTAGGCGGCGTATCATCGGACGTCCGTCAAGGTCGACGAGGGGCTTGGGAAGGGCGACGCCTTCCTGAACGAGCCGGGAACCTTCCCCGGCAGCTATAATTGCGAAGTTCATGCTTTAAGTTGGGTAAAGAGGAGCGTATGGCGGAATATCAATAAAATGCTTTTGCTCTGTTATCGGCGTCCTCCGGACGCCATTATTAAGTTGACTCTTACCGGGCACACCTTCGGCTAAAAGCCTGCGGTGTACCCGGTTACTGGGTAATCATGGTCTTTCTGCGAAAGCGGCTTCGCCGATGACCTCCGGACGCCCATCCTTAGGTAATATCTTGCCTATATAGCCTTATTTGCCTTTCTTGCCTATATAGCCATTACTTGCCATTCTTGCCTATATAGCCAGGCGCAAGTTACTTGCTGAGGTCGCCCACGTCGGAGTCCTTGCCTTTGTGGTGATATTGCTTGCGGAGGGGATTGCGGGTGGCGTCGTCCTCGCGTCGGCGGTTGCGGTACACGTCAAGAGCCATGTATAGGGCAGCGCGCAGGGAGTCTTCCGATGCCAGGCCTTTGCCGGCGATGTCGTAGCCGGTGCCGTGGTCGGGCGATGTGCGCACGTAGGGGAGTCCTGCCGTGAAGTTCACTCCGGCGTCCATTGCCAGTGCCTTGAAGGGCGTCAGACCCTGATCGTGGTACATGGCGAGGATGCCGTCGAACTTGCGGTAGCTGCCGCTTCCGAAAAATCCGTCGGAAGGGTAGGGGCCGAAGGCGAGAATCTTCTTCTCGGTGGCTTCGGCGATTGCCGGAGCGATGATTTCTTCCTCCTCCTTGCCGAGCAGGCCGTTTTCGCCAGCATGGGGATTGAGCGACAGCACGGCGATGCGTGGAGCGTGCACTCCGAAGTCGCGGCGCAGGGAGGTGTTGAACGTCTCCAGTTTTTCCACCACGAGTTCTTTTGTGAGCGCACGGGGCACTTCGGCAATGGGCATATGTGCCGTTGCCAGAGCCACGCGCAGTGTGTCGGTGCAGAGAATCATCAAAGCCTTGTTCGAGCCGGAGCCGTCGGCATTTTCCACGCCGTGGCCTCCGCCGTCGCCAAGCGAGGCCTCGAGATATTCGGTGTGGCCGGGGAAGGTGAAAGTCGGGCTCTGGATAGTGTGTTTGTCGATGGGCGCTGTCACCAGGACGTCGATTTTGCCCGAGCGTAGGTCGGCCACGGCAGCCTCAAGTGCGGCGAAAGCGGCCTGTCCGGCATATTGGGCCGGCACTCCCGGCTCGATGCGCGTGTCTTCGGGCACGACGTTGATGATGTTGAAAGCACCGTCCTTGGCGTCGGAAGCCGAGTCGATGCGGTTGAGCTGAACCTGGGGCAGCTCCATCCCCTTGCGGTAGAACGATGCGATTTTTGCCGAGCCGTACACCACGATAGTGCAAAGGTCGGCAATCCTCGGGTCGCCCAGCATCTTGAGGATTACCTCGTAGCCGATGCCGTTTATGTCGCCGTGGGTGATTCCCACTTTTATATTTTTACTCATTCTTCTATTGTATTGAGGGTGTTTTCAGATTTGCTTCCCGCGAGCATGCCGCAGGCAGCCATTATATCCTCGCCCCTTGATGCGCGGATTGTGGCTGTGATGCCGGCGTCGTTGAGCCGGTCGCGGAAGGCCTCCATGGTGCGGATGTCGGCGGGAGCGCCGTCAAATCCGGGGATGCGGTGGAAGCGTATGAGGTTGACGCGCGAGTCGGTACCGCGCAGAAGGCGTGCCAGGGCGTCGGCGTGACGCATGTCGTCGTTGTAGCCGCGCCAGATGATGTATTCCATCGACAGGCGGCGCTGGTGGGCGAAGTCATATCCGCGCAGCAGCTCCACGACGTCGCGCACGGGCCATGCCTTCTCGACGGGCATGATTGAAGCGCGCTCGGATGCTATGGCGTCGTGTACGCTCACGGCAATGTGCACCTTCGTCTCTTCGAGCAGGCGGCGCATCTTGGGTATGTTGCCGATGGTGGACACGGTGATGCGCTTGGGGCTCCAGCCGAGTCCCCAGGGCTGGGTCAGAATCTCGATGGCGGCAAGAACTGCGTCGAGATTGTCGGTGGGCTCGCCCATGCCCATGAACACGAGGTTGGTGAGCGACTCGCTTTCGGGAATCGACAGCACCTGGTTGATTATGGCTCCGGCGTCGAGGTTGCCGTGGAAACCTTGCTTTCCGGTCATGCAGAAGGCGCAGTTCATCCGGCATCCGGCCTGCGACGACACGCACAGCGTGGCGCGTTCGCGGTCGGGAATGTACACGGCCTCGATGTCGCGGCCTCCTGCGCCGGGGAAGAGGTATTTGGCGGTTCCGTCGGTGCTTCGGGCTTCGGCCACAGGCTCTTCGCGCCCGATGATGTAGGATTCGGCCAGGCGTGCGCGGGCATCCTTCGAGAGGTTTGTCATCTCGTCGATCGAGGTGGCGCGTTTCTCATACAGCCATTGTGCCATCTGCTTGTCGGCGAAAGGCTTCAGGCCAACTTCCGCAGCCACATCCCGCAGCTTTTCCAGCGTCAGGCCCAGCAGTTTCTTCTTCTTTACGGTTTCAGACATCGGTCGGAGTCAGTGAGGGGTATTAATCAGTCGAATGATTCGGCCATGCGGGCAACGGCTTTGGGGGCGGAGACGCCGCGGTAGAGCACATTGTACATGGCTTCGAGTATTGGCATGTCAACGCCGTAGGCTTCGTTGATGTCGGTGATGCACTTGGTGCCGTAGTAGCCCTCGGCGGTCTGTTCCATTTCCATGCGTGCGGCCTTGACGGAGTAGCCCCGGCCTATCATGGAGCCGAAATTGTGGTTGCGCGAGAATCGGGAGTAGGCGGTCACGAGCAGGTCGCCGAGATACACGGAGTCGCATATCTGTCGTGGACGCGGACTCACGGCTTCGATGAAACGTTCCATCTCGCGTATTGCGTTGGACACGAGCGTTGCCAGGAAGTTGTCGCCTTTTTTCATGCCGTGGACTATTCCGGCGGCTATTGCATAGACGTTCTTGAGCACGGCGGCATATTCGATGCCGTCGACGTCGGTCGATATGACCGGATGTGTGTTGTGCCCCCAGATGCAGCGGGCGAAGGCTTTGGCGCGTTCGAGGTCGGAACAGCCTATGGTGAGGTACGACGGGCGGTCGAGCGCCACCTCCTCGGCGTGGCACGGGCCTGAAATCACAAGTTCCTTGGCCGGGTCCACTCCGAAGCGGCGTGTCATATAGTCGGTGATGAGTTCGTTTTCTCCGGGCACGATTCCCTTGACGGCCGACACGATTGCCTTGCCGCTGAGATCGACGGTGATTTTGTCCATGTGGTCCTTGAAGTAGGGCGAGGGCATGACAAGCAGCAGCGTGTCGGCTTCGGCACACACCTTGTTGATGTCGCTGGAGAACTCGATGCGCTCGATGTCGAAGTTGACATCGGTGAGGTATGCGGGGTTGTGGCGCAGACGCTTGAAGTCCTCGATGCGGTCGTCGCGGCGCATATACCAGCTTATCATCTCGCAGTTCGACATGAGCAGCTTCGCCAGGGCTGTGGCCCAGCTTCCGCCTCCCATCACGGCAATCTTGCCCGGAAAATTATCTGTCATCACTTCTTTGGTATCAATTTGCTTTTGTCCATTCGGCCACGGCATCCTGCGTGGGGTTGGTGAGGCCGAGTTTATGCTTCTTGTTGAGCCCGCACAGTTCCTGGTGGAGCTTGCCGGGAGTCTGTGTCTTCAGAGCTTCCACGGTGAGCACGCCGGCCTTCTGGAGCACGGGAACCCACTCTTCGGGCACGCCTGCGGCAACGAAAGCCTCGGGCTTGTCGCGCTTCTCGACCTTTTCGGGGCGCATCTGCGGGAACAGAAGCACTTCCTGGATGGCTACCTGACCTGTCATGAGCATCACGAGACGGTCCATGCCGATACCCATGCCCGATGTGGGGGGCATGCCGTATTCGAGGGCGCGGATGAAGTCGGCGTCGATAATCATGGCTTCGTCGTCGCCCTTCTCGCCAAGGCGCATCTGCTCAACGAAGCGTCCGTACTGGTCGATGGGGTCGTTAAGCTCGGAATATGCGTTGGCGAGCTCCTTGCCGTTCACCATAAGCTCGAAACGTTCGGTGAGTTCGGGATTGTCGCGGTGGCGCTTGGTGAGCGGCGACATTTCGATGGGATAGTCGGTGATGAAGGTTGGCTGGATGTACTTGCCCTCGCACTTCTCGCCGAAAATCTCGTCGATGAGCTTGCCTTTGCCCATGGATTCGTCCACTTCGATGCCGAGGTCCTTGCAGACACCGCGCAGTGCGGCCTCGTCCATGCCGTTGATGTCCACTCCGGTGTGGTCCTTGATGGCCTGCGCCATTGTCACGCGGGGGAAGGGAGCCTTGAAGCTGATGGTGTTGTCGCCCACCTTGACTTCGGTTGTGCCGTTGACGTCAAGACAGATTTTCTCGAGCATGCGTTCGGTGAAGTTCATCATCCAGTTGTAGTCCTTGTAGGCCACATATATTTCCATGCAGGTGAATTCGGGGTTGTGGGTACGGTCCATGCCTTCGTTGCGGAAGTTCTTGGAGAACTCGTACACGCCCTCGAATCCGCCCACGATAAGGCGCTTGAGATACAGCTCGTCGGCGATGCGGAGATACAGGGGAATGTCGAGCGCGTTGTGGTGGGTGATGAACGGACGAGCCGATGCACCGCCGGGAATCGACTGGAGGATAGGAGTCTCCACCTCGACGTAGCCTGCGTTGTTGAAGTATTCGCGCATGGAGGTGTATACCTTGGTGCGCTTGAGGAAGATTTCCTTGACGCCGTCGTTGACGATGAGGTCTACGTAGCGGCGACGGTAGCGGAGCTCGGGGTCATCGAAGGCGTCGTAGGTCACGCCGTCCTTCACCTTCACGATAGGCAGCGGACGAAGCGACTTGCTCAGTACGGTGAGTTCCTGCGCATGCACGGAGATTTCGCCGGTCTGGGTGCGGAACACATAGCCGCGCACGCCTATGAAGTCGCCGATGTCGAGGAGTTTCTTGAACACGACATTGTAGAGGTCCTTGTTTTCTCCGGGGCATATCTCGTCGCGCGACACGTATATCTGGATGCGTCCGTCGGCGTCCTGGAGTTCAACGAACGAGGCTTTGCCCATGATTCGGCGGCTCATGATACGTCCGGCCACGGCAACCTCACGCACGGGCGCGTCGTCGGCAAAGTTCTCACGGATTTCGGCGCTGTGGCCTGTCACTACATATTCTGCTGCGGGATAAGGCTCGATGCCCATGTCGCGGAGAGCCTGCATGCTGCCGCGTCGGATCTGTTCCTGTTCGCTTAATTCAAGGGGATTCATATCGTATGTAAATTTTGTAAAAGCGTATTACGGGTAATTTATTTTGCAAAAGTACATAAAAGCGGCGTACTAAAGAAATTTTTTGTTACTTTTGCCCATACACATAACGAATCTCTAACCCATCATAGTTCAACCATGAAAAAAATTATGCTATCCATTCTGGCGGCGTCCGCTATGACCGCCGTGAGTGCCGTGGCGCAGGCTCCGCAGTATGTCGACGCACGGGAATTGCGAATCGTCAACAAAGGTTTCGACGACACGACAGGCCCCTACACACGCCTTCCGGCGGTGATGGAGGACAGCGTGCGTCCCGGATTGTGGTATGGCGCCTTGTCATCGGCCGGAATCGGCGTGCGCTTTGCCACAAATTCGTCGAAGATAGGTGTGCGCTACGACCTGCTGCGCGATTTTCACATGCTCCACATGGCCGACACTGGTACCAAGGGCACCGACATCTACGTGTTTGAGGGCGACTCGGTGTGGCGCCATGGCAACACAATCCGTCCGGGGTTGAAAAACAAGGAGACCAAGACTGTCGAAGGCGAGTATATGAATCACCTCGACACCACACGAATGACGGAGTATATGGTGTATATGCCACTCTACGACGGAGTGACACGCTTTGAAATCCGGGTTGACTCCGGTGCGACAATCACTCCCGGACGTGCCGATCTCATCAGTCCCAAAGGGCGTATCGTGGCCTATGGCACAAGTATTTTGCAGGGAGGTTGCGCTTCGCGTCCGGGCATGTGCGCAACGAATATAATATCGCGCGAGCTCGACCGCGAGGTTATCAATCTCGGATTCAGCGGCGAGGGCAAGATGGACTTCTGCATGGCCCGCGCGATGGCTCAGATTCCTGACGTAGACCTTTTCCTGCTTGACCCGGTGCCGAACTGCACGCAGATGATGTGCGACACGCTCACTTACGATTTCGTGAAAATCCTGCGCGACGCCCGTCCCGACGTTCCCATCGTGATGGTGGAAGGCCCGATTTATCCCTATGCCCGTTACGACTCGAACATGGGCAGCTACCTGCCGTCGAAAAACGTTGAGTTCCGCAAGAATTTCGACCGCCTGAAAGCCGAGAATCCTGAAAACCTCTACTATGTTGATTCAATTGAACTTGACGGTGTAGAGGACGACGGTACGGTAGACGGCATACACCTCACCGACCTCGGTTTCCGCCACTACGCCGACAAGCTCGTGCCGGTGCTGAAGAATGTATTAGACAATGTAGGCAAGGAAAGGTAAAAAAGGCAAAGAAATGTAAAAAGGCAAGATAATAGCGGATGAAACTATTACCTTGCCTTTTTACCTTATTTGCCTTTTTGCCTAAAATCGCCTGTTCTACTTCACCAGCACGCGGCGGGAGAAGTCGCCGGAGACCACGATGTAGAGTCCTGCGGGGAGGACGAAACTGTGGGTGCCTTGGGCGAGACGGTCGTTAACGTAGGTGATGCCGTCAATGCCGTAGATGGCGATGTCGGTGTCGGTAGCTGTCTCCACAATGAGTTCGCCGTTGTGGCTGTAAGCATCCCATGTGTGATAGTCGGCATCGGGGAATTCAAGTCCGGAGGTGTAGTCGCTGATAGTGAGGAAGTCCACGAGCAGGCGCTTACCTTCGGTCTGCTGGAGCTTGACGCGGACATTTCCGGTGGAGAGAAGCGACATGGTGTACTCCTTGAATTCTTCTCCCACGATGTCGAGCGAGCCAGCCTTGGTGAAGTTTGCTCCGCCGTCGGTGCTTACGAGGACGTCGAGCTTGGCATCGCCGTCGTTGCGCCATGCGCGGGCAAAGAATTTCAATTGTCTGGCTCCGTGGGGCTTGTCGTGCGCCATGGTGATGGAAGATGCTGTGGTCTTGCCGAAACGTACTGAATGGTTGCCCATGTACACAGAATCGCTGCTGTTGTTCCATACTCCGGCGTCTTTGAAAATCCATGGTCCCATGTCACCTGTAAAGTCCGGCTTGTCGTAGCTTCCGGTCTCTCCTGCTTCGAAGTCTTCGACATAGCTTGCGCTTGCGGCCACGGTGGCTGTGGCTGAGGCATCGTCGCTCACGAAGTCGCCGTAGGTTGCGGTGATGGCGGTGGAGTAGGTGCCCTCGGTGGGAGTGTAGATGCGCATGTACATGCGGTCCTCATCGGGGCTGAGGGTGATTTTATTGTTCCAGTAGTTCTTGTCGGTGCTGAGCTGGAAGGGAGAATTGACCGAAACGGTGTAGTCGCCTTCCACGTTTTCTGTCTCGATAAGAATCTCGGCGATTTCCGAAGCCACGCCGGGCATGGTGGAGAAGTCGAGGGTGCCGTCGAAGAGGAAATCAATGCTCGGGAATGGTTCGGCTGTTGTCACGCTCACGGGTTTTGACACGAGAGTAAGCGAGGACACCGTGTAGGTGTATTCTGTCATGGGCTGGAGACCTGTTACCTCGAAGCTGCCTGCTTTGGCATTTACCTGTCGGGGGTAGCCGGTGAGATAGCCGTTGGCATCGCTCACTGCCAGGGTGTAGTTGCCGGAAGCATCCTCGTCGCCGATATAGGTCCATACGGCCAGGAATGATTCATCGGAGATTTCGCGTGCTGGACCTGCGGGAAGTCCGTCGACAACGCTGGCTTTCACATTCACGGTGTTCTTGATGTCATCGGTGCTCACGGTAAGAACGCCTGAGGCAACTCCCTCGGTGGCCTTGACGAAGCTCACGGTCACGGTGGCGCCGTTCTGCGAGTTTGTGCTTGTGGCGGCGATGGTGGCCGGGGTCACGGAGAATCCTGTTCCGGTGATGCTCACGCTCACGTTGCCGGTGGCGTTGGTGGTCTTGACCGTTACCGCGCTGCTGATCGACACGTTTTTGGCCGTGAGTCCGAGGTCGATTGTCGAGCCGCTCACGGGTTGGTTGATCATCGGCTCTTTCGCGCCGGATGAGGTCCATGTCTGGTCGGCCTTGTCGCCCCAGATGTATTCCACCATTTCGGGATGGTCGATGAAGGGGTTGCGGTTGCGCTGGTGGGCGTATACAGCGTCGTTTCGGGTGATTTCCTTCTCGCTCACGGGATCCTGACGGTGCCATTTTAGCAGCAGGTTGATGGCCCAGGATTTGAAGGCCGGGAAGCTGTTTCCGGCGAGCATGTCGGAATTCCATCCTTTGATTTTATCGTAGTAGCAGGCCGCCATGTAGAAGTAGCTGCGCGCGAAGTCGCCTTTGTATTCGTCGGCAGGCTCGAAAACCTTTCCGGTGTAGCCCGGGAAAGTGCTTGTGCCGAGCTTACCGAGAGCCTTCACGTTGCCGTTGGAGGGCAGTGTGGTGCCGTTGGCACATTCGCCGTAGGGGAAGTTGCTGCGCTGGCCGTTTACCTTGCCGTCGGTGGGATATACGTGGAAAGCGTCGCTCTTCATCGGCGAGCCTTCGCTGAACCAGCTTTTGGGGAAGGAGTGTTCGCGGTTGATGCAGTCGCCTACATACTTGTAGTTGCCGCAATGCTCCTGTCCTACCGTCCACTCTTTGGTGGAATACATGTCCCACACCTTGCCGTTGGCGCGGACATCGCTGGTTTTGTACACGTCCCAGAGTCCGTCGTAGCCTACGTTGGTGTGCGAGCCTACAACGTTGTGCAGTGAAGAAAGAAGATTCTGACCTCCCTTGTTCTCACAAGGGGTGTAATAATTGGCGGGTGCTTCGGCCCATGCTGTCGCAGAACCGGCCAAAAACAGACCCGCAAGTGTAACTTTCAGATTCTTGATAAAGTACATTGTATTTTTTATATGGTTTTTAGATATGCCGGGAGAAAAAAGCCTGTAAAGTTACAGTATCATTCGGCAAAATGCAACTGACTGTGGCAATTTTTGACAAAATTTAGTGCGACACAGCGACACTTGGGCGAAATATGTATATATTTGCATCTGCATCCGATGAAGAATTGTTTACGACACCGGTTTTTTCAGTTGCTGCCTGCGATAACGCTTGTGGCAATCGGAGTGTGTTTTGCCGTGGCGTCATATTATGTTCCTCTGATTGGCGATGACCGCCATTATCACGATGCCTTCGTTTATTGGGACACTCCCTGGCGGCAGTGGGCCACGCGCATGCACTTCCAGTGGCTCCACAACAATTCCCGGCTCGGCGACATGCTCAATCCTCTGCTGCTCAATCTTATGTCCGCCGGCGTGCGTGCGGTAGCCAACGGATTGGCAGTCGCTCTGTTTTTTCTCCTCGCGGGCCGGTGTGCCCATCCTCGTCACGGAACCGCCAGGTTCCGTGACGAGGATGGCGCGGTAAGCGCCCGGATGGCGCTTACCGCTCTCATCCTTTTCGCGCTTCCGTGGTCGACCTTGTGGATGGAATTTGTGTGCTTCTTCAACTATGTCTGGGCGTCGGCTCTGATGCTGCTGTGTCTGTGGCTTATTTTCTGCAAGGGCGCAGGACGGCTGATGTGGCTGCTTGTTCCTTTGTGTTTTATTGCCGGAGGTATGCACGAGGCGCTCGGCTTGCCTGTGGCTATCGCACTGGGGGCGTGGCTATGTGTGCCCGGAAATTTCCGCTCCATGTCGCCTGTACGGCGGATATGCGTTGCGGCTATCGTAGCCGGGGCGCTGTTCTCGGTGTCATCGCCTGCCAATCTTGACAGGGCCGGTGTGGACACAGTCCGTGAGCTGGTTATGACGCTCGTCTTCGGTTCGGCTTATTTCGTTGTGGCGCTCGTTGTGGCGTCAGGATGGTTTGCGTTGCGGCGCCCGGAAATGATGCGTCGTCTGGTGCGTACAGATTGGCTTGTGTATGCGCTTGCCGCGTTGTTCTCCACTGCTTTTCTGCTGCTTGCGGGATTCGGAGGACGGCCGGGGTGGTTTGCGCAGTTGTTTGCGCTCGTGGCGCTCGCGCGGCTTCCATGGCCGTGGCCCTCGGGACGGCTTGCCCGTGGCATGAGTCTGCTGCTTGCGGTTATGGTAATATCCCATGTGGCGGCTTTGGCGTATTGGCAGAAAAAACTCGGCTCGGAAACGGCTCGTGTGATAGAACTCTACATCCCTGTATCGTCATCGGACGGTGTGGTATTCTTCGATTACACCCCCGATGAAGACTTGCCGTGGTATCTTTTCCGCCGCGTCCATGGGGTGCCAGACAGCGACGACGGTAATTATCTTTCGTCGCTTCAATTTGCCTACGGCGACAAGGAAGTTCCCTTGATAATTCTGCCCTCCGAGGCATCCGGAATTGATTTCGCCACCTTCACCGGCACGCGTCGCATAGGCCGTGGAATCCTGTCCTCCGCCCCACTTTCGGGTCGTGTCGATATCTCCGGCCACCCCTCCTATCCACGCATGGGCATAATACTCGACGGCACAACCTACGTAGAGACCGCCTTCACCACCCTCAGCCGCACCCTCTACTTCTACTTCCCCCAAGACCCCGACCCCGGCCAAAAGTGAGTAATGATAAAATATAATTTTGTATTGTCCCCCGCTTATTTGTAACTTTGCAGTTCATGGCAGATTGCGAGGAAAATAATCAGATACGGCATCCGGCTCATTGGCGGCTTTCGATGATGGCCGAGGACGGGGCTTTGACGGCTGTGGCTCATTCCACGGTCGAAGACTCGACGCTTATGTGTATTCATCCGGAAATCGACCGCGAGGCCTCTGCGCCGCTGAAGGCGGTTGAGGATGCTGTGTATGCCAATCCGTTGCTGCTTACTAATTTCGGACGCACGGATGTGGTTTTCCGCAGCGGAGATTTCGCTGTGGTACCGTCGGGACTTGCCGATGATGCCACGGGGTTGGATCTGAGCCGACAGGACAGGGAGATTCTTCGCGATTCCATCCCTTCGTTGGGGGTGGATGTTGTGTGGAGCGCGGAGAGCGCGTCGTTGAATTTTTTCCGCCGCACCTTCCACAACGCACGTCTTCATCATCACCTCAGCCCACTCCTGCGCTATTTCAGCCGTCAGACCGACCTCGGAAATTCCGGCAAGATGTATGTCCATTTCAACGGCGATTCTACGACGGGTGTCGAAGAGGTTGATGTGGCTGTTTTCGGCACGGGTGGACGTCTGATGTTTGCCAACACCTTTGTGTGCCGGGCAGTGGATGATGCCGTGTTCTACATCCTGAGTGCGGCGTCTCTGTCGGGTTTCGACCTGTCTGCGGACAGGATGTTTGTGTGTGGCCGCGCTTCGTCGCGCGATGAGGCCATGACATCGCTCCGCCGTTTCGCCAATTATGTTATGCCGGTGATTTTCCCGTCGGCCATGCTCAAGGCCGGCCGTGAAGCTGTCAACGCACCATTTCCATTGATAATACTTCCATTATGCGAATAATACGAGGAAAGTACGGTCGGCGTCGTTTTTCCGTGCCGTCCAACATCACCGCGCGTCCTACCACGGATTTTGCGCGCGAGAACCTGTTCAACGTTCTTGAAAATACTATTGATTTCGAGGGCAAGTCGGCTCTTGACCTTTTTGCAGGCACCGGTGCCATCAGTTTTGAATTTCTCTCGCGGGAATGCCGCGACGTGACGGCTGTCGAGAAGGCTCCGACGCAGCAGAAGTTCATGCTCAAGGTGGCTTCGGAACTCGGTGCCGACAATTTCACGCTTATCAAGGGCGATGTGCTCCGCTTCATAGCCACGTGCCCGCGGCGCTACGACATTGTTTTTGCCGATCCTCCCTACGATATGCAGGGCTTCGAGGAAATCCCCTCGCTTGTGCTTGGGTCGTCGCTTGTCGGCGAAGGCTCGGTGTTTATAATCGAGCACTCGAAGAAGCATGATTTCTCGCATCTTCCGGGCTTCAGCGAGCACCGCGCCTACGGTTCGGTGAATTTTTCAATCTTCCGTCTTTAGGCGATTTGGCAGTTTAAGTTGTTATATATTAAAGTCATTTGAAAAATCCATAGTTATGAAAGCAAAATATATAACATTACTCGCTCTGGCCGTGTCCACGCTGTCGCTTACGTCATGTATGGGACTCGGATTCGGAATTGACGACGGAGTGTATGATTCGGGACCGTATTGGTACGACGGTATCTATTCTCCCGTGTGGGGGCCTTCAACTCCGCCTCCGCCACCCTTTGTCGGAAACGGTCCCGGTTGGATTGGCGGTGGTCCTGGTTGGAACGGAGGAAATCCCGGCCCGGTGATTCCGCCGTCGCACAAGCCCTCGCAACCGCCCCAGACCCCACCGCCGTCTTCATCACCCGGTGCATCGCAGACTCACCGTCCGGCGTTCAATACCACTCCGGCCGGAACCCAGCGTCCCGGAAATAACGGTCTTCCCTCCGGAAACAATACCAAGCCTGTCCAGCCCCGCGGCAGGAACACGAATTAGGAGATTATAGCAAGCATAGGCAATTATAGGCTATAAGGTAAAGAAAGGCAAGATAATAGCGTCTGTTACTATTATCTTGCCTTTTTGCCTTTCTTGCCTTATTGCCAAAAAGTTGCCTTTCCTTGCCTGAAATTCGCCTAATTCAGCATTGCTGCCACGCGGGTGAGGGCGGCGATGAAGCGGTCGATTTCCTCGCGGGTATTGTACAAGGCAAATGATGCGCGCACAGTTCCCTCGATTCCAAGATGCTCCATAAGCGGCTGGGCACAATGGTGTCCGGTGCGCACGGCTATGCCCATCTGGTCGAGCAGGATTCCTGCGTCGTAGTGATGCGAGTCGCCGATAAGGAAGGAGATTACGGCACTCTTGCCGGGTGCTGTGCCGAAGATTCTCATGCCGGGAATCTCCATCATGCGCGCGGTGGCGTAGTCAAGAAGCTCGTGCTCGTAAGCGGCAATGCGTTCTATTCCGATGGCGTCCATATAGTCCATGGCGTGGCGGAAGGCGGCGGCGTCAACGAAGTCGGGAGTTCCGGCCTCGAACTTGTAGGGCAGGTCGGCCCAGGTTGTGCCTTGGAAACTTACGTGGCCTATCATTTCCCCGCCACCCTGATACGGCGGCATTTTCTCGAGCAGTTCCTTGCGGCCGTAGAGTATGCCTATGCCGGTGGGTCCGTACATCTTGTGGGAAGAGAAGGCGTAGAAATCAGCCCCGATTTCCTGCACGTCCACTTTCTCGTGGGCTACGGCCTGCGCTCCGTCTATGCACACCACTGCGCCGTGGCTATGGGCTATGCGTGTGATTTCGGCAACGGGATTGACCGTGCCAAGCACGTTGGACACGTGGCACACCGATACAAGGCGCGTGCGGTCGGTGAAAATCGCGCGGTATGCGTCCATGTCGAGCGAGCCGTCGGGGAGCATGGGAACAACCTTTATCCGTATTCCGCGGCGGCTTTGTAGAAGCTGCCAGGGTACGATGTTGGAATGGTGCTCCATCACTGTGAGCACCACTTCGTCGCCTTCTTCAAGTAGGCTTCCGTAGGACGCCGCAACGAGGTTTATTGCTTCGGTGGTGCCGCGGGTGAAGATCACTTCCTCAGTGGATGGTGCGTTGATGAAGCGGCGCACACGCTCCCTTGTGCTTTCCATGGCCGATGTGGCTTCCTGCGACAGGCAGTGGACACCGCGGTGCACGTTGGCCTTGTGGGCGTAGTACATGTCGCGCACGGCGTCAACAACCACCGCCGGAGTCTGCGTCGTGGCGGTGTTGTCGAGGTAAACCAGGGGTTTGCCGTGGACGTCGCGCGAAAGTATGGGGAAATCCTTGCGCAGGCGTTCCACTTCGGCTGTATCAAGAGCTTT
The DNA here is from genome assembly GCA_910589055.1 of uncultured Muribaculaceae bacterium. GTDB lineage: Bacteria > Bacteroidota > Bacteroidia > Bacteroidales > Muribaculaceae > CAG-873. The sequence goes on from CAJURN010000024.1 coordinate 41,773, forward strand.
TGCTTCCATCTTATCGGGGGTTGCATGTTCCGGCGCATGAGCTGCACGCGGCAGATGTTCCGGAAAGACGTTTTTCTACAAGCATACGCATGCGGTCGCGCAGGGCATCAAGGCTGATACCGTTGATTACGTCCACCATGAAGGCCTGTACGAGTATCATGCGGGCTTCTTCCTCGGGTATGCCGCGGCTGCGCATGTAGAAGAGGGCGCGTGCGTCGAGCTGACCTGTTGTGGCGCCGTGGCTGCACTTCACGTCGTCGCAGTAGATTTCGAGCTGTGGAGCGGCGTGCATGCGGGCGTCGGTGCTTGCGAGCAGATTGCGGTTGTTCTGAGCCGCATCGGTGCGTACGGCGCCTTCATCCACTATGATTTTACCTCCGAAAGCACCGTTGGCACGGTCGAAGAGCGCGTATTTGAAGAGCTGGCGGCTTGTGCAGTGGTGAGAGTGATGGCGCAGGCTCACGGAGTTGTCAATCACCTCGTCGCCGGAGCCGATAACAAGACCGGAGAGTTCGGTCTCGGCATGGTCGCCGTTGACGTCGATGTTGAAGTTGTTGCGGGTGAGTCCGGCGTATAATGTGGCGCCGTTGAAGCTCACGCGGCTGCTTGCATCCTGGCTGACGAACATTTCCGACATGCGGCGGGTGCGAGCCGAGGATTCCTCGATGTCGTAAAGCTCCACGGAACTGCCCTGTGCGGCGAATACCTCGATTACCTGCGATGAGAGGTAGTCGGTGTCGGGATTCTGTGAGTGGTCGCAGAAGAGCACGCGCACGGCTGAATCTTCCTCAGCCACGAGCAGCACGCGGCGCACGGCCATCAGAGGCATTGCGGCGTTGAAGATGTTTACAATCTGCACGGCCTTTTCGGGGCGGCATCCGCGGCGTGCGCGGATGAATACTCCGTCCTGAAGAAGCAATGTGTTCAGAGCCGCGGTGGCGGTGCTGTCGGCGGCGAGACGGTTGAGGTGCGCACTCACGAGGTCGGGATACTCGCGTGCGGCCTGTGCGAGCGACATCACTTCGAGGCCTTCGGGAAGATTGCGGTCGAGGGTCTTTCCGGCCACAAAACTGTCGTTGACAACAAGGCCGAGCAGGGTGCTGATGTTGGGGACATCGCAGTGGAACGACGCTGCCACATCTACCGGGAAAGCCTTGCGCTCGAGATTCAGGCCGAAGTCGGGCGCGAACATTCCCGCCACGTCGGATTTCTCGTAGCCTTCGGTTCCGCGCAGGGGCAGAGTCCCGGCTTTTTCGAGAGCCTCGAACGCTGCCGGACGCAGGCGGTTCATCACCTCGGGGGCGTGGGCGTCGATTGTGGCGTCCATTGCACGGTAGAGGTCTATATATTGGGTAAGGGAATTCATCGTTGGCAGAGGTGATTATTCGTTGTCGGCCTGCTGTTTGATCCAGTCGTAGCCTTTTTCTTCCAGTTCGAGGGCAAGCTCGGGACCACCGGAGTAGACGATGCGACCCTTGTACAGGATATGCACGAAGTCGGGCTTGATGTAGTCGAGAAGTCGCTGGTAGTGGGTGATGACTATTGTAGCGTTGTTGTCGGTCTTGAGCTTGTTGACGCCACCGGCCACGATGCGCAGGGCGTCGATATCGAGGCCGGAGTCGGTTTCGTCAAGTATCGACAGGCGCGGCTCGAGTACGGCCATCTGGAAGATTTCGTTGCGTTTCTTTTCACCGCCGGAGAATCCTTCGTTGACCGAGCGCGACGCGAGTTTGTTATCAAGTTCCACAATCGCGCGTTTCTGACGCATCATTTTCAGGAAATCGCCTGCCGACAGGGGAGCTTCGTTGAAGTACTTGCGCTTGGCGTTGACGGCTGCGCGCATGAAGTTAACCATCGTCACGCCGGGAATCTCCACCGGATACTGGAAGGAGAGGAAAAGGCCTTCGTGCGAACGGTCCTCGGGCGAGAGCGCGAGCAGGTCAACGCCATGGAAGTCGGCGCTGCCTGCGGTGACAGTGAATCGCGGGTCGCCTGCGAGTACGCCCGAGAGTGTGCTTTTGCCGGAGCCGTTGGGTCCCATGATGGCATGCACCTCGCCGGGGCGTACGGTAAGGTTGATTCCGCGTAATATTTCTTTGCCGTCGATTCCGGCATGAAGGTTTTCAACTTTGAGAAGATCGCTCATAGTGTAAGAGTTTTTATGTTGTTATCCTACTGACCCTTCAAGGGTGATTGCGAGAAGTTTCTGAGCCTCGACCGCAAATTCCATCGGCAGCTTGTTCATCACTTCCTTGGCGTAGCCGTTGACAATCAGGCCTACGGCTTCCTCGGTGGGTATTCCTCGCTGGTTGCAGTAGAAAATCTGGTCTTCGGAGATTTTTGAAGTGGTGGCCTCGTGCTCAACCACGGCCGAGTCGTTCATCACGTCGATGTAGGGGAAGGTGTGCGCGCCGCAGGTGTCGCTCAGCAGGAGCGAGTCGCACTGGGTGTAGTTGCGCACGCCGTCGGCCTCGGGCGCAACCTTCACCAGACCGCGGTAGCTGTTCTGGCTGTGTCCGGCGGAAATGCCTTTCGACACGATTGTGGAGCGGGTGTTGCGTCCGATGTGTATCATCTTTGTGCCGGTGTCGGCCTGTTGGCGGTTGTTGGTTACGGCCACGGAGTAGAACTCGCCCGTGGAGCCTTCCCCGGCGAGAATACAGGAGGGATATTTCCAGGTGATGGCCGATCCGGTCTCGACCTGAGTCCACGACAGTTTGGAGTAGTCACCACGGCAGAGACCGCGTTTTGTCACGAAGTTGTAGACACCGCCACGACCTTCGGCATCGCCTGCATACCAGTTCTGTACGGTTGAGTACTTGACCTCGGCGCGGTCCTCGACTATTATTTCCACGATTGCGGCGTGGAGTTGATTCTCGTCGCGCATCGGGGCGGTGCAGCCCTCGAGGTAGCTTACGTAGGCCTCGTCGTCGGCCACGATGAGCGTGCGTTCGAACTGACCTGTGCCGGAGGCGTTGATGCGGAAGTAGGTCGAAAGCTCCATCGGGCAGCGCACTCCCTTGGGAATGTACACGAAAGAGCCGTCGGAGAATACGGCGGAGTTGAGGGCGGCGAAAAAGTTGTCGCGGTAGCTCACAACCTTGCCGAGATATTTCTTCACAAGGTCGGGATAATCCTTGACAGCCTCGCTGAAGGAGCAGAATATGATTCCGAGTTCGGCGAGTTTCTCGCGATGTGTGGTCTTGACGCTCACGGAGTCCATCACGGCGTCAACGGCCATGCCTGAGAGCACTTTCTGTTCTTCCAGAGGTATTCCGAGACGGTTGAATGTGTCGATAAGACCCGGGTCGACCTCATCGAGGCTTCCGGGGGCTTTCTTTGTCTTGGGAGCTGCGTAGTAGCTTATGGCCTGATAGTCGATTTCGGGGATGTCGAGATGCGCCCACCGCGGCATTTCGAGCGTCTGCCAGTAGCGGAAGGCTTTCAGGCGGAAATCGAGCAGCCATTCGGGCTCGCCTTTCTTCATTGAGATAAGGCGCACGACGTCCTCGGTGAGACCTTTAGGAATCACTTCGGTGTCGATGTCGCTTGTAAAGCCGTATTTATATTCTCCCGAGGTGGCTTTGCCGATGAGTTCGTCGGAGCTTTCGGGAGCGGTTTGGTTTTCGGTGTTCATTTTCGGTTACGAAATGATATGGAGTTATAAGCGGATAACGCTTCGTGGGGCTGCGATGTTTTGTCGCAGTGCGGGTTTTATCGTTCGGTCATGTATCCGGCCAGCGCGGGGGCGAAGTCGACCACGGCTCCGCGCCACGGACGCGAGGATTGGCAGAATTTGCTTTCCTCGTCGGGTACGATGGCGAAGTACAGGTTGAGTGCGATGCTCACTGCCACCATCCACAGGGCGATGCGGAACACGGCACCGGCCAGGCGGTCGAAGATTCCCAATTTGAGCGCCGATACAACAAGATGCAGCAGGTGGGCGATGAGTTTCACGCCGAAGAAACCTATCACAAAGAGGATTGTGTAGGCCAGAACGGTGTACAGGGTCTCATGCTCGGTAGAGGCCGGGGTGACGGCGTCGGCGGCAGCCGGGCCAAGCACACGACACAGCAGTACCGCCACCACAAGTCCTACAAGCGAACCTATCTGGCGGATTATGCCGCTGCGGTAGCCGGTGAGTCCGGCCACCGCAGCGATGATGATTAAGATTATATCTGCAACAGGCATGTTATCGTCGGTCTATTGCGTCACGGATGCTCCCGAGCGAGGAATATCCTCCGTCGGAAATTTCTGACAGGCGGGTGTCGAGGGAGTCAAGGATATTCAATTCTCTTGCTTTGAGGTCGTTGATTTCCTTGCGCAGGGCAGTCAATTGCTGATTGGTCTCGGCAAGTTCCATACGCATCTTCTGCAGGTATTCGGAACATTCCTCGAGAAGTCCGAGAAGGAAGTTTTCTTGGTTGGGAGTCATGGGAGAAAGTTTTGTGTGATGATGGAAAATCAGTTGTCGATGCGGTCAACCTCGAGGTCGCCGTTGATAACCTCGTGCCAGGGGAGTCCCTGCTTGGCAACTTCGGCGAGGAAGGGATCGGGATCGAACTCCTCGACGTTGTGCACGCCGGGCTTGTTCCACTTTCCGGTGAGGAACATCATGGCGCCGGTCATCGCGGGCACGCCGGTGGTGTAGCTCACGGCCTGCATGCCGGTTTCCTTGTAGGCGGCTTCATGCGAGCAGTTGTTGTAGATGTAGTAGGTCAGAGGCTTGCCTTCCTTGTCCTTGCCGGAGATGCGGCAGCCGATGGAAGTTTCGCCGTGGTAGTTCTCGCCGAGATCCTGGGGGTTGGGGAGCACGGCTTTGAGGAACTGCAGGGGCACGATTTTGGTGCCGTTGTATTCCACTTCGTCGATGCGGGCCATGCCGATGTTCTGAATCACGCGCAGGTGTGTGAGGTATTCCTGACCGAATGTCATCCAGAAGCGTGCGCGCTTGATTGTGGGATAGTTCTGCACGAGCGATTCAAGCTCTTCGTGATAAAGAAGGTATGAGTCGCGGGGGCCGATGTTGGGGTAGGTGAGAGCTGTGTGCACTTCCAGAGGCTTGGTTGTCACCCACTTGCCGTCGCGCCAGTAGCGTCCGTTCTGAGTGATTTCGCGGATGTTGATTTCGGGGTTGAAGTTGGTGGCGAAAGCCTTGCCGTGGTCTCCGGCGTTGCAGTCTACGATGTCGAGGTATTCCATCTCGCTGAAGTAGTGCTTTGCGGCGTATGCTGTGAACACTCCGGATACTCCGGGGTCGAATCCGCAGCCGAGAATTGCGGTCAGGCCGGCTTTCTCGAAGCGCTCGCGGTAGGCCCACTGCCAGGAATATTCAAAGTGAGCCTCGTCCTTGGGCTCGTAGTTGGCTGTGTCGAGGTAGTTGACTCCACATTCGAGACAAGCGTCCATGATTGTGAGGTCCTGATAGGGCAGGGCAACGTTGATGACAAGTTCGGGCTTGTGGCGGCGGAAGAGTTCGCAGAGCTGTTCCACACTGTCGGCGTCGACGCTGTCGGTGGTGATGTTCTTGGCGCCGATTGCGGCAGCCACTGCATCACATTTCGACTTGGTGCGTGAAGCCAGCACGATTTCAGTAAACACGTCGGGATTCTGCGCGCACTTGTGGGCCACTACCGTGCCCACACCTCCTGCGCCGATGATAAGGACTTTTGCCATTTTTCTTCTGTAATATTCTTATTTGTTGTTTGAATTCTGAGTTGTGACAGGGACTGCGCTTGCCGGGCGTCGGTTCTTGCGGTCGAGCGCTATGCCTATGAATGTGAATATGCCGAGGGCAATCAGCAGCAGGGTCTGACAGCCGAGCACGAGGTTGGCGAAGGCTCCTGCACTGGCTTTGTCAAGGCCGTAGATGCTCAGGGCAAAGATTACGGCCCACTGCCAGGGGCCTATGCCACCGTTGGAGGGAACGCCCATCGAGATACTCGACAGCACGAATGTAACCAACGCGGCGAGTACGCCGTATCGGGCGAGAATGTCGGCTGTGAAGGGGAAGGCGTAGAAGCAGATATAGAGCTGCGAGAAGTAGCATCCCCAGATGCCTACTGTCCAAAGCAGCCAGCGGCCTTTGCCGGGCATTTTCGTAACCACGGCAAAACCTTCCCAAAGCTCGCGTACGGCTTTCTGAATCTTGTTCAGCCAAGGATTGGAGGTTTTGCGTGTCATCATGTACCACACTGCGGCAAGCACGGCCACTGCCGCACCCCATAGCCAGGGTGAAGTGAGTAGGCGGGCGATGGCGGCATAGCTCTCGCCGTTTTCGCTCAGGAAGCTCAATATGGCTTTGGATGCAAGCAGAAAGGTGACAACTGTGAGCAGGAGCACTGTCACGGTGTCGGCCAGACGGTCGGCCACCATTGAGCCGAATACCGATGTGAAAGGAGCGTCCTGGCGCTGGGCAATGTAGCCCGTGCGCCATACCTCGCCTAAGCGGGGAAAGACAAGGTTTACTGCGTATGTGCCGAATATGCTGTATATCAGGGCATGGATGGGTGGATTCACGCCCATTGCCTGAAGCTGGATGCGCCAGCGGTAAGCGCGGCACACGTGGGAAAATATGCTGATTACAAGGGATAGCCCGATCCAGCGGAAATCGCATTGGTCGCGTATGATTGCAACCATTTCCTTAAAGTCGATGCCCGTGAACAGAAGATAGCACAATCCGATACTGATAATCAGCGGGATAATGTACTTCAGCAGGTTACGCATCAAGTCGGGACGCTTGCTTTTGTTTTCGGTCATTGCAGTTACGGTTGGTTCAGTCTGCAAAGATACGAATAAAGATTAAAGGATTAAGAGGGTGTTTCATAATATGTGTTAATCCGTGGGTTCCGTATTACGGAGCAGCTTTTGAGCTGAATTGAAGGAGTG
>CAJURN010000025.1 GCA_910589055.1 uncultured Muribaculaceae bacterium
CTCCCGCATCGTTATGGAAAAATCCCTCAAAGATAAACCGCCCACGGATTAACATATATTATTAAACACCCTCTATTGAAGAAAATGTTACTAACCGACTCAATAGCCACCTTTGGAGAATATTGCCTTTTTGTGAGGCGCGTTTTCTCCATCCCCGACAAAATATCGGTGTTTCTGAAGCGCACCGTCACTGAAATACAAAAACTCGGTGTGGATTCCATTCCGCTGGTAATCGTGATTTCGATGTTTATCGGCGCGGTAATCACCATCCAGATGCAGCTCAATGTCACTTCGCCCCTGATGCCTGCCTACTCCGTCGGCCTTGCCACGCGCGACATCGTGCTGCTTGAGTTCTCCAACTCAATTCTCTGCCTTATTCTCGCCGGAAAAGTCGGCTCCAACATTGCCTCGGAAATAGGCACGATGCGCGTAACCGAACAGATTGATGCTCTCGAAATAATGGGTGTCAACTCCGCCAACTTCCTTATCCTGCCCAAGATTTTGGGCTTCGTACTGTTCATGCCTATACTTGTGATTCTGTGTATGGGCACGGCCTTTGTTGGCGGCTACATGGTGGCTCTGTTCACCGACCTGATACCGGTGTCGCGCTACGTCTACGGACTCCAGGCACTGTTCCAGGAATGGTACGTATGGTACGGCCTTATCAAATCGCTCTTCTTCGCGTTCCTTATCGCATCCATATCGTCGTTCTTCGGCTACTACGTCAAGGGCGGCGCGCTCCAGGTGGGCAAAGCAAGCACACAGGGCGTGGTAAGCAGCAGCATCTTCATCCTTCTGTTCGACGTAATCCTCACTAAATTGCTCCTCCAATGATTGAAGTAAGAAATATCACAAAATCATTCGAGGACAAGACCGTCCTCCACGATGTAAGCGCCACTTTCTACACCGGCAAGACCAACCTTATCATAGGACAGAGCGGCTCGGGAAAGACCGTACTCATGAAATCGCTCGTGGGACTTCTGCGTCCCGAGAAAGGCGAGATTCTTTTCGACGGGCGCAACCTGCTCACGATGTCGCCCTCGGAAATGAAAGACCTGCGTAAAGAAATAGGCATGCTCTTCCAGGGCTCGGCGCTGTTCGACTCCGAGACCGTGCTCGGCAATGTCATGTTCCCCCTGGTGATGTTCACATCAATGTCGCGCAAGGAAATGCTCGACCGCGCCATGTTCTGTATCGAGCGCGTCAACCTGCGCGGCGCCGAACATAAATATCCTTCCGAAATCTCGGGCGGCATGCAGAAGCGTGTGGCTATCGCACGTGCCATAGCGCTCAATCCCAAATATCTCTTCTGCGACGAGCCCAACTCCGGTCTCGACCCCAAGACCTCAATACTCATCGACGAGCTGCTGAGCGACATCACCCACGAGTACAACATCACTACCGTAATCAACACCCACGACATGAACTCCGTGCTTGGCATCGGAGAAAACATCGTGTTCATCAACAAGGGCCATCGCGAATGGGTGGGCGACATGTCGCAGATTTACACCACATCCAACGAGGCTCTGAACGACTTCGTATTCGCCACACGTCTCTTCCAGGATGTGAGGTCATACGTAGCCGCCAACGGTCACTTCAAAAAGTAAGAGGGTGTTTAATAATAAGTGTTAACCCGTGGGTTCCGTGTTACGGAAAGCCGAAAGTAACTTTATTGTTATCATTCTCTTCCGAAGATATTAAAAGAAAGTTTTAAATATGAGATTCGCCGACATTCCCGGACATGAAGACATAAAGGACCGCCTGCGCCGGATGGCCGACAGCGGACACATTCCGCACGCGTTGCTTCTCGAAGGAAATCCGGGTGCCGGGAAATTCAGTCTCGCACGTGCCTTCGCCCAATATATCCACTGTGAGAACCGTACTGCCGACGGCGACAGTTGCGGCACCTGTCCTGCTTGTCGACAGCATGAAACCTTCAACCACATCGACACATTTTTCTCCTTTCCCGTGGTGAAGAAAGGAGGCAAGCCTACAATCTCCGACGACTATCTGCCGACCTTCCGCGAATTTCTCGCCGACTACCCTTTCATGGATTTCGACCATTGGGTAGAGGCGTTGGACAACATCAACGCTCAGCCGCAAATCTACGTGGAGGAAGGCAACGAACTCCTACGCCGCCTCAATTACATGGCGCGCCAGTCGGCCTACAAGATTGTCCTGCTATGGCTTCCGGAGCGCCTGAAGGAGGAAACCGCCAACAAGCTGCTCAAACTCGTTGAGGAACCACACTCCGACACCATTTTTATAATGGTGAGCAACAATTCGCGCGGCATACTCCCGACGATTTACTCGCGCACGCAGCGCATACGCGTGCTACGCTACTCCGACGCCGAGACCGCGGCCATACTACGCTCGAAGGGAATCGACGCCGATTCAGCCGAAAATATCTCGCGCATAGCTCAGGGCAACATCAACGAGGCGCTGTCGCTGGCCGGGATGTCGAAAGACCGCCTGAAATATCTCGATTCATTCGCCACGCTCATGCGCATGGCCTTCCAGCGCAAGGTGGCCGAACTAAGAAAGTGGAGCAACGACATGGCAGCCGCAGGTCGCGAGCCGTCGATGCAGTTTCTCGACTATTCCGCGCGCCTGCTCCGCGAGAATCTAATGCTTCACACAGGTGTTGAAGAACTTATTACCCTGAATCAGGCCGAACGCAACTTCTGCTCGCGATTCCACCCTTACGTCAACGAGCGCAATGTACTTGGCCTGTTCAGCCTTTTCAACGACGCACGCCGCGACATAAGCGTCAACGGAAATGCCAAAATCATTTTCTTCGACCTTGCCGTGCGCACAATCATGCTCCTACGCAAATAATCCGACCCACGATGTCCCGAACTAAATTTCTGGAAGAGGTGGCGCGTTACTACGCCGTCAGCCATCCCGACAGGATGGACAACCTCGTGTTTGTGATGCCGAACAAGCGCAGTGCCATGTTCCTGAAACAATACGTGCGCGACAATCTTTCAGGAATCACACTGATGCCGCGTTTCACCACAATGGGACGCTTCATAAGCACCTTCGCCGACAATCCCGAGGCTCCGCGAAACGACCTCCTTTTCATCCTCTACAAGTCATACCGCAAGGTCATGGCGCAGAAAGGGCGGCTCGAGCGCGTGCGCGATTTCGACGCCTTCATCTTCTGGGGCGACATGATTCTGAGCGATTTCAACGACATAGACCGCTCTCATGCCGATGCTTCGGCACTTTTCAAGAACCTGCGCGATGTAAGGGAAATCCAGTCGGACTACCTCGACCCCGAGCAAAAGGACATCATCAGCCGTATATGGGGTGAAAGCCGCCTTACCGTGGCCTCAGGACCGGATGAAGACGGAAATGACCCCGTGGAGCGGTTCTGGCTCCACCTTGCCCATGACGGCAAGGACGGACGACCGCTCGCGTCAAAATTTACCTATCTGTGGGAAATCCTTGGCGACTTGTACGTGGAGTTTTCAGCCGAGCTGAAACGTCGCGGAATATCGACACAAGGCATGCAATACCGCTCGGCGGCACGGCGGCTGCGGCTCGTCACTCCCGACGAACTGCCTTTCGGCACCACCTATGCCTTTGTAGGATTCAACGCCCTCTCCACATCCGAGGCCATGATTCTGAACCGACTGCGGGATATCGGTTCGGCTGAATTTTTCTGGGACGGTGATACGACAACAATCCGGGCATTGGCAAAGAGTTTTCCAATGCCCGGGAATTTCGAGCCTGCGAAAGTGGAATCAAGCCCGGAAGTGGAAGTGATTGCCATGCCGTCGAACGTAGGCCAGAGCAAAGCGCTCCATGCCATACTCGAAGACATCGTGGCGCGCGGACTCACCAACCCGGAAAATCCAATCGACACAGCCATCGTACTTCCCGACGAAGGCCTGCTCATGCCCGTGCTGTTCTCAATTCCGGCAAGCATCAAGGCCGTGAACATAACAATGGGACTGCCCTACCGCACCACGACTTTCGCCTCCCTGCTCCGCTCCATCATCACGATGCAGCTGCGCGCGCGCAAAATCCGCGGAGGAATCTACTTCTACTACGAAGACGTGACTGCGGTGCTAAACCATCCGCACATACAGCTCATCTGCGGTGCAGAGGGTGACAAAATCAAGAATGACATCACCGAGAACAATCTCTATAATATCTCCGCCGAAAAGACCGTGGCCGATTATCCGGCGCTCGCGGCAATTTTCGCCCCGGTAAAAAATTCGCACGACGCCGAAGAGACCGGCCGGTACATGCTCACGCTGCTCGACTGGCTTGAGAGCGGACTGGCCGACGCGGCAGACAACTATGGCGGACTTATCGAGGTGAAGATGCTCGACCATTTCCGACGCGAGGTCGAGGATATATTGCGGCTCGTCAGGGAGCACGATGTACAGATGTCGGAAAATACCTTCTTCTCGCTGTTCGAACGCATGTTCGACACGACGCAGATTACCGTAAGCGGCGAACCGCTGAAAGGACTTCAGGTGATGGGCGTGCTTGAAACGCGTGCGCTCGACTTCGACAACGTAATATTCCTGTCGATGAACGAGAAGATTTTCCCGCGAAAGCAATATGTCAAGACAATGATTCCCAACGCCCTGCGTTACGGCTACGGACTTCCGCCGCTCGACGCGCAGGAAGAGACCTACGCCTATTGCTTCAACCGCCTTCTTGCCCGCGCGAGACTCGTCAAGGCCGTGTACGACTCCCGCAGCGGCAACTTCGGCTCGGGAGAACTGTCGCGCTACATTTCCCAGCTCCGCTATCTGCGCCCCGACCTCGACGTGACATTCACGACAATCGACCTTCCGGCAGCCGCCTCGGCTCCCGAGCCTGTGGTGGTGCGAAAAACGGAGGCCGTGCTGCGTGAGCTCGATGGCTTTAAACCCGGCGGCAAACTCCGGCTGTCGGCTTCGGCTCTGAAATCATACAAGCGTTGCCCCCTGCAATTCTACCTCCAGTACGTGCGCAACATGCGTGGCAACGACGAACTTTCCGACTTCGTTTCGGCCAGCCAGTACGGTTCGGTAGTCCATAAAGTTATTGAAGAGCTATACACCCCCTACCGCAATCAGGAAATCACGCGAGAGCTTATTGACTCATGGCTCAGCCCGTCGAACAGACTTATCGACGACCTGACCGTGAAGTGCGTCTACAAGGAATGTTACAAAGGATTCAACGCCGACGCACCTGTCTCGGAAATGCCTGCGGAAGGTTCGGTTATAGCATCCGTGGCGGCCTACACCGTAAGGACCATGCTCGAATACGAGCGGGAGCAGCTTTGCACGCCGTCGTTCACCTTCATACGCTCGGAAATGCCCGTGAACAAGCCGTGGCCCGTCACCGATGAGCTTACGGTCAATTTCAAGATGTCTATCGACCGCGTCGACCGTAGTTCGGAAGGAGTTCTCCGCTTCATCGACTTCAAGACGGGCTCCGACATGATTATCGCAAAAAGAGGAATCGACGAGCTGTTTGTTCGTGGCGAACATGCCTACGACGCCATTTTTCAGGTTCTGGTCTACTGCGAGGCCTACGCTGCAATCACAGGCAAACGCAACGACATCGAGCCGCTTATCTACCCCCTTAAACTCATGACGGCCAACGGCGGAATAAAACCGGTCGAGATTGAAGGCATGCCCGTAACAAGCTATCTCCAGGTAAGCAAGGAATTCCTGCCGCGGCTTCAGGCTTTGATAAGCGAGATATTCAACCCTGAGGTCGATTTCACCCAGACCGAAGATAACAAGTCTTGTAAATTCTGCCCGTTCCTGTCGCTGTGCGGGCGCACCGAACCGCGTTTCTGATGGCCGGATTATACGTTCACATTCCCTTCTGCCACTCCAAGTGTGCCTACTGCGATTTCTATTCCGTAGCGAATCCCTCGCGCATGGAAGAAGTGGTGCGCCGTATTCTTGAGGAATTTTCGGAACGCCGTGGAGAGATTGACTCCATCACCACTCTCTACTTCGGAGGAGGTACGCCCTCGATACTTCCGCCTCACCTGTTCCGGGCACTTGCCGCCGAGCTTCGAGAGGAAAGCGTGTGCGAATTTACCATTGAAGTGAATCCGGAGGATGTCACACCCGAAGCGGTGGCCGTATGGACGTCGGCCGGAGTCAACCGCGTGAGCATGGGGGTGCAGAGTTTCAACTCCGGAGAGCTGAAAGCCGTGCGCCGCCGCCATTCCCCGGATGATGCCGTGAACGCGTTTGAGACTCTTCGCAAGGGCGGAATCCAAAACATAAGTCTGGACTTGATTTACGGACTTCCGGGACAGGATTTCCACTCATGGCAATCCTCACTCGGCAAATTGCTTGCGTTGCGTCCCGAACACTTTTCGGCCTATTGTCTCAGTTACGAACCGGGCACACTACTCTTTCGGCAACTCGAACGCAGAGAAGTCTGCCAGGCCGACGAAGAGCTGATTGAACGGATGTACTCCCACCTCTGCTCTGCCGCCCGGGAAGCAGGTTACGAGCATTACGAAATATCGAATTTCGCATTGCCGGGCAAGCAATCACGCCACAACTCATCCTATTGGGACGGCACGCCATATCTCGGCCTCGGACCTGGCGCTCACAGTTGCGACAGCCACGGCGTACGCCGCATTAATCCTGCCGATATACGGACATATCTCAACAGCAAACCGGCCTTCATCATCGAGGAAGAGGACCGCGACGAAAGGGTCAACGACGAGATAATCACCGGATTGCGTACCGCCCGTGGGCTGGACCTGCAAAAGATTGACACAGACTACCACGACGAAATCCTCGCCAATGCCGCCACTCATCTGCGCTGCGGCAACCTCGTGCACGACGGTTCACGCCTTTACATCCCCGAACCCCGTTGGCTCATCGCCGACGCAATCATGCGCGACGTGATTGTGTAGCTTCCCTTGCCTTTGCCTATCAATCGTGGTGGTAGGGTTCGCCGCGGAGGATGGTTTGGGCGCGGTAGAGCTGCTCGACGATGAACAGGCGCACAAGTTCGTGGGGAAATGTCATCTTGGAAAGCGAAATCTTGGCGTTGGCACGATCATACATTTCCTGCGAGAATCCGTAAGGGCCGCCGATTACGAAAATCAGGTTACGGGGAAGTTCAACCGACTTTCGCTCGATAAATGCTGCGAAATCCCTCGAGGTATATTCCTTGCCGCGCTCATCAAGCAAAACCACAAAATCAGCCGGTACAATATTTTCAAGAAACCGCCGTCCCTCCAGCTCCTTCTGCTGAGCCTGCGTGGTCTTGGTCGTCACTTTCACATCGGGAAGGCACACCATCTCGAACGGCATGTAATGCGGTATGCGCGCCACATACTTCTGAATACTCTCCGCCACGGCCTTCTCCCGGGTCGGTCCCATACACAACAACTGTATTTTCATATTTTTTATTTAACTTTGCAAAGAAAACAATTTTATTCCGAATTGACATGAAAACCAAGGAAGAACTTATAGACGAACTCATCAATCTGTCGTTTGCCGAAGACATCGGCGACGGCGACCATACCACCCTCAGCACTATCCCCGCCGAGGCCATGGGAAAACAGCACCTTCTCGTCAAGGAAGAAGGTATTCTGGCAGGTGTCGAAATAGCACGCCGCGTGTTTGAAAAATTCGACCCGTCGCTCAAGATGTCGGTATTCATCAGCGACGGCGCCCACGTGAAGCCCGGCGACATCGCTTTCGTGGTCGAGGGCCCCGTGCGCTCGCTGCTCCAGACCGAACGTCTCATGCTTAACATCATGCAACGCATGAGCGGCATCGCCACCGTAACCGCCAAATACCAGGCACTCCTCGACGGCCTTGACTGCAAGGTTCTCGACACCCGCAAGACCACTCCCGGCATGCGAATCCTCGAAAAAGAAGCCGTGCATATCGGCGGCGGACACAACCACCGCATCGGCCTGTTCGACATGATTCTCATAAAGGACAATCATGTGGACTTCGCAGGCGGAATCGCCAAGGCCGTGAAATCGGCCAAGGATTATTGCGCTGCAAAGGGCAAGGATCTCAAGATTGAAGTGGAAGTTCGCAATACCGACGAAATCCGTCAGGCTATCGAAGCCGGAGTTGACCGCATCATGCTCGACAACTTCACTCCCGAGCGCACATGCGAAGCCGTGAAGCTCATCCGTTCACTTGCCCCCGGGGTTGAAATCGAATCGTCGGGAGGTATCACTTTCGATACTCTCCGCGCCTATGGCGAAGCCGGAGTGGACTTTATCTCCGTTGGAGCACTCACCCACTCCGTCAAGGGTCTCGACCTCAGCTTCAAGGCTTGCTGACGGCAATCATATCCGCAACAGAGAAGCCGACGAAGGTGTCAATCACCGCGTCGGCTTTTTCTATAAGCGTTTCCCGCGGATTGGTTGTGGCAAGGGCAATCACATTGGCTCCCGCACGACGTCCGGCTTCCACCCCGGCATACGAATCCTCAAACACGTATGCCCTCTCCGGAGCACATCCAAGACGCGACGCACCAAGCAGATAACCTTCGGGGTCGGGCTTGGAGCGCTTTACATCGCTGTCGGTAATCACCGTAGCGAAATAGTCGCGGAAACCGGGATTTGTGGCAAACAGGCGTGTCATTTTCTTGTCGCCGCTGCTCGTGACAATGGCTGCGGGAATGTTGTGTCGCTTCAAATCTTCGAGAAAATCAATCACGCCGTCGAAAATCACATATCGCATGTTTTCCTCCTGTTCCTTGAGCAACTCAACTACCTTAGCGCGGTCGGCTTCCGAAGGAAAATAGTTGGAAAGTATGCTCGGCAGCGTGGAGCCTTTTATAACATGGGCAAAGTTCGGAGTACCGGTAGGGAAAAGGCGGTCCATCTCCGACCAGAATTCGGTATATATCGTCTCGGTGTCGACCAGTACACCGTCGAGATCAAAAAGAGCGGCAGTATTGATTTTTTCCATTGTCATGATATTTTTTTGCAAAATTAAGCAAATTGCCGCAAATCGCCTAATGGCGCGTCAGATATCAGGTTAATGGAGAAAAGTGAAAAGTGGAAAGTGAAAAGTGAAAGGTGCGTCCGATAAGGACGTCGGTTTTTCAGTAACCGCGCTACGCCGAAGCCGCAGGCGTGCCCGGCACGTCCCCGAACCACACATATCCGGCGTCCTCCGGACGCCATCTCATAGGGATTGATATACCCCGCACACCTACGGCTTGACGCCTACGGTGTACGGGGTTACTGAATAATCTGCGTCCTGCGGACGCGCGTTTACGTTGGCTAATTTATTAGAATAAACTGCGGACGCGCTTTCACCCTTCACTTTTCACTCTTCACCTATTTAAAGTTTGAAGCGGAAGCCGACCTGCACAAGACCCTGTGCGCCGTAGCCGAGTTCGCCGAACATGGCAATGTTACGGTTGATGTCGAAGGTCGCGCCTACGGGAACAATTTGGAACGCGCAATACGCCTTGTTATAGCTGTCGCCTCCCCGGGGCATCATGTGCGATATTTCCACGCCGAGTCCGAGCTTGGCATAGAGAGTGATGATGCTGTTGCGGTAGTAGTGATAGCGGCCGTTGAGCATAATCGCATGGTAGGCGATATTGCTGTGATGCTGACCCTTGGTGGTCGTGCTGGAGAAGGTGTACGACGGTCCTAACCAGATTTTTGAATTCACGCGGAAGTTGACACCTGCATTGAGCGCACCCCAGGCGTTATTTACGTGATCCCATCCATCGTGCATGTCGGAACCATCCATCTGGGTATAACCGCCATAGGAAACAGTGAGTTCGGTAGACTGGGCATTGGCTGAGAACAATCCGCCAATCGCAACAACAGACGCAAGTAAAATCTTTTTAATCATAATCAATCTTATTGAGGGTTAGTTATATTTTTTCTTCAAATATTAATAGTTGATAGTTATACTTTCTAAACCACGGAATATCGAAAAAGTTCTCATCCGCCATTTTTCCTTGCCCATAAGCCACAAATTCATCCGCGATTGAAAAAAATTTTGTAATTTTGCAGCCGATTTTCAAAAAAGACCCGTTATCGCATTTCTCTCCGGGGGTCGTTCAAGCGACTGAAAGCATGGCCCCGCTCAGTGTCTCTCTCCGCAATTCCGTCAGGAACTATTGATTTATAAACTAATATAACATGTTTACCATCTTTCATGGCTTCCATCTTGTAGAAGCTTATCATCAATGGAAAAAAGAGCACCGCAAAAGTAAGAACCCGTTAGGGACCAAAGTGGTGAAATTAGCTATCGCTATCGCCGCTTCCCTGTTCCTGTGGATTGCTCCTTCCGAAATGTACGGTCTTCCCGGACTCAACCCCATCGAGCACCGTGTGCTTGCCATCTTCGCATTTGCCGCTTTGATGTGGCTTCTGGATGCAGTTCCGGCATGGACAACTTCGCTGATTGTCGTAGTGCTGCTTCTCTTCTGCACATCCGACAGCGGACTTTGGTTTTTCCAGACCGACGGTCTCGGTGAGAAATTTTCCAACCTCGTGAGCAACACTGCCATCCTGCACTGCTTCGCCGACCCGACCATCATGCTCTTCATCGGTGGCTTCATCATTGCCATCGCAGCCACCAAGAGCGGTCTTGACGTGAAACTTGCAAAGGTCATGCTCGCACCTTTCGGCACCAAGTCGGAATTCGTGCTCCTGGGCTTCCTGCTCGTGACCGCAGTGTTCTCGATGTTCATCAGTAACACCGCCACCGCGGCGATGATGCTCACCTTCCTCGCCCCTGTGCTCAAGGCGCTCCCCGCCGACGGAAAGGGCAAAATCGGCCTTGCGCTCGCAATTCCCATCGGTGCCAACATCGGCGGCATGGGTACTCCTATCGGCACACCGCCTAACGCAATCGCCCTCAAATTCCTCAACGACCCCGCGGGCATGGACCTCGGAATCGGTTTCGGCAAATGGATGATGGTGATGGCGCCCCTCACTTTCGTGCTTCTTTTCATCGCCTGGATTGTGCTCCGCAAGCTCTTCCCCTTCAAGCAGAAAACAATCCATCTGCAGATTGAGAGCCACCACGAATCAAGTTGGCGCGACATCGTGGTATACATCACATTCGCCGTTACGGTAGGTCTCTGGCTCACCGACTCTATCACCGGCGTAAATGCCAACGTGGTTGCCATGCTCCCCGTGGGCGTGCTCTGTATCGCCGGAGTGATTACCAAGCGCGACCTCGAACAAATTTCCTGGAGTATCCTTTGGATGATTGCCGGAGCATTTGCAGTAGGCGTGGCAATGAAACAGTCGGGTCTCGCCACCTCCATGATTGAGGCAATTCCCTTCGGACAGTGGTCGCCGCTGCTCGTAATCATCGGCTCGGGACTCCTTTGCTACCTCATGGCAAACTTCATCAGCCACACAGCCACGGCAGCACTCTTCGTTCCCATCCTCGCCATTGCAGGCGCATCCATGACCGAACAGCTCTCGGCCTACGGCGGCGTATCAACCTTGCTCATCGGTGTAGCAATCTGCTCATCGCTGGCTATGGTACTCCCCATCTCCACCCCGCCCAACGCACTTGCCGACGCAACCGGCTTCATCAAGCAGAAGCACATGGTTACGACCGGCCTTATCATGGGCGGAATCGGCCTTCTGCTCGGCTATATCGTACTCATCGTGTGCGGCATCAACGGAATATTCTAATCAACCGAATACATTATCGACCAGACGTCCCGGCCAGTTCTGCTGACCGGGACGTTGCTTTTTACGTTGTTTTTATGTTTTACAACAGAGAAGCCTCATTGCGCATCATTTTTCCATTAAAACAGTTGCATAATTAGCAAAATTTCACTTTCTTTGGAGATTCAATGTTCATCACTTAAATTCCCGTGCTATGAACCGACCATCTCTACTCCCAATCCTATGTCTTGCCCTCCTCTGCGCAAGCCCCGGCATCCACGCCGAAGTCATTAACCTCTCATCCGGAGAACGCACCTAAAGCAGTACAACGGAAATATAATTTCATCGAAACTTTTTGTAAAATAAAGGAAGGAATTTGTTATGAAAAAGTTTTTATTTCTGATAATGGCAGTCGCGACATTTGCGATGGCTCCGAAGGCCGGGGCGCAGGAATATCTGTGGTTCGGTGAAGAAGTGCATGAGGTGTATTACGAAGATTATGATTTTATAGAAAACGGCATATATTACCATATTCTTGATACAGATACACCCGAAGTGGCCGTGATGAACCACCGTACAATCATCGTTCATGTCGGAGCGTGGGTGGGTGAAACGCCCGATGCAGTTCTCTATGAATGGACGGATGGAGACTATTCAGGAGATTTGGTAATTCCTGAAAATGTGGAACATGAAGGTGTGAAATACGAAGTTACGCGCATTTCGTACGGAGCTTTTGTCAACTGCAAGGACTTGAACTCAGTTACATTGCCTTCGACCATCCGCGACATAAGGACATCGGCTTTTATGGCATCTGGAATTAGCAAGCTGCCGAATCTGCCCGAAGGGATTGAGTTGAATCAGGCAACATTCATGCTATGTGAATCATTAACCTTTGCCGACATGTCAGATATTGAATTAGGAGCTTATTGTTTCGACAGATGTAAGAGTCTGGAATGTGTTGTACTACCAACATTCGCTGACTTTCCAACATTAATGAGCAACTTTCATGATTGCACTTCTCTAAAGAGTATCTATTTACCTGTCGCCGTTCCGACGGAATCTGACTACGATTATTTTAATGAAGCATTATTTGATGTGACTCTCTACGTTCCCGAAGGTTCGGAGGAATTGTACCGCAATGCTGAGGGCTGGAATCGGTTCAAGAATATCAAGGCGGGGACGTATGCCGGAACGGAGACGGCTGAAATCGCAAATGGGACGGCTGTCCGCGTCGAAGGTGGACGGATAATTGTTGAATCTTCCGATGGAGCGACGATGCCTGTCGAGGTATACAACACCGCCGGACAGAAGGTGCGTTCGCTCAATGCCGGTGGCGCCGCGGAAATTGCCCTGCCAAGCGGCCTTTACATCGTCCGTGCCGGAACAAGTGTGGTAAAAGTCGCAATATAATAACAGCTGACATCGCATAACAAAGAGAAGCTAATAGCGGAAAGCAAAAAGTCCCCGCAGCAGACATCGTTTTACAATGTCTGCTGCGGGGACTTATCTCAAAAAAGAGGTCAGTCCGTTTATTACACGTGCCAAAGGCACGTCCCTACAAATCTGTTATTCTTCTTCGAAGAAGCGGGAAATGTTGCAAAGGAATATGTCGGGGGAGGACAGTGCCCGGCGGTGGCGGATCAATTCCGACAGACGGATGTCGCCAATGACGTAGTTGCACGATGCGGATGTGTAGCGCTCGTGTATCTTCTCGAATGGCAGCGAACCGATAATGTCCTGCGAGCCTGTGCTGCGGAGATACACCCGGAGAAGTATGTCGGTCGTATATGCCGGACGCCCGGCATAGCCCATTTTCTTGTATTCATAGCGGTAGCCGTAATGGCGTGCCGTGACATCACTCAGTATTGAGGATGCTGTGGGAAGCGAGCCGGCGCCTTTGCCGAACATGAACTGGCGGTCGTAGCACTCGCCGCGAATCACCACTCCGTTGTACTCGTCGTCCACACTGTAAATATATCTCGACTTGACAACAAATTCGGGCATGACAAACATTGTGAACTCCGATTCCGACACTTTCACCACCTGCGCCACGAGCTTGATCTTGACGCGTTTCTCACGGGCGTAACGGATGTCACAGTCCTTGATGGTGCGGATTCCGTAGGTGAATATCTCCGAAGGAGCCACGTACACGCCGAGGGCATGCACGGTAATGATAATCAGCTTGAATAGCGAGTCGATGCCGTCGATGTCGCGCGAAGGGTCACTTTCGGCAAAGCCGAGTTCCTGGGCACGGGCCAGAGCGGAATCATAATCGCGCCCGTGGTCGAACACTTGCGACAGGATATAATTGGAAGAGCCGTTGAGAATACCTTTCACCTCAAGCAGCAGGTCATTGTCGTAGTATTCTTCCAGATTGCGTATCACGGGGATGGAACCGCAGGAAGAAGCGTCGTACAGCAACGCCGTGCCAGTCTCGCGCTGAAGCTCGATAAGCTCGGGAAGATGCGCGGCAATCATCGCTTTATTGCCACTCACCACGGGTTTTCCGCGACGCAGGGCTGATGTAACAATCTGATATGAAGCATCGGCATCGTCAATCAGCTCAACGATGAGGTCGATTTCAGGGTCGTCGAGCAAGTCGGAAGCCTTGTCGGTGAGCAATCCGGGGTCGCATGCGACCTTACGGGGCTTGCAGACATCGCGGACACAGATACGCTTGATTTCGGCATGGGCGTTGCGTGCGCGTCCTATTACGGAGTATATGCCCTGTCCTACCGTTCCGAAACCGAACAGACCTATACGGATATTATCTTTTTGATTCATGAAATAAATGGTTTTATTATGGAATTAAGCCGGGCGTGCTCGGTGAGGAATCCGTCATGTCCCATGTCGGAGCTTATCTCTTCAAAGACGCAATCGGGAATCATAGCGGAAAGTTCCCGCATCTCACCGGGTGTGAAAATGATGTCGGAATCAATCCCGACCACCAACACCGGCATCGGCAAAGTAAGCAAAGCCGCCTCCACGCCGCCGCGTCCGCGCCCGAGGTCATGGGTGTCGAAAGCGTCGAGAATGGCTACGTAGGAGTAGGCATTGAATCTGCGGCAAAGTTTCTCGCCCTGATAGCGCTGATAAGTCACCGGACGTTTCGGGGCGCCGTTTGGTGTATCGGCAGGCTCTTTCTGCGTGAGGTTATAGGCATAGGGGCCGCGGTAGGATAGCAGGCCTATTGCTCTTGCAGCGGCCATTCCGGCCATTGCGGCATCGGCGCGAGGCTCGCCGTAAGTCGGGTCGGCCTTAATTGCCATCCGCTGGGTCTCGTCAAGCGCTATGCTCCATGGCGAAGCCTTGGCGGCTGTGGCAACGAGTACGAGCTTCCTGAAACGGCGCGGCTCGGCAACAGCCCATTCAAGCGCCTGGAATCCGCCCACCGACGCTCCGATAAGAGTGTCAATCTCCGCGAGTCCGAGATAATCGGCAAGCAGGGAATTGGCGCGGGCCATGTCGCGGATTGTCAGAGCGGGAAACGAGTCGTAATAAGGGCTTCCGGTGTCGGGATTGACGCTCAGCGGACCCGTCGAGCCATAGTGCGACCCGAGAATATTCGCGCACACGACAAATTTCTCAGACGGATTGAGGAACGATCCTTCGGCAACAGCCGGTGCCCACCAGTCGGCCACATCGCTGTTGGCTGTCAGTCCGTGACACACCCACACGCAATTGTTCCGCTCAGGGTCGTAGGTGCCGAACGTATGATAGGCGATGGTGAGATTAGGGATACACTCTCCCGACTCAAGCAAGAAAGGCCGGTCGTGATGATAGTACTTTATCATGAACGTGCCGCCTCAAATGCCTGGTTGAAATCGTTGATTATATCCTCCACAGCTTCAAGCCCGAGGGAGATACGGAGCAACGTTGGGGTGACTCCGGCGGCGGCGAGGTCAGCCTCGCTGAGTTGCTTGTGGGTTGTGGATGCCGGATGAGTGACAACGGTGATTGAGTCGCCGATCATTGTCATGTGGGCGGCGAGTTGAAGGGCTTCTACAAATTTGACGGTAGTATCGAGTGTGCCTTCCAGCTCCACAGTGAGCACTCCCGAACCTGCCGAGCGGAAATATTTCTTGGCAAGTTCATGGCCGGGATGGTCTTCAAAACCGACGTAGCTAACTTTCTTTACATTGGGGTTACCGCGCAGCCATTCGGCAAGGGTGCGGGTGGATTCGACCTGATGACGCACTCGGAGCGAAAGCGTCTCAAGGCCTATCATCATCAGATAGCTGTCGAAGGCCGAGGGCGACGCGCCGAAGTCGCGCAGTCCGTCAACGCGGCATTTCACAATGAAAGCAGCCGGGCCGAAAGCCTCGTAGAGATTCAATCCGTGGTAGCCTTCCGAAGGGCCGTCGATGAGAGGATATTTGCCGTTGTTCCATGCAAAATGGCCGGAGTCAACGATTATTCCGCCCATCGCGGTGCCGTGGCCGTTGATCCACTTTGTTGCCGAGTCAACGATTATGTCGGCACCCCAGTCGAAGGGATTGCAGAGATAACCTCCTGCACCGAAAGTATTGTCAATCACCAAGGGCACACCGGCAGCATGAGCCACGTTGGCAAGCCCTTCTATGTCGGCCACATCGCAGGTGGGGTTGCCCATGCTTTCGGCAAAAAGAGCGCGGGTGTTTTCGTCGACCAGTTTTGCAAAATCGGCGGGAGAGTCGGATTCGGCAAAACGGATTTCAATTCCCAGACGGCGGAGAGAATGACGGAAAAGATTGTAAGTTCCGCCATAAAGATGCGGCGACACAACGATATTCTGACCTGCGGACGCAAGGCTCGTGACAACGATAAGTATTCCGGACATGCCCGAGGCCACGGCGAGAGCGCCAACACCGCCGTAAAGCGCGGCCACGCGTTCCTCATAAGCCGATGAAGTGGGATTCTGCAGGCGGGTATAGATGTTTCCGCCCTCACTCAGCTCAAACAGGCGTGCGGCATGTCCGCAGTCCTTGAAGCGGTAGGCGGCTGTGGGGTAAATAGCCACTCCGCGTGAGCCTGTTGTGTCGTCTTTTCGCAATCCGGCATGTATCTGCCGTGTTTCAAATTTAAGAGAATTGAAGTCCATTGGATTGAAATGTTATATTTATATGTTTTGTTCCTTTTACAAAAAAACATCCGGCCTCATCGGAAGCCGGATGTCTAAATTTTTATGTTCGTTCAGGACAATGACAGACTAACTCCGGCTGAAAAGGCGGCGCATCATCATGGACATTTCCATAGACATCATTCCTGCAAGAGGAAGAGCCAATCCGTGCGATGGATAGTTTGTCATTTCGTTTTATTTCTTGATTACATTTCTTGATTACGGTGCAAAGTTAAAGATAAATTTCCGTTTCAACAAAAAAATTCTCAATAAATCTGCATTATTTGAATAAATCCTTAACCTTGTCGGCACCCTGCTGTGCGGCATCGGAAACCGCATCTTTCGCCTGCTGAGCCTTTTCGGCTGCGGCATCTTTCACTTCACCGGCCTTCTGGGCGGCGGCATCCTTGACTTCACCGGCCTTCTGGGCAGCGGCATCTTTCACCTCACCGGCTTTGGCTGAAACTGCATCAACAGCATTGCTTGCGGCGGTCTTGGCGCTGTCAACAGCTGCGGAAGCTGATTCTTTTGCAGCTTCGGCCTTATCTCCGGCTACGGATTCCACCTTGTCGAGAGCCGTAGTCACGGCAGAGAATGTTCCGGCAAGCGCGGGAGCCTTTTCCTTGACAACAGGCTCTACCTCGGCGAGATATTTCTTGGCTTCCTCAACCTTACCCTCGGCAACAAGTTTCTGCGCATAGGTCTTGGCCTGCTCAACATACACCTTCAGGCTGTCGGGATTGGAGCAATTCTCGATTTTCGCTTTCATATCGGCGCCGGATTCAGCCTTGCTTCCACATGAAATGGCTGCTGCTGACATTACGAGAGCCACAGCGACTGTCAATACTAACTTTTTCATAATTTCATCATTAATAGTTTATAATAGTTGAATATGTTGTATAACATCATTTTTATTGAAATGGTTCATTGTCTTTTTTGTGGAAGTTTTTTAGTACTTTTGCACACAATCTTAAATTTATAATCAAAAACACTCAAGTATGAATTTACGAAAGATTACTGCGGCTCTTGCACTGGCGCTCGCGACATCGACAATGTCGGCCCAGACAGGTGAGGAGCTGCCGTTTCACAATTGGGCGCTCACGCCCCCGATGGGCTGGAACTCATGGGATTGCTTCGGCCCCACAGTCGTAGAAAGCGAAGTGAAGGCAAATGCCGATTATATGGCTCAGAAACTCCTGCCATACGGGTGGGAATATGTTGTGGTCGACATCCGCTGGTATGTCGAGAATGACAAGGCCGGCGGTTACAATCAGACAAATCCGATTTATGTCATCGACCAGTTCGGACGCTACACCCCGGCAGTCAACCGATTTCCGTCGGCTGCCGACGGAACGGGCTTCAAGCATCTTGCCGACTACGTTCATTCGCTCGGTCTGAAATTCGGTATCCACCTCATGCGAGGTCTCCCCAAGAAGGCCGTGGAGGAAAAGATGCCCGTGAAAGGCACGACAGGAATCACCTGCGACATGATTGCCAACAACGACTCCACCTGCACCTGGCTGCGCGACAACTGGAAAGTTGACTGGCGCAAGGAAGGCGCACAGCAGTACTACAACTCATGCTTTGAGATGTATGCCGACTGGGGCGTGGACTTTGTGAAAATCGACGACCTCGCACGTCCGTACCACACCGCCGAGATAGAAATGATACGCCACGCGATTGATAATTGCGGGCGTCCGATGGTGCTGAGTATCTCGCCGGGCGAGACTCCGATTGAACAAGTGGATCACGTGCGCGCCCACGCAAACATGTGGCGCACCGTCGATGACTTCTGGGACAATTGGGAACAGCTCAACTACCAATTCCAGATATGCGAAAAGTGGGCGCCATATATCGCTCCCGGCACATGGCCCGACGCCGACATGCTGCCCCTTGGTCGCATAAGCATCCGTGGCGAGCGCGGAGGTGAGCGCTGGACCAACTTCACCACCGCCGAACAGTATACGATGATGAACCTCTGGACCATCTTCAAGTCGCCGCTCATGTTCGGAGGACACCTGCCCATGAACGACGCCGCCACCGACGCCCTGCTCACCAACCGCGACGTGCTGTACATGCACCACTACTCCACTGCCAACCGTCAGCTCAGCCGCGACAATGACGAAGGACTCGTTGTATGGACCGCCGACGACCCTGCCAACGGCGATAAGTTCGTGGCATTGTTCAATCTCGGAGGTTCACAGTTTGTAAACACGAAAAACGCCCTCTACCGCAGCGGCACAATCTCCTACCTTACCACCGGACACTCGACACAGGTCGATGTCACCCTACCCGCCGGAAGCAAGACCTTGGCTCTCGTAGTGACCGACGGCGGCGACTCCTTCGACTCCGACCACGCCGACTGGATCAATCCACTGCTCAGGATGTCGGACGGCAGCACTGTCGACCTCACCACCCTTTCCTACACCAAAGCAACCTGCGGCTGGGGCGAGGTACACGTCAATCAGAACATCAACGGCGGCACTCTGTCGGTCAACGGCACTACTTACGACCGCGGAATCGCCACTCATGCCAATTCCGTAATCGTGTACAACCTGCCTGAAGGCGTGAGCGGATTTTCGGCTCTCGCAGGCATCGACAACACCGGAAGCGACCAGGGCAGCAAATCTTCGGTCGAATTCCTCGTGTACAACTACGATCCCACCGACCCTGCTCAGGCAGGCCCTCAGACCTACGATATTGACGCAGCCGTCAACCTCACAGCCCTCGGATTCGGAGCCGGACAGAATTGCACCGTCACCGACATGTGGACAGGCGAAAACAAGGGCAACTTCAAAAACAGCGAGTACTCGGTACACCTCGACTCTCACGAAAGCGCCCTCTACCGCATCAGCCCTCTTGGCCGCACAGGCAACCCCGCGGTGAGCATCAGCCTTCCCGGCTCTACCCAACAGTCGGGCGAGACATTCGACATCACCCTCGCCATAAGCGGTGGCGAAAGCGACAATGCTTATTTCCAACTTATATCCAATGGTAAAATAATCGGAACACTTCCCGTGGGAGCCGACGGCACAGCCGTTTACAAGGCAACTTTCCTCGGTGGAGATTACACCCTGAGCGCCAAGTACAGCGGAAACGCGAAAGTGGCTGCCGCAGAATCATCCGAGGTAAGCCTTACCGTAGAAGGCCCTGCGGAAGATATCACCCCTTTCGTCAATCGGCTCAAGACATTGATTGAGACCGCTTCGGCGCTTGATGCCGAGAAGATTGCCGGAGCTTACCGCAAGCCGCTCGCCGACGCCCTCGCCGAAGTGCAGCCCGTTGAGGGTCAGAACCTCGAACAGCTCAAGGCCTCGATAGCATTGCTTCAAGACGCCTTCGACAATGCATGCCTTAGCATTTCATACATCGGCACACTCACCTCGCTGATTGCCGACGCCGAAGAGCTTGCAGCCCTGCTTCAGGCCGATGAAACCCGTACGTCGCTCACCGATGCCGCAACCCGTGCGGCAGGAGTGATAAGCTCCGACAACACCACCAACGACGACCTCAAAAACGAAATCGACGCCCTCCGCGCGGCAATTGACTACGCCCGCACCCACGGCGTTCCCGCCGAAGGAGTCGAACTTGAAATGACCGAGAAAATCACCAATCCGAGCTTCGAGAACGGTACCGACGGATGGCGATGGAGCAACAGCTACGGCGGCTGGGAATCGGTTGCCACCTGGAGCGACCGTCCGGCTGCCGACGGCACATCTTTCGTGAGCCTTGCAGCAGGAACAATCAAGTCGCTCGACATCTATCAGTCCTTGCAGTACCTTCCCGAAGGCATCTACCGCCTTGAGGCAAGCCTGCGCAACACCGACGGCGCCGACAAGCTCACCGACCAGCACATCTATGCCACAACCGGCGGTGTGACTCTCGAATCCGAGCCTCTTACCACCGTGAGCGGCGACGGCAACAACGACTGGACACGCCTGTCGGTTGACAACATCAACGTGAAATCCGGCTCCGTGCTCCGCATCGGCGCACGCTCCACAGGCGACGGCGAAAGCAACCGCGGATGGTTCCAGGCCGACGACTTCCGCCTGTACTACCGTGCTCCGGCCGGAATCACCTCCGGCGCCGAGCTCTACAACGGAATTGACGTCCGCGCCGAAGAAGGCTGCATCGTTGTACACAGCGACAAAGCCGCCACCCTGCCCGTCTACAATACCAAAGGCATGCTCATTGATACCTTGCAGATTACCGAAGGTACAAGCCGCCACAATATCAACCCCGGAGCATATCTCACAGCAGGACATCTGATAATAGTAAGGTGAAACTCTTTGACGATTGAGAAATTTTCCGTAACTTTGCGGACGAAATAAAAACCAGATTCTACATTTTCATAAACTAAAGGATAAATGGTAAGTTACAAAGAATTAGGCCTTGTGAACACCCGCGAGATGTTCAAGAAGGCAATCGAAGGCGGTTATGCAATTCCCGCGTTCAACTTCAACAACATGGAGCAGCTCCAGGCTATCATCAAGGCTGCCGCCACTGAAAAATCTCCCGTAATCCTCCAGGTTTCCAAAGGCGCTCGCAACTATGCCAACGCTACCCTGCTCCGCTACATGGCTCAGGGCGCTGTTGAATACGCCAAGGAACTCGGCTGGGAAAAGCCCGAAATCGTGCTTCACCTCGACCACGGTGACTCTTTCGAACTCTGCAAGAGCTGCATCGACTCAGGTTTCTCTTCAGTGATGATCGACGGTTCTCACCTCCCCTACGAAGAAAACGTTGCCCTCACAAAGCAGGTTGTTGACTACGCTCACCAGCACGACGTAACAGTTGAAGGCGAGCTCGGCGTTCTCGCAGGTGTTGAAGACGAAGTTTCTTCCGACCACCACACCTACACCGACCCCGAAGAAGTTATCGACTTCGCTACCCGCACAGGCTGCGACTCCCTCGCTATCTCCATCGGTACCAGCCACGGCGCATACAAGTTCACTCCCGAACAGTGCACACGCAACGCCGAAGGCAAGCTCGTTCCCCCGCCCCTGGCATTTGACGTGCTCGACGCCGTTATGGAAAAACTCCCCGGATTCCCCATCGTACTCCACGGATCTTCCTCAGTTCCCCAGGACGAAGTTGACACCATCAACATGTTCGGTGGCAAACTTCCCGATGCTATCGGTATTCCCGAAGAACAGCTCCGCAAAGCTGCCAAGAGCGCTGTTTGCAAAATCAACATCGACTCCGACAGCCGTCTTGCAATGACCGCAGCCGTTCGTCGCGTATTCGCTGAAAAACCCGGTGAATTCGACCCCCGCAAATACCTCGGCCCGGCTCGTGACAACATGGAAAAACTCTACCGTCACAAAATCGTCAACGTACTCGGTTCCGCCGGCAAAGCTGAATAATCAACTTCTGAAGTTTCGCAAGCTCCACTTCAGTCAGGCTATAAAGGTCTGAAGGCAAAAAGGCAAGATAATACCTGTATTTTTTTGCCTGCCGAAGGCAATCGCCTTCTAACCCTTCTTACCTCTTCAAACTGAAGCCTGCGAAGTTTGAGCAAACGACGATAATTTTACAAGAGGAGACTCCCCGCGAGCCTCCTCTTTTTTTGTGCACCTCTTTTAGTAACCACTCAACCGAAGAGCAAACAAAAAGACGCTGACAAGAGACTCAAAAGCATAGAAAGATAAAATTTAAACAGTTTCTTAGTTGCGCATTAATAAATAATTCGATAATTTTGCCGATGCAGACCGTCTCGCAGAGGCCTCCGGTCGGGGAACTTGCGGGAGGGTCGGCGAAAGCCGCACAGCGGTGTGGCACCTTTTTTTTTACGAAAAGCGTTTATCGAAGCGCTCTTTCTTGACTGCTTGAAACCTGGAAAATTTCATATCACTGTCAAGGATGCAGCAAACGGTAGATGACTTATGTGGATATGTAAATTATACCCTTTGCGGCGCGCGAGCGTTGTGAAGGGTCATAATACATATTTCGCGTGAGGCCTCTGCGTTGTTTGCTCGTTCTACAGTGATGGGCAATTCCAGGGCCTCAAGCAGTGGGACGGGCAACAAGATGCGGCTCTCACGCTTTTTTATATAAACCTGTACTGTCAACCATGCCAGGGAGCCGGGTGGTCTTATTCTTATCATGAAAAAATTAAGCAAAAGTATTTTTCCCGGGAAAGGAATCCGCATGGC
Organism: uncultured Muribaculaceae bacterium; assembly: GCA_910589055.1. Lineage (GTDB taxonomy): Bacteria > Bacteroidota > Bacteroidia > Bacteroidales > Muribaculaceae > CAG-873. Next base: position 22,868 of record CAJURN010000025.1, read on the forward strand.
TTTGGCAATCATAGCCTGCGCAGCAATGTTGGGAACACTGTCGTGCAAAAACGCCACCGCCGACAGCGCTGAAACCGAAGAAATGGCCGATGATATGGCCGGGGAGGAAGAACAGGGTGACGCCGACGAATGGTACTACCGCGTAGTTCTGGAAAAGCGCAAGATTCAGCCCGGAACGGAGCATACCATAGATTGCCCGTTCTATGTGGAAGGACTGTCGTTGCTGAACCACAACGGCGATTACTTGGCTTACAATGATGAAGTTGATTACCAATATTACGTAACTCCATTTCTCTTTGCCTGCCAATTGGCAAAGGAAGGAGAATTTGCAACTGAAAAGGAATGGCGCCGCTTCGAAAAAGAAGTACTCGACAAGACGAGATACGTTGCCAACTACGCGCAGTGCCTTGACGAGATAAGCGACACAGAATGGCGTGAGAAAGCCAAGAGATTATGGTACGACCAATTTAAGAACAAGCCCATCTGCGTGGGTGAGAGCGGATATGGTTACCAAAAGTTTCTGTACTGTTCTCCGTTTGATTACGAATGTATATTGCCGTTTACTGTCAAACGGGTAAATGGCAACAATAAATACGGACTGCCTGAAGGGGCGGTTTTTATGTTCGGAAGTATTTTCTAAATCAATAGAATCATTATGAAAAGATTCAAAAGCCTTATAGCAGTAATACTGCTTGGCATGCAGTTATTGGCGGCACAAACATCAGCCCACAAGACATATTCAGGCCCCTATGACGAAGGAACGGCGACATATACATACATTGACGCACCCGACGGGTCGAGAATATTTGACGGTAAATTCACCTACCGCACCAAGTACACGACGCTTACCGGCAATATGAAAAACGACCATCAGGTTGGAACGTGGAAATACACATCTACCGCTGTAAAACTCTTCGACTACAAAAACCTTACGAAAGTAGAAACTACTTTTACTTTTGATGATAATGGATTGTTGTCGGGACCTGTGGTTTACAAGGATTATTTCAAAAACGGCACTGTCATCGTGTCCGAATCATATTCTTTTGATGAAGGGAGTCTTGACGGAGCATATAATTATGTGAATTGGGAAGACACACGTTATAAACAAAAGGGAGAGTACCGTCAGGGAAAGCGTGTGGGCAAATGGCATATTACATACCCCGGCAAAGGAGATGTTGTGGTAGACTATGATGATGTGGATGAATGGAAGCGTCCGAAAATAACTCAATATGACCCTACAACAGGTGATAAAATAGCGAAGTATGATGTAACTGGTATTGTCATTCGCAAACCGAAGAGTGACAACATCAGTTGTATCAGGGGTTCCAACATGACGCATATAAATACGAACTTATCTAATTACTTGGACTGCAAAAATTCTGCCGATTACAGTTCATTCTTCATGAAGAATTCCAATTTTACGACTGAAACATTTCCCGTCGGAGCAGAAGCGTCGGTAAGGTTTATCGTGGAAAAGGACGGAACTGTAAGCGATATCCGCTTCTATAAAAGCGTCAACGATTCTGTGGATGCCGAAATATGCCGGATACTAAAATCCATGAATCACATTTCATCCAATGATAATCCTGAAAGAATATATGTGAAATTGAGCATAGAATTTCCTGATTATGTACGGACCGACATGATTAAGGAAATCGAGCGAAAGAAACAATATGCCAAAGAACAGGAAGAAGCAAACATGCTGGCATCCGAACCGGAGCCTTTCGAATTGAGCAACGTCGATGTAAGGCCGCAATTTCCGGGCGGAGAGGATGCCATGCGCAAATACGTGGCAAACAAATTGCGTTATCCCGCTTATGCAATGGAAAATGACATTCAAGGTACTGTGACGGTTGTCTTTGCAGTCAGAAGCAACGGCAGTATCGGTGAAATCAAAGTTCCCCGTTCAATAGACAAAAGTCTTGACAAGGAAGCCATGCGCATCATCAAATCCATGCCGAAGTTCACACCGGGTCAAAAAGACGGAAAACCTGTCCCGGTATGGGTGACATGTCCGGTTGTATTCAAGCTCTAAGAACATATAAAAAAATCTGTCATGTTCCATTGGAGGGGAATAAAAGTCCGATAATTATTCCCCTCCAATGGAACTCGCCTTTTGTGCTGTTTTCTAAAGAGACCGCGTCCTGTGCACGTTAAACATTGTAAATCCGCCCGATATTTGCCGGAGAAGCCCTAACTTTGAGAGACAAACAATAATCGGATATGTTGCCGAACCTTGCCAAGGGATTGAAACATAGTCACCGAAGAACGTCCGGAAGACGTTGATTATTTAGTAACCGAGTACACCGCAGGCTTTTAGCTGGAGGTGTGCCCGGCATATTAAGGCTTTGGACCTAATCAAAGCTAACGCATAAAATATCATCACATTACAATGAGATTTGACGAGCTTGACCTGAGCGATGAAGTGCTTGATGCCCTTGACGCCATGAGATTTGAAGAATGTACGCCCATTCAGGAGCAGGCAATCCCTGCAATCCTGCGTGGTAGCGACCTTATTGCCTGCGCACAGACAGGTACCGGCAAAACTGCCGCATATCTCCTTCCCGTAATCGACCGACTTTCCGGAACACCCGAAAACGGAATCAAATGCGTGGTGATGTCGCCAACGCGCGAACTCGCCCAACAGATCGACCGCCAGATGGAAGGCTTCGGCTACTTCCTGCCCATCAGTTCACTGGCGATTTACGGCGGCACCGACGGCGCCACTTTTTCGCAACAGCAACGCGGCCTAAAGATGGGAGCCGACATCGTGATTGCCACCCCCGGCCGACTCATCGACCATATACAGATGAAATATGTCGACTTCTCCAACGTGGAGGTGTTCATTCTCGACGAGGCCGACCGCATGCTCGACATGGGTTTCTACGACGACATCATGCAGATTGCCAACCGTCTGCCCCGCCAGCGCCAGACGCTCATGTTCTCCGCTACAATGCCGCCCAAGACCCGACGTCTCGCCAAGGAACTGCTCACCGACCCCGAGGAAATCAACATAGCCATCTCGCGCCCGACCGAGAAAATCGACCAGCGTGCCTATGTGTGCCACCAGGGGCAGAAGGAAGGAATCCTGAAGCACCTGTTCCGCACCATTACCGACAAGAAGGTAATCGTGTTCGTGGCTTCCAAACTCAAAGTAAAGGAGCTTACGCGCGAACTGCGCCGCGACAAATGGAAGGCCGCCGAAATGCACTCCGACCTTGAGCAGAGTCGCCGCGACGAAGTGATGAACGATTTCCGCGCAGGACGCATCGACATCCTCGTTGCCACCGATATTCTTGCCCGCGGCATCGACATCGACGATATTGCCCTCGTTGTCAATTACGACGTACCCCGCGAAGCCGAGGACTATGTGCACCGTATCGGACGAACAGCACGCGCCAATGCCGACGGTACTGCCGTGACGCTCGTTGGAGAACCCGACCAGCCCAAATTCGGAATGATTGAGGATTTCCTCGGCTATGAGGTGCGCAAGGAGGAAGTTCCTGCCGAACTTGGCGAAGCTCCCGCCTACCGCCCCGACCGCAAGAGCCGCGGAGGCCGCAACCGCCAGGGAAAACCGTCAGGCAACGGCGCCCGCCGTCGCGACGGCGGCGACAAAAGCCGCGGCAAGGGTCGCAATCCGTATTGGAAACGCCGCAAGAAAAAAGACACGAATGGAGCGTAATCCTCCGGATTGCGCAAATCAACTTGCAGAAAAAAAATCAACTCACGGAGAAAAAAAAGTTCAACTCGCGGAGAAAAAAAACGGAGCATTATACTCCAGCCTTATAGCCATCAAAATTTTCAAAAGTAGTCCCCTTCATTGTGATATATTATTTGCGCAATCCGGAGGATTACGCTCCTCGTATTACACTTATTTCCTTCAATCCTCAGGATTACGATTTTTGTATCCGACAAAGTATTGTATCGGGGCGGGGGTGCCGTAGGATTTCGTGCACCAATACTCCGTTATCCTGTTTTCCTTGATGGTGTAATCGTAGGATTGACTGATGGCTTCGTTTCCGTTCCGGTCGGCTCTTACTGACGATTCTATCAGATTCACGGGATTTTGTCCGAAAACGCCCTGCATCTGCAATGGAATGTGATAGTTAAAGATTACCAAGGGATATATCACAGCTTGCTCCGCTTTCTCTTGCGAGTAGGAGTATTCGGTGATATACTTCGTGTACTGTGCGCCCTGCGCTTCCTGAAAACTCTTTAGATTGCCGTCTTCCCAAGTCAGGTAATCCGTCCACTCCCACGGCTTGTCCCACGCCGATTCCGAAATGTTGTCCCCTATTCCGTAGACTTCGGAGTGGAATATGGACACCAAGTGCGAGGAATCATCGTAGCCATATTCGAGTCGATAGGTTTTGTTGATGTCGCCCCATCCGTCGGACGTCACAACCTCCCATGTACCGTCCGAGCGGACAGCCCTGCCGTTTTCGAGCCGGATTGTCTCGGAGAAAGTTCTTGTGGTGTATTCGCTCGAGTACACGCTCACCACCTTGATTTCCGACTCTGACGGATAGGAGTAGTCCGCGGTAAATTCGCCGTCGCTGTACTCATCGCGCCATTGAGTGATTCGTCCGCTTTCGTCATAAACGAAATATTGGTTGTCGCCGGAATAATCATCGGAAGTAATGGACGACAAACGTACGGCCGCGGACGGCTTCGGTTCATCGGAATCGGAACAAGACAGCAGCGGCAATACCCCCGCCAAAACGAAAAAGAACTGAAAACGATTCATGGCAAATAATTTGATATGCAATAATAACGCCACGACCTTGCCAAAAATTGCAGACGCCCGCAATTTTCACCATCCACAAAAAAAGCGGGGCGGCTTGCGCCGTCCCGCGGGGGTTATTGTTTGATTTATTTCTTTAGTAGTCGGTTGATGCCGTGGGTTGATTAGTAGTTCCACTGGCAGGCAATCATCCGGAGGTTAGGACAAGCCTGGGTGCGGAGGTCGGTAATCATGTTGTAGCGGCAGTTGATGTAGGTAAGAGCCTGGTCGAAGGATACATCAAGCATTGTGAGCTGGTTGTTGTTGCAGAGCAGACGCTGGAGGAAAGTCTGGTTGGAGAGTGTAAGGTTCTCGAGGTCATTGTAGGAGCAGTCTACGAAGAGGAGCTGCGGGCACTGGCTTACGGTGAAGGAAGTCAGGTCGTTGTAGGAGCAAACGACATCGAGAAGAGCGTTACAGTTGCGGAGTCCGAGAGTCTTCATGTTGTTGTCGGAGCAGATGAAAGTGCTGAGAGAGGGAAGCTCGGAAACAATCATGTTGGAGATTTCGTTGTCGTCGACATTCAGGTTCTGGAGCGCTGTCACGCCTGCGAGAGTTACCGAAGTAAGTTTGTTGTAGCCACAGTAGAGGTTTTTGAGCGCGGTACAGTTGCTAACGGTGAGTGCTTCGAGGTGGTTGCTCTGGCAGTTGAGGGTTTCAAGCGTCGGAGAAGACTGGAGATCAAGTTCGGCAAGAAGGTTGGATGCGATGTTGATGCTCTTGATTACAGGCACGTCGGAGAGAGAAATTTCAGTCAGACGGTTGTTGTTGACGGTAAGTTTTGTAAGACCTTCGCAACCCTGGACGTCGATTGTGGCGAGTTTGTTGCGGGAAGCGTTGAGTTCGGTAAGCTGCTTGTCGCCTTCAACGGTGAGCGATGTAATCGAGTTGCGGGAAACATCAACTTTTGAAAGTGCGGTAAAACCGGAGAGGTTCAAAGTACCGGCCAGTTTTTTGTCCTTCCATTCAATGGCGGTCACATGGCCGTTTTCAATTTTGACACCTTCCCAGGAGGAAGGATCTTTAACGTTAGTCACTTTAAGAGCTTCGGCATTGGTAGCGTGCTCAACAGCGGGCTGCGAAAGGAAGTTCTGAAGTTGCTTGAGCTCGGCTTTATTTACAGACTGTGCAAAAGCTGCTGTACTTCCGAGTGCTACTGCTAAAAGTAATGCGATCTTTTTCATAATGTTCGTAGTTTTGGATGAATGTATTTTATTAATTTGTTTTTTTCGTTTTGTTTGAAATTCTAACAACACCACCCCCGAAAAAGTTTTAGAAAATTTATAAAAAAATTACTTCCCGACACATCATTACCCCAAAATACGCTTGAAACGGCTCTGAATAGGTTTTTCCATATAAAAATTTTTATGTACTTTTGCAGAAACCCCTAATACCGAATTTATAAACCAACATCCATGCGACTCAAAAAACTATTATTACTCGCCGGTATGGTTTCCCTGGCAGGCACAATCAACGCCGGGAAAATCGCGATACTGAGCGACACCCACGTCACACCCGGAAACAAATGCGACTCGATGCTGCGTGTGGCAGTTGACGAAATCAATTCTCAGGATTTCGACCTCGTGATTGTGAACGGCGACCTCAGCAACGAAGGCTCCGATGCCGAACTGAAAAACGTCGCTTCAATTCTGAGCAAGCTGAAGCAGAAATGTTATGTCGTGCCCGGAAATCACGAGAACAACTGGAGCCAGAGCGCCGGAAAGACATTCGTTGACATCTTCGGTGCCGACCGATTCGTGACAATGGTTGATTCAACAGTTATCATCGACCTCAACTGCGGCCCGTTCATGAAGATGGGCGACGGACATATCAAGCAGGAAGACCTCCATTGGCTCCGCGCCACTCTCGACAGCCTTGCCACTCCCGGCCGCCGCGTGCTGTCGCTCAACCACTACCCTCTTCTCAACGACCTCGACAACTATCGCGACTACATCACCCTTCTTGAAGATTATCCCGTTATCGCCCATATCAACGGTCACTACCACACATGGCGCACTTACAATGCCGGAGGTGAGAACTCGGGCAACGATCTGCCTTGCGTGATGGTGCGCGCTCTCGACATGCGCGACGGCACATACGGATATTCCGAGGTGGAATTTGACGCCGACTCCGTGCGCGTGTTCAATAAGAATATCGGTCAGCCGCGCGACCTGAAATATTCCTTCGCGGCCAATACCCGCCACTCCCGGCTGCACCCCGAGGAAGTTGCCCCTCTCAAAGCTCCCGAAGGCTACAACGTGGCTCTCCTGCATGCCGACAAGGCTTCGGTATTCACCCGTCCGGGATTCACGGCAAACGGCATCGTTTTCGGCAATTCCCTCGGCGAGGTCGTGAGCATCGACCGGAACACCGGCAAGGAACAGTGGAAATACACCACCAACGCATCCCTCTACTCCCGTCCCGTGGCTCTTGAAGGAGGAAAAACGGTGGCCGTGCCCGCCAACGACGGCATCCACATCCTCTCGGCTGCAACCGGAAAGGAAATCGCTTTCCATCCCACCAAGGAAGGCCCCTATGTTGCCGATGGAGTTGTCAACGGAAAGAACTACCTTCAGGGCGCATACAAGCGCTTTGAATCGCGCGACGCCCGCAGCGGCAAAGTCAACTGGACTTTCGACTCAATCAACAATTACTGCCAGGCCGAACCTGCCATCGACGGCAACGACATTATTTTCGGCGCATGGGACACTTATCTGCGCTGTCTCGACAGCAAGTCCGGAAAACTGCGCTGGAAATGGAGCAACGGCAAAAGCGCCAACATGCTTGGCCCGGGTAACGCCGTGCCGGTGATAAGCGGCGACAAGGTATTCATCGTGGCTCCCGACCGTTTCATGACCGCAATCGACCGCAAGACTGGCAAGACCCTGTGGCGCGACAATTCGGTACGCTACCGCGAGAGCATGGGTCACAGCGAAGACTACAAGACCATATATGCCAAGACCATGGACGGCGAACTCGTGGCTGTTGACGCCACCGCACCCGAGCACTCCAAGCGCTGGACAGTAGACCTTGGAATAGGCTACGACCACGCCCCCTGTCCTATTATTGAAGTGGACGGCATTGTCTATGCAGGCTCACGCCGCGGCATCGTCACAATGACCGATGTGCGCGGTTCCGAACCAAGGCTTATAGCAACATTGAATCTCGGCCGCAGCGAAATCAACGGCATCGACAAAGACCCCGTAAGCGGCGACCTATTCATCACGCTTACCGAAGGAACTGTTTGGAAAATCACAAAGTAACAAAGCAATTAGATTGATTTTTTTATAACGCACGTTTTCCGATACGAAAAAAAATGTGGGGCGGTCCGGCAATTGGTCCGGGCCGCCCCACGCGCTTATTTGAACATTATGAAGCGTTATACGGTGGTGGTAGTGTCATTGGTATTGTTGGCGGGAGGTGTGGTCTTTCCCGACGCAAATACTTTCGACAGATATTTTTCCTGGAAGTTCTGAAGCAGCTCCCAGAAGTTGGGGACAAACAGGGTGCCGAGGATGGCGTTGACAGCCATACCGAACACAACAGCCGTACCGAGGGAAATTCGGCTTGCTGCGCCGGCTCCCGTGGCAAAAAGCATGGGCATGACACCGAACACAAAGGCAAGCGCCGTCATCAAGATAGGACGCAGACGGATGCTTCCGGCATCCATTGCCGCTTTCCGCACGGGCACTCCCGACTTGCGGAAGTCCATGGCGTACTCGACAATCAGAATCGCATTTTTCGCGGCCATACCGAGCAGCAGGATAATACCTATCTGGGTGTAGATGCTGATGCTCTGACCCATGAATATACATCCTATTACCGTTCCGAGAATCGCCGTCGGCGTGGTAATCACGACAGCCACAGGGTCGGTCCACGACTCATACTGCGCGGCAAGCACAAGCAGAGTGATTATGACCGCGAACAGCAGTACCATCGTGATTGTGGTTCCGGCCTGAGTTTCCTGATATGCCTCGCCCGTCCATGCGTAGGAGAAGGACGACCCGGCCACATCTTTCACAATATCCTCCATGGCCTTGATACCTGCCGATGAGCTGACATTGGAGGCGAGAGAACCGGTTATGGATGCCGTGGTGTACATATTGTATCTGTCGACCGAAGGCTCGCCCATGGTGGGGTTCACCGTAGCGAACGATGAGAACGGAACCATCTCTCCGGAGGAGTTGCGCACACTGAGCTTAAGAACATCCTCGGCTTTGCTGCGGGCATCGGATGCGGCGCTCAGATTGACCTGATACACTCGTCCGAACTTCACGAAGTCGTTGACATACGACCCGCCCATGAACGATGACAGCGCTGAATATATGCCGTCCATCGTGAGTCCCTGGAGCTGGGCTTTGTCGCGGTCAATCGAGATAGCATACTGCGGCACTTCTCCCTGGTAGAGCGAAGTTGCCTGCTTCAGCTCCGGACACTTCTCGGCAGCCTGCTGTATCTCATCAATAACCTGCGCGAGTTCCTTCGGTCCGAGATTGTTGATGTCGAGAATCTGCATCTGAAGGCCCGACGTCATGCCAAGTCCGGGAATGGATGGCGGATTGACGGAGAAAATGACAGCTTCCTGAATCGGAGCGGCAAGCTCGTCGACATTCCTCATCACTGCGTCCACACTGTTGCGGCTGCCCTTGCGCTCGTTCCAAGGCTTTAGAATCACGAACAATGAGCCAAGATTGCTTCCCGCACCGCCGCCGACAAATGAGTTGCCTGTCACACTCATCACATCCTTAACCTGCGGGAGCTGACGGATTTTCTCGGAAAGGCGCGTAACCACACTGTCGGTGCGCTCGATTGATGCACCCGTGGGCAACTGGACGGAAGTCATGAAATAGCCCATGTCCTCCTCCGGAACATAGCTTGTGGGCCAGCGCATGAAGCCGTAGAAAGCTCCGCCGCATATCACGGCGAAAATCACAAGCGCGAGCAACGGATGGCGTAGCATCTTGCCCACGAAGCCATCGTAGGCGTTCTTTGTCTTGTCGAATATTTTATTGAACCATTTGTACAGGAAGAATTTCGGCTCGCCGATGGGCTTCAGGAACAACGCACACATGGCCGGAGTAAAGGTAAGGGCGTTGAAGCCTGAGAACGCGGTGGAAACGGCAATCGTGAGAGCGAACTGTTTGTAAAGCTGCCCCGTGATTCCGGAAATGAAAGCCGTGGGGATGAACACCGACAGAAGCACAAGCACTTCGCCAACGACTGGCCCCTGCAACTCTTCCATGGCCTTTTCGGCGGCCTGGCGCGAGGTCATGGTGCCGTCCTGAACCAGTCGCGAACAGTCCTCCACCACCACTATGGCATCATCCACCACAATGGCTATGGCGAGCACAAGGCCGAACAGCGTGAGCGTATTGATGGTGAATCCCATCACTTTCATGACCGCGAATGTAGCCACAAGCGACACCGGAATCGTGAGCATCGGAATGATTACGGCTCGCCAGTTCTGAAGGAAAAGCAGAATCACGAGCATCACAATCAAGGTGGTTTCAAGGAAAGTCCACAGCACCTCGTCGATTGACGCATCCACAAAGTCGGTAGTGTCGAGAATCACGCTGTAATCCACTCCTTCGGGAAAGTATTCCTTGAGTTCAGTCATACGTTTTTCCACAGCCTTGGCAACCGTGAGCGCATTTGCGCCCGGAAGCTGGTAGATGCCGATCAGTCCCGAAGGCTTTCCGGAGACATGCGACACCATGGAATAGCTTTCGCTGCCCAAATCCACTGTGGCGATGTCGCGCAGATGCAGAATAGAGCCGTCGGCCGAGGACGTACGTATCACGATATTTCCGAATTCCTCCGGCGTGCTGAGTCGTCCCGATGCCGTGAGTGAATACTGGAACTGCTGCCCGGCAGACACCGGGGGCGCGCCGATACTGCCCGCCGACACTTCCATATTCTGGCTCTCGATGGCCGAAATCACATCGTCGACCGTAAGGTTGCGCACACGCATCTTGTCGGGGTCGAGCCATATTCGCATGCTGTACTCGCCCGCGCCAAAGGCATCCACACCGCCCACGCCGTCGATTCGCGAGAGCTCGTCAACGATATTGAGTTTGGCGTAGTTGGTAAGGTAAAGGGCATCGTAACGCTCGGGATCATTTGATTGCAGCGCTATGAAAAGTATGATGTTTGACGAGCGGGAAGTCACGGTGACGCCCTGCTGCTTTACGGTGGATGGCAAGGTCGGTTCGGCCATAGCCACACGGTTCTGTACCTTGATGGCGGCTTCGTCGAGGTCGGTGCCGTTCTCGAATGTCACTGTAAGATTATATGAGCCGTCGGAGCCGGAGCTTGAGCTCATGTACATCATTCCCTCCACGCCGTTGACCTGTTCCTCGATAGGAACTCCGACAGCTTCCGCAACGGTTTTCGCGTCGGCTCCCGGGTAGGTAGCCATCACCATCACCGTGGGAGGTGTGATGTCGGGAAACTGCGCCACCGGAAGCGTCCTCACCGTCAGCAGACCTGCCAAAATCATGAGCACGGCAAGTACTGTGGCGAAAATAGGGCGGTCGATAAAAAATTTGCTGAACATAATATGCCGTTTTATCGTGGTGAATTTATTTGCGTACTACCGGCTCTACCTCCATTCCATCGCGCACCTTGAGCATGGCCTTGGTGACATAGCGGGATTGCGGGGTGAGACCTTCGTTGACGATGCGGAGTGTATCGTTGTAGAGTTCGCCTGTCTTCAGGGGCGTGTACACTACCTTGTTGGAGTCGTTGACGACATACACATAACTTCCGAGCTGGTCGGTGCCTATCGACGAGTCGAGAATCAGTATTGCATGGGGTTCGGCCTGATATGGCAGCTCAACCTGGGCATACATACCGCTTTTCAGCTCGTTATACGGATTTTTGACACTGCCCTGCACGGTCATTGTTCCCGTGGCAGTGTTGATGTGGGGAGCGAGATAGCTTAAATCGCAAGTATAGGAATGGGGCAAGTCCTCGCTGAATTTCAGAGGCATCGCGGAAAGGTCAAGGTCGGTGCTCTGACGGGCGTTGACAAGCTCGAGATAGCCCTCGTCCTCAATCGAAAAGTTCATTGTCATGACAGCGTCGTCGTAAATCGTTGCAAGAACCACGGGCGACCCTGCCCCTGACAAGTATGCGCCTTCATTATAGTTGATATTCGACACATGGCCGTCGAAAGGCGCGCACACGGTGCAGTATGACAGAGTGGTTCGAGCCGTGCGCAGGGCTGCCTCGGCGTTGCTCACAGAAGCCCGTGCCTCGTCGAGCGTGCTTTTTGCCTGCTCAACTTCCATCTCGCTCACGGCGTCGCTCTCCAAGGCTTTTTTCATGGCCTCATATCTCGATTCGGAATATTTCAAAGTGGCTTGTGCGGTGGAGAGTGCTGCCTCGGCCTGATTCACGGCATCGCGGTAGTTGCGGTCTTCAATCTGAAACAGAACTGTTCCGGCCTTGACAAAATCGCCTGCCTTGTATGGGTGTGCGACGAGATAGCCATCGACGCGCGCAACCAAATCCACCTCTTTGTCGGCTGTAAGATAGCCCGGATAAGTGCGGTGGAGCATCACGGAATCAACCACCGGATACGCCACGTCGATTCGCGGAGTCTCCGAAGATGTGTCGGAAGACGAATCGTGGCCCGAACATGCCCCGAGAGAAATGCTCCCGACGAGCACGAGTGCAAAAGCTGATGTTTTCATATATTAGCGAGTTTTTTGATTCAGGGATTTTTTGTTATTCTTTCCAACCTCCGCCGAGAGCCTTGTAGAGGTCAATAAGGGCGATGAGGGCGTTGCCTTGAGCCGTCAGAAGCGAGTTTTGCGACTCGAGCAGATTAAGCTGGGCATCCACGACATTGGAAAATGCCGTAAGCCCCTGCTTGTAAAGGTCGAGCGAAAGACGTTCTTCCTCTGTGCTCCACTTCACAACATCCTCCAAGGCGTCGATATTACGTAAAATGGTATTGTACTTTACAAATGCGTTGTCCACCTCTTCCACGGCTGTGAGCATAGTCATGTTGTAATTGTCGATCTGCGCTTCCATGTCGGCACGCGCAGCTACGGCATTGTAGCGTCGCGAAAGGCCGTCGAAAAGTGTCCACGACAAAGTCGGGGCGATTGAATACACAAAACTGTTACCCGTAAAAAGGTCGCCTGCGTTATGGGCGCGGGTACCTATCGAACCGGTAAGTGTAAGAGTGGGCAGATAATCGCTTTTGGCAATACCCAAGGCGTCGGCAGCCACGGCCACACTGCGCTTGGCCGCCACAACATCCGGACGCTTGTCGACAAGCTGCATTGGCAACTCGCGCGGCATCAGCACCTTGTAGGTCAGTGCTCCGAGCGAGAGGTCGTGACCCGGCATGAGAGTGGAATCCACAGCTGTGTCAGGCGCCGAAAGGAGGCCAATATTGCCGATTTCCTCGCCGGTGAGTACTTTTATCGAGTTCTGTGCCGAGCGGATATTGTATTCGAGCAAGGGGATTGATGCAGTGGTGGAATAATAAACTGTCTTTGCCTGCGATACGTCCAGCATGGATGCGAGTCCCGTCTCGTGGCGCACTTCGGTGATGTGTACCACCTGAGCCTGCCGTGCCGCATGCTGGCGGGCAAGCTCGCGCTGAGCCTCGGCGAGGCGGAGCTGTACGTAGGCCGATGCAAGTTCGGAAGCAACCGACACCATGACACCGCCATATTCGGCCGATGTCACTTTTATCTGATCTTTCTTCTCGCGCACCTGCCGTGTGATTTTTCCGAACACGTCAATTTCCCAACTCATATTAGCCATTCCGGAAAAAGACGATTCATACGACGAACTCGCACCCGGGGTTACCGCTCCGGGCACACGGTCGCGCGACCATCCCGCCGACAATCCTATCTGAGGGAAATAGGCTCCACGGGCCGAGAGCATGTTGTTTCGGGCTACGGAAATTCTCTTGGCGGCTGCCGCAACGTCGTAGTTCTGCCGCAGCGCCACTTCTATGAGCGAATCCAGTTTCGGGTCGCCGAGTCCTTCAAGTCCGGTACTTCCCGCCACATCGAACGATGTGCCCGGAATGAACACAAACACGGCGATTGCAGCCGTCAGGACTTTCATAATGTGATTTCTCATAAATAAACAGTTTAGTGAATTTAGAACAACGGGACAAGCCCTGTTGGTTCTTCACTTAACATTTATTTACACAATCACCATTCAAGCCTGGCTTATTCTGCGGCGATGTAAGAAATCAGATATTTGAGATTGGAGGGGGGAGCGGGATAATTTTTTACCCCGAGGAAACTTCCCTTGCGCTCATGGAATCTTTCGGTTTCGTGGAAATGGCAAAGACCGATGCCACAGTCAAGAACCGACAGACCGCTTTTTGGAACGTAATAGAAATGCACAGTATTGCCGACTACGACAGCCCGCCACGGCTGGGCGTTTCTCGACGAGGGGGCGAGGCGCATCATTTCCAATGCCTCTCCAAAGCGGCTGCCCTCGGTGAGTGTCTTGCCAAAATCATCCTCAAAAAAGAGTTCGGAAAAAGGCTTGCGGTTCTTGCTTCCGATGGAAAAGCGGACAAACCGCTCCTTCAATCCGGGCTTTTCGGCCACACCGACAGGCGAGACTATCCGTAGCGCCGTGCCTTCAGGCCATGCTTCGGCGGTTTCAAAATCTGTGCCTTTGAATGTAGCCGCAATCCAGCATGTGCCGTAGCCGAGCTGCCAGGCTTTGAGCACCACCTTTTCGAAGCAATATCCGGCTGCCAAAAGCTCCCGGTCGCCATCGCCATAACCGAGCATGAAAAAATCGGCAGCGCCTTTTATCATGCCATAGGTCCCGGGACGGAATCCGGATTGCAAATTGAATTCCTTGATCCTTACCGTCGGGGCCGGGCCGAACTCACAGCTCAATCCGGCAGCAAAAGCCAACAGAAGTTTGCGGTCCTCAGCCGGAAGCGGCGCACCGTCAAAGGTGCGCACCGACCTCCTTTGCCGCATGGCTTCAATGATGTCCATCATCCGCTTCAGCTGTACAGATAGCGCTTGATGGAGCGCTTGGGCGTTTTTTCGAATTCTTCCTGGAAAATCTTCATGTCGGAAATCTGGCTGTACGACGGCAGTTCCTCGTTGAGCTTCTTGATGTTCTGCTGCATGATTTCCGAAATCGCATCCATCGACATTCCCTGGCGCGAGGCGTTTTCGATGTCGGGATAGATAAGAGCCACGAGTTTTCCATTCTTCTCCACAACAAGCGATTCGTTGACGTAAGGCATGTTGTTGAGAATCTGCTCGATTTCCTCAGGATAGATATTCTGTCCCGACGGGCCGAGAATCATATTTTTGTCGCGGCCGCGGATATAGATAAATCCGTCGGCGTCGACCTGACAGATGTCGCCCGTATTCATCCATCCGTCGGGAGCCATCACCGCCTTTGTGGCATCGGGATTCTTGTAGTATCCGTCCATCACATTGGCGCCTTTGACCCACAGAACGCCGGGAACGGAAGCCGGGTCGGGAGAATCGACCTTCATTTCCATGCGGTCGACAATGCGTCCGCAACTGCCGGGGCGCTGCACATCCCAGGGCGCATAGGCCACGAGAGGGCCGCACTCGGTCATGCCGTAGCCAACGGTGTACGGGAATTTTATTCTGCGCAGAAACGCCTCCACTTCCTTATTGAGACCCGCGCCGCCGATAATCATTTCCTTAAGATTACCGCCGAAAGTCTGCTCGATTTTCTCCTTGATTTTGTTCAGCAGATGGTCGTCGACAAAAGGCACGTGCATCAGAATCTTCATCAGAGGCTTGTCGAGCATCGGGAACACCTTGGTCTTGATAATCTTTTCGAGGATGAGAGGCACGGCCACAATAAGTTTGGGCTTGACCGTGGCAAAGGCTTCCATGATAACCTTGGGCGAAGGCGTGCGAGTAAGGAAATAGATGTGGCAGCCTTTCACAAAGGTATGTATCAGCTCCACCATAAGCCCGTACATGTGGGCAAGCGGAAGCATGCACACCATCGAGTCGCCGGGGTTCAGGAAGGTGAGTCCGTCGATGCAATACTGGAGATTCGACCACAGATTGCCGTAGGTGAGCATCACTCCCTTCGAGAAACCTGTCGAACCGGAAGTATAGTTGATGAGCGCGAGCTGGTCGGGGCGGTCTTCCTTATATTTCACATCCTCGGGAGTGAAACGGTCGGGATATTTCTCGCCGAAAAGGCGGTTGAGATTCTTTCGCGCTTCCTCGAGCTTTTTATTTCGGGAAAACAGGAGCGAATAATCGTTGATAAGTAGCGCACCTTGAAGGTTAGTCATCGTGTCATGGTCGAGATTCTCCCACGTTGACGAGTCAACGAAGAAAAGCCGCGCATCACTGTGGTTGACAAGGTGATGGATATTGTCGGCCTTGAAATCGTGCAGGATAGGCACCGCAACCGTACCGTAGGTGAGCGATGCGAGCATGGCTATCGCCCACTGGGCGCTGTTTTTGCCGCAGAGGGCTATCTTGTCGCCGGGCTTAAGTCCGCAGCTCTCAAACAGAAGGTGCAGCTTGGCAATCTTACGTGCCACGTCACGGAATTGAAACGATTGTCCGTTGAAATCGGTAAGGGCAAGCTCTTCCCAATTGGAACGTATTGCCTGCTGGATATAGGGTACAAGATGTTTGTATTCTTTCATAGGGAACATTTTTTCTTAACAGAAATAACGCCTCAAAGGCCTGTACGGTTCATTGGCAGAGGGATTTATTCTTCCTCATTGCTGCGGCGCACCTGGGGCGCTTTGGCCGATGATTTCTGATCCGGCGCTTTCTCTACGGGGCGCATTTTTACTTTGAGTTCGTCGAAGCCTTTGCCGTAGACGCCGTTTACATTTGCCTGCGTGACGAAGGCATCGTGGTCGATACTCTTGATTATTCTGAAAATTGTGACACTCTCAATCTTGCGGCACATCACAACAAGCATCTTCACTTCCTGCTTGCTGTACCAGCCCATACCTGTCAGGACTGTGCAGCCGCGGCTGGCATCATTGTTGATTGCCGTTGCGATTTCTTCCCAATGGCGGGAGAAAATCGTGAACTGAACGGCCTGGCGGTTGGTGTAAATCACCTGGTCGGCCATATATGATACAAGGAAAAGCACTACGAAGCCGTAGACCATCTTGTCGAGTTCGTGGAAGATGAAAAACGAAAGTGAAATCGTGACTACGTCCACGTAGAGCATCATACGGCCTATGCTCACGTTGGAACGCTTGTTCACCATCGCCGCGATAATATCCGTACCGCCGGAGCTTCCGTTGTGGACAAATGTCATGCCTATGCCCAACCCGGCCAAGGTGCCTCCTATCACGATATTCATAAACGGCTCATGGGTCAATCCCTCCGAGAAAAGAGGCTGGAAAATACCCACAAACACCGATATCATCGTGGCGCCATAAAGCGTGCCTATAACAAATTGCTTTCCTACTATCTTGAAAGCCATTGCAAGAAGAATGAGGTTGAGGACATACTGCGTGATTGCTACCGGGATGCCGGTAGTAAGGTACACGATGGTGCCCCAACCGGCAAGTCCGCCAATCACAACCTTTTCGGGAAGGATAAACGCACAGAAACCAAAGGCGTAGATTGCAACGCCGAGGTTAATGAAGAAATAGTCTTTCGACGTGCGCCAGAGCTTATAGCGGTCGATGGTCATTTTTTTAGAGAATTAAATTTGCGCAAATTTACGTAATATGTACGGATTTTATGTACTTGCCGCGATATTTTTTTCGTGATTGAGTAAGCGGCGGCCAAAGTACGTATATAGATGTATGAAACGAATTATTATATCCATGGCACTTGGTGCCGCTGTATTCCTCTCCTCCGTCGCACAGCGTCAGTTCTCTCACCCGGGACTTTCATACACCCGTGCCGATCTCGACCGCATGAAGCTGATGGTCGAAGCCGGAGTTGAGCCGTATCTCTCCACATTCAACGCCCTGTGCACATCGGGCTATTCATCCACGGGCGCAAATGTGTCGGACCGCGGTAGCAAAATATACGAAGGGAAATTCAACGGCACGGTAGGGGTAGACGGGCGGCGTGCACATGATCTCGCACTCCTGTGGCACATCACCGGCGACGAATCATATGCCCGCAAAGCCGTGGAATATCTCAACGCCAACTCACACTATACCTCCACAAGCGCCCGCGGTACCGCGCCGCTCGACAATGGCAAGGTGTATCTGCTCATTGAGGCCGCGGAACTGATGAGAGACTACCACGGATGGAGCGCCGACGACCGCCAGCGCTTCGCCGACATGCTCGTGTATCCCCGGTATTCATCCTCGGAAAACCTTTACGACACCTGTGCAAGCATGGACGACGAGGCCAACGGCATAACATTCTACTGGAACATCTTCAACTTTGACGCATCGCGCCATGGAAACCAAGGCTTGTTTGCGGCACGTGCCATGATGGCGATGGGTGTGTTTCTTGACAACGAGAAAATCTACGACCGCGCCCTGAGGTATATCAACGCCCTGCCCCACCGCTCGGATGACCTGCCATACGTTGCCGGACCGCCCGTGACTTCGCCGAACCCCGATGCCGGACAGAGCACTGATGCCATGACCGTGTACTCGCTTCGCGGACGCGAGAATTCGATAGAGGATTACGGCTACGACGAACAGCTACAACATTATATATATGCCAACGGACAGACTCAGGAAGCATGCCGCGACCAAGGTCACGCGCTCGTAGGAGTGCAATTGCTTGCCGACATCGCCGAGTTGGCATGGAACCAGGGAGATAATCTTTACTCCGCCCTTGACAACCGAATCCTCACAGGCCTTGAATGGACTTTCCGCTACAACCTCAGCGCATTACGCTCCTATCCGGAGCAGACAGAGCCGTGGGAGCCAAGGGGATATACCTTCGATGAAAACGAGGTAAGCCTTGACAACGGGCTTTTCCTGCGCACACGCGCACGCAGCGGACGTTGGGAAAGCGTGGATGTATCGCCTGACGGACGCGGCGACAATCTCGCCCAGGGCGGATGCCGCGAGCAGGCGCTTGCCCACTACTCCACCCGTGCCGGACTTCCCGCGGAATCCACAAAGTGGCTGATACGCTACCGCGACTACATGATTGATACCTACGGCCATGAAAGCTGGGGCAAGCCCGCCAACTGGTTCTATGAATGGAAGGGCTGGGGAACGCTCACAAAGCGTCTGCCGGAAGGAATGGCCGGGGAAGCAGTGACTTTCTCAAGCGGAATCAAGGAGTCGGGAATCCCTGTTGTGCCGGCGTCAATATCTTTTGCCGACTACGACTACTATCCGGCCGAAGCAGGGGGCGCTCAGAACCATACCTGCCACAGCGCCAGTCCTGCGGCTCCAAATACCTCATGGTACCGCCCCGACGGCGGCATGCACATCGAGGATTCGTCACTGATGGTTTCCGACCTGTCCGACGGCGACAGCATGACATTTACAGTGGCAACCATTGAGGGCGGAAAATATTGGATATGTCTCCACGGCCAAAATATCGCTGAATCATCAATATCGGTAGCTGCAAGCGGCGGCACGGCGGCGCCGTTTGACGGACAATTCGCACTCGTGGAACTTCCGGCGGGCGTTTCCACCCTGACCTTCACCGTGACGGCCTCGTCGCCCGAGCTCAAACTGTCGAAATTTGAAATCTCCGCCGACAAGCCTTCGGGCCTTTCCGCCACTCAGCTTAGCCCTGACAATGAATTCCGCGGAAAGGAATACGACCTCAAAGGCCGCCCCCTCTCCGGCGATGTCCCCGCCGGGACCCTCGTCCTGACCTCCTCGGGCAAATACATCAAGTAAGGCGCAAATTATTCTCCGCAAAAAAATGCGGAGATTAGGCGAATTTTTCTACGCATCAGGGCGGATGGGGCTGGTAGGAAATGTTTTTTGGGGATGTGTTGAGTGTGGCGCGACAGTCGGGCGTATTATATTGCGGTAAACCTAAAATCCAAAATAACCGAAATATTAAATAAACATGAAAAAAATCTACACAGCAGCATTGGCACTCCTTGCAGGAGCGCTGTGCTCATTCAACGTTTCGGCCCAGGACTCAGCCGTCCTCAACGAAACCACAGGAGTCGGATATGACGACCTCCAGAGCGCCATCAACGCAGTGGAGGACAACGATGTCCTCGTAGTAAACCAGGACCTGACAATCGGTTCACGCATCAATTTCAATGACAAGATTGTAACCGTGAAAGGTGCTACCGGCTCGGAAACCCTAAGCCGACAGAAAGACGGTTATATGCTTTTCCTTCTCGGCAGCGGTACAACAACCCTCGAAAACCTGATTATCGACGGAAATAATATTGCCACCACAAAGGATGACTTCGAGGCTTCGCACGGCGGCGTTCTCAACATTAATAATGTTACATTCCAAAACTGCGACCACTCGGCTGCTGTTACACGTATAATCAATATCAAGAACAGCTCAGGTTATGCTACTGTTAACCTGACGGATGTCAAGATGGTAAATTGCCCCATGGTTGAAGGGAATGGACAGATATGGATTCAGAACAATGGAGCTGCACATCTTAATATTGCAGGCAACAATGTTATTTCCGTACAATTCGATGGTACCAAACGTATCGACAGTGCAACCAACCTCACAAACACGACTCCTATCGACATCTACGTTGCTGACAATCGTGCGTTCGGAAATGCGCTCGTACTCGGCACAACCGACCATACCAAGTTCCGCATCGCCAACAACGTGAACGGCTGTGTGTACCGTAAAGCCAGTGGCAACGAGCTTCAGTACTTCGAATCAAACGTTGCCCTTGAAAACGCCCAGACCGGTTACTACCTCTTTGACGATGCCCGCAATGCCGCCCAAAACGAAGAAACAATTATTGTCAAGAAAGACGTCACCACAGAAGGTGGAATGGATATTTCAGATGGTCGCACCATTACTGTAAAAGCACTTGAGGGAACTACTCCCACCGTAACACTCACAAAAAACAACCGCGTGTTCTTGTCAAAAGGAAAGAGCAATCTTATCGTTGAAGGACTTGCTCTCACGAGCATTAACATAAACCGCGCCAACGCATACTTCCTGGCAGAAGAAGCCGGTTCAACTCTTACCTTAAGAAATGTCAACATTTCCAATTACAAATCTACACACATCCAGGGTATTGTCGCATCCAAAAATAACGCTATCTTAAACCTTGAAAATGTGACAATCACTGAATGTGAAGTTCCCGAAGGCTACGGTGAAGTTTTTGCCGGATCAAAAAACACCCGTATTTCCGGTAACAATTCTTTCAATGTGTTTATGGAGAAGGCAATCTCCATCGAAGCCTCCGACCTTACCAACGAACTCCCCATCGGACTTTATTTTGAGCCGGCCAACCGCGCCGATGCTCCCACTCTCGTGACCGGCTGGGGCGACGCATCCAAGTTCGTCTGCAAAATGGAAGGCTACTTTATTGACGGCGGCGAAAACAGCTCCGTTTACTTCGGCCTTATCGCCAAGCCCGGCATCGCTTTCACTGAAACATCTTACGCAATCTCAACCGGAAATGCCGTAATCCCTTCCATCACTCCCGAAGGCTTCGACGGCGAAGTATCTTTTGAAGTGTACAAAAACGATGTTCTTTCTGAAACCGCCGAGGCTTACATCAACGAGGATGGCGAACTCACAATAGCAATCGACGCTCCCGGCACATACACCCTCAAGGCTATCTCGGCAGAATCGTTCAAGTATCTCGCCGACGAATGTGAAACCACTCTCCATGTGTTCGGCAAAAGCACTCTCGCTCCCACCAACGGCGTACAGGTGGAATACGAGGACGTAATCCATGTTGATGAAAACGGAGAAGCCAAATTCACAATCAGCGGATATGGCGAAGTTGACGGCTACATCCTTTACTACACCATCGAAAAAGCTCCCGCCAAGGAAGAATCAGTAGCCATGTTTGCCGCTCCCTCCAAAGATGAGGCCGACTATCAGCAGTACAACGGCGAGGAAATCACCCTCAACGACGGCGACAAGCTCCACTACTACACCACAACTGCCGACGGCGCTCACGAATCCGAAATCCACACAATCTCGGCCTACGAGACCATTCCCACCGGAATTGACGCCGTGACTGCCGACGCTGAGACATTTGTCAACGTCTACACCATGCAGGGCGTACTTGTCCGCGCCAATGTAAATGCCGCAGAAGCTGCCGAAGGCCTCACCACCGGCATGTATATCATCGGTGCGAAGAAAGTTCTTGTAAAGTAACTTACCATATTCAAGTTACGCAAGCGTCAACTTGAAGTGGTAAAACAGGTTAGGAAGGCGATTGCCTTCGGCCGGCAAGAAAAGAAGCACTCTCCGGAAAATTCCGGAGGGTGCTTTTTTTCGTGTTAAATACGTTAATCTTCCTTAAAGAGTATGGTGTATCTTTACATATGTATTAATTTTGCATAGTTTTTATACCGAAATTCATTATCACAACATTAAATCTTACTCCATGAAGTATCCAAAAATCAAAGCATTAGCTGCTTTGTCCTTACTTCTGTCGTGCGGCATGATTTCATGCGACGACAATGAGCAATGGAAAGATGTTGACGGCTCCGCTCCCAAGCTCGACCTCACGGCCGAACACCTGAGCATTGAAGCCGGACAGACCATCCACATTGCCGGACAGATTACCGATGCCGACGGCATCGCATCTATCAAACTCGTGTGCCACCCGTTGAATCTCAACAAAACCATCGACATCATCGACATCTATGGTGAACCGCTGACGGCATACGACCTCGACTACAAATTCCTTGTAAAAGACACAGAGACAGCCGAGAAGTTCGAGATTGAAGTAACCGTGACCGACATCGGCGGACGTCAGGACACAGGCACGCTGCTTGTGACGCTCGACGCCGACTACACCGACCCTGTTTTCACAGCGTCGCCCGACAAGTCGATCACCGTGCTTATCAAAGAGCAGACCCTGTTCAACCTCAAATTCACCATCGAAGACAACCGCGGTGTGGACTACGTGACTGTGGCCCTTCCCGGAGTCGACGGATTCCCGATGCGCATCGAGGCCGGCGGCGAGAAGAAGTTTGAGTTCGCTCAGAAACTTCCCCTCCCTTCCAAGACCGGAGCATACCGCGCAACCATCACGGCCTACGACCTTCCTGCGCAGAACGATGAAGTACGCTCTACCTCAATCAACTCATTGGTGACCGTTTCCGAACTCCCCGACTTCGAGAAAGTATACCTTGCCGACGTTGAAAAGGCCGAAGACCTCAACAGCGACATCTTCGGTGTGCCCGTACTTGTGGACCACGTGGCTCCCTTCACCTACCGCGCACGCTACTACAACGAAAAAGCCGGAACAAAAATCTGCTTCATCCCGCAGAAAACCGACTTCTCGCCCATCTGCTTCGGTCCTGACCCCGAAGATACATCGGTGCTCGGCGACGACCCCGAAACCGTTGGCCGCATCACCCTCAACGAAGCGGGCGTGTACTACCTGATTGATTTCAACACCAAGACAGGCGCATACAGCACCTCCACCTACTCCGTAGCCGAGGCTATCGACCCCGTGATGCACCTGCACTACGGCTCCGACGACCTGAATACCTGGTGGGAGACAAACCCCGACAATATGGACGGCATATGGTGGCAGGAATTCTATTTCGGTCCCGCATCCGACCCGAAAAATGTAAGCAAGATGACCCAGGACAGCAACAACCCGCATATCTATGTGCTGGAAGACTGGCGTCTTACCGCAGGCCAGGATCTTGAATTCATGATTCACAACTGGCACCACGACGGATGGTGGAACTTTGCAAGCTGGCGATGCAACCAGGAAAACGAACCTGAAAAGTGGGAATTCTACGGCAACTACCATCCCGACACCCCCCACTATCAGAACAACAAGGACTACTTTGACTGGAAATACGGCGACGTGCCCGGATTCAACCTCGACAGCTGGGGCTCGGAAGACTACCGCAAGCAGTTCGTTTCCGACACCAAATGCAAGATGAAGGTTGCCAAGGGCGGCAACTACAAGCTCATCTTCGATGCCCACACCGAGCGCGCCAAACTCGTTCCCATGAACTAAAAACCTCCAAACGTTTCAACAATGAAAAATAAAATATTAGCCTTACTTCTGTTACTGTTCGGTCTGTCGGCTTCGGCCCAGAACCTGACAGTGACAGGTGTGGTGACTTCTGCCACCGACGGGGAGCCGCTGATCGGCGTTTCCGTGAGGGTTCAGAATTCCCTTATCGCCACCACAACCGACCTCGACGGTAATTATTCCTTGAAAAACGTGCCTTCCGACGCCTCGATACTCTTCAGCTACGTCGGATTCAACGACCTGAAAGTTGACGTGAAGGGCCGCACAAGCATTGATGTGGCTATGGATGAAAGCAAGTCCGCGCTCGACGAGCTCGTAGTCGTAGGTTACGGTGTTGCCAAGAAATCCGACCTTACCAGCTCCATTTCATCAATCAAGGGTGCTGAAATCAGCGAAGTGCTCACCGGCAACGCAATGGACGCCCTTCAGGGACGCCTTCCCGGCGTGCAGGTGATGAGCGGCGGCGGCCCGGGTACCACTCCCAAGGTCATCATCCGCGGTATTACCTCAATCAACGGCAGCGATCCTCTGTATGTTGTTGACGGTGTGCCCCTCCAGGCCAGCAACATCAACAACATCAACTCCAACGACATCGAGTCGATGGAAGTGCTCAAGGACGCATCCGCTTCGGCAATCTACGGTACGCGCGCTTCAAACGGTGTTGTAATCATCACCACCAAGAAAGGCGCATCCGGCAAGACCAGTGTTGATTTCGCAGCATCAGTAGGCTGGCAGACCATCGCCAAGCCCAAGATGGCATGGGCCAATGAATATGAGAAAGTGTTCAAGACCCGCTACTCCAACGACAACCGTGTGGCTCCCTGGAACTCCCCCTACGAAAGCTACGCCGATGTCGACGGTACCGACTGGTGGAACGAGGTTATCAACGAGACCGCTCTCGTGCAGGACTACTCGCTGAGCGTGCGCGGCGGTAACGACAAGTTCGTTTACAGCCTGTCGCTCGGTTACTTCCGCAACAACTCGCAGTACGACTACGGCTACTGGGACAAGGTGAACGTACGACTCAACACCGAATACACCTTCAACAAGTACATCAAGGCCGGTATGGACCTTGCCCCGAGCATGGAAAACTGGGACAACACTCCCGACCTCTTCGGCGCGGCAATGGCAATGGACCCCACCACCCCCGTTTTCCGCGAGGACGGCACATGGGACACAGAGAACCCCATGAACAACTACCAGCGCTCCTACAACAACCAGACCTGGAACCCCGCGGCAAGCCTTGCCCGAATGGACAACAACACCCGCAAGATGTCGCTGATGATGAATCCCTACATTCAGATCAACCCCATCGAGAAGCTGACATTCCGCACCCAGTTCGGCCTCAACGCCTACTTCCAGCGCAACGACTTCTACAACTACAAATTCTACATCGACGCGCTCGAACAGAGCACAACAAACTCCGCAGGCCGCAACTACTCCGACGGTCTTGACTGGACATGGAGCAACACCCTCACCTACATGGACACCTTCGCCGACAAGCACAACCTCACCGCAATGGTTG
>CAJURN010000026.1 GCA_910589055.1 uncultured Muribaculaceae bacterium
TGGCGGAATGGTCGATGGCGGTGAGGATGGCGAGGGCGGAGTCGGGACGGGACTCCATCAGCGAGTCGGCGCGGACAATGGCTGATTCTACGTCGCGGTCGGCACGCGACAGCCCGCATGCCCCGAGCATCAGAAGCAGCATCAGTATTGCCGGTATAGCCCAAATCCGTTTCATCTTGTAAAGATAGGGATTTTCGTTGAAAAATCAGGCAAGAAAGGTGAAATGGTAAAAAGGCAAGAAAATAGTACGCTGGAGATTGGGTGAAGAGTGAAAGATTATTTGCTTTTGAGGTTGGGTGAAAGGGGGAAGATAATTTGCTTTTGAGGTTAGGTGAAAGGTGGAAAGTGAAAGGTGAAGAGAAATGTTTTTTGCCAAAGGAACTATTATCTTCACTTGAAAAATTTATTTTTCAAAATTTCACCTTTCACTTTTCACCTTTCACCCTTCACCTTTCACCTTTCACCTTTCACTTTTCACCTTTCACCTTTCACCTTTCACCTTTCACCCTCCCCCTTCCACCCTTAACCCTCCACCAAAGGTGCTTTCAAATACAACGCATCCCGCTCGGAGGCCGGGCGGGATGCGGATATAATGGGAATGAATGGTCGGGGAGGTTATTTGGCTGCTTTTGCTGCTGCGGCCTTGTTGCGGCGCGAATCGGTGAGGTAAGCAACGGGAGCTGCCACGTAGATGGTGGCGAGAGTACCGATGATTACACCGAAGAGCATCGCGAATGTGAAGCTGCGGATTGCATCACCACCGAGGATGAAGATACACAGAAGCACGAGGATGGTCGAGCAGGAGGTCATGATTGTACGACCGAGGGTGGTGTTGATGGAGTTGTTGATAGTGGTGAAGAAGTCCTGCTTGGGATAGAGGCCTACGTTTTCACGCACACGGTCGAACACAACCACGGTGTCGTTGATCTGATAACCGATAACGGTAAGTATCGCAGCAATGAATGTCTGGTCAACTTCCATCGCGAAGGGCAGCACGCCGTAGAAGAGCGAGTAGAAGCCGATGATTGTGAAGGCTGTGAAAGCCACGGCTGCGAGGGCGCCAAGGGAGAAGGCCACGTTGCGGAAGCGGAGGAGGATATAGAGGAACATCGCGATGAGGGCAATCACAACGGCGATGTATGCGTCGGTGCGCATGTCGTCGGCGATGGACGGACCTACTTTCTGCGAGCTCACGATACCCTGGCTTGCGTCGGTGGTGGAGAATTCTTCAGCGGTCATGCCTTCGCGGAGGTAGGGCTTGAGCACTTCGAAGAGTTTTGCTGTAATTTCCTTGTCGGTGTCGGGACCATCGTACTGGCTCTGAATCTTGTAGTTGGTGGAGATACGAACCTGATTGGAGCTTTCGATGGTGATTACCGAAACAGAACCGCCTTCAAATTCAGGAGCAAGAGCTTCCTGAAGTTCTGTTGTGCTCACGGGCTTCTCGAACTTCACGATGTAGTTGCGGCCACCGGAGAAGTCGATACCCTGGTTGAGACCGCGTGCGAAGAGGGAGATTGCCACAATCACGATGGCGATACCAACAACAGTGAAGCTGACCTTACGCTGGCCGAGGAAGTTGATGAGGCTGTTGACAAACATCTTCTTCGAGGCTGCAGTAGAGAAGGTGAGGTTGTTGAAGGCCTTGGTCTTGGAGAACCAGAGGAAGAACAGACGGCTCAGATATACTGCGGTGAAGAACGAGCACACAAGACCGATGATAAGGGTTGTGGCGAAGCCCTTGATAGGACCTGTTCCGAACAGCAGCAGGATGATACCTGTGATGATTGAGGTAAGATTGGAGTCGAAGATTGCGGAGAAGGCGTTGCTGTAACCGTCGGCGAGAGCGTTACGCACGTTCTTGCCTGCGCGGAGCTCTTCCTTGGTACGCTCGAAGATGAGCACGTTGGCGTCCACCGCCATACCGAGCGAGAGCACGATACCGGCGATACCGGACATTGTGAGCACGGCCTGGAAGGATGCTAAGATACCTACGGTGAAGAAGAGGTTGCAGATAAGGCAGATATTGGCGATGAGGCCGGGGATAACGCCGTAGAACACCATCATGAAAATCATCAGGAGCACCAGAGCCACAACGAAGGAAATGAATCCGTCTTCGATGGCCTGCTTACCGAGAGAAGGACCGACAACCATGTCGGAAATGATGTGTACCTTGGCATCCATCTTACCCGACTTGAGCACGTTGGCGAGGTCTCGGGCTTCTTCGATTGAGAAGTCACCGGTGATTGACGACTGGCCGCCTTCGATAGCGTCGTTGACGTTAGGAGCGGAATAAACCTGGTCGTCGAGCACGATTGCAACCTGCTTGCCGATATTCTGACGGGTAACGCGAGCCCAAGCGCGGGCGCCTTCGGGATTCATGCGCATCGAAACTTCGTTGCCACGCAGGGGGTCGTAGTTGCTGGATGCGTCGCTCACGGCTTTACCGTCGAGGGCGGGATGTCCGCCGTTGGCACGGAGGGCGTAGAGAGCGAATCCGAAGTTGATTTCCTTACCGTTGTTATCCACGCGGGTTGTGGGTTTCACAGCCCAACGGAGCTTGAGGTCGGAAGGAAGGATATTCTGTGCGGCCGGAGAGGTGAGGAGCTCGTTGATCTGAGCCATGGCCTTGGCATCGGCTGCATAACCTACTGTCGCGCCATAACCTCCGGTCTGGAGAAGCATTGCAAGGGGAGCAACGTTGTAGGCCGAGTCAGCTGCGAGGTTGTTTACGAGCGAGGACAGGGGATTGGCGATGTCCTGAGCGGTATATGTTTCGTAGAACTCGAGGTTAGCCGAACGCTGGAGGAGGTCACGGACGCGTTCGTGGTCCTTCACACCGGGGAGTTCGAGAAGAATCTGACCGTCTTTGCCCTGAAGTACCTGGATGTTGGGCGAAACAACGCCGAACTGGTCGATACGGTTGCGGAGCACGTTTGTAGCGGAGTTGTCCACGCGGTCCTTCACCTGAGCCTTGAGAGTCGAACGCACAGCGTCGTCGCTCATACCGGCGTTAACGATACCCTGGAACAGTACGGAGAAGTCGGCCTGGGGTTTAGCGGCACGATAATTCTCAACGAAGCTGCTCACGAAGTCATCGCTGGCGTGGGATTCCACAGCGGCGTTAGCCTTTGCGAGAGCCGATTCGAAAACGGAGTCGGTGTCGCCGCTCTTCATCGAGCGGATCATGTCGGGCATGTCCACCTGAAGAATCACGTTCATACCGCCCTTAAGGTCGAGACCGAGGCCGACGCCCCATTTGCGTACATCATTAAGGGTGTAGTAACCTAAGTACACTTTCTGCTCGCCGAGCGAGTCCATGTAGTGCTTGTAAGCCTGGTTGTAGGCTGCGTCGTCATTGTCGCCTGATTCAACGAGAGCATACTGGGCTGCCGCACTCTCATGCTTGTTTGAAACAAACGTGAAAGAGAGGTAGAACAGACATACCAACACGAGGAAAACTGCGATAACACCTGCGACGATGCTTCCTAAATTTCCTTTGCTTTGCATGTAATAAAAATATGGTTTAGATTATTAAATAAATATTTTCGTAACAGAGGGTTGCGTACGAATACGCTATTTCAGCTTGCAAATATAGTGTTTTTTCTCTATAAAAACTCCATTTCGGCGCCCGTTTTTTACAATTAAATGCTTCAAAGGCGCTTTTCGCAGCGAAAAGCGCCTTTGACAGGGCCGCAAAAGCGGTATTTTAAGAAATTATTCAGAAACTGTTTTAGAAACAGTTTCTTAAAATTTCAGGCTCACACCGAAGAGTCCGTGCAGGCCTTGGGCGGTGTAGAACGGCAGCACCTCAGGACGCCGGCAGAGCATGTTCTCGACGCGCACAAAGGCACTGAACGCATCAGTGATGGCGTAAGTGGCATTGAAGTCGAGACGGCTCACATTCGACATCGCGACGGCCTTGCGCACATATCCGATTTCGTCGGTCAAGCGGTCGAAACGGTAATATTTACGTCCGGCACGGAGTTCGTAGTCAAGTCCGAGACTGAGTTTTTCGATGGGACGGAACTCGACGGAGGCTGTGGCGATGTAGCGGGCGCGGTCGCGGCACTCGGCAAGCCCGTGGCTGTACGACGACGGCAGGATACGGAATCCGGCCTTGGCCTCGAATTTTGAGCGCCAGCGGTATGACAGGTTCACCCCGGCATGCCAGCCGCTCAGATTGTTGCTGAAAAAGCCGTTGAAATCACGTATGGCCGTGTACATTACATCGGGATTGTAGAAGCTCACATCCGACAGCACAACAGGCATGGGCACATTGCGCGTTGCCTCATATCCGGCAAACACCTCGGCTGTGGCTCCGGCGAAAGGTCCGGCCACAACGCCCACGCGACCTTTCACGGGGCTGTAACTGTTGACGTAGGTATTGATACCCGGGGCGAAAGGCGACACATCATACAGCGAACGGAGTGTGTTGTATTCCTCTCCGCCGGTAAAGCGGCCATACACGGCCACCTGCGATGCCGGATTCCAGTCAATCATCACATCGGGGGCGACATGGAATTTGGTATCCACACCGGTGGATACATCAACGTCAAGGCCGATACGGGCATGCACGTTGGAACCTCCGAAACCGAAATAAGGCTTCACGGAATATATACCGCTCGTGCGTCCGGAATAATCGGTGAGTGCCATATGCACGCCGGTGACAGGCATCATCATATCCCCGGCACCCCATGGCCCGTAGGTACGAGCCTCGCTAAGGAACAGGCCATCCATCACATGAAGAATATCGGCTTTCAATTCAATTCCAATCCATGAAGAGGCTGCCGATTTAAGCCGTCCGATTGCTCCGAGAGCCACGGTGAAGCGGTTTTCACCGGCAGCGGCAAGCGAGCGTGGATTTTGCGACAACGGAGCCTGAAATGCGATATCCTTTGTAAGTCCGGTGTGGCTGAAATCAAAATTGGCATGATAGCCGACTTTTCCGACTGTCGACCACCAGGAGGCCTTTACATCGGCAAGATTGATGCCCTGCTTCTGCGACGGATCCGCATCGGTGGGAAGCCCGAGCGCCGCATGGGTGTAATCGACTCCTATCATGAGGTTCGATTTCTTGCCGAAACGCTGCGCGAAGTCTGCACCCACGGTGACAGTGTTGTTGCTCACCGTAGGGCGGTCGTCTCCTCCGGCTGCGATATGGGAGTTATAAGACGAGCCATTGTACTGGAGCCACGCCCCGAGCCGGGTCTTTTCCTTATTTATGAAGCGGTATCCGGCAGATGCGCCGAGATTGAATCCGGGGAAATATCCCACGGAAGCATAGCCGCGATAAGTCGACAGGGGGCGGAGCGCCGGATATGATGCCGGTTCGAGCAGATTGAACGTGGGAGCGAAGTCGGACGCAGCCGAATACTCACTCATGCTCAGAGTCTGACGCTTGACATCGGGAGTCACCAGCACGGGCGACATGGAGCGAAGGCGCGAGGCCGGACGCTGTACCGGCACAACGGTACGGTCAACCTCGATTTCCGTGCGCAGGTCTTCCGCAGCGGCGGGAGCGGCACATGCAGCCGCTGCTGCGGCCACGATTGCTATATGATGTATTGATGCTGAAAATTTCATGTCGGAGACGTACTGATAGTTCATTTGTTGAGTCGGGAATCAATCATCATGAAGATGTCGCTTTCCTGACCGGGATAATTTTCTTTAAGAGCCTCAAGATACTCCTTGGCCTCGAAATCCTTGCCCTGGGCTGAATAAAGGTCGCTGATGAGGATGAAACCTCTCGCGAGCCAGTACTTGTGGGGAGTACCGGAACTTACGAGTGCCTGAGCCTGCTGCATGGCCTTGTCGGCCTCACCGCTGTCGGCAAGGTTCTGCGCAAGGTAGAACGAGCTCTTGGCGCCGTAGAGGTCGTCGGTGTTTCCGGCCGCATCCTGCCACAGCTTGCGGGCCTCGGCGGCGTTTCCGGTTTCGGCGAGCGCGAGCGCACGGGAGAATTCAGCCTCGTTGCGGGCTTCAGCTCCGGTTGCGGAGGATGCAAGTATGTTTTCGGTGGCACCGAGCACGAGCTTGTAATCGCCGAGGTCACGCGCCACGCGCATGATTCCCATGCGGGCGGCATTGACGCGTTCGGGAGTAGAAGCCTTTGTCTCGAGTTTCTGCCATGCCTCGAGGGCGTCGTAGCCGCGACCGAGGCGGTAGTCACATCCGGCCTTTACGGCGAGAGCGTTCTCAGCCACACTGTGGTCGGGGAAACGTTCGAGTATGGTCTTGGCATATTCCATGGCCGCCGTGTCGTCGTTGTCGTCGGCAGCCTGACGCATGAGCATGTCGAGAGCGCGGGGAGTTGCCTGAGCCGAAGGATAATTCTGTACGAAGGTCTTCAGACGCGAAGTGTCACCTGAAGTAACGAAAGCCTTTTCCGCCGCTTCAAAAGCAAGCTGTTCGGCTTCCGACGGGTCAATCTGCGGAGCGTCCTCAACGGATGAAATGAAGGCAACATAATCCTCCACATTTCCATCGTCGGCATAGATATGCTTGAGCAGTGTCGAGGCCTGGGCGGCTTCCTCCGAGGTAGGATACAGGGTTATGATGTCCTTGTAGCTCTTGATGGCGTCGGCCTTGTTGCCCATATTGAGCTGCGTGAGCGCCATCTGGATGTAGCCCTGGCGGCCTTGTGAGGTTTCGGGATACTCTTCGGTGAGGGTTTTGTAGATTTCCACGGCCTTGTCGTTGCGACCCAGACGAATGTTGCTCTCGGTCATTTCAAGCAGAGCGTCGGGCATGAGCGACGACGAGGGGAAATCGCTGCGGAAGCGCTCCAGCGTGGCGAGCTTGCCCGCATAGTCGCGGCGGTAGCCCTTCATGAGCGCGTTTTGGAACAGTGCATAGTCGCCTGCCGAGGGATTGGCATCGTAAGCCTCGGTATATCTTTCGGACGCTCCCTGGAAATCTGAAGCATAGTAGCGGATATCGCCGAGACGGTTGAAGGCATCGGCCTTGATTTCGGGTGCGAGCCGGTCGGCATCGAGCAGAGCCTTGAAAGCACGCTCGGAAGCATCGTAATTTTTCTGTCCGAACTCGGCATATCCGAGGTCATACAGCGCAAGAGGACGGTTCTCGGCTCCGGCGGGTGCGGTGCGGAGATATTCGTTGAGCTTGCGCGCAGCCGTACCGTTGTCGCCCTTGGCGGCATAGGCCTCGCCTGCAAGCAGGGCGGTTTCGGAAGCGAGATTCCGGTCATATTTAGCCAAGGCGGCCGCGCGGTCGAGATAGCTTACTGCATCCTCGGGATTGTCGGAAGCGAGCGCACGCGCACCAAGCGTATAGAGTACCTGCTGCTTGGCTGCAAGCACCTCGTCGGTGGGATGCGACATTTTCTCGATCCCTTCAAGGGCGCGCTCATAGTCATTGTCGGCGATATAACCGCTCACGATATAGCGCTGCACCTGTGCCGAATAAGGGCCGGTAGGATAGCGGCGGAGAAATTCCTCGAAAGTAGCCACGGAAGAGCCGAAGGGTATCGAACCGCCTCCGAACTTAGCCACGGCGAAATTATAGAAAGCGGCTTCCTGAACTTTGGGGTCGTGGTTCATGCGCAGAGCCTTGTCGAACGCAAGCAGAGCGGCGTCATTGTCGCCGTTCTTGTGCAATGCCTGACCTATATATAAATAGGCCGACTGAGTCATGGCAGTGTCTTCTCCCGACGCGGCCACGGGCTGCAGCAGGCGCACGGCCTCCTCATAATTTCCGGTGGCGTAGCGGTCAAGACCGAGTATATAGAGCGCCGACGGCTTGGGGCTGTCGGTAGCCGCAAGATATTTCTCAAGATATTCCACCGCTTCCGACTGCGAGCCCTGGCGGTAGAGCGACTCACCGGCGATGCGGTAAGCCTCAGCCACATATTCCGGAGCTATGCCACTCTGGCGGCGCAGCAGCGCGCGTGCCGTCGAAAGTGCTTTGCCGTAATTGCCCTGCGAGAAGTAAATCTGCGCAAGATAATAATCGGCCATATTGCCGGGAGCCACGGCGGTGTTGACGCGGGTGAAATAGTCCTTGGCGCGTTTATAATCGCGCTGGTGATAGGCGATATAGCCAAGATAGAAGCGTGATGCACTTCCGAGCTTGCCGTCGTTCTCAAGCGACTCGAAGCGGCGGCGCGCATCGTCGAACATCCCCTGGCGCAGCATGCAGTATGCAGTGCGGTAGGTAAGTTTCTCGCGCAGGTCGCCCGGCAGGCACTCCCCGTCGACATTCGAATACACTTTCAGCGCCTTATCGTACACTTCCATCGCGTAGAAGCAGTCGCCGATACGCGCCAAAGCCTGCATCCGCAGTGGCGAATAGGGATAGTTGGAGAGATACAGGCGGAAATGTTCAATCGCCGCCGCGCCTCCGGAAGTATGATAAACGGCCTGGGCGGTGAGCCAGTCGGCCTGCATACGTTCGTCGTCGGTCAAAGACTGGCGGTCGAGATGACCGAGCTGGTCGAGACAACCGATATAATTACAATCGCCGAACATCTCGGCTCCACGCAGGAGATACCCTTCGGGGCCGGATGAATTGATCTGGGCACCGGCACAGAGCACCGACACCGCAGCCACGGCTGATAACAGGATTTTCTTATTCATAGCCATTAAAATGCGAAATATCCGCAAAAATACGAATTTTATGTAAAAGGAGCAGGGGTGAAAGGTGAAAAGTGAATGGTGAAGAAAAATGTTATTGTCGAAATTACTATTATCTTCACTTTTCACCCTCCACTATTCACCCGTTGTCATCTGCGAGTAACAGTTCTATGCCGCGTTCCTCGAGCTTCTGCACGAGCACGGGCGACACGCCGGAATCGGTGATTATCAAATCCACGTCTTCCATATCGGCTATCTTACTGAACCCACGGCGGTTGAACTTGCTGGAATCGGCAAGTACAATCACCTTTTGGGCGGCGCGCATCATTTCCTTGTTGAGCTGCGCCTCGCGCAAGTCGGTGGTCGTGATTCCGTAGTCGAGGTCAATTCCGTCCACTCCAAGAAAAAGTTTCGAGCATGAGAAACCTGCAAACGGCGCCATTGCATATTCCCCGACCACACTTTTGCTGCTGTGACGCAGCACGCCCCCGAGCTGGATGATTTCGATATTTGCGTCGGCAGCAAGCATCTCGCTCACCTGAAGCGAGGCCGACACCACAGTAAGGCGATGTATCGGCACAATGCAGCGGGCGAAGGCATGCACGGTAGTGCCGGAAGCAATGATGATGGAGTCGTCGGCCGTAATCAGCGAGGCCGCTTTGCGCCCTATAAGCTCTTTTTGGCCGGGCATCAGCTTTTCCTTTTCGTTGACGGTGCGGTTGTTGATATAGGGATTCATCTTTATCGCATGCCCGTGGCTGCGGTAGAGCAATCCCTTCTTTTCCAGCTCAGTAAGGTCTTTGCGTATGGTAACAGCCGACACATGCAGCAGCTCGGCGAGTTCCGACACAACCAGACGTTCGTGGCTCGACAGGTTGTCAAGTATGATTTCGTGGCGTTCTTCCTTTGTCATCATTTTGTTTCGTTTCTTCTGCAAAGATAAATAAAGTTTCCCGAAATTTTCCCAAATTTTGTTTTGATATTTCGTTTGTAAGAATTACTTTTGCAACGAAATTAAAAGAAAGCAAAACGAAAGCAACAGCACTTTCTTTTTCCTTTGAATACACAAGCCTTCTACAATACATTTTGTAACCATGTCCACCCTCAAGACTGAATACGACGTCATCATTGTAGGCGGGGGCGCCACCGGAGCCGGAACAGCCCGCGATTGCGCCCTGCGTGGGTTGCGGGTGCTTCTGATCGAGAGATTTGACCTCACCGCAGGCGCCACGGGACGAAACCACGGTCTTCTCCACAGCGGAGCACGCTACGCCGTCACCGACCGCGAGAGCGCTACCGAGTGCATACGCGAGAACATGACGCTCAGGCGCATCGCCCGCCACTGCGTTGAAGACACCGGAGGCCTTTTCATCACCTTGCCCGAAGATGACCTCAACTATCAGAACACATTCATCGACGCCTGTCTCGCCGCAGGGATTTCCGCTAAGGAAATTTCTCCGGACGAGGCCCGGCGTATCGAGCCCGCGGTGAACCCGTCGCTTATCGGGGCGGTAAAAGTGCCCGACGGAGCCATCGACCCCTTCCGCCTCACCACCGCCAACATCATCGACGCCACCCGTCACGGCGCCGAAATCCTCACCTATCACGAGGTCACGGGATTTATCCGCAGCGGCTCCGCAATAAAGGGCGTTGAAATCCGCAACTCGCGCTCCGGGGCAATGTCGAAGGCTTTCGGAAACCTCGTTATCAACGCCGCCGGCATATGGGGGCATCTGCTCGCCAAAAAGGCCGGTGTGGAAGTGAATATGTTTCCGGCAAAAGGTTCGCTGCTGATTTTCGGCCACCGCGTCAACAACACCGTAATCAACCGCTGCCGCAAGCCTGCCAACGCCGACATCCTCGTGCCGGGCGACACAATATGCCTTATCGGCACCACCAGCGACCGCGTGCCCTTCAGTGAAATCGACAACATGGAAGTCACTCCCGAGGAAGTGGCCGTGCTCATCGGGGAAGGGCAGAAACTCGCGCCCTCTCTCGCCACAACACGCATCCTGAGAGCCTACTCGGGAGTGCGACCGCTCGTGGCCGACGACAACGACCCCTCCGGGCGCAGCATCAGCCGCGGCATCGTATGCCTCGACCACAGCACGCGCGACGGCCTTGACGGACTCATCACAATCACCGGCGGCAAACTCATGACCTACCGCCTGATGGCTGAGATGGCAAGCGACATGGCCTGTCGCAAACTCGGAATTGAGGGAAAGAGCTGCGTCACGGCCGAACAGCCGCTCCCCGGAAGCAACGGCAAGCCCGACGAGCCCACCGCCACCGGACGTTTCCACCGCAAGCACATCATCGACCTCCCGACCGAACAGTTGGCAGCCGAAAGCCGCCACGGCGACATGGCTCGCAGCATCGAATGGACCGGCAGCGATTCGGGCGCACTCGTGTGCGAATGTGAGCAGGTTTCGGTGGGCGAAGTGGATTTCGCCATAAACAAGCTGCACGTACACAACCTTATAAATCTGCGCCGCCGCACCCGTCTCGGCATGGGAACGTGTCAGGGCCATCTGTGCGCGTGCCGCGCCGCCGGACTGCTCGAGAAGGCCGACAAATGCACGAGCGATGCACTCGACGACCTCTCGTCATTTATCAACGAGCGTTGGAAAGGCATGTATCCCGTGGCATGGGGCGACACCATGTCCGAAATCCAGATGATGGCATGGATGTACGAAGGCGTGGCCGGACTTACACCTGATTTAACAAGCGAGCAACAATGAAATTCGATACAGTCATAATCGGCGGAGGACTTAGCGGACTCACCGCCGGAATCAGTCTGGCCGAAGCAGGCCGCAAGGTTGCCATAGTATCTACCGGACAAAGCGCGATGCACTTCAGCTCAGGCTCGCTCGAGCTCCTGTCTTGCCCCGGCAATCCTATTGAAGCCATGGCAAAACTCCCGTCGGACCATCCTTACAGCCGACTCGGCGCCGACCGTGCTGCCCGATTCGCAGCCGAAGTGCCAGGAATATTCGCCCGTGCCGGAATCAAGACTGCGGGAACACATGAGGCCAACCACTACCGCCTGACACCCGTTGGAATGTTCAAGCCCGCGTGGCTCACCCTCGAGGATTATATAACAGTGGAGAATCCGGCGGACATACCCTGGCGCAGCGCATGCGTGATAAATCTCCACGGCTTTCTCGACTTCTACCCCGACTTCATCGCCGCCGGACTAAACCGCGCAGGCGTGAGCACCCGCACCGTTGCGATATCCGCCCCAGCAATCGAACGGCGCCGTGAGAGTACCACGGAAATGCGTGCCACAAACATTGCCCGCGTGCTGCACGGCGACACCGCAAAAGAACTCGCCCGAGCCATCCGCAACGCCGCATCGCCCGACGACGAGATGATACTCCTGCCCGCAGTGGCCGGATTCCGCGATTTCGAGGCATCACGCATGCTGAAGGCCGAAGTCGGTCGCCCGATGGCCTATGTGGCTACGATGGGAACATCCGTCCCCGGCGTGCGCGCCCAGCTTATGCTCGAACGGCGCTTCACCGCCCTCGGCGGCACATATCTGCCGGGCGACACGGTGGTGCGCGGACATTTCGACGGCACACGCCTGAAAGCTGTCGAGACAGCCAACTTCCGTTCCGACCTCCTTCATGCCCGCGATTTCATCCTTACTTCGGGAAGTTTCTTCAGCCGCGGACTTGTGGCAACCCCGGAAAGAGTGGAAGAACCCGTGTTCGGCCTTGACGTATCCACACCCGTACGCTCTCCCGAACTGTTCAACAAAGACCTTTTCAGCCCGCAGCCTTTCATGAAATCAGGCATACTCACCCAAGGCTCTGATTTCAAAGCCATGCGCGATGGCCTACCGATAGAGAACCTTCACGTCTGCGGCTCGGCACTCGCCGGAGCCGACGCACTCAAGGAAGGATCCGGAGCCGGAATAGCCACACTGACCGCCCTGGCCGTTAGCGAAAAGCTGAAAAATAATAATTAAGAACCGATTAGTATAGGTCCAATTAGACCTATCCGTCCCATTAGACCTATTATTAGCTCCACAAAAAAATGCACAACTTCGAAAACTGCACCAAATGCACCGTCTGCACGGTCTACTGTCCGGTTTCGGCTGTGAATCCTTCATATCCCGGGCCGAAACAGGCCGGCCCTGACGGCGAAAGGCTGCGATTGAAGAAGCCACGCTACTTCAACGAGGCGCTGAAGTACTGCCTGAACTGCAAACGCTGCGAACTGGCCTGCCCCTCGAACGTGCCCATTGCCGATATTATCCAGAGCGCACGCATACGCTACACACGCTCCGCCCCTTCCCTGCGCGACCGCATGCTCGCCGAAACCGACGTTGTGGGGCGTCTCGCCACAGCCGTTGCCCCGGTTGTGAACACTGCCCTGCGCTCACCGGCCATAAAAGCCGTGCTCGGCGCCACTGCCGGAATTGCTCCACAGCGCACTATGCCCGCCTATGCCCGTGAGCGCTTCACCACATGGTTCCGCCGCAATGCCGAAGAATCCCAGAAGCAATACCCGCGTCAGGTGACATTCTTCCACGGCTGCTATGTCAACTACAACAACCCCGACCTCGGACGCGACCTCGTGGCCGTGTTCAATGCCTTCGGAATCGGAATAAGACTGATGGCCGACGAAAAATGCTGCGGAATCGCAAAAATCGCCAACCGCCTTACCGCCCGCGCATCCCGCGACGCCCTCATCAATCTCGAATCAATCCGTTGTGCCGTGGCTGAGACAGGGAATCCCGTGGTAGCCACAGGTTCGACCTGCACCTACACCATGCGCGACGAATATCCCCATCTGCTCGGACTTGACAACGCCGACGTGCGCGACAACATAACGCTTGCCGTAAAATTCCTGTACTCGCTCATAGAAAGCGGCGAGGTCACCCCCGTGTGGCGCGACGACGTGAGCATGCGTCTGGCCTACCACGTGCCCTGCCACATGCAGAAGCTCGGTTGGACCTACTACACGACCTCGCTCATGCGCATGATTCCGGGCGTGGAGCTGACGGTGCTCGACGCCGACTGCTGCGGCATGGCCGGAACATACGGCTTCAAGAAAGAAAACTACCGGTATTCATCGGAAATCGGACGTCCGCTATTCGACAAACTCGCCGATCTGTCGCCCGACATGGTGGTGTCGGACTGCGAGACATGCAAGTGGCAAATCGAAATGTCGACACCTTTCAAAGTGGAAAATCCCGTGACAATACTCGCTCGGACGCTCGATTTGGAAAAAACTGCCGCGCGTAACCGAAAAAATCACTAACTTTGGACATCCTTAACATCTAACCCTATCGAACCAGTGGCAAAAGAAAGCATCTACGGCAATTGGGACGACGCGACCATACGCCGCTTCAAATCATGGCAGACACGCACCATCCTCGTAACGATGATAGGTTATGCCATCTACTATTTCGTACGCAAGAACTTCTCGGTAGCCATGCCCGGACTTACAGCCCAGTATGGCATATCCAACACCAGCTTCGGCATCGTAATCGGTATAGGCTCGCTCATATACGGCCTGTCGCGCTTCGCCAACGGATTTATCGTTGACAAGTACAGCGCCCGCATCATTATGGCCGTGGGTCTGATTCTGTGTGCGCTCTCAAACTTCGCCTTCGGCTTCGGCGTGAACATTTCCGCGTGGATTACAGGCGTCGATGCCGGACCCGACATGATAAACATGCTCATCCTCGTGATGGCCGTGACCATCGTGCTCAACCAGGCTTTCCAAGGCGTGGGTTATCCGCCCTGCGCGCGTCTGCTGCCGTCGTGGATTCATCCCGGCGAACTTGCCACAAAGATGTCGATCTGGAACACATCCCACTCCATCGGTGCCGCCGCGGCTGTCGTGGCCTGCGGTTACATCATGGGCAGCATGGGACGCGACATGAGCGGCGACGCGGAAATCATTTCCACCATCGCGGCCAACCTCAAGCTCGACCCCACTGTTGCCGAGGATATGAAGCAGATCATGGCCTATGCAACCCATTGGGACGCATGGCGCTGGTGCTTCTGGATTCCGGCCATCATCGCGGTTGGCGGCGCTGTATTCCTATTCGCCGGACTGCGCGACGATCCCCGTTCGGTAGGATTGCCCGAACTTCCCGACACCCGCACCGGACGCACCTCCGACCACTCCTACACCCCCGGCCAGCGCTCGCGCTTCCTCCGCACGATGGTGTGGGCCAACCGCTGGATATGGACCCTGTGCATAGCCAACGTATTTGTGTACGTAATGCGCATGGGCATCCTCGACTGGGGACCCAAGTTCCTCACCGAAGCCCGCGGAATGTCAATCGAAGCCGCATCATGGGCCGTGGCGATATTCGAGATTTTCGCCATCGTGGGCACGGTTTTCGCCGGATGGGCCAGCGACCATTGGTTTGCCGGAAAGAGCCACCGCATGTGCCTTGTGTGCATGATTGGCGCTTCGGTGTTCATGCTGCTGTTTATCGTCCTGCCTGAATTCATTCCCGGCTTCCCGGTGGTAGTGTCGATATCCTTCCTTGCCCTGGCAGGATTCTTCATCTACGGACCTCAGGCGCTCATCGGCATCGGCTCGGCCAATCAGGCCACCAAAGACGCCGCCGCCACCGCCAACGGACTTGCCGGAATCTTCGGCTACGCAGGCTCCTTCCTCTCGGCTATCGGAGTAGGTATCATCGCCGACAAATACGGATGGAACACCGTGTTCTACCTCATCATCGCCATAGGCATCCTGGGCGCAATCACATTCGTGACAATGTGGCGCGCACCCCGCGACGGCTACGCCCGCTCACAGAAATTCTACGAGTCGGAAGGGAAAAGCGAAAGATAAGGGGTGGAAGGTGAAGAGTGAAAGGTGAAAGGTGAAGGTTATAGTTCTTCATTCTATTAGTCCCATTAGACCCATTAGACCCATTGGCCCCATTAGTCCTATACGACCCATAATTCAATCTCCAAAGAAATGCAAAACTTCACATACCATTCGCCAATGACGGCGGAAGAACTGGCGGCTGCATGCCGCAAAATACGCCATGTCGCCCTTGATATGGACGGCACAATATATCTCGGCTCAAACCTGTTTCCATTCACACGCGACTTCCTGAGCACACTGCGCAACAATGGCATCGGCTACTCATTCCTCACCAACAACCCTACCCGCAGCCTTGACGACTACGTAGCGAAACTGCGGAAAATGGGCATAGAGGCCGAGCGCAGCGAGGTCTACACCACCGCTGTTGCCACAATCGACTATATCCGTGAGCATTACCCCGACGCACGGCGCCTGTTCGTGCTCGGCACACCGAGCATGACAGCCGAATTCGAGGCCGCCGGTTTTGAAATGTGTGCCGACGACCCCGCCGACCGTCCCGACCTCCTTGTTGTGGCCTTCGACACAACCCTGACCTATCCCCGCCTGTGCCGCGCCGCGTGGTGGGCATCACAGGGACTGCCCTACATCGCCACAAATCCCGACCGCGTGTGCCCCACCGATCAGGAAGTCGTGCTTGTCGACTGCGGTTCGATATGCACCTGCATAGAACATGCCACCGGACGTACTCCCGACATCGTAATCGGCAAACCCAACCCCGACATGCTCCGCGGCATCATGAGCCACTATGGCCTGCAAGCCGACGAGATTGCCATGTGCGGCGACCGCATATACACCGATGTGGCGATGGCACGCAACGCCGGAGCACTCGGAGTGCTCGTACTTTCGGGCGAAACCACCCTCGAAACCGCCATGAATTCCGACCCTCAGCCACCGGTCACAGCCCTAAACATATCGGTATTCGCCGACTTGCTTCTGAAAGCAAAATAAAAAGAAGTGAAAAATACTTAATTGTGGGGATTGCATAACTAAATCCTCTTTTGTAACTTTGTCGCTCAAATTTGCGACAATGTTTAGATTTATTATCGTCTTTTTCTTTCTTTTTGGCGCCATTTCAGAATTTTCAATAGCAGCG
Source organism: uncultured Muribaculaceae bacterium (assembly GCA_910589055.1). Taxonomy (GTDB): domain Bacteria; phylum Bacteroidota; class Bacteroidia; order Bacteroidales; family Muribaculaceae; genus CAG-873. The sequence continues at coordinate 16,552 of CAJURN010000026.1, forward strand.
CAGCACACAACCGCCACCAAATCCGAGCAGGCCGTAACAGTGCTGCACGGCATAGTTACCGACGACACCGGCGAGCCATTACCGGGAGTAGTGATAGCCGTGAAGGGTACAAAGTGCGCCACGACAAGCGACGTCGATGGCCGCTACTTCCTGCGCGGAAAGCTCTCGAAAGGCGACATCATCACATTCTCACTCCTGGGAATGAAGCCTATGGAGGTGAAATATTCGGGACAGTCCGAACAGAACGCCTCCATGAAGACCGACACCAATTCGCTCAAGGAACTTACCGTCACTGCCGAGTCAAACATCAACAACATCGACATCCGAAGCCGCTCGGGCGTGGTTGAGACAGTGGATATGAAGCGTCTCAACGAGAAGCCGATGATGGACATGAGCCTTGCACTCCAGGGCGCCGTGCCGGGACTTGTGGTGACAAATACCGGCGAACTCGGCTCAAAACCGACTATCCGAATCCGCGGCAACCAGTCGCTCCGCGCAGGCGATTCGGCCAACGAGCCTCTCTTCGTGCTCGACGGCAAAGTCATTTCCTCCGACGCTTTCCGCACGCTCAATCCCCAGGACATCCGCGAGATAAAGGTTCTGAAGGACGCGGCGGCATGCGCCCTCTACGGCATCAAGGCCGCCAACGGCGTAATCGAGATTTCCTCCAAGCGGGGAAGCCACTTCGGTGCCGTGGACGTGACATACACGCTCGGCATGGGCGTCACCCTCAAAGGCCGACGCGGCGTGGACGTGATGAAAACCGCCGAAAAGCTCGAACTCGAACGCCTGATGATGAACGAGGCCACCCCGGGCTACCGTTACAGTGAAGACTACTACCTGAAGCGCTATCCCAACGACCCGCGCCTGCCTTCGATGATTGCCGAAGGAGCGGCCGTTCTCGACTCGCTGCGTGGAATCAATACCGACTGGTTCAACGAGCTAATGCGCAACGCCCTCTATCAGAGCCACAACCTCTCGGTTCGCGGAGGCTCGGAACAGATGTCATACTTCATGAGCGCCAACCTCTCGACCCAGGGCGGACAGGTCGAGGGCAACAGCACCCTGCGCGGCTCGGTGCGTCTCGGCGTTGACCTCGCTTTGGGAAAAATCGGATATTTCACCCTGAGCATGGACGGCGGCTATACCGACAACAAGACGCCCAACGGCAGCACTTTCACTCCCGCGTCGCTCATCTACAACCTCAATCCCTACGAGACCCGCTCGGGCAGCAAACTCTGGTCCTATCCCAACCGCACATTCTCCGACCTGCTTTACCAGTACAACAGCAACAGCACCGACAAGCGCGGAGGCGTATCGGCCAGCCTTAACCTCAAACCCACTCAGGACTTCGAGATTTCCGGCGTGGCAGGTCTCGACTACCTCCTGAACGAAAGCACACAGTTCACCCCGGCCTCGTCCTACTCCGAGCAGCAGAGCGGTTTCAGCGCCGCCGAATTAGGCAAGCTCAACAAGGACAAGAACACCCTGATGAACTTCACTTACAATATCCGTGCGGTTTACAATCATCTTTTCAACGACACCCACGACGTAACCCTCAGCCTCAACCACGACTATTACCTCACGGCCACCGACAACCTCGGAATCACAGGCTACGGCGTGGGCAACCATCCTTCGGCGGCGCTTATCAACCAGTCGCTCACCGGCGCCCGCAAGCCTTCCGTATCGAGCCTGAAGGAAAAAGTGGCACAGCTCGGAGTGGGAGCCGTGGCAGGCTACACCTACAACCACACCTACGACCTCTTCGCCACCTACAAGCTCGACGCATCGTCGCTTCTGCCCTCCGACAAGCGCTGGAACTCAGCATGGGCCGCAGGCCTTGGATGGACTCCCTCGGCTTACAGCTTCCTGGAAGACAACAAGGTGATAACACGCATCAACCTCAAGGGAAGCTACGGCAGCACGGCATCGCTGGCCGGAGTGAGCGCATCGCAGACCATAGCCACCTTCGCCTATCTCGAAGACGCATACGCCACATCGCGTATCCTCCAGATGCTCGCGCTGTACAACCGCGACCTCAAGCCCGAGCACACGACATCCATCGACGCCGGGGCACAGATAGGCCTGTTCAATTTCCTGAGCCTTGACCTGCAATGGTACCGGCGCCAGACCGCCGACGCACTCCTCGACGTCCCCATCGCGGCAAGCAACGGTTTCAGCATGATGAAACGAAACATCGGCATCCTGCGTAACGACGGAATCGAGGCCGGAATATCAATGAATCTCAACGACCTGCATCCCGACTGGCGTTTCCGGCTCAGCACCAACGTGGCCTACAACAGAAACAAAGTCGTGGACCTGTATTACACCGACAAGCTCTACACGAGCGACTACTCCCTCATCCCCGACTTCCAGATAGGCAAAGCCTACGACATCCTCTACGGACTCGAACAGCGCGGCATCAACTCCGTGACCGGACTGCCTATATTCATAGGCAAGGACGGCCGCGAGATCGAACCGGGCAAGACCCAGCTCACACGCGACGACTTCATAAGTCTCGGCCACATGACGCCCCCGTTTTCGGGCACAATAAGCCTTGGCGTGGCATGGCGCGACCTCGAACTCGACGCCGATTTCTATTGGGTATCAGGAGGTATCCGGCAGTACAACTACACCTACGTGCGCAACCGCGACGACGTGAATTACAACGCCCTCGAAGGCCTTACGCAGACAATGTGGTTTCACCGCGGCGATGTCGACAAGCTCTATTACTCGCCCTTCTACGCTTCATCGGCCATCGAGACGCTCTCCTACGCCAACACATCCAACACGGGCAGCTCCGACTATCTGCGCCTGTCGATGCTCTCGCTGCGCTACCGCTTCCCGCAGAGCGTGCTGCGCCACACATCCAACATCGTCAAGTACGCATCCGTGGCCTTCCAGGCGTCAAACCTCTTCACTCTTACCCCCTACAACGAGTCCGACCCCGAAACCGGCAAGCTCGGAGCCTCGATTCAGCCGGTGCTCACACTCAACCTCAGCGTAACATTCTGATGAAAGGACTTTTCCGCAACATAATCCCGGCAATGGCGCTTGCTGCAATGATGCAGGCGTGTTCGCTCGACATCCCCTACGACAACCAGTTCTCAGACCCGGACGCCATCACCACGCCCGAGACCGGGCGCGAGCTGCTCGCCGACGCTTACAGCAATCTGCCGAACATCGACTTCGACCTGGCTCTGCTCACCGACGATTTCGAGCCGACCTACTGGGCCTCGCGCAATCCCTCGCTCAACAACCAGTACACATGGCAGCCGCAAGCCTTCATCGACCTCTCGGCAAACCTCTGGCCCGAATATTACTCCGTAATCAGCACCATCAACGCCCTCACCGAGCGTATTCCCGACATCAAAGCCGACACGGATGCCGACCGCCGCGAAGTGGCCGACCTCGTATCGGAAGCCGCAACTCTGAAAGCCTACTGCTACTTCCAGCTCCTGCGCCTATTTGCCGCCGACCCGACCGCCGCGGGAGGTCTCGACGCCGAAGGGATTGTGTTAAAGGACGAAGTGGCGATGCAGAACCTGCCACGCTCCACCGTGGGCCAATGTATAAGCGAAATCCGCCGTCTGCTCACGCTCGCCGAGGAAAGCGGCCATCAGGGCACCGACCCCTCGTGGCTCACCGCAGATGCCACTCAGCTTCTCCGTGCCGAGATTGAGCTTTACGCCGGAAACTATGCCGAAGCTGCCTCACGCGCCGAAGCGTTGCTCGACAAGCGCGGCTACGGGTGTTTCGGTCCCGACGTGTACCGCTATCTCTGGGACGGCTCGCAGTGCGACGAACGCATTTTCGTGTACGACAATCCCGACGTGGCCCAGACCTTCTACATCAGCCTCGTGTACGACACCAATTCAGGCGACTACTATGCCGTGTCCTCCGACCTTGCCGATGACTACACCGAGGGCGACTGCCGCACGGCATGGAGCATCTACCCCGTCACGACCTCCGCGCTCGGCTACCAGCCGTATCTCGGCAAATACAACCGCCTGCGCAAGGAAAAGCAGGAAATATCCCTCATCAACAAAATGCGCCTTTCGGCAGCTCTGTTCGTGGCCGCCCAGGCATGGTGCCTTGACGGCAGTAATTCCGCCAAAGCGCTTGAGGCCATGAACCTGTATCTCGGATACCGCGGCGCGCCGTTGCTTCCCGACAATCTCTCGGGCGATGATCTGCTGCGCGAGGTGCTGCATCAGAAACAGATGGAATTCGTAGGCGAGGGCGAGCGCTTCTTCGACCTGAAGCATTACCGCTCCACCCTGCTCTCCGCTCCCTCCGCGCGCATCCCCGCGGCAGATGATTACCGCTGGCTCTGGCCCATCCCCAAGGAAGAATACCTCTACAACGAGGAAATGACCCAGAACCCGGGATGGCCGAAATCATCATTCAACGACTGATCGTATCATTTCAATAATCAAACACAAACCAATGAACACTATCAAGTATCTTGCAGCCGCAACCGCATTTCTATGCGCCGCAACGGCAGTTTCCTGCTCGGACAACGATGAGCCGCAGGAAGAGACAGTGAACCACATCTACCTCAACGTGCCCGACGGTACAACCTCAATCGTGCAGGGCACCGACGAAAGCGTAACTGTGGCCGTGACCCTCAGCTCCGCCGCAAAGCAGGCGATGGAAATCGAATTCGGAGTTGACGCCACCGACCCCGCGCTCGTAATCGAGGACAACCCCGTGAGCATCGCCGCAGGCTCGACAACCGGCTATTTCACAGTAAAAGCCTCAAGCACAGTCACCCTCACAGAATCGGCTTCCTACTCCTTCAAGCTCGTGAGCACAGGCCTCTACGACCTCAAGGAGAACGTAACTGTCACCGTGCTCCCCGCTCCCGAAGAAAGCAACCTTACCGAAGAGCAGAAAGCCCTCGTGGCAGGATGGAAAACCAAATACGGCGTTGACCTGACTCCCTGGATCGGCAACATCAAGCTCACCGGCACACTCCGGTTCCCCGGCGACGGCGTCCGTGATGCCTTCGTGGCTCCCGGCAGCGTCAACCTCGCAGGAAGCACCACTTTCAGCCTGAGCGCCGACTCCGACAGCGACACCCCCGTGCTCGACATGGTAGAAAACCCCATGGGCATGGCCGACTACCTCTACCGCACCTTCCTCCGGCTCACTGTCGACGACAAGGAATACTTCGCCCTTGAAGACGACGGCACAGGCCTTGAGCTCATGGAGCTTATCAACTGGAACGCAAACACCTCCGAGACCTTCGGCGTAACCCTCCCCGGACTCCGCATCACATCCATCGCCAATGGTAAAGCTACGGTTGAATTCGTTGCCGAAGGCGAGAACTACATCTACGGCTCCAACGGCGAACCCATCTACAACGCCGAGTACGAAATGGACCTTACCTACAACTGGGCAACAAGTTGGATTCCCTTCAACTACAACTACACCGCATGGAGCCGCCAGCTCAATCTCGTTGAAAACGGCGATCCCCTGGCTCTCGAGCTCCTTACCTACGGCGTAAGCGCCGCTCCCGCATCCTACCTCGGAATCAACGACGTTCTCGAGGACGTATGGGAAATCGACGAGGACGCAGACGGCGTTGCCAACCTCTATGTTACTCCCCGCGGCGAAATCGACTTCAACGCCGGAACAATGACTTTTGAATTCCCCTTCGACCACGCCGACCAGTACGGCTACTCCCGCGTCAACGTGGTTTACTCCCTGAAATAATCCTTTTTACTTCCCTGAATAAGTGAAAATAGACCTGTCTTTCAAACGCGTCAGACTTGCCGCCCTCGCCTTAATGTGCGGGGCGGCAATTTCTGCCGTTTCCCTACCGGCACAAGCTGCCGGACTGTCCGACCCTATCAAGCTACCGGAAGGCACCGTGGAAGGCGCTCTTCCCAACGGGCTCAAATACATCCTGCTTCCCAACGGTTTTCCGGCCGGACGAACCGAGTTCCGGCTCATATGGCGCGTTGGCGCCGTGCAGCAGGACGATTCCCAAGGCGGTTGCGCCCACTTCCTCGAACACATGGCTTTCGGAGGGTCCGAGAATTTCCCCGAACGGGGTGCCGTGACCTACCTCGAATCCATGGGCATGAAATATGGAATCGACATAAACGCCTTCACCGGCCACGACCGCACCATCTACATGTTTGCCACGCCGTCCGACTCGCTGCGTGACACCGGCTATGCCAAGCCGCTGAGCATAATCCGCGACTGGACCGACAAGCTCACCATCAACCCCGCCAGAGTCGAAACCGAAAAAGGAATCATCCTCGAAGAGCTCCGCAGCTCCTTTCAGGACGACCCTTTCTATGACCTGAAGATAGGTCAGAACCGCTTCAGCTCCCGCATGCCGCTGGGCTCACCCGACGAGGTGCGCCGCATGACCGCACAGGTGCTCGAAGATTACTACCGCAAATGGTACGTGCCTCAGCTCGGTGCCGTAGTGGTGGTGGGCGACATCGACCCTGCCACTGTCGAGCGCGAGATACGCCGCCAGTTCTCGTCGCTGCCTGCCAAGGCCGACCCCGGATTCCGCACATATTCCCTCGACTACAATCCTTCGCGCCGCATAATGCTGGATGTTGACTCGCTCAACAACCGCGATGAGGCCGAAATCATCATACCTCATCCGGCATCGGTGACTCGCACGCTCGACGACGCACGCCGCAAGGAAGCCGGAAACATTGCCGTGGCAGCCCTCGCGCGCCGCTTCTCCGAACTCGGCATTAAAGCCGACGTGAGCGACGCATGGTACCTCGGCTCGACAAACCACCTCGTATTCACTGCCCGCGAGGACCGCGACGCCGACCTCGGCACCTGCATCGCCGAAATGGCGGCCGCAGTACGGTCGGCTCTCGCCCACGGCTTTTCCAAAGAGGAAATAAAATATCATGCCGACCGCGCCTCGCGCCGCCTGGGCAAGATTTCCCGCTCCGGCACATCGTCCGACATGTGGTGCGATGACTTCGCCGACTACGTTATTTCCGGTGACCGCTACATATCCGATCCGACGCAGATCGCCACCCTGCAGAAGGCCGTCGCGGAAATCACTCCGGCTGAGGTGGAAGCCATTCTCAAAAGCTGGATGGCCTGCATGGACTCCACGGTACTTGTGGCCGTCCGCACCTCTCCCAAGAAAGCCCCCGGACACACCTTGGACGCCATTCTCGGCCACTGGCGCAAGGGCTTCGACCGCGCTCCGGAGAAGTATGAGTTTTCCGAACCCGTAACCGTGGAGTCCGCTCCCGTGGCAACGCCCGCGGTTCTTGCCGAACGCCACCCCTTCGATGCCTCGCAGATTGCATCGGTGCGCGATTACGCCGCCCTCGGAATACGCGAGTACACTCTCGCCAACGGCATAATCCTCATAACACGTCCCACCACCGACGACGGCGCGGCAATGTTCGCGATGCTCGGTCCGGGCGGTTACAGCTCCATAGAGCCGTCGCAACTGCCGCTGCTCGGGGGCGCCGCAAGCTACATCGACATGGGCGGAATCGCGAAAGTTCCGGCCGAAACCCTCGGCGACTACCTGTATCAGAACGATATGGCGCTGAGCACAGCCCTCGGCAACGACTGGCACGGATTTCTGGGAGCCTTCGACACCGCACGCGCCGGAGAGTTCTTCAACCTCGTATACGAAAAAATCACGGCTCCCGAGCTGCGCTACTCCGACTTTGAGGACGTGCGCGCCTCGATGCTCGAGGATGTAGGCCACGAATCCGTACTGTCGCGCATGCTCAGCCGCGCATCCGACCGCAAACTCATGGCTCGTATGGATGAGCTTATGTGCAATACGCTCGACAATGAGGCCGCTTACCGTGGCGTGGCCGACCGAGACGAGGCTCAGCGTGGTTTCATCCGCCGCATGAATCTTGACAGCATCGCCGCTTTCTACACCGGACTCTACGCCAACCCCAAGGGGAGCGTCTACATCATCAGCGGAAATTTCGCGCCCGACTCCATCGCCGCAGGCTTCGCCTCGGTATTCAGCCGCTTCACCCCCACCGGCGGTACTGAGCTGCGTATGTCACAGCTCAATCTGCCGGAGACAACAATCACCGAGCGCTTCGACAACGAAAACGAGTCGCAGACCGAATTCGACTACGTATACTTCGGACGCTTCACCCCGGGACTACGCAACTCACTCGTGCTCAAGCTTATGAGCAACCTCCTGCGCAACCGCATCATCAGTGAGCTCCGCGAGCATCGCGCTCTCGTCTACTCCCCATACGTCAGCCTTACTTACGAGGGACTGCCGCGAGGCTACTTCTACTTCGACATCAATTCATCCACCGAAAACGCCAACATGCCCCGGGTCCACAGCGCCCTGCGCGAGGTGATTGACGAACTGCGCCACAAAGCCTGCGACCCGGCGGAACTCGACGCCATCAAGCGCTCCTGCATCATCGCCAAGCGCGAGACGCTCACCCCCTACTCTCCCTCGGCCTGGCGCACAACCCTTATCTCGCTTGTGAAAAACGGTGAATCCCTCGAGGATTTCAACCGCTACGAATCGGTAATCGAATCCATCACTCCCGAGGAAATCCGCACGGCCTTCAATCAACTTATCAACCCCGACCTGTATCTGCTCCTTTACATGAGCGACATAGACATAAAATGAAACTCAGCCATTTAATACTCGCAGCATCGTCGCTGCTTTGCACCACCGCCGCAACGGCTCAGAATCCCGCGGCATACCGCCTTTTCGACAACACAGGAAAGGAAATCACCTTCTCCGGGATGATCGACTCGCTCGCACGCGCCGAAGTGGTGTTCGTGGGCGAAAACCACAACTGCCCCATATCCCACTGGATGGAGTATGAAATCACCCAGGCGCTCCACGGCATCCACGGCCCGGCGCTCGTTCTCGGCGAGGAAATGATGGAAGCCGACAACCAGCTCATACTCGACGAGTACATGAACCGCCGCATCAGCTACGACCGATTCGAGGCCGAGGCGCGCCTCTGGCCCAACTACTCCACCGACTACTATCCAGTGGTGTTCTACGCCAAGGACAATAACATCCCCTTCGTAGCCACCAACGTGCCGCGGCGCTACGCCAACGCCGTGAGCAACGACGGGCTCGAGTGTCTCGCATCATTCTCCGACGAGGCGCGGCAGTACATGGCACCCCTGCCCATTTCCTTCACCTACAACGACGAAGAGGCCGCCGGACGCTTCGGCGCGATGGCTATGCTCAGCCGCCGCTCTCCCGAGGAAATGCGCCGTCTTGCCGAAGCCCAGGCGCTCAAGGACGCCACCATGGCATGGTTCATCGCCCGCAACCTCCCGCGCAACGGCCGTTTCCTCCACATCAACGGCTCCATGCATTCCGACAGCCGCGAGGGCATAATCCCCTATCTGCAGCAATACCGCCCCGGCACACGCATCGCCACCGTAACCTCCCTGCGACTTGACGATATTTCCACCCTCGACCCCGAATACCTCGGCCTCGCCGACTTCTACATCGTCGCCCCCACCACCTTCCCCACGTCGTACTGATTTTCCCCTCAGATATAGGGTGAAAAGTGGAAGGTGAAAAGTGGAAGGTGAAAAGTGAAGAAAATTGTTTATTCGGCCTATTGGTCCTATTAGCCCTATTGGCCCCATCAGCCCTATAAAACTTTATAGGGCTTAACTATTATCTTCACTTTTCACCCTTCACCTTTCACAAAAAAAGAAAAGGGCGCCTGCGGATGCGGGCGCCCTTACTTGAATGATGGTTATGATATTGAAACTACTATAATGTTCTGATTGCCTTCGCAGTCGAAGTCTCGCTGCGGAGGATGTAGAGTCCGGCTGCAAGGCCGTCGAGGGCCTCGGAAGCGCGGACATTACGGCGGAGCAGGATGCCGCTCACGCTGTACACGTCCACTTCGGTGTCGGCTGAGATTTCAACCGCGCTGATGCCGGTGGTGATGAACGTATTTTCCTGATCCGGGTCGAGAAGCACGTGGGTAACTTTCTCGCTTGCCGAGGGAAGGCTGATATAGGCGCGGTGGGCGGCGACTACGGGGCTGTCCTCTTCCTCAACGCGGGTGAAGGCCGAGCCTACGTTGGCGCTATGGTTCATCACGAACTTGCCCGTGGCGGGAGTCTGTTCGGAGTGCGAGCCTATGAGAAGGCCGCTCCCGTCGGTGTAAGTCGGCTGGGTGTGGGTGGGAACTCCGACAAATGTGAAGGTGCCCGACTCGGCGGCGGCACGCATCGCAGGTGCCTGCGCGGGCTGTTCGCTCTCTTCCGGTTCTACATAAGCCAGATATTCAACGATGTAGGGAACGTTGGCCTTAAGCTCGTAGGGGTCGGGCGAAACGAGTTCGAGCTGCACATAGTGCTCGCGTTCAGTGGACTGTGCGATTTCGTAGATGGCGAGGTCGGTGTAGCTGTCATCGGCCATATCCACATCGAAAGGCAGGATGAGCGTGTCATATTTGCCCATGGGAGTGTATTCGATTACCTCGGCGTTGCGCAGACGGGTAAGGCGGAAATTGTCAACCTTGTAGAATACTCCGGTACCGTCGGCGTTGAAAGAGCCGTCGGTGTTGCCGCCGAGCGCGCCGATTTCAACCGGACCTTCAGCGCTCACGAAGAACTCGAGAGTCACTTCCTCGAAAGAGTTCTTGTCGCCCGACATCGTGTGTCCGGCCTGCTCGTTGCCCGCGTAGATATACACGGTGTTGTTCTGATGAGATGAGACAAGCGCCTTGAGCTGATACAGACCGGGGGTGAGATTGATTTTCTGCGAGATTTTGCGACCACCGCCTTCGAAGCCTTCGTTGGCCCAAGTATTGAAGAGATAACTTCCGTCGGGGTTGGAAGTATACTTGTACTCGTCGCTTGCAGGCCATACGCCTGAATCGTTGACATAATTGGCCGGGTAATCCCATCCGAGAGGATAAGAACCGCCGATAATATAATCCGTGCGGGAGTAATCGGGAGCAAATTCGAAGCTGGGGTTATAGATGGCGAGCGTCAGGTCGGCTCCCTCATTGTCCTGGGTGAGCACGGCATTGCGCAGAGCATCCATTGTCATTTGGATTTCAGAATATCCGTCGTTGGCGATGGCTTTTTCCTCGATACGGCGTTCCACCTCGGAGTTGTCATATACCTCTTCAAGTCCAAGTGATGTTGCCTGCATTTCAGCATATTCCGCCACCACCTTCACACGCTCAAGAGCCGCATTAGCCTGCTCGTCTGTAAGACCATAGTACATAAGACGGAACTTGTCGAAGCAAACAGCGGTAGCACTTGTAGTTCCAGCCTTATGTGCATAAATGCTTATTTTTCCATCCTCTACAATTATTGTATCCGATGTGACTATATAGTTTGACGGTGAAGTAGTGAATTTGGATACAACGTCTGCCCCATCCAAAGATCCTGAGCCTGCGGTGTTTGTTATTCTTTCGCGATAATCTTTATTATTGATTTTATATTCGAGATTTGAACCTGCGTAATTAATAGCTAAAACGGATACGGCATACTTGCCGTTAGGTAATCCTGTTACATCTTGCGAAATTGTCCATGCGGTAGCCGAGCCTTGTCCGGTTATTGTTTTAGAGTTATAACATTTTATTACAAAATCTTTTTGAGATTCGGAATCAATACCCGAAAATTCAATTATTGATTTATAACTCTCAAAGGGCCACGAACCTTGGTTTGTCACACGATTCCATCCTGATTCATTTTCAGTGTCGTTGGGCCAAAAGTCATGACCTCGGATAAGGAATGTGAGGTCTGCGGGATTGTTGACAGTAGCGTTGGCGATTAATTCATTAAGGTAGTCGTTGATTGTAATCATTTCCCACTTCTGCATTGAATCACCATCGTTGAAATCAAGATACTCGTTCCATCAACCCATCCGGAATTTGGAGTTGCGGTCAAGGCTTTTGTGCTGCCACCATCTTCAAATGTGAAATAGAACGTATTCTCCTGACCTGCATATTTTATCGAAAAGTAATGCAAACCGGTGTTATCTATATAGGCATCTGAGCCAAGGCAACCCGGGTTGCCCCACTGTGCAAATGTGGTTTTGAGGACATAAGTGTTATCGTTAGATACCCATGACGGAGTGATTCTGATACCATAATCTGCGCAAGTGGCATGCGTTCCATATCTGCCACCGCAGGAGAGGAGCTTTCCAGTGCCGATATTACGCATGAAGTATTCCTTGCCTTCAAAAACATCATAGGCATCTTCAGCACCGTCAGCGAAAAGCTCATCGTCGAGAACGAAATCAGCAGCATAGTGGAAATTATTTTCGATAATGGCCGGAACGATATTGACGCCCTGTACGTTGTAGGTTGTAGTGCCGTATTTGTGGCTGTCGGTAAGCACCCAGTCGGAAAACACCACTCCTATCGGTCCGTAATTTCCTGCAGCATTGGCGTCATTGATAAGAGAGGTGAAGAGAGGATTCATAATTTCAGCATTACGAAGGTACCCGGTTGTGCTTTCTCCATTGTATGCGCCGGAGGTGAAAATCATAGTCCAAAAAGGCTTGTATGTACTTTCATTGCGTTTTGCTTCGTTAGGGCGCTTCTGAGTTCGAGTATAGTTGAAAAGGTTGGTAACGGAGTTCTTTTCAATATTTAGCTGATCTTCATCGTCAGGAGAAGAAATATCATTTGCCTGAACGGTTCCTCTTATAATTCCGTTTGAAGCGTTTGTTGCAGTAGCGAAAACATTCGGATCCCAATCCTTATCATCGGCAGGCCAGTTTGTCAGATTTCCGGCCTTCTCGAGGTGGGTAAAGTCGATACGGTCGCGGCGGAAAAGCACTATTTTTCCACGGATGTCCTTCACCTTCAGAGAGGGTGAATAATCTATAATATAATCGGCGAGTTTTACGTTATAGAGTTCGCCCATGAGTTGATTGTATTTAGCTTGCGTATCAGCGTCGTCCTTGGCGCCAAGGAGCTTGTTACCCGCACTTGCTTCGCCGCTGCGGTAGACGTTGCCACGGAAGAAGTGGATAACGAAAAACTCGCTCGGATGTTTGTCAAGATAATTGGTGAGTTTAGCCATAGCATCCTCGAGCTTGAGTGTTGTCTGGTCTGTACCGTGGTTGCAATATAGAGTGCTCCCGTTAAGACCCGGACGGAAGTCGAAGGCTCGTATACCTTTTTCAAGCTGATTATCCAGATTGACGGCCTGAGTGGTAGACATAGATGAGCCGGTTGCGCTTTTCCATCCTTCAGCAGTGGCTGCGTCGTGTGTGCCTGGGATTGATACGTGGGCGACGAACATGTCGTCGGGGAGGTATTTCATCCAGTTGAGAGTGTCGGCTTGCGCGGCGGCAAGGTTAGCCGCGCCATCGTAGGGTGCTACTGCCGCACGAAGCGCTGTCGCGCCTGACAAGAGCACCGCTATGAGCAGAAGCAAAATGTTCTTTCTCATCGGTTAAGTTGTAATTTGAATTGGTTATTAGTTTAAGGAAAATAGTTTCCGGTATAGTTTCTAAATATAGATCTTTAAGGTGTTGATACGTTAAAAATCCTTGCGTAATTATAGTTTCTAAATCGCGTATCTACGTGAGCAATAGCCTCTCACGAGGGACTATATACACGCCACGCAGCGCGAAATTACAAAATAGTGTTTACTTTTACCCCCCCTGATGCTAAAATATGTTAATGAAGTGTATTTTTAACACTTTCGCAGTGGGCGATTGATTATTGGGCTAATGAGCCCAATAGGTCTTATGGGACTTATAAGACTTATTGGCCCTATTTGGCCTCTCCGCCCCGCCATTCTCAAAAAACCATTATCTTCACCTTTAACTTTTCACCTTTCACCCAATATATTACCCCTTTCCTCACCCTCTCCGTAATCATTTTGAAAAAATATTTGAATAATTTTGCGATTATATTGTTACTTTTTTGTAACTTTGCCGGACTAAGATAAACCATCAGATGAAACAAAGCATTTTGAAACTGCTATGCGCAGCTCTCCTTGTGTGCGCAGGCAGTGCTTGCGGCAATTTTGCCAAGAGTAATTCAGAGCAGTCCCAGACCTCTCCCCGGTCTTCGCTGATAAAAGGCACTTTCAATTCCGACAGCGCCTACCGATATATATCCGAACAGGTGGCTTTCGGCCCTCGTGTACCAGGCACGGAAAGCCACGACGCATGCGCGGAATATATAATTGACAAGCTCCGCCAATTCCAGGCCGACAGCATCATTGTGCAGAACGCCACCGTGACCGCCTACAATGGCGACCAACTGCCCATCACCAACATCATGGCTCAGTACAACCCCGAGCTCAACCACCGCATCCTGCTTGTGGCTCACTGGGACACACGCCCCTGGGCCGACAATGAGGCTGACCTCGATATGCGTCAGAAGCCCATCGCGGGTGCCAATGACGGCGCGAGCGGCACTGCCGTGCTACTCGAAATAGCGCGCAGCCTCGACCTTGAGGCACCTGCCTGCGGCGTTGACCTGCTTTTCGTGGACGCCGAGGACTACGGCAATTCCGACGGTTTCGGCAACAACAGCGACACATGGTGTCTCGGCTCGCAATATTGGACCAAACACATGCCATATACGGCAGCAAACCGTCCCCGCTACGGCATACTGCTTGATATGGTAGGCGGCAAGAACGCCCGTTTCCACTACGAGACTTTCTCCTACCGCTCGGCTTCGGTGCCTACGGCTAAAGTGTGGTCGGAAGCCAAGCGCCTTGGCTACGACAACGTTTTCATCAACTCGCTCGGCGGCTCCGTGACCGACGACCATATGGTAATCACCGCGGCCGGAATTCCCACCACCGACATCATCGAGACTCAAAACGAACAGACAATGACATTCCCGCCCACATGGCACACCCACGATGATAACCTCGACAACATCGACAAGAATTCGCTCGAAGCCGTGGGTCGCACCGTGCTCAATGTGGCATATAACGAAATTCCATCTAAATAATAATGACGATAAACGAACGACAGCAGGAAATCATCGACGAGTTCAGCGAGATTGACGACTGGATGGACCGCTACGGCTACATCATCGACCTCGGAAACTCCCTGCCCCAGATTGACGAAAGCCTCAAGACTCCCGACCGCCTTATCGAGGGGTGCCAAAGCCGCGTATGGCTCGACGCCAACCTCACGCCGGAAGGAAATGTGATCTATGTTGCCGATTCAGATGCCATAATTGTAAAAGGCATCATATCGCTGCTTATCAGCGTGCTTTCAGGCCACACTCCGCAGGAAATCCTCGACGCCGACCTCCGTTTCATCGACGAGATAGGCCTGAGCGAGCACCTCTCGCCCACCCGCAGCAACGGCCTTGTAGCCATGGTGAAGCAGATGCGCGCCTACGCCGCAGCGTTCAAGATGGCGAAAGCCTGAGAGGTCGGGTGAAAAGTGAAGGGTGAAATTTTGAAAATACCTGATTTTCAAGTGAAGATAATAGCTTTGGTCTATAAGTCCCATTAGACCTATTAGACCTATTAAATCCCTATAAGCCCCGGAAAAAAACTAAGGTGAAGAGAAATGCCTGTTGAAAGAACATTTCTCTTCACCTTTAACTTTTTTCACCCTTCACCGGGTCTCAAAGGTGATTAAATCGACAAGCGGCGGAGGGTATTAAGGAGTTCGCGGTTGATGGGCTTGTCGTTCTTGATGGCTTTGGAGAAGGGCACGTACACGATTTCGTCGTTCTTGATGCCAATCATCACATTACGCTGGTCTTCCATCAGGGCGTCGATAGCTGCCGCGCCCATGCGGGATGCAAGGATGCGGTCGTGGGCTGTGGGAGAACCACCACGCTGGAGGTGGCCGAGAATCGACACACGCACGTCATAGCCGGGATATTCGTTCTTCACGCGCTCGGCAAGACCGATGGCGCCGCCGGTGACAGGACTTTCGGCAACAAGCACGATAGAAGAGTTCTTACTCTTGCGGAAACCGTTCTGGATAAGTTCGGCCAACTGGTCGACCTCAGTCGAGATTTCCGGGATAATGGCGGCCTCGGCACCCGATGCGATGGCACCGTTGAGGGCGAGGAAGCCCGCATCACGACCCATTACTTCGATGAAGAACAGGCGCTCGTGGCTCGTGGCGGTGTCGCGGATTTTGTCGACACACTCCATGATTGTGTTGAGGGCGGTGT
>CAJURN010000027.1 GCA_910589055.1 uncultured Muribaculaceae bacterium
ACCCAGGACCCCAACATTAAAAGTGTTGTGCTCTACCAGCTGAGCTAGCGAATCTCCTTTCACTTGTGAGTGGGTGTTCCTCTCAAAAGCGATGCAAAGTTACGGCCTTTTTTTTTATTATGCAAATTTTTCTTGAATGTTTTTTAATTTTCTTTTTGTGATGGTGCGTTAATGCGCTTATGATTAGGATTTTGGATGCAGTGGAATAGGGTGGCGCGAGGAGGTGTTGTGGAGGTGTCGATGGAGGTGTGGTGGTAGGTGAAGCCGCATTTTTGTGCCACGCGTTGTGATCGGGTGTTTTCGATGTAGTGGCTTAGCCAGATTTTTGACAGGGATAGTGTGGTGAAGGCGTGGTCTATGAGGGCATTTGCGGCTTCGGGTGTTATGGCTTGTCCCCAATATGGCTGTGCGAGCCAGTAGCCTATTTCAGCTTCGCTGTCAGGGATGTTGCTGAGGTTGGAGTTTTGTCCGAAGAGCAGGCCGCAGCAGCCGATTGGTTCGCCGGTTGATTTAAGAATTATGGCGTAGGTTTCGGGTGCGGAGAAGACTGTGCGGATTATGTTGAGGCTTTCTTCGACGGATGTGTGGGGCGGCCATCCGGCGGCTTGGCCGAGTGCGGGGTTGGAGGCATGGCGGTAGAGTGCCGGGGCGTCGTTTTCGGTCCATGGCCTCAGTATGAGTCGTGGTGTTGTGAGTGTCATGTCGGATTTGTTTTTGCAAATATAGCCATTTGGCGTTGATATTGTGAAATTTATTTGAGTCCGGATAGTATTCCTGTGTCGGTTTCATGCGTTTGCCAGTCGGGGAGGTCCATATCTTTGTTTCGACCGAATTCGAGATTTATGCTGAATTTGACGACTCCGTAGAGGTTTTTTCCGCACCATGCTTTTGAACGGTTTGGCGTGAGGGCTGACATGTTTTCGGATGTCATGCTGTATTCTTTCATGAAGGCGTTGAACACGCCTGCCTGAATCGACCATCTTTGTTTTTTATATCCTGCCAGGATCATGTTCATATCGGTTTCGGAGATTATTTCTTCGCCGTACATGGAATTTGCAGCTCCGGTCATTATGTTTCCGTTGAGTGTCCAGTTGCCGTATGTGAAGTCGAGTGCTGCGCCGAGGTGGAAAATGTTGCGTAAATGGTGGTAAGTGTATCCGTGGCTGTAATACCGACTTATGGCGGGTGCGAGAGTTATTGAGAGGTGGTTGCGCCAGGGGTGTATCGTGAGGCTGAGTTCGGTGCGCAGTTCCCGGAATGAGTGCTGGTTGCGGTATGATGTTATGAATTTCTGGCCGTCATAGCTTGTGTATGCCATGACGGGCTTGTGCTCGTTGCGGTAGTCGATTGATAGGTTGGCACTGAGACGGTTGCTGTACCAGGCGGCTCCGAGGTGTTGGTTGATTACGGTGAATGATTTTACGTCGGGGTTGCCGCGGCGTATGAGTCCGGGTTGTATGTCGATTTCGATGTCGCTCATTGATGCGAGCGGAGGGAGCTTGCGGTTGATTTTCATGTCGTATTTAAGCCTTATTGCCGGAATCGGGGTGTATGAAATTCCGACCGAGGGAAGCGGGCTGTATTTTGTGTGAGTTTTTCCATGCTGGCTTATATAGGTTCTTGTGGCTGTCAGATTTGCGAGGATGTCCCATTTACCGAGCCGAAGGTCGCCGGCTGCGAATATTGACGTCTCGGCTTGAGTGAGTCTGTTGTCTCCTTGGGTCGAGCCGGAATAATTGTTTGTGGTGTGTCCTTGTATATGCCGTCCTCCGACGTTGAGGTTAAATACGCCGAATGAGCGGTCGTAGTATGATTCGACCCGGAGGGTTGTCTGGCGTCCGGCGACGTTGGATGTCAGTTGTATTGAGCTTAGGTCGGGGTAGTTTTCGGAGTATGAGTGGTGAGAGTTGGTATGGATGTACGAGCCGGAAATGTTTGCAGTGAGTTGCGATGATTGGCTGAAGCTGTGCTTGTAGTATATTCCTATTGTGGGTGAGAGTTCATTTTCCTGTGTGTGCTCGATTATTTCGGTGATATTTTCCGAATCGGATGTGCGGAGTAGGGTGTGGCGGTCGCCTTCTTCCTTGTTGGGAGTGTAGCTGTAATCGAGATTGGCGCGGATGTTCAGGAGGTATTTGCGGTCTTTTGTCAGAGAGTAGTTCAGGTTGACTTGTGTTCCGTGTGAACCTATTTCCACCGGGAGTCCTTCCTCGACGCGGCTGACTGAGTGGTCGGGATAGTTCCATGTTTCGGTATAGTCGCGTATCCAGTTGTCGCGGTATAGTCCGAAGTATCCTGCGTTGAGTGAGAATGTTGAGGCTTTGTGGCTGAATTGTGCGGCGATGTTGTCGAAAGCGGCCCATTTCCCGCTTCCGAGGGCGTTCATGCTTTCTGCTGCAATTGAACCGCCGGATTCGTGCCGGAGGGTTATAAAGTCGATTACAGCGTCGGCGTCGTTGTATTTTGCCCCGGGGATGTCGTGGTACTCAATTCGTATGATATCGGATGGTCGCAATGCTGCTATTTCCGTATTGTTTGCTTCCACGCCGTTGATGAGCAGCTTGAGCTTGCCTCCACTTGAAAGATTTATAGCTCCGGTCAAACGGTTTACCGATATTCCCGGAAGTTGCATTTTGTCGAGAAGGTCAAGCCCTGATGTTGCCGTGCGTTTTTTCTCGGATGGAGGCAGGTAGTTTGTCCTGTCGGTTTTGTGGATTACAGGAGCGGCTTTTACTGTGATTTCCTTAAGTGTAAGAGTTGTAGTGCTGTCGGAACTTTCCTGAGCCGATGCCGGAAAGCATGCGAAGGGTGCTGTGAGACACAGTAGTGCCCACCGGATGAGAGACTTTGTCATAAGATTGTGATTTTAGATTTAGATTCTATCCTCTAAGACACTTCGCGTGGAGAAATATTTTAATTTTTGCAGGGAATATAACATTTGCGTGATTCTTCCGTTGTTTAGAATGTTTCAATAAGGTAATTTCAACACACATAGTTCAAGTATGCTCACGAGTGGAAAACTTGGTTTCCGGGGGCTGACGGCTCTCGTTTTTGGTTTGATGGTGGGGGTGGGAATTTATAATCTCCCCCAGAATATGGCCTCTGTGGCTTCGCCCGGAGCTGTTTTGCTGGCTTGGCTGGTTACGGCGCTTGGGATTTTACCTCTTGTGATGTCGTTCAAGTGGCTCAGTGAGCGTTATCCTCAGTATAATGCTGGCATATATCAGTATGCCCAGGCGGAATTCGGCAATTATGCGGGTTTCAATATCGCATGGGGCTACTGGCTGTGCACGGCTTTTTCGAATGTGGCTTATGGTGTGATGCTCAATGATTCCTGCGGCGCTTTCTTTCCCGAACTTCTCCGGCACGGGTGGGAGACGGTTGTATTCGGGTCGGTACTGATATGGCTCATGTATTATATAGTGTCGCGCGGTGTGCGCACGGCCAAGTTTGTGAATACTTCGCTTGCCTGCGTCAAGGTTGTGATGCTGGTGTTTATTGTCGGGGTGTTCGCGATATTTTTCAAGATGGATCTTTTTGACGCTGATATATGGGGCAGGGCATCGGATTCCGGCCCTGTGTGGACGCAGGTCAAAAACACGATGATGGTGACTCTTTTCTGCTTTTTCGGGGTCGAGGGAGCTGTGATGATGTCGGCTCGTGCGCGCCGGAGCAAGGACGTGGGACGGGCTGGCATAGCCGGATTTCTGATTTCGCTTGTGCTCTATGTGGCTGTGTCGATGCTTTGTTTCGGCCTTATGAGCCGTGCGCAGCTTTCGGGGCTGCATGACCCTTCGATTGCCTATATCCTGCGCGACACGTGCGGAGAATGGGCGTATTGGTTCGTTATATGCGCTGTTATAGTATCGTTGCTCGGTGGATGGGTTGCATGGACGCTTGTCGTGGCTCAGGTGCCGTACGAGGCTGCAACGGTGGGTATTCTGCCGCGTATATTCACGCGTCTCAACAGTCACGGCATGCCTGCTTTCGGGCTGTTTGCCTCGAGTGTTGTCATGGAGCTGTTTCTGCTGCTTGTGGTGATGGCCGACGACGTGTATCTTGCGGCTTTGCGTATTACAGGGCTTATGATTATCCCGTGCTATTTCTTTACGGGATTGTTCATGCTCAAGAAGGCCGATACTCATGCCATCCGTTTTATTGCGATTGTTACGACGCTTTTCTGTCTTTGGATGGCATATGCGGGAGGATTGCTTGAGATGCTTATGACTTCGGTGTGCTATATCGCGGGAACGGGATTTTATGTGATGGCTCGCCGGGAAAATGCTCCCGATTCCCCTCTTTTTACCCGCGGGGAGACGTATGTGCTGGCGCTGCTGTGTGCGGCGTCGCTCGTTACGGCATTTCTGTTCTTATAAAAAAGCATCGGCTGAGCGAGGTGCTCAGCCGATGGCTATTGTGGGATATGTATGCGGAATTATTTGTTAAGACCGCAGATTTTGCATTTTTCGTTGATCTGTGTGAAGAAGTCGTTGCCTTTGTCGTCCACGAGGATGAAGGCTGGGAAATCTTCGACTTCGATTTTCCAGATAGCTTCCATGCCGAGTTCGGGATATTCAAGAAGTTCCACGCTCTTGATGGAGTTCTGGGCGAGCACTGCTGCGGGACCTCCGATTGAGCCGAGATAGAAGCCGCCGTGAGCCTTGCAGGCATCGGTGACTTGCTTGGAGCGGTTGCCCTTGGCAATCATAATCATCGAGCCTCCTGCTTCCTGGAACTGGTTGACGTACGAGTCCATACGGCCTGCGGTTGTGGGGCCGAAAGAGCCGGAGGGCATGCCTGCGGGAGTCTTGGCCGGACCTGCATAGTAGATAGGATGATCCTTGAGGTACTGGGGCATGGGTTCGCCCTTGTCGAGGCGTTCTTTGATTTTGGCGTGTGCGATGTCTCGGCCTACGATGATGGTGCCTTTGAGCGACAGACGGGTCGAAACGGGATATTTGCTGAGTTCGGCAAGAACTTCGGGCATGGGGCGGTTGAGGTCGATTTTCACAACTTCGCCTTCGCCCTGTTTGCGGAATTCTTCGGGAATGAGTTCGCCGGGGTTGGAGTCGAGCTTTTCAATCCAGAGACCTTCACGGTTGATTTTAGCTTTGACATTGCGGTCGGCCGAGCAGCTTACGCCCATTCCTACGGGGCAGGATGCGCCGTGGCGGGGCAGACGGATCACACGGATGTCGTGGGCGAAATATTTGCCGCCGAACTGTGCGCCGAGGCCAAGCTCTTCAGCTGCCTTCTTGAGTTCTTTTTCAAGTTCGATGTCGCGGAAAGCATGGCCGTATTCGTTGCCCTTGGTGGGAAGTGAGTCGAGATATTTAACGGATGCTTTCTTTACAACTTCGAGATTCTTCTCGGCGGATGTGCCACCGATTACGAAGGCGATGTGGTAGGGCGGGCACGCTGCTGTTCCGAGCGAGCGCATCTTCTCAACGAGGAAAGGCACGAGGGTCTTGGGATTGATGAGAGCCTTTGTTTCTTGATAGAGGTAAGTCTTGTTGGCCGAGCCGCCGCCTTTGGCAACGAAGAGGAAGTGGTATTCATCGCCTTCGGTGGCATGGATGTCAATCTGGGCGGGGAGGTTGCAACCGGTGTTTACCTCGTCGTACATGTTGAGGGGAGCGTTCTGGCTGTAACGAAGGTTGTCGGTGGTGTAGGTGAGGTATACGCCTTCGGAGATGCGTTCCTCGTCGTTGCATCCTGTGAATACGTTTTGGCCCTTGGATGCATGCACGATGGCTGTACCGGTGTCCTGGCAGAAGGGTAGGGCGCCTTTGGCTGCGACTTCTGCATTGCGGAGCATCGTGAGGGCAACGAATTTATCGTTTTCGCTTGCTTCGGGGTCGGAGAGAATCTTTGCAACCATTTGATTGTGCTCGCGGCGGAGCATGAAAGCGTTGTCGTGGGTAGCCTGACGGGTGAGCACGGTCAGAGCCTGCGGGTCAACCACGAGGAATTCGTGACCTCCCCAGTTTTCCACCTTCACGTAGTCCGATGTAAGGTGATAATATTCGGTCGTGTCGGGGCCGAGCGGAAACATTTCCTGATAGTGAAAAGGTTTTGTTGCCATGTACGGGTGTATTTTATATTATACGGTTTTTGAAAATTGTTTTCTGATTTTTGCAAAGTTACTTAATCTCGGCCGTATAAAGAAAAATTTGTCCTTGAAAAATCAATTGTGGCAAGAGTATATATGCAAAAAAACGTCCCGGACAAAAATGTCTGAGACGTTTTCAGCGCTTCAAGATGGACTCGAACCAACGACCCTCTGATTAACAGTCAGATGCTCTAACCGACTGAGCTATTGAAGCAGGTGATTTTCCTATTTAAGCAATCCCCCTCTGTGGAATTGCGATGCAAAATTAGTTGTTATTTTTTAATTGTGCAATAGTTTTGGCGATTTTTTTTGAATTAGAGAGAAAAATAGTAAAAAAATCAGCCCCGCCGATTTTGGCGAGGCTGAAAAAAGGGGTGATGGGATTAATAGTGGCGATAGGCCCAATGGGACTAATGAGTCTTATATGACCTATAAGGATTAATCTTTAATCTTTAATCTTTAATCTTTAATCTTTATCTTTAATTCTTAAGAATCTTCTGCCGTTATCGAAGCACGAGCTTGTGGGTTTCGGTGTGGCCGTTGGCTGTTGCTTTGAGGATGTAGACGCCGGGAGCGGCGGATGCGGCAGAAAGGGTCGCAGTGTCGCCGTTAGCATCGGCACTTGCAGCGAGCGCTCCGCTCATGGAATAGAGCTGCAGGCTCACGTTGTCGGCTCCGGCGGCGAATACCTCGTAGGTGCGCTCGTCGATGGGGCTTACAAGCATCTTGTTGGCTTCAACAGTGATGTCGCTTACGCCTCCGAGGTTAAGTATTTCCTTGAGACCAGCAAGGGCATCAATCTTGCCGTATCCCCAGCGTTCGGGACTTTTTGCGGTAAACTCGTCATTCTTGGCTGTTTTCTTGAGAATCTCCTTGATTTTGGAAATGCTGAGAGTGGGATCTGCTTCAAGCCAGAGTGCCATTACACCGGCCACGAAAGGCGACGACATCGAAGTTCCGGACATTTCTTTCCAGTAGCTTGTGCGTTTTCCATGCTCCTTGTTAGCGGTGAAGTATTTTCCTCCGTCCACATCATTCCCGGCATTCACGTAGTGGTAGCTGTATGATGATATCATGCCCATGCCCGGACCGCAGATATCGGGAAGTTGACGGCCTTGGAAAGTCTTGCCGTAAGATGAGAAATATGCAATGTCACCGGTAGTTGCGTTACGGTATCCATATAAGTCTTTTTCAAGAACCGGCCAATTCTCACGGTTGATATAAGCTCCGACTACAAGCATGTTGTCGGCGCAACCCATTCCGTTAATCGAACACTCGTCGTTACCTTGTGTATATCCGGAGATATTGTTCGAGAGCAATGCTGTACCCGATCCGGCGAAGATGTCGACACTTTTTCCTGCTTGACCCTCTACGATAAAGCCGGGCAGAATATTTGTTCCTTTTGTGCCTCGGTTCAGCTGTAAAGTAGCGGAGAAGCTATATCGGTTGTTGTTGGGATTGACGTTGGTGCTCATGTATAATGCGGCTTTTTCTCCAAATGAGTCATTGAAATCGGGATGTTTGATAGCTCCGGCATTACCATAATAGTTACCTATGATAAGAACTTGTTCTCCCTGCAGGTTTTTGTCAAGTTTGTATGAGTATATGATGTTGCCGTTTGTCTTATCTACTGCAACAAAAGTTACATCGAACTTTGTGGCGTCCGAACCCCACATTTCAATACGTCCGGATGAAGATGCCGAGTTGGATGAGAATGTACGGATTGTGTTGTCAGATGCAGTGAAATCCTTGTGCAGCGACACCGGTTCAGAACCTTCGTTACCTGCGGATACGCAGATAATCATTTCCTTGCCGATTTCGGCCATATACTTGCTGCGGTCATCGGTTCCATCGTGAGGTCCGACGTTGTTTCCGAGGGAGAGATTCATTACAGCCGGTTTTCCAACCTCTTTGGAGTATTTGCTGAGTTTTTCAAGTGCAACGATAATGTTATTATTATCCAACGTGCCGGCATTGGCAGCGATTTCGGCCTCGGTAGCTACTCCATAGTATGGATTTGCGCGAAGTGTTGACACCTGGACCTTGTCGTTGGCGTTAATGATGGCTGTCTGTCCGCCTTTATCGTTGTAGCTTCCGGCCATGATACCGAGAACGTGGGTGCCATGTGTACCGGCAGACTGATCGGTTGTGAAGTTCTTGATTTTTTCAGGTGTATCGTATTCTGTCACGGCGCTGTTCTGACCGGTGATTACCCAAAGGCGTTTTGCACGAAGATTCCCGTCCTTGTCAAGAAAGTTGACATGGTTCAAGTCGAGACCTGTATCCATAAGTCCTACGATTACACCTTTTCCGGTGTATGCACGGGGCAGTCCGTCAGAGCCGGAGTGAATTGCATCTACTCCGGTAACCTCACGTGCAACATTAAGTTTTGCTGATACTTCTTCGCCAAGCGAGATGCTTACGACTTCTTCATCCTTGGCGAGTTCCTGCATTTGTACCGGAGTAAGTGTCATCAAAGCCATATTGGCTCTTACGTTAATCACTTTGTATCCTGATTCAAGCATTTTGGCGGCAGCCGATTCATCTTTAAAGCTCACGATTGTGGTGAACTCATTTGTTACTTCTTCCGGAATCAGGACAGGTCCGGAAGCGGAACGTGACATTATGGCAGCCTGCGAATTATTTACGAGGAAAGATGCCGGCATGTCAAATTTGCTCTGTGCGAAAGTGCCGAACGTTACAGCGGCAGCAGAGAGTGTAAGGAATAATGTTTTTTTCATATTACTTGTTCCTATATGCTTATGAGAAGAGTCTATTTCTTTGTTTAGGTTTCTTTAGTTTGCAAAGATAACTAATATCTGTGGTTTTTATATCCCGATGATGTTAAAAAAACGATAAATCGCTGTTTTTTGACATTGTTTTCGCAAAAAAAGGGAGACACGTTGTGTGCCTCCCTTTATAGTGTCTATGTATGGGTTTTAGCGAAGACGGAGCTTCTGAGCCTTTACGGTGTTGTTTTTAAGAAGTTCCATTCCTGAAATCTTGTTGGATTTCTTGGATTTCACATTCTTCATCTTGAAACCGGATGCAACTGCATTTCCGTTGGACTTGAGATTGGCCGCAATCATACCGTTGACAGCTTTTCCTGCGACATGCTTTTTAGGTGACAGAGCTTGTCCGTTCATAATGTTGCTCATGTCGATGCAGAATTTACCTGTACCCCAGAACGGGTCGAAGTTCTGCCCTGATGTCGGGTTTTTAGGATCAAGGTTTGCATAGTAGAGTCCCTGTTCGGGATCATTCTCAAAATATCCCAACAATGTTCCTGCCGGGAATGTGATGACGCCGTGCTCAAGCTTACCTGCATATCCGGCCTGAATTATATCCTGCTGGGTTTTGCCGTTTTCAAGCAGGAAGGCTGCATATGAGTATCCACAGAGCTGTCCGTTTGCATCCAGAGTGAGTCCGAGGGGGCTGTCCGTTATGTACACACAGTTGGGATTCTGGATGTTGAATTCTATATATGAGCCGGATTCAATCATCGTATATCCGTTTTCCTGATTGACGCTCCATTCCATATAAGGATTCTTAAGTCTGTAGAGTCCGGAAGTCTCCTTGCTTTGTAATAATTCGACTTCCATGGTCTCGTTACAGTATTCCGGCTTGAGTGCCATGCAGAAGAAACCGTCGGTGTATTCTACAAGACCGAGATTTGTCCAGGGGTTGTTGACCTGTACGGATGCGAATGTGAATGAGTAGGAAGTAGTGAGGACTTGCTTGCCGCTTTCGTCATAGCCGACAGCTACAATGGTATAATCACCTTCCTCATTAAGGGAGAATGAAAGATTTGTAGTGGTGTCGTAGTTGAGTTCGGCTTCTTCGTCATTTGCAAGTTCTTCAGCAACAGCATCAACTTCTTCTTCGGTGAGCTTACCGGACTTCAATGCGTATGTATAAGAGTTGACGTCATCGCTCTTGTAAGCCTGTACGATTGCAAGCTCATTACCTTTTGCATCAACAAAGTTGCCGGTGTAGTTAAACTCAACAGAGTAGTTGGCAAAACCGGGAAGCTGGAAGTACTCATCTCTTTGGGCAAGTATGCCTTCTGAAGTGTAATATATGATACTCATTTCGAATAATCCGGTCTCTGAGTCATAAACGCTCATGTTGCGGAAATTCTCGGCTGTGGCTCCGTCAGGGATGGCATTAGGGTTAATCTGAGATACATAAGTATAGGCGTCAGTAACCATGAGCATCTCTCCGAATGATTCATCGTCACCGGTAGGGCAGGGTTCCATTGTGCACGCAAACAGAGTAGGATATTTTGCCGAAACGGCCTCAGTGCTGCGTGTAACAAGGAAATTGTATCCATTGATACTCCATGTCCATAAGTTCTCATCTTCCTGAAGATCATCGCAATATGCGTCGCCGAACTGATATTTTTCTTCCGGCTTGATAAGGGAGCGTGAGGTGTATACAGCTACTTCCTTACCGGAAATACTGAATGCGGACAAAGTGATTGTTCCGTATTCGTCTTTACCTCCATATCGTTCGAAAGGAGTCCAGGGAGCATAAGATGCGATATACATCTTGCTTGTGGGGCCGTAGGGAGTCATATCCTTGCCATCTATCTTAAGATTGATGACGTAGGCGACTTCCGGCTCAACTTTAGCAAAGTCAACGCCGATAGCAAGCGGGGTGACATCAGTTTCAGATTCGAACGTCACTTGCGAAGGTATTGTGAATACGCCTTCAACAACAGTTCCGTTTTCATCAGTAACCGAGCCGGATATATTTACCGTCTGGTTGCCTTTTTCTGTCACTCGGTAGACATTGACTGTCAACTCTGTCGCGTTTTCTCCGATTGAAAGTACATTTCCTTCATCATTGGAGAAGTACACATTCTCTCCGGGGAGAGCCGGAGCCACATCCGGTTCAATGTGATCCGTACATGCGGATATCACACCGGACATAATGGCCGCTCCAGCAAGCGCTGAAAGAATTTTATTTAATTTCATAACTGAATTGTCTTAAAATAATTACTTATTTGATAGCAGTGTAGAGTCCTGCCGGGCTGGGGGAGTTGAATTTCTGAAGGGCTTTGTTGTTTTCGACTTCCTGGTTTGTAATGGGGAAATTGACCCATGCAGGACGTCCGGTAGTGTTATAAGTATCAAGACCGGCTTCAAAGTTTGTTCCGTCATACCAGCGTGTTACGGCCATATTGAGACGTTTCATATCGTAGAAGCTGCGTCCTTCACCCCAAAGCTCGATACGCTTCTGAAGTATGATTTCATCTACCACGCCCATTTCGTCGCTTGCATTGCACTTGTATGTTGCGTAGCGGTATGTCTTCATGAAGTTCTCAAGAAGTTTCTTGCCTTCGGCAGGATTGGAATGTGCCACGGCTTCTGCTTCAATAAGATACATTTCTTCAACGCGCATAAGGGGATATGCTACCACTGCACCAACTGTACCGTCAACCATATTACCGGCTCCGGGACGGAATTTAACTGCGATATAGGGGCTGTCGAAATATTCAGCGGCAAAATCAGCGTCGATAAAGCGGACGCGGTCTGCGAGAGGGCTGCCTTCTGGAGCTGTGAATGACAGTTTGCGGAAGTCACGGTCGCTGATTTTTTCGTAGAGACTTGCACCGATTTCGGGGAAAGCACCCTGGGCGGGAGCTGCATAGCCGAATGTCTGCTCGGGCGACATGAATGAAGTCCATGTACGGATTGCTCCGGCCTGTACGGCATCATCTTCAGTCACATACTGTCCGGCGAACATCCATGAAGAGAAGGATGAATCATTGAAACCACTGGTCGTGCTGAGCCATTCGTCCTGGGTCAGAGGTGTGTGGCCGCCTGTTGTATAAGCGAGCTTTGCGTATTTGGCAGCTTCGGAGTAGCCATTTGCAGCCAAAGCTGCGTCCTGGGTGATTTCGGCCTGGTAACTTGCGTCCCAAAGATACATACGAGCCATAAGTCCGTAAGCGACTTCAAGAGTGGGGATTGTCTTGCCGGGAACGGATGCTCCGTTTGAAAGGAGGTCGATAGCGAGGTCAAGGTCTTTCTTGATGAAAGCAATCATTTCCTCGTGGGTTGCACGGGGGTTATTACGCATCATTTCCTCTGTGGTGAATTCGTCCACGATAGGCATCGAAAGTCCGAGGATTTTGTTGCCATCGGAGTTGACACCATCCGGATTGAACTCAGTAGGAAGGAATTCGTACATACGTGCGGCATCAAGATATGTCATGGCTCGGTAGGCATGTGCAGCACCGAGATACATTTTTAGAGTAAGGTCTTCGGTGGCTTCATCTACTGCGGCAACGGCCTTGTTGGTAGTGAGAATCTGAGCGTAGTAGTAGTTCCAGGGATACTGGCACACGAGATAGTCAGGACCAAGGCCGGTTCTGACACTGCTCCATGTGGAAAACCAGTTGTAGCCGCCTGCGTCACGGACGTACATGTCTTCTGTCATTACGTCACGGATATGGAGCATTGAAGGCCATCCGAAGTCGAAGTGGTAATCCTGTCCCAGGGTTGCCATTACATTCAGATTTCCGGGCATAGCCCACACAAGAGCTTCGGTGGCTTTGGGAGAGCCTTCGAGCTGGCTCTGGATGATCGCATTGGTCGGGATAGACTCTTCGATACATCCTGTAAGCAGCGGAGTGGAGAGTGCTGCCAGAAAGAGTGATTTATATATTGTTTTCATTTTAGATGAATCGAATTAGAATGTGAGGTTGATACCGCCGGAGAGTGTGCGGACAGGAGCGTAGTAAGAGTTGTTGGGCGAGCCTGTGAAAGACTGGCGGGGGTCAAGACCCTGACGCTTGCTCCATACCCAGATGTTGCTTGCAGCAAAGTAAACGCGGAGTTTGTTGAGGAACATTTTCTTGGTGATATTCTGGGGAAGAGTATATCCAAAGTTGATGTTCTCGAGGGAGAGGTAGCTTGCATTTACGAGGAAACGGTCGGAGCTTGAGCTTGCGTACTTGTCGCCATAGAGGAAACGGGGTACGTCGGTATAACGGTTGTCGGGAGTCCATGCATTGAGCATGTCGGCATGGATGTTGACGCCGCGGCTTGCCTGGTCGGGAACACCCATCAGGGTTGCATAGTCAGAGTCCATCACTTTACCTCCAATCTGGTAGTTGAAAGCAGCGGAGAGGTCGAAGCCTTTGTATTCGAACTGGGTTGCAAAACCTCCATAGACAGGAGCCAGCGCTGTGCCGCAAAGATAGAAATCAGCATCGTCAAAGTTCCATGTCGTTGTGATTTCTCCGGTGGGATCGCCGTTTGCGTCCTTTACATTCTTGTAGTACATTGCCATACCGTTGTCGGGATTGACTCCGGCATATTTTTTCAGGTAACGTGTATACATGGGAAGACCTTCGCCATAGAATATACCGCTGCCCTGATAGCCTCTGTGACCGTCAAATTCCACTTGTTTGCGTTCTTCGGGCAGACGTGTGATTTTGTTCTTATACCATGTGAAGTTGAGGTTCATGCTCCAACGGAAATCACGGGTCTTGATGATGTCGCCCTGAAGCTCGATTTCAATACCGGTGTTTGTCATGTCGCCTACGTTGTCGTAGTAACCCATGAAGCCTGATGAGGCGGGAAGCGGGAAGTACATGAGCATGTCGGTGGTTTTGCGCCAGAAGGCTTCAACCGATCCGTTAAGGCGATTGTCGAGAAGTGCGAATTCGACACCGGCATTGAAGTTTCCGCCCTTTTCCCAGGAAATTGTTTCGTTACCTTTGGTGGAAGGAGATGCTGCGGGGTTGCCGTTTGCGTTGATGAGGTCGTATGTGTCGATATAGCGGAAGTTACCGATGTTGTCGTTACCCTGCTCACCGTAAGATGCTTTAATCTTCAAGGTGTTGATCCAAGTTGCATCGGCGAGGAAGTCTTCTTTCGATATAATCCAGGCACCACCGATACTCCAGAAGTTACCCCAACGATGTTTGGGATGGAAGCGGCTTGATGCGTCGCGACGGAAAGATGCGGAACCGAAGTACTTGTTGTCATAGTCGTACTGGGCACGGAAAATCCAACCTTCGTTGTTGTACATAGTGCGGTACGAAGCGGGACTACCATCGGTGATAGATCCGTTAAGCTCGTCGTTGGACGGGAGGAACATGTTGGTCTTACGACCGGACAGAACTTCGTATGTCTGCTTATACCACTCGTGGCCTGCAAGAACACTTACGTTGTGGTTGCCGAACTGATGATCCCAGTTGAGGAGCTGCTGGAATGTGAAGTCGGTGTTACGCGAGTGAGCTTTGTTTACAATACCGCCTGAAGCTGCGAACTGTCCATAGTACGGGTTGCTTGTAGATGTCTGACGAGCTTCCTGAAGATTCACGTTATTGTTTGATGTGAATTTGAAGTCGTTGAGGAATCGTACTTCCACATAGGCAGTTCCAAGGAAGTTATTGGCTGTAGTTTTGTCTACGTTAAGATTGGCATCGGATATAGCGTTCGCACCGGTAAGGAAAGGACGACGCATGCCTCCGTTGAGGCCTGCACCATAGTCATAGCGGGTGATGCCGTTGTTGTCAACGATAATCTGACCGTTGGCATCACGCATGTACATAGGATAAATCGGGGCAACCTGTGTAGAGAATGCGAAGATGTTGCCTGATGAGTTTGATGCACCCTCGTCAGATGTATAGTTCATGTTAATGTGGGAGTATGCCACATTACCGCCGACCTTGAGGTAAGGCTTGGCCTGGAAATCTGCAGAAAGACGTCCGGTGAAACGCTGGTAGTCGGACGGGGCATAAACAATACCCTGGTTGTCAAGATAGCTTACAGAAGCAAGGATGTTACTCTTCTCTGTACCTTGGGTTACATTTACGTTATATTCCTGACGGAGACTGGTCTTGTATGTCTCGTCCATCCAGTTGTCGGGGGTAATCCAATAACCGTTGCTCAGATAGCCAAGTGTGGCGTTGGGGTTGAGACGACCGTTTGTGCCGATAAGATATTGACCTGCGGGTACAGTGAAGATATTGTAGCCCAAACCGAATGTGTTGGTAGAGGTCATGTTGGCATTGGCAAAAGCATGGGCTGCTTCGGGAGTGTAACCAAGACCACCGATATTCTGTGCGCTACCTCCGGCGGGAGTGTACATTTCCTGAGGATATGCAGCATAGTTATAGAGGGCCTTGTAATACTGTTCGTAGTATTGGCCGGCGTCGGTAATGTAATTGTAATCCTGTGAAGCACGGCTGTTAGCGCCCCATTTAACGTCAACTGTTACCTGCGCTTCTCCAAGTTTTGCACGCTTGGTAGTGATAAGGATAACACCGTTGGCACCACGGGCACCATAGAGAGCATTGGATGCTGCGTCCTTGAGGACTGACATTGATTCGATGTCGTTGGCATTGATGGAGTTAACATCACCGGTATAGGGCGCGCCGTCAACAATCACGAGGGGGTCGTTGCCTGCCATAAGGGAGGAGAAACCACGCACGCGGATTGTGGGGTCGGAACCACCGGGGGCACCGGAAGCGTTCGAGAGCTGTAGACCGGCAACCTTACCGGAGAGAGCGTCAAGAGCGTTGGTGGCCTGAGTTTTCTCAATCTGAGCGCTTCCCACAACGGCTGCTGAACCGGTGAAGGCCGAGCGTTTGGCGGTACCATAGGCCACGGCAATGACTTCGTCGAGAAGCTCCGTGTCGGGGTGGAGACGGATTTCGAGTTTTCCGTCGGTGACAGCTACCGTCTGAGCTTTGTAGCCAACGTAGGAAACGTTGATCTCTTTGGTGGCTGCCGGAATCTTGATAGAGAAGTTACCGTCAACGTCAGTAACCGCTCCATAGCCGGTACCGGCTGTAACTGAAACGCCCACCAGCGGTTCGTCGGAGGCGGCGTCCACGACAGTTCCTGTCACTGTCCGCGTCTGTGCCGACGCAGCCAATGTGATGGAAATCACTGTCAGAAATAATAGAAACAGCTTTTTCATACTTACATTAATTAGACATAAATTTTGATTGAATAGAATATTTTTTTAGTATGGTTTGCTTACAATATGGGCTGTCAAAGTTTTGTTTATTTTGCAAAGGTAATGTATTTAAATTGAATTTTAAACAATTGACACATAAAAATGCGTGTTTTTAACACTTTTGGTGCTCCGCAATTATGCTGAAAAGCATGTTTTTGCAACATAATTATCGGTATTTTAACATATTATCTTTTTGGCAGGTCGAGTGAGAATTTTTTTTGTCTTTTTGCTCAGTCCCGATGCTGCAACCGAAAAAAGTGAATGTCTCGAGGATATTTTGACAAGTGGACTTTCCGGAGATGGCTAATGTGTGACGTGAAAATAAATTTTGCATTGCTCTCGCTTATTCGTAATTTTGTGGAGTTGATTTTTAATACTTAAAAAATACACATATTTATATTATGGCAAACTGGTTTGAATGTAAGGTAAGATATGACAAGCTCCAGGAGAATGGAGCAGCAAAGAAAGTGACCGAACCCTACCTGGTGGATGCACTCTCTTTTACCGAGGCTGAAGCCCGCATCACCGAAGAGCAGCGTCCCTTTATCTCCGGCGAGTTTTCGGTGTCGGCGGTGAAACGCACTAAAATCGCTGAAATTTTCTGGAACGAAGGTGGCGACCGCTGGTATCTCGTAAAGGTGGCCTTTATAACCATTGATGAGAAGACGGCTGCCGAGAAACGTTCGATTTCGCAGATTCTTGTGCAGGCAAACGGCTTCAAGAGCGCTTTTGAGAATTTCCTTGAAGGCATGAAAGGCACTTTGGCCGACTATGAAATCGCTTCCATTTCGGAAACTCCGCTGATGGATGTGTACAAGATGAAAGTCGAAGAATAATGTCAACCATAGCCGAACGTCTCGCCGCCATCCGTTCCACGCTCCCCGAGGGCGTGGAGCTGGTGGCGGTGTCTAAATTTCACCCTCTGGAACAGTTGATGGAGGCTTACCGTGCCGGTCAGCGTGTATTCGGCGAAAGCCGGATTCAGGAGCTTACGGTAAAGAAGCCCGCGATGCCCGATGATGTACGCTGGCATTTCATAGGCCATTTGCAGACCAACAAGGTACGTCGTCTCGTGGGCGTCCCCGCTTTGATAGAGAGCGTTGATTCGGAACGGCTGCTCGAGCTGATTGATGCCGAATCGGCGCGTGCCGGGGTGATTTCGAGGGTGCTTTTGCAGGTTCATGTGGCGCAGGAAGAGACGAAGTTTGGTTTTCTGCCGGATGAGATTCTTGATTATTTCCGCCGACGTGCGTTCGAGAGTCTCAAGGCCACGCACATCTGCGGACTTATGGCTATGGCGAGCAATACCGACGACATGCTCCGCGTCAGGCAGGACTTCGAGACTGTGGCGTCGCTGAAATCGCGGATTCTTGAAATAGCCCCCGACCTGCGCGGATTTGATACTCTGTCGATGGGGATGAGCGACGACTATCCTCTTGCCATTGATTGTGGAAGCAATATGGTGCGCGTAGGTACCGCCATTTTTGGCGAGAGGAGCGTTTGAGGGTCGGCGAAAGGTTAAAAGTGAAATTTGAAAATCTGCGGTTTTCAAGTGAAGAGAAATGTTCTTTTCCGACTGAACTTTTATCTTCACCTTTCACTTGAAAATTTTATAATTTTCAAAATTTCACCTTTCACCCACCACCAAATGCGAAAATAAATTTTGCTTTGCACTCACTTATTCGTATCTTTGCCGTACTTTAATGTCCCGAAGTGGGCTTTGAAATCCTGATTTAATGACTTTAATCCAATCATTCACCTTATAATTAATACATTAACGCAATGACACAAACTGCAGAGCGGCGTCCGGTCGTCGCAATCATCACGATGTTCTTTATCTTCGCGATGATTTCATTCGTAACTAACCTTGCCGCTCCTATCGGCACCATCTGGGGCAACACTTTCGAAGGAAACAGTGTGCTCGGCATGATGGGCAACATGATGAACTTCCTCGCTTATCTTTTCATGGGTATTCCTGCCGGTAAGCTCCTTGAACGCATCGGCTACAAGAAAACAGCTCTCTGGGCAATGGCCGTGGGCGTTGTCGGTCTGTTCATCCAGTACCTTTCGAGCACCGTTGGCACCGACACAACTCTCTTTACAATGTCATCCACTGTTGAAGAAAACGGTGTTGCCGCTGTAAAGGAATTCAATGTCTGCCTTAACTTCTTCGTATATCTCCTTGGTGCATTTGTGTGCGGTTTCTGCGTTTGTATGCTCAACACGGTTGTAAACCCCATGCTCAACCTCCTCGGTGGTGGCGGCAACAAGGGCAACCAGCTCATCCAGACCGGTGGTGCGCTCAACTCGCTCTCCGGAACTCTGACCCCCTTCTTCGTTGGCGCTCTCATCGGTCAGCTCACCCGCGACACCACAATGCAGGCCGTAACCCCTCTGCTGTTCATCGCAATGGGCGTGTTTGCGGTGGCATTTGTTATTATCAGCTTCGTTGCAATCCCCGAGCCTACACTTGGCAAGGGCGGTGCAAAACGCGTTAAATATACCCACAGCGCATGGAACTTCCGTCACACTGTACTCGGTGTAATCGGTATCTTCTTCTATGTAGGTATTGAAATCGGTATCCCCGGTACCCTCAACTTCTATCTTGCCGACCAGAAGGCAACCGGCGCAGGCGTTATCGGTGATGCATCCACAATCGCAGGCGCTATCGTGGCAATCTACTGGCTGCTGATGCTTGTAGGCCGCAGCCTTTCGAGCGCGATTTCCGGTAAAGTTTCTGCTCGTCAGCAGCTTACAGTCGTTTCGGGACTCGCAATCGTGCTTATTGTTCTTGCAATTCTCATCCCCAAGACCCAGACTCTTCCCGTTCCCGCATTTATCTACACTGATGCCGCCGGAGCTACCGCACAGGTGCCTGTGAGCGCGTTCCTGCTCGTTCTCTGTGGCCTTTGCACATCTGTAATGTGGGGTGGTATCTTCAATATCGCTGTCGAAGGTCTCGGCAAGTACACCGCTCAGGCTTCCGGAATCTTCATGATGATGGTTGTAGGCGGTGGCGTGATGCCTCTTCTCCAGCAGGGTATCGCACAGAGCGCAGGTTATATGGCTTCTTACTGGCTCGTGGTAGCGATGCTCGCTTATCTGTTCTTCTACGCGGTGGCCGGAGCCAAGAATGTCAACACCGACATTCCCGTCGACGAAGAGGAAACTCCCGATCCCCGCAATCTCTGATGCCGGGCTTAGGTAACATAAGATAACCGTTTCTGACAGTTGGATGCCGTAGAAATTCATGGCGTCCGGCTGTCAGATTGTTTTTGAAATCCCGAATAAACCAAAATTTAATAATTACGTATGAACAAGAATCTCAGCGTGCTCAAGCACGGCGCGGACAATGTCCGCATCCTTGCCGCCTCTATGGTAGAAAAGGCCAAGTCCGGTCATCCCGGTGGTGCCATGGGTGGTGCAGACTTTGTGAATGTACTGTATTCGCAGGTAATGGTGACCGATCCCGATGATCCCACCTGGTTTGCCCGCGACCGCTTTTTCCTTGATCCCGGCCACATGTCGCCGATGCTCTATTCGGTGCTCGCTCTCACAGGAAAATATACTCTCGAAGAGCTCCAGCAGTTCCGTCAGTGGGGTTCCGTTACTCCCGGCCACCCCGAACTCGACCCCGAACGCGGTGTTGAAAACACTTCCGGTCCTCTCGGTCAGGGTCACACAATGGCAGTGGGCTGCGCTATTGCAGAACGCTTCCTTCAGGCTCGTTTCGGCGATGTAGTTTCCCATAAGACCTACGCCTTCATTTCCGACGGTGGTGTGCAGGAAGAAATCTCCCAGGGCGCAGGCCGTATCGCCGGCTATCTCGGACTCTCCAACCTTATCATGTTCTACGACTGCAACGGTGTACAGCTCTCCACCGATGTTGATGCAGTTGATACAGAGGATTACGCAGCCAAATATCGCGCATGGCACTGGAATGTTATCGAAATCGACGGTAACGATCCCGAAGCCATCCTCGAGGCCCTCAAGCAGGCTCATGCCGAGACCAAGCGTCCTACTATCATCATCGGTCACACTGTGATGGGCAAGGGTGCTGTTACAGCCGACGGCAGCAACTTCGAAGGAAAGTGCTCGACCCACGGACAGCCTCTGAGCAAGTCAGGTGCCGACTATGCCGCTACCATTGCCAATCTCGGTGGCAATCCCGAAAATCCCTGGCAGATTTTTGAGGATGTCAAGGAACTCTACGCACAGCGCGCCGATGAACTCCGCAAGATTGTTGCCGCCCGTCGTGCCGAATTCAATGAGTGGGCTGCTGCAAATCCCGAAAAGGCAGCCGAACTCAAGGGCTACCTTGAAAACAAACTCCCCGAAATTGACTACAAGGCCATCGTTCACAAGGCTAACACTTCAACCCGTCAGGCATCTGCCGACGTGCTCAGTGTTCTTGCCGAGAAAGTTGGCAACATGATTTGCGCTTCGGCCGACCTCGCCAACAGCGACAAGACCGACGGCTTCCTCAAGAAGACACATCCCTTTGTCAACGGTGACTTCTCCGGCGCCTTCTTCCATGCAGGTGTAGCCGAACTTACGATGGCTGCAATCATGAACGGTATCGCTCTCCACGGCGGCGTTATTGGTGCATGCGGTACATTCTTCGTGTTCTCCGACTATATGAAACCTGCCGCCCGTCTGGCAGCCCTTATGGAACTCCCCGTGAAGTACATCTGGACACACGACGCTTTCCGTGTCGGTGAGGATGGTCCTACCCACGAGCCTATCGAGCAGGAAGCTCAGATTCGTCTTATGGAGCAGGTTCGCAACTTCAAGGGCGAACCCTCGATGCTCGTGCTCCGTCCCGCCGACGCAGCCGAAACATCCATCGCATGGCAGATGGCAATGGAAAACTTCAAGACTCCTACCGCTCTCATCCTCTCCCGTCAGGACATCAAAGATCTTCCCGCTCCCGAAGGCAAGACCCGTGCCGAAGGTGCTGAGGGTGCTTTCCGCGGCGGTTACACCGTTGTGAAAAACGCCAATCCCGATGTAGTGCTCGTAGCCAACGGCTCGGAAGTGTCGCTGCTTGTTGAAGTTGCCGATCTTCTTAAGGCTGAGGGTGTTGCCGCCAATGTTGTGTCGATGCCTTCAATCGGCTTGTTCAACGACCAGGACAAGGCTTACCGTGAAGAGGTTCTTCCCGCAGGTGTTGCACAGTTCGGTCTTACCGCCGGTCTTCCCGAATCACTCCGCATGATTGCAGGTTTCGACGGCAAGGTGTTCGGTATGAAGCGTTTCGGTGCATCGGCTCCCTACAAGGTTCTTGACGAAAAATTCGGCTTCACTGCTGAGAATATTCTCTCGGAAGTGAAATCCGTTCTCTAATCGGTATGTTAATGCTTTTTCAGGCCTGAACGGCTGTTCAGGTCTGAAAAAGTCCAATTATTTTCTCTTTTTGGAATAAATTTGGTGCGAAGAAAACATTTTTTAAGTCTTTTTTGTTATAGAATGAAAAAAATGTAGTAATTTAGCACCGCATTTATTTGGAAACTTTATCAACCATAAAATAACCCTTATGAAAAAAGCTACACTTTTAGCATTTGCTTGCGCCCTGTTTATGGGTCAGGCTGCAGTTGCTCAGGAAGCTCAGGAGGTGACATACGTGTCTGATCCTACCCAGGGCGTTCTCCTGAACCGTATGCAGGACAACTGGTTCATCACCGCAGAAGGTGGTGCCGGATTCTACTTCGCACATCACTCAATCCATCGCAACATCTCCGACCGCTTCTCCCCCGCAGCCGGTCTGTATGCAGGTAAGTGGTTCTCACCCGTATTCGGAGGCCGTTTCGGCGTTAGCTTCCTTGGTCTCAAAGGTCTCTCTTCCATTGAGAACGCAGTTGGCGTTCGTCCTAACGAACCCATGGTAGACGGCAAGTACTACAAGCAGAAAATGAACGAAATCGGTCCGGCATTCGACTTGATGATTAACCTTACCAACTGGTGGTGCGGTTATCGTCCCGGCCGTGTTTACAACGCAGTATTCTACGTTGGTGCAGGCGGTTACTTCACAATGCAGAAGGAATTCAAAGCCAACGGCGAAAGCAATGGCTGGCACAACGCTCACGATGCAGTGCTCAACGTACGCACCGGTATTATCAACACATTCAACGTAAGCAAGCAGGTTGCTCTTTCACTTGACATCCGCTGGTCCGGTATCGACGGTATCCAGAACCAGGGTGGTGCAGGTTGGAACGAAGACTACATGAGCCTCCAGGGTTACCTCGGCGTAACTTATAAGTTCAAACAGCGCGAATGGAACGCTCCCGTTGTTCCCGTTTGCCCCGAACCCGAAAACTGCGACGCACTCCGCGCACGTCTCGCTGCTGCTGATGCTCGCATCGCCGACCTTGAAGCTCAGCTCAAGAACTGCCTCAACCGTCCCGTTGAAAAAGTTGTTGAACAGACTCCCGCACCCCTCGTAACTGTTTACTATCCCATCGGCGTATCTCGCCTTTCTGCTGAAAACACCCGCGTTATCAAGGCTGTTGCCAGCGAAATCAGCCAGAACTCCGACAAGCAGTACGTTGTTACCGGCTACGCCGACAACTTCACCGGAACTGACGCTATCAACGCTCGTCTCCGCAAGAACCGTGCTGAAGGTGTGAAGAAAGTACTCGTTCGCAACGGCGTTGCTGATTCTCAGCTCACAGTTGTTTACGACAACACCAACAACCTCCACGAAAAGCTCGGCAAGAAGTGCGCTTCTCTCGACCGTGCCGTTACAATCATGGAAAAATAATAAACTGATTCAGTTTATAAGCTAATACACGGAAATTCCGGTTCAGCGATGAACCGGAATTTCTTTTTTGTATATTGCCGGAAAAAAGGTAATTTTGCGATGTGTTAAACACCAATCTAAAATTCATGCCATGCTTGAAATCAGTGAAATATTCAATGCGGCCGCTGTGCTGAAGGATGTCGCCCGCAAGACCTCCATCATACCTGCGCCCAAACTGAATCCCGAATCCGAGATTTATCTTAAAACTGAAAATCTGCAGCTCACAGGCTCTTTTAAGCTCCGTGGCGCATATTATAAAATATCCCAACTCACCGATGAGGAAAAGGCGAAGGGTGTGATTGCCTGCTCGGCAGGAAACCATGCCCAGGGTGTGGCTCTCGGCGCCAAGCACAACGGCATCAAGGCCGTGATATGTCTTCCCGCCGGAGCTCCCATTTCCAAGGTGGAGGCTACCCGAAGCTACGGAGCCGAGGTTTGTCTCGTTCCGGGAGTATACGACGATGCCTACAACAAGGCTCTCGAGCTCCAGAAGGAACACGGCTATACTTTCGTTCATCCGTTCGATGACCCCAAGGTAATAGCCGGTCAAGGCACAATCGGTCTTGAGATTCTTGACCAGTTGCCCTCG
The DNA here is from genome assembly GCA_910589055.1 of uncultured Muribaculaceae bacterium. Classification (GTDB taxonomy): domain Bacteria; phylum Bacteroidota; class Bacteroidia; order Bacteroidales; family Muribaculaceae; genus CAG-873. The sequence goes on from CAJURN010000027.1 coordinate 23,485, forward strand.
GTGGAGGCTGTTATTGTGCCTATCGGCGGCGGCGGACTTATCTCCGGCGTGGCCTTCGCGATAAAGACCCTGCGCCCCGATGTAAAGGTATATGGCGTTCAATCGTCCGGAGCACCGTCTATGGCGGAATCGCTTAAAGAGGGCAAATTGTGCCATCTCAATGACGTTTCGACCATCGCCGACGGCATTGCCGTTAAAGAGCCGGGCGTGAACACATTCGAGATGTGTAACCGTTATGTCGATGAAGTGGTAACGGTAAGCGACGAGGAAATCGCCGCAGCCATCCTCGCGCTTATCGAGCAACAGAAGATTGTTGCCGAGGGTGCGGGTGCCGTAGCCGTGGCCGCCGCGATGTTCAATAAGGTACCCATCAAAGGCAAGAAGACCGTGTGTCTCGTATCGGGAGGAAACATCGACGTGAATACCCTCAGCCGTGTCATCACGCGAGGACTCTCCAAGAGCGGCCGCAACTATACCTTCATTATCGACCTTCAGGACCGTCCCGGACAGCTTTCGGGAGTGTGCGCTGTCATAGCCGAATGTGGAGGTAATGTGATTTCCGTCTCGCACGAGCGCATCAATACCAGCGCTGCCATCAACGGCTGTACAATCCGTGTGGAACTCGAGACACGCGACAGCAAACACATCGACGACATCCGCAAAGCCCTCACCGAGCGCGGTTACACTGTATTAAACTGATATTTTTATATGAATAAGGCAAGTATTTTTGTTATTGCTGCCGCCGCGACTCTCCCCGCGCTTGCAGCCTCCGGAATCTCCGGAAACGTGTCCTTGGCACACGCTCATGAAACCGCAGATTCTGCGGCTACCGATACGGTTGAGAAATTCTCGTTTACCGACATTATCTCACTTCCCACAACATCAGTGAAAGACCAGAACAAGTCGGGTACATGCTGGTGCTTCGCCGGAACATCGTTCTTCGAAGATGAAATCCGCAAGGCCGGTGGCGACTCGCTTGACCTTTCGGAAATGTTTACCGTATGGCACTGTTATTCCGACAAGGCCGACCGGTATGTTCGCATGTACGGCGGAACGAATTTTTCGGCCGGAGGTTCAATCCTTGATGTCCCTTATGTATGGAAGCGCTACGGCGTTGTGCCCGAAGAAGTGTATCATGGAATTGAGTATGGCGAGGACGGCCACGTACACGGCGAACTCGACGGAGTGCTTGCCGCATATGTGAAGACCATTGTCTCGAAGCCCAACAAGCGCGTCTCAACTGCATGGCGTGCAGGACTTGAAGGCATACTTGACGCTTATCTTGGCAAACTGCCCGAGACATTTGAGTATAAGGGAAAGACCTACACACCGCAGTCTTTTGCCAAATCGCTTGGTCTTGACCCCGACAATTACATCGCGCTCACTTCTTTCACCCATCACCCGTTCTATGAACCCTTCGTTATCGAGGTGGCCGACAATTGGCTTTGGGCACCGTATATGAACGTGCCTCTTGACGAACTCAAGGCTACTGTCGATAATGCTCTTGAAAACGGCTATACTGTGGTATGGGCTGCCGACGTGAGCGAAGGCGGTTTCAAGTGGGACAAAGGTGTTGCTCTCATGCCCAAAGGAAAGACCGAGGGCGATATGGACGGCACCGAACTTGCGCGCTGGGTGAAACTTTCCGATAAGGAACGCCAGAACAAGAAATTCGATTTCTCCGGCCCCGTTGAAGAAATCGAAGTGACTCAGGAATCACGCCAGGAAATGTTCGACCGTCAGGAAACCACCGACGACCATGGCATGGAAATCGTGGGTATTGCCCGCGACCAGAAAGGCAACCGCTACTACAAGGTCAAGAACTCGTGGAATACAAATCAGGTGTTCGACGGATTTTTCTACGTGTCCGAGCCTTACTTCCTTGCCAAGACAATGAGTATCCTCGTAAACAAGAAGGCGCTTCCTAAGGATGTTGCTAAGAAAACATGTGTGAAATGATAAGTGTAAAGTATTCTTTACATCTTTAATAACTCTACTCTTGTGCCGACACGAATGTCGGCACAAGTTTTTTAGACTTTTCGGATAATGAAAAAGATAGGACTGCTTTCCGATACCCATTCCTGCTTCGACGACCGTTTTGCGGAGTACTTTGCCGGATGCGACGAAATATGGCATGCCGGCGACATAGGCGACATTGATGTGCTTATGCGCCTGCGTGACATCGCTCCGGTGCGTGCCGTGTGCGGAAATATCGACGGTGCTGTATTGCGCAGGGAATGTCCGGAAGTGGATTGCTTTACCATAGAGGGAGTAAAGGTTTGGATGACACATATATGCGGCTATCCCGGAAAATATTCTCCCGGAGTACGCAAGATTTTAATGGAAGAGAAGCCGCAGCTCGTCATTGCAGGGCACAGCCATATATTGCGTGTGATGTACGACCAAGGTCTGTCGCTCCTTCTTATCAATCCCGGTGCGGCCGGTTTTCAGGGATGGCAGAAAGTGCGCACTCTCGTACGCTTTGTGATTGACGGCAGCGAAATCCGCGATCTTGAGGTAATAGAGTTGGCTCCTCGTATGCGTGGGATGTGATGTATTAGTCAAAATTGCCTCGATGTTGGGCTTTTTGGGATATAGTATGGGCATTTTGGCAAATGATTGGTGAGAATCAGACTAATTGACTAATTTTGCTCCGCAGAAAGCTACAATCATACAATTCTTATGTCTTTCAACGGAAAAAAATTGATTTTAGGGTTTGCCGCATGTATGCCGTGCGTTGTCACGTCTTTCAATATCCATGCCGCCGAAGCACCCGTAACACTTGATGAATGTATTGCAATCGCCCTGAGCGAGAATCCCACCGTGCGCATTGCCGACATGGAAGTAAGCCGTGCCGATTATTCCAAAAAGGAAACTCTCGGACAGCTCTTGCCGACAATTGATTTCTCAGCCAATTATGGCCGCACTGTCGCCAAGCAGACCATGTATATGAACATGGATGGTTTCGGTGATTTCGGAGGTGCATCCGGCGATGATTCCTCCTCCGGAGTTGAATCGCGTGCATCATCGAAAAGTGACGGAGGTATCAAAGTGGGTCTTGACAACTCCTATTCAATGGGATTCAGTGCCACATTGCCGCTTATCGCTCCCCAGCTTTGGAAATCCATGTCGATTTCCGACAGTCAGATTCTTAAAAATGTCGAGCAGGCCCGTTCGTCGCGTCTCAGTCTTGTCAATGAGGTCAAGAGCGCTTATTACACCCTCTTGCTTGCCGAGGATTCTCGCCGGGTGATTCAGGAAAGTTACGATATGGCTAAGCTCAATTACGACGTCTACTCCAAGAAGTATGCCGCCGGAGCAGCCTCCGACTATGATGTGCTGCGCACTTCGGTAGCGATGAAAAATATTGAGCCGGAACTTCTTCAGGCCGATATAGCCATCAAGCAGGCGCGTCTGCAACTTCTTATTCTAATGGGACTTGACGCGTCCGTCGAGCTTACTGCCGCCACCCGTCTTGCCGACTATGAAGGCTCGATGTATGAAACGGTGCTTAACATCAATCCTGATTACAGCAACAACCCGCAGTTGGTGATGAATACCATCGACACCAAGCTGGCGTCGCAGACGGTTGCGCTTCAGAAACTTGCGTTTGTGCCAACACTCGCTTTCACAGCTAATTACAACTGGACTTCGATGAGCAACGGCTCACCGCTGAAAAATTTCCGTTGGAATCCTTACTCGATGGTGGGCCTTTCGCTGTCGGTTCCGCTCTTTCAGGGAGGAAGCCGTTACAGCCGTGTCAAGCAGGCTGAGGTGCAGCTTCTCGAAATGGGTCTCCAACGCGAGAACCTTGAGCGCACGGTTGCGATGCAGGTGACGATGGCGATTGACAACATCAAAATCAACGTGCGCCAGATTGCATCCTGCGCCGAAAGCGTGAAAGAAGCCGACCGCGCCCATACGATTATGGAAAAGAGCTTCGAGATTGGTGCCGCGGCTTATCTTGACCTCCGTGATTCGGAACTTGCACTTACCCGTGCCCGTCTGGCCTATTATCAGGCTATTTACAATTATCTCGTGGCTCACAGCGAGCTCGAGCTTCTTCTCGGCACCGCTCCGCTCGAGCAATATACATCATCCTCCAACAAGTGAAATTCAATAAAACAATGGATAACAAGATACTCGTTGCGGCCTCGATTGCCGCTGTCATGCTAATGTATTCATGCGGAAAATCGGATGAGACTTCCGCGGTCGTGACTGAAGAAATTGAATTGCCCCGTGTGGAGGTGGATGTGGCGCATGCTCAGGAAGTGCCGCAGATGAAGGAATACACCGCAACGGTAGAGGCCGAGAATATCAACAATATCTCTCCTGCAACGCCCAACCGAATCAAGAAGATTTTCGTTGAGGCCGGCGATAATGTCCGTGCAGGCCAGACGCTCGTCACTCTTGACAGTTCCGCAGCCGACCAGCTCAGAATCAATCTCGACCAGATCAAGCGTGAATATGACCGCGCGGTGCAGCTTCTTGAAATCGGCGCCGGAACACAGCAGCAGGTCGACCAGCTGAAGGCTCAGCTCGACGCCGCCAATTCGCAGTATACCAACATGCTTGAGAATACGGTGCTTACCTCTCCGGTGTCGGGTGTGGTGACAGCCCGCAATTATGATCCGGGCGACATGACCGGAAATCTCCCCGTTCTCACAGTGGGTCAGATTACTCCTGTGGTGAAGGTGATGATTAACGTGAGCGAGACCGACCTGCCTCTGTTGCGTTCGGGCATGCCTGTTGATGTGACTTTCGATGCTTTTGGCGAAGAGATTTTCCCCGGTAAGATTGTACGTCTCTATCCTACGGTCGATCCCGCCACACGTACCTTCCAGGCTGAGATTCGTATTTCCAATCCCAAAGGCCGCGTTCTTCCCGGCATGTTTGCCCGCGTTGGAATCGACCTCGGAAGCAAGAACAATGTCGTTGTGCCTGACCGTGCCGTTGTCAAGCAGACCGGTTCCGGCAATAAATATGTCTATGTACTTTCGGGAGGTCGTGTGAGCTACAACCGTGTGGAACTCGGTCAGCGTCTCGGCGACAGCTACGAGCTGCTTTCCGGCATCAATGGCGGCGACACGGTGGTAATCACCGGACAGACTCGCCTTGCCGACGGTGTTGAGGTGGAAGTTATCACTCATTAATCAATTAATCCCTAATACGTTGACATTATGAGTTTATACGGAAATGCGGTGAAGCGACCGATTATGACCACGCTGTGTTTTGTGGCTGTGGTAATTTTGGGTCTCTTCTCCCTGAATACGCTCCCTATCGACCTCTATCCCGATATCGAGACCAATACTCTGATGGTGATGACTACCTATCAGGGCGCCAGCGCGCAGGATATAGAGCAGAATGTGACACGTCCGCTCGAGAATGTACTCAATGCGGTGAGCGACCTGAAGCATATCACATCAAAGTCGCGCGAGAATATCTCTGTTATCACTCTCGAATTTGAATATGGCGAGGATATCGACGTGCTCACAAATGATGTACGCGACAAGCTCGATATGGTTTCGTCGATGCTCCCCGACGATGCCGAGAACCCGATTATCTTTAAGTTCTCGACCGACATGATTCCCATTATTCTCCTTTCGGTGCAGGCCGATGAGAGTATGCCGGGATTGTATAAGATTCTTGACGATGCCATCGCCAATCCTCTTGCACGAATCAGCGGAGTGGGTTCGGTTTCGATTTCCGGTGCACCCAAACGTGAGATTCACATTTATGTGGATCCCAACCGCCTGGAAGCATACAACCTTACCGTGGAGCAGATTGGCTCTGTAATCGGGGCTGAAAACCGTAATATTCCGGGCGGTTCGTTCGACATCGGTTCGGATACTTATTCTCTGCGTGTGCAGGGCGAGTTCACTTCATCGGAACAGATGGCTTCGATTGTAGTTGGAAATTACGGCGGCAAGGCAATCTATCTGCGCGATGTTGCAAGAATCGACGATTCGCTTGAGGAACGCACTCAGGAAACTTTCAACGACGGACGCCGCGGAGCAATGATCGTTATTCAGAAACAGAGCGGCGCCAACTCGGTTGAAATCTCCAACAAGGTGCTCGAAATGCTTCCCAAGCTCGAGAAGCGACTGCCCTCCGACGTGAAAATCGGTGTGATTGTGGATACTTCCGACAATATCCGCAACACAATCGACTCGCTTGTCGAGACGGTGATGTACGCCCTGCTGTTCGTTGTGATTGTGGTGTTCTTCTTCCTCGGACGTTGGCGCGCCACACTTATCATCACCATAACGATTCCTATTTCTCTGATTGCGTCGTTCATATACCTTGCCATGACCGGCAATTCGCTCAATATCGTGTCGCTGTCGGCTCTTTCAATCTCCATCGGTATGGTGGTGGACGATGCCATTGTGGTGCTTGAGAATGTCACGACGCACATCGAGAGGGGTTCCGACCCGAAGCAAGCTGCCGTGCATGGCACCAACGAGGTGGCAGTGTCGGTTATAGCATCCACGCTGACGCTTATTGCCGTGTTCTTCCCCCTTACGCTCGTAACAGGCATGACAGGCGTACTTTTCCGCCAGCTCGGATGGATGGTTACAATCATGATGATTATTTCCACCGTGTGTGCTCTTTCTCTCACCCCGATGCTGTGCAGCCTTCTGTTGCGTCGCGATGTGCGTCACGGTAAGATTTACAAACTCCTGTTCACTCCCATCAACAAGGGTCTCGACAGCTTCGACAATGGTTATGGAAAACTTCTCACGTGGGTAGTTGGACACAAGGGTGTGACTTTTATCGTGTGTGTGGCTATATTCATAGGCTCTCTGTTCCTGATGAAGTTTGTGGGCACGGAGTTCTTCCCAACGGCCGACGACGGACGTCTGCGTGTAAGCCTCGAACTTCCGGTGGGTGCGCGTGTGGAGATTGCCAAGGAATCCACAGCACGTCTTTCCGCCCTCTGGAAGGAAAAATATCCTGAAATCGAGGTGATAAACTATACCACAGGTACGGCGTCGAGCGATAACACTTTTGCTTCGCTCAGTGACAACGGCCCGCACATCATTTCAATGAATATCCGACTCAGCGATCCCGGCGAACGCGAATTGTCGAGCACACAGATCGCCGGCATGATGCGTGAGGACCTGCGCCGCGGATTCCCGGAATTCAAGAAGGCTCAGGTATCGGTAGGCGGTATGGGTGGCGGCATGGGCGGCCAGTCGACCGTGGATTTTGAGATATATGGCTACGACTTTGCCGAGACCGACTCTGTGGCTGCCAAGCTGAAGAGTGTGCTCGAAAAGATTCCCGGCACTGCCGACGTGATTATTTCACGTGCCGACTATCAACCCGAATATCAGGTTGACTTCGACCGCGAGAAACTCGCCCTCTACGGCCTGAATCTTTCTACGGCGGCGACTTATCTGCGCAACCGTGTCAACGGTCAGCTTGCATCGCAGTTCCGCGAGGACGGCGAGGAGTACGACATCAAGGTCATGTATGCGCCTGAATACCGTACGTCGATTGAAGACCTTGAGAACATCCTCATCTATAATTCGGCCGGTCAGGCGGTACGCCTGCGCGACGTGGGTAAGGTTGTTGAGCGTTTCACACCTCCTACGATCGAGCGAAAGGACCGCGAGCGTATCGTGACGGTGAACACCGTTGTCCAGGATGTGCCTATGAGCGCGATTGTCGAGGCTTCACAGAAGGAGATTGCGAAGATGGATATTCCTCAGGGAGTGTCGATTCAGCTTGCCGGTTCGTATGAAGACCAGCAGGATTCTTTCCGCGACCTGCTCACACTTGCCGTGCTCATAATCATACTCGTGTATATTGTGATGGCGGCACAGTTCGAAAGCTATACCTACCCGGGAATCATCATGACGTCGCTTATGTTTGCGTTCTCCGGTGTGTTCATTATCCTCTGGCTGAGCGGACACACACTCAACGTAATGAGTATGATCGGTGCGATTATGCTTATCGGTATTGTGGTGAAGAATGGTATCGTGCTCATTGACTATATCTCGCTTAACCGCGAGCGTGGACTCTCCATCCGCCGGTCGGTGATTCTCGGTGGCAAGTCGCGTCTTCGCCCTGTTGTGATGACGACACTTACAACCATCCTCGGTATGGTGCCGATGGCCGTAGGAACGGGTCAGGGTGCCGAAATGTGGCGTCCTATGGGTACAGCCGTAATCGGTGGTCTTACATTCTCCACTATTCTCACTCTGCTTTTCGTGCCGGTTCTTTACTGCGTGTTTGCACACCGCGGAATCAAGAATCAGCGCCGCAAACATCGCCGCCGTCTCATGGAAGCCAAGGCTCTCAATCAAAAATAAAAGCTCATGAAAACGATTTTTATAGCATACGACCAGGCGCACTATGAGCGCATAATTGATATTCTTGAACGCAACAACTGCCGTGGCTTCACGGCCTGGAATCAGGTGACGGGGCGCGGAAGTGTTGACGGCGAGCCTCATTATGGCTCCCATGCGTGGCCTTCGCTTGCCGGAGCCTTGCTTACGGTGGTGGAGGACAAGCGCGTGCCTATCGTGCTCGACAAGTTGCGTGCGCTCAATGCCGACCGTCCAAAGCTCGGTCTGCGCGCCTTCGTGTGGAATGTCGAAGAATCAATTTAATCCGTTGATGACATATAAATTGAAAGCGGGCATCCCTGTGTGGGGTGTCCGCTTTCAGCTTATTGACTTAGGTGTAATTCGGAGTAAAAGAGTAAGTAGTATGATCGTGTAGTATTGTAGATGTTACATCATTTTTGGCTTATCCTTAAATTGCCATCATGACAAGTTGTCAAAGTGACAATTGGGGATTTCTCAACGGTAGTCGCTGAATCGCTCCTGCAGTTTCTTGCGGGCGAAGAAGATGCGGCTCTTGACAGTGCCGAGGGGCA
>CAJURN010000028.1 GCA_910589055.1 uncultured Muribaculaceae bacterium
CTTTAATCTTTAATCTTTAATCTTTAATCTTTAATCTTTAATCTTTAATCTTTAATCTTTAATCTTTAATCTTTAATCTTTAATCTTTAATCTTTAATCTTTAATCTTTAATCTTTAAAAAATTCCTACTCCAGAATGAGTTTTCCGAAAAATTCGGGACGATGGAAGTCGGGATGATCTGTGTGGATGGGATTCCAACTCAGATAATGCGGACGGGTGGCCTTGGATGCACACTTGTAGAAATTACCGCGCAGGTCGATGGGCGTGCCATCATATCGCAGGCCGATAAGCTCAAGCGGAATCACCACGAGAAGATTCCACGTGAACATGCCCTCAAGTTCACAGAACGGGCGCGTACCGCAGGATGGATAGCGGCGGATTCGGGCAATCTCTTCATCGGAAAGGCGTCTCGGATTTGGTCGCTCAATCCGTTCGGACGCATTTACCGCTCCGATGCAGTTGAATTCAAAATTCCAGTACGGGCCATCTTCATAAGGCTGGAGAAACACCTCCACACACGAATCTTCGCTCACAGGCGACTGATTCTTATAATTCTCGGCACGCAGATAGTTGCAACGCACAAAGAAATCGACATACAGGGCCGTACGGGAGTGAGCCACGGAGAATGTTGAAAGAGGCTGATAGGGAAATTCATCGGCCCAGTTCAGGCTGGAAATAGAGCGTCTCTCGCCATGCTCGTCAAGCATTGAAGCAAGCGTTTCCGGTTCGGACACCGAGTCAAGTTCCGGCACGAATGGAATTGGTAAAGTTTTAGGTTCAGGTTGATTCACGGACAGATTGTGTTATATTAAGCATATGGTTCAGAGTCAAATATCTATCACAGCCATCACGATTCCCGCCACGCCCATCACAAGCAGGATAATGCCTATGATTCGGTTGATTAGCCACAGCGAACGCACATTGATGCGCTTGCGCAGTCGGCTCACGAGCGTCGTGACAAAATACCACCACAGCACAGCACCTCCGAAAATCGTCAGGTAGGCAAATACATAGTGGTGAATCCTGTACTCCGGAAGCAGGAAATTGAACCTCGCGAAAAGGCCTATGATAAAGAATAGAATGAGCGGATTGGAGAAGGTCAAAAGAAAGCCGGAGGCCGTGTCGCTCCAGTAGTTCGACGCATTGACAACAGCGGTTTTCAAGGCTCTGGTGGGGTTCTTACGGAAGAGATACACACCGAACGCGGCGATGACGACGCCGCCTATAAGCTGTATTGCAAGTTGATGACTGTCAAGGAATCCGGTGATAAAACTAAGACAGAACCCGGTGAGAAGACAGTAGATAAGATCGCTGAACGCCGCACCTATTCCGGTGAAGAAAGCCGGCCAGCGGCCCTTGCTCAGAGTACGCTGTATCACAAGCATGCCGATAGGCCCCATCGGCGCCGAAATCAACGCGCCGATAGCTATTCCGCGGGGTAGTATATAGAACAAGGGATCCATCGTCTCTGTGCAATAACAAGCAAAGTTAGTAAATAATGTGTAAAGAGCAATAATTATTCGCGGGGAAAAATTTTTTCACTGCCTGAATAAACCTCCGTGAACAAACTTATTTTTACACTTGTTAGATAATCAAAGCGGATTTAAACACATCATCCGCCAATCCAAACCGAGAAATCAAATAACTCAAAAACTACATAAAACAAGGTCTAACAAATCAAAAATTCAACCAAGATGAAAAAGAACGTTTTACTTACATCTGCTGCTTGTTGCGCTGCGCTTTTTACAGGCTTCCAAGCTAATGCCCAAGAGGAAACCGTCGTAGTGGAAGAAACCGCTATCGTTACCGACGTTCCGTGTAAGACTCACTACTACTCGACTTCCCGTGACAACTGGTTCATCCAGATCGGCGCAGGTATCGGATCTCCTTTCGTGGAAGACCACGACGCCACCGATCCCAAACACCACCTCACCGTTACATATAACTTCGCTTTCGGCAAATGGATGTCGCCGTACCTCGGATGGCGACTCAGCTTCCTCGGAGGCCCGCTCCATTGGGAAAACAAAGATTTTGAAAAATCAAAATACGTGAGCGCCAACTTCGATATCATGTGGGACATGTTCAACTCATTCCACGGAGTTAACTCCCGCCGCGTATTCTCAATCGTTCCTTTTGTGGGACTCGGCGGTACTTACGCATGGGACTTCACTCCCAACCACGGCAATATCATGGCTCACGACGGCAAGGTTAAGAGCAATTCATGGACTCTCCCCGTTTCGGCAGGTCTCCAGCTCCGCTTCCGCCTCTGCAAGTATGTCGACTTCTTCGCTGAAGGCCGCGTACAGTTCTACGGCGACAACTTCAACAACTATGCCTACGGTGCTCCCGTGGATATGAACATCACTGCAGTTGGTGGCTTCTCCTTCAACATCGGTGGATGCGACTTCAAGAAGTACAACCCCTGCGACTACCTTGACTATATCAGCAACCTCAACGGTCAGGTCAACGACCTCCGCGGAGCTCTCGCAACCACAGCAGCCGCTCTTGCAGCAGCCGAAGCACAGCTCCCCTGCCCCGAAGTAACCGAAGCTGAAGCAGTAGTTGTAGAACCCGCACCTCTTATGGCAACCGTCCGCTTCACTCTCAACTCTTCACGCATCTCCGACCAGGAAATGGTTAACGTCTACAACATTTCCAAGTGGATGAGCGAGAACCCCGACCAGAACGTAGCAATCGTTGGTTACGCCGACAAGGATACCGGTACTGCCAAGTACAACATGGGACTCTCCCAGCGCCGTGCACGGGCCGTCCGCGATGCCCTCGTAAACAAATACGGTGTCAACCCCGACCGTCTCTCAATCCAGGCTGAAGGCAGCGATGTACAGCCCTACGAAGTCAACAACTGGAACCGCATAGTAATCTTCAACGTAGCAGAATAAAGGAGCGTAAGCCTCCGGCTTGCGATACAAAAAAACAGAAGGCTGAGCCGTTTGGCTCAGCCTTCATTGTTATATTATCAGAGTTATATTATCAGACCAGTCAGACGCGTCCGACTGGTCTGATTTTCCTTAACCTATCGCTGCAACCATTGCATCGAGTGCGGCAGAGATGCCGTCGGCATCCTTTCCGCCTGCCTGGGCGAAGCCGGGCTGGCCACCACCGCCACCCTTGATATTGCGGGCAGCCTCACGGACAATAGCAGAAGCATTAAGTCCGCTCTTCACGAGGTCTTCGGTAAGCATGACTGTAAGAAGAGGCTTGCCTGCGGGATCAACCGTAGCACCGACAAAAGCGGTAGCTTCGGGCGACTTGGCACGAACTGCAAATGCCACATTCTTGGCAACATCGGGAAGACGTACTCCCTGAAGCACGGTAAGTTTAGCACCTGCGGTAGTGGACTTGGCGCGGTCGAGAAGCTGCTGGGCAAGGTTATCGACGCGTTCCTGGAAATAGTCGTTCACCTGGCTGCGGAGCTCGGCATTTTCCTCAATCGACTTCTTGAGAGCCTGGATAATGTCGGGAGCGTTGTTGAACATGGCGCTGATCTGACTCAGGGTATCTTTCAAGCTGTCGATGGCATCCTCTACATTCTCGCCGGTAATGGCCTCGATACGGCGGATACCTGCGGCGATGCTGCTTTCGGATACGATTTTGATAAGACCGATGTTACCCGTGTTCTCAACGTGTGTGCCACCGCAAAGCTCGATGGAGTCGCCGTAGCGGATCACACGAACTTCATCACCGTATTTCTCGCCGAAGAGAGCCATCGCACCGAGAGCCTGGGCTTCGGCGATGGGAACATTGCGGCGTTCGTCGCGGGCGATTGCCTCACGAACGCGACGGTTGGCAAGGCGCTCAACCTTTGAGATTTCCTCGGGAGTGAGCTTCTGATAGTGGGAGAAGTCGAAGCGGAGCACTTCGGGCGAAACGAAAGAACCCTTCTGCTCGACATGTGTTCCGAGAACCTCGCGGAGTGCTTCGTGAAGCAGGTGAGTTGCGCTGTGATTGCGCGATGTGGCAAGACGAGCCTCAGTGTCGATTGCGGCACGGAATGTAGCGGCGGGATTGGCAGGAAGTTTTTTCATCAGGTGCACTCCCACGCCATTTTCGCGCTTGGTGTCGTAGATTTCAACCTTCTCGCCTGTCTCGGTATCGGTAAGCGTACCGCGGTCGCCGACCTGACCGCCCATTTCGGCGTAGAAAGGTGTGCGGTCAAGAATCACCTGGTAATATTCCTGATTTTTCTGCTTTACGTGGCGGTAGCGGAGGATATGAGCTTCGGTCTCGGTCTCGTCATAGCCGCAGAATTCCTGCTCAACCTCGGCAAGTGTCACCCAGTCGCTTGCCTCTACGGCTGCTGCACTGCGCGCACGCTGCTTCTGGGCAGCCATCTCAGCATCGAATTCCTTCTGATCCACGGTCATGCCATGGTCCTTGAGAATAAGAAGTGTGAGATCGAGGGGGAATCCGTAGGTATCGTAGAGAACGAAGGCCTGCTTGCCGGAGATTTCAGTTTTTCCGGCTGCCTTGGCTGCCTTGACGTCTTCGTCAAGCATCTTGATACCGTTTTCGAGTGTACGGAGGAAGGAGTCTTCCTCTTCCTTGATTACCTTCATGATAAGGTCGCGCTGAGCCTTGATTTCGGGATAAGCCTCTCCCATGCTCTCAATCAGCGTGTCGACAAGGCGATACATGAAAGCTGACTTCTGACCGAGGAAGGTGTAGGCATAGCGGACAGCACGGCGGAGGATGCGGCGGATTACATATCCGGCCTTTGCATTTCCGGGAAGCTGTGAGTCAGCGATGGAGAATGAAATCGTGCGCACGTGGTCGGCGATAACTCGCATTGCCACGTCCACCTTGGCATCTTCGCCGTATTTCTTGCCTGAGAGCGAAGCGATTTTACTGATGAGGGGAGTAAACACGTCGGTGTCGTAGTTCGAAGTCTTGCCCTGGAGAGCCATACAGAGGCGTTCAAATCCCATACCGGTGTCGATAACCTTGGCGGGCAGGGGTTCAAGACTTCCGTCGGCCTTACGGTTGTACTGCATGAACACGAGGTTCCAGATTTCAATCACCTGGGGATGGTCGTGATTGACAAGCGAAGCGCCGCTTACGGCGGCACGCTCTTCTTCGGAACGGAGGTCGATATGGATTTCCGAGCAAGGACCGCAAGGACCGGTATCGCCCATTTCCCAGAAGTTGTCATGCTTGTTTCCGTTGAGGATATGGTCGGCAGGGAGGTGGCGTCCCCAGATGGAAGCGGCCTCATTGTCGCGTTCGAGACCTTCGGCAGCGGAGCCTTCGAACACAGTGGCATACAGACGGCTCGGATCAAGTTTGAGCACATCCACGAGGTATTCCCAGGCAAGGTTGATGGCTTCTTCCTTGAAGTAGTCGCCAAACGACCAGTTGCCGAGCATCTCGAACATTGTGTGATGGTAGGTGTCGAGACCCACTTCCTCGAGGTCGTTGTGCTTTCCGCTCACACGCAGACACTTCTGTGAGTCGGCCACACGCTTGTATTTGGGAGCGATATTTCCTAAAATAATGTCCTTGAACTGATTCATGCCCGCATTGGTAAACATCAATGTGGGGTCATCTTTGATAACCATAGGAGCGGAGGGGACGATATGATGTCCGCGCTCAGCGAAAAAGTCTTTAAAAGACTGTCGGATTTCCTTTGCTGTGAGCATATTATGATTTGGTTTACGATTTTTCACCCTAAATAATCTGCAAAAGTACACGAAAATCATTACTTTTGCAAATAAATAACGCCGCGTTTCACCTACCGATGAGCCAGAAAGTTTTCTACCGCTATAACTCCGCCACCGAGCAGTACGAGCGAGTGTTTCCGTCCGGACGGGAACGTGCGCTGGTGCTGATACGCCAGTTTGTGGCCGGAGCGATAGGCGCTTTGGCAGTGGTTATCGTGGCTTACAATGTAATGGATTTTCCCCGCGAGAAGGAACTCCGCCAGGCCAACGACCGCCTCCGCACGGAAATCGGAGTGCTCAACCGACGCGCCGACGAAGCGCTAAAGGTGATGGAGGATCTTGCCGAACGCGACAATAATTTTTACCGCGTGATGATGCAGGCCGAACCGATTTCTCCCGCCCGACGATATGCCGGACTGGAGCGGCAACGCAATTTCGACCGGCTCGACTCGCTCTCCGACAATCAGCTTCTTCTCACGGTAAACAACCGGATGGACCAGCTCGACCGGATGGTGTATACTCAGATTCAATCGTTCGACTACCTGAAGGATCTTGCAGCCGACCAAAAGACCAAAATGGCTCACGTGCCGGGCATACCGCCGATTTCCGAAAAATATCTCCGTGCGATGGCATCGGGCTACGGCTACCGCAGCGACCCTGTGTACGGCACGACGAAGTTTCATGAAGGCATGGACTTCTCCTCCCCCATCGGCACACCCGTCTACGCCACAGGCGACGGCACAGTCACCGAAGCCGGATGGAAAAGCGCCTACGGAAATCTCGTGGAAATCAACCACGGATTCAACTACACCACCCGATACGCCCACTTATCGGCCATAAACGTTCATCACGGACAGACGGTAAAACGTGGCGACCTGATAGGAAAAGTCGGAAACACCGGCAAATCGACGGGCCCGCACCTCCATTACGAAGTGCGTTACAAGGGTGCGCCGCAGAATCCTGTCAATTATTACTTCTACGACCTCACGCCGGAACAATACGACGAGATGATATTAATGGCTGAAAATGCCGGACATGTTATGGACTGATTATGGACTCGCTCAACAAACGATATTATAAAATAGGAGAGGTGGCCGAAATCCTCGGTCTTCCCGAATCGACCCTGCGCTTCTGGGAAAAGAAATTTACCGTAATCCGTCCGCGACGCACCGACGGCGGCACCCGCTACTACACTCCGCGCGACATCGAGATAATACAGATGATTCACTACCTTGTAAAAGACAAGGGACTCAAACTCGAAGCCGCACAGGAAGAGATACGCCGCAATCGCTCGGGAGTTGAAAAACGCCACGACGTAATCCGTCGCCTGCAAGACATCCGCTCGCAACTCACCTCCATCCTCCGCGCCCTCGACAACCGCAAGTTATAAAAGTAGACTTGTGAGCTTGTAATCTTGTGAGCAATGGAGCGTAAGCCTCCGGCTTGCGCTTAAAAAAACACACCCCAAAGACTTCAACCAGTTTTTTCGCGAAATGGAGCGTAAGCCTCTGGCTTGCGCTTAAAAAAAACAAAGACTTCAACCAATTTTTCGAGCTAAAAAGTAATAATAAGGATTTTATTTTGCGCAAGCCGGAGGCTTACGCTCCTTTATTACACTCCTTTTTACACTTTTTTAGCATTGTATGCTTCAAGAGCTTTGGCGAGGACCTTGAGGGCGTCGGCGAGATCTTCTTTCTTGAGAACGTATGCAAGGCGCACTTCGTTGCGCCCGCGTCCCGGTGTGGTATAGAAACCGGACGCCGGAGCCATGAACACAGTCTGTCCCTCATACTCGAACTCCCTCAGACACCACTGGCAAAAGTCCTCGGCATCCTCCACCGGCAGACTCGCCACCGTATAAAACGCACCCATGGGTATCGGGGAATACACACCCGGAATACGGTTGAGCCCGTCGATAAGGAATTTGCGCCGCTCCACATATTCATTATATGTCATGAGCATATACTCCTCGGGGGTGTCGATGCTCGCTTCAGCCACAATCTGTCCCAGCAATGGCGGGCTAAGACGAGCCTGGCAGAATTTCATAATATTCTTTTTAAGCTCTTTATGCTTGGTGATGATGGCGCCCACACGTATTCCGCACTCGCTGTAACGCTTGGAAACAGAGTCGATAAGCACCACCTGCTCCGAAATGCCATCAAGATGGAAGGCCGAGATATACGGCGCGCCGGTGTAACAGAATTCGCGATACACCTCATCGGAATATAGAAACAGGTCGTGTTTCTTAACGATGTCACGCAGACGGTTCATTTCCTTCTGCGTGTATAAGTAACCGGTGGGATTGTTGGGATTACAGATTAATATACCCTTTGTGCGGTCGGTGATGAGTTTTTCAAACTCCTCGACCGGAGGCAGTGCAAACCCCTCCTCGATACTGGAAGGCACCGTGACAATCTTGGCTCCGGCCGAAATGGCGAAAGCCATATAATTTGCGTACGCAGGCTCGGGAACAATGATTTCATCGCCCGGATCAAGCGTAGCCATAAAAGCGAAAAGTACGGCCTCCGAGCCGCCGGTGGTGATTATAATATCATCGACATCAACATCTATGTTGAAGCGTCGGTAGTAGTCGCGCAGTTTGGTGCGGAGCGACAGCAATCCTTCCGACGGGCTGTATTCCAAAATTTTGCGGTCGATATTTCGAAGCGCCTCCAATGCGACTTCAGGAGTAGGTATATCGGGCTGACCGATATTGAGACGGTGCACCTTGATTCCGCGGGCCATTGCTGCATTTGCAAGCGGAACAAGTTTTCGGATTGGGGAGGCGGGCATGATCTTGCCGCGTTCGGATATATTTGGCATCTGGAAAAGAATATTTTTGAATCAGTTTTGGAAAACAGAGTGCAAAATTAACGCTTCTGCCCTTATTAAACAACCACACCCCCGATTTTGTGCTAAAATAAATTTGGCATTGCTCGCATTTTCTCCGTACTTTTGTAAGCGATATATGACAGAAGCCGCGAAAAAGAAAAAAAGCCATGCCCCAAAGTATCGCAATCCAAAACGGTACAGGCTTGACTTCATAAAAGAAAATACGTTCAACCGCATCTGGACCGTGCGCATGACCCGCGGTAAGGTGTGGCTAGCTACGACTACGTTTATAGCCTCGGTATGCGCGCTTATCCTCGTGATTGTGCTTTTCACTCCCGTACGCCAACTTCTTCCCGGCAAGATGGAGCGCGACATCCGCGCACGCTATCTCGAAACAGCTCTACGGCTTGACTCGCTCGAGCAAGTCACCCGCGCGCGCAACGCCTACCTCGAAAACATAACAGCCATACTCACTGATAAAATCGACGCCAACGAGGCCGTCACCGACCCCGGCTCGGCTTACAACGACTCTTTGCTCGCGGCATCCGATGCCGAACGGCGTTTCGTGCGCCAATACGAATCGGAAGAACGATTCAACCTGTCCGTACTCGCCCCCATCGCGGCCGAGGGCATGATTTTTTACAGCCCTGCCGGAGCATCCGCCACTGTCGGCGACGACGGCGACCCGCAGACAATGACAATTTCCTCCGGCAAGACCACTCCGGCTCAGGCCGTGTACCGAGGAACTGTCATCAGCGTAATCACCGACATGGACGGTCTGAGCACCGTGACAGTGCAGCATCCCAACGAATTCGTATCAATATATTCGGGATTGCGTGAGGTATTCATTTCCTCCGGCGACAAAGTGGCTGCCGGACAGCGGTTGGGCCATACCCCACCCGACCGACCGCTTGTCTACCGCCTGTGGCACAGCGGCTCGTCGCTTGACCCGGAAGACTATATTTCTCTTGAAAATTAATTAACATAATACTCTTTCTCATGAAATCATTACTCCAATGCGCTACCGTAGCAGCCGCGTCGATAGCATTACTGATGACAGGCTCCTGCTCTGACAACTCCAATACATCCGCAGCCGACGGCTCCAACGCCGCCATCGAAAATATAATGACACGCACGAGCGTGCGCACCTATGAACCCGGACGCGACATAAGCGCCGACACCGTGGAGATGCTTCTCCGTGCGGCAATGAGCGCACCTACTGCCGTAAACGCACAGCCCTGGAAATTCATTGTAGTACGCAACGCCGAAGTTCGCGGACGTCTTGCAGAAGCGCTTCCCAACGCAGGCGACAAACTCACGGCCGCTCCCCTCACAGTGGTTGTGTGCGGCGACACCTCCAAATTCTTCAAGCCCCAGCCCGAATATTGGGTACAGGACTGCTCTGCGGCAACTGAAAACCTCCTTTTGGCAGCCCATGCAACAGGTCTCGGAGCTGTGTGGTGCGGTGTGTATCCCGATCAGGAACGCGTCAAAGTATGTTCTGAAGCACTTGGTCTCGACGGTCGTTTCATTCCGCTCTGCGTAGTGCCGGTAGGCTATCCCGCAGGGGAAAACACACCCAAAGACAAGTGGAAAGTGGAAAATGTGGAAACCATCGAATAAGCCAAATGGAATTTTTTCATTAATTTTGCGTTCCACATTCCATTTTTTTGATTAAATGACAAGCAACAGCAAATCATCAATAAAGACATTTTATTCGAATCATCCCGTGATAAGCAATCTGATTCTGATTGTTCTCACGGGAATAATCCTGACGTGGGGCGTGCTCCTGTGGCTCGACCACTGGACGATGCACGGTTCAACGGCCACCGTTCCCGACATCAAGCACCGCACATACGCCGAGGCAAGGAGCATACTTCAACTCCACGACCTCGACATTGAGATTTCCGACTCCATCTACGACCGTTCGCTCGCTCCGGGCACTGTGGTTGAGTCGTGGCCTAAAGCCGGAGCTGTTGTCAAGGCCGGACGTCAGGTCTATGTCACCGTCACAGCCTTCTCGCCCAAGCAGGTAACTATATCCATGCCGCTGGCGGGAAGCGTGTCGATGCGCCAGGCCATGTCATATCTCCGCGGAATCGGTCTGACCGACATCCGCATCGTGTATGTACCTTCGGAATTTCCCGACCTCGTGCTCAAAGCCACCTATGGCGACACACCCCTCAACGTCGGTTCTGTGATTCCCGTCACATCCACCGTGACTCTCGAAGTCGGAAGCACTCCGGTGTACGAGGAGGAGATATTCGACGAGGAATTTTCGGAACAGAGCGGAGATTCCGCCGCGGAAATTGAATCGGAAGTAGCATCAACTTTTTCAGGATTCTGATGTCGGACAACGAAGATATTTTTGACGACGACATTGAAATGCCGGACGTCTCCCCGGAAGTGCGTGAGCCCGAGATAATCGAGCTGGACGGACAGGAACTCTACGAGCATTTCCGCTTTGTGGCCGACAAGGGTCAGGCGCTCCTGCGCGTCGATAAATTCCTTGTCGAGCGCCTTCAGAAGTCATCACGCAACCGTGTGCAGCAGGCAGCTGAAGCCGGGTGTATTCTCGTCAACGGCAAAGCCGTGAAGAGCAACTACCGCGTGAAGCCACTTGATGTGGTGCAGGTGGTGATGGACCGTCCGCGCTACGAATTTGAAATCATAGCCCAGGACATCCCGCTCGATATCGTATATGAGGATGCTCATGTGCTCGTTGTCAACAAGCCGGCCGGACTGGTTGTGCACCCCGGCCACGGAAATTACTCGGGTACGCTCGTCAACGCACTTGCATGGCACTTCAAAGACAATCCCGACTATGATGTCACCGACCCACGCATGGGACTGGTGCATCGCATCGACAAGGACACATCCGGATTGCTGGTCGTAGCCAAGACCCCGGATGCGAAAACCGACCTCGGACGCCAGTTTTTCAACAAAACCACCAAGCGCGAGTATCGCGCAATCGTCTGGGGCATCCCCGAACCGGCTGCCGGACGAATCGAAGGCAATATCGGCCGCTCCCCCAAGGACCGACTGCAGATGGCCGTATTCCCAGCCGGAAGCGACCAGGGCAAACATGCCGTGACTCACTATGAGGTGCTTGAACAGCTCGGCCACGTTTCGCTCGTGAAATGCGTTCTCGAAACCGGTCGCACCCATCAGATACGTGTGCACATGCGCCACATCGGCCACCCGCTTTTCAACGACGCCCGTTACGGCGGCGACGTGATTCTGCGCGGAAACACCTCCGGCTCCTACCGCAGCTTCATCGCCAATTGCTTCGAGATATGCCCGCGTCAGGCTCTGCATGCCCGCACGCTCGGATTCGTGCATCCGGCAACAGGTGAAGAAATGTTCTTCACCGCCGAAATGCCCTCCGACATGCAGGCCCTCATCGAGAAATGGCGCACACTTGCCGCTTCAAAAGCATAAGCAGGATGTACAAATTAATTAATACATCCTACATATTGATAAATTGAAACATTTTCTAAACCTAACTTTTTTAGGAAGTGTTAGGAATTTGTATTAACTTTGATGTCTCAAAACCAATAGTTCAAAGACATGTCTGATAAAACCGAACATTCTACTGCCGAAATATTGACTGATTTCAGCGACATCGCTCCTTACGACGACCATCAGTTCCACGATAAAATCGCCTCTCTGGTCAAGGAACCCGGCTTTGAACATGCCGTGCGCTATGTCATGCCCGACGTGGACTATCCCGCGTTCGTGGAAAATCTGCTCACTGTCAAGACTCAGAACGATTTTCAGGTGAAAGTCATGGGTCCGTTCCTCGAGATGCTCGTTGCAACAACAACCCACGGCCTCACTATCGACGGATTCGAGAACTATACCGAAGGTCAGGCATATACCTTCATCACCAACCACCGCGACATCGTTCTGGACGCATCATTCCTCAATCTGTGTTTCATACGTGCCAAAAAGCCGATAACGCAGGTTGCCATAGGAAACAACCTTCTCATCTACGACTGGATTACCGACCTGGTGAAGCTCAACCGCAGTTTCATCGTCAAGCGCGACGTGCGTGCCACTCAGGCTCTCGACGCCGCACGCCATCTGTCGGCCTACATACACCACACCATCAACGACAAGCACGAATCGGTGTGGATTGCCCAGCGCGAAGGACGTGCCAAAGACTCCAACGACGTCACCCAGGAAAGCCTCGTGAAGATGCTCGGTCTCGCAGGTGAAGGCGATACCAAGCTCAACATCCTCGGATGTCACCTCATGCCCGTGTCGATTTCGTACGAGTACGACCCCAACGACTACCTGAAGGTGCGTGAATTCCTGCTCAAGCGCCGCGACCCCGAATTCAAGAAGAGCAAGCGCGACGACCTTTTCAGCATGGAGACAGGCATACTGCGCCAGAAGGGCCGCGTGCATTTCCACCTCGGAAAGTGCATCAATCCCGAACTTGAATCATTCCCGGGCGAAGCTCGCAACGAGGTTGTACGCCACACATGCGACATCATCGACCGCGCGATCCACTGCGGCTACCGCATATTCCCCTGCAACTATATCGCCTGCGATGAAATCAACGGAAGCTCCGAGTTCGCAGCTCACTACACCCCCGAAGATGTGCGTACTTTCGACGAATACATCGCCGGACAGCTCGCAAAAGTGGACGTGGAAAACATCACTCCGGAAGAAATGCAATATATGCGCGGAATGATGCTCACCATGTACGCCAATCCCCTCAAGAACCAGCAGGCAGCAAAAGACTGTCCGCGCGACTGAATCCACAAGCCTGAGAAATGAGACTTCCCCTGCTCCCCATACTTGCCGTGCTCGCGCTCAACGGCCTGGTCGATTATTACATCTACCGCAGGCTCGAACGCTGGAAATCGTCGGCTCAGCCACTTGCAAGGCGAATTTGGGTCATCCTGAGCGTTGTGCTCGCGCTCGTGCTGGTGGCAGCGATATGCTGGCCCAAGAAAGAAGGCGGCAACGATGCTCTTACATGGTTGATGTGGCTTCTTTTCAGCTACTTCTCAATCTACATTCCCAAATACCTGTACGTGATTTTCGACCTTGTCGCAAGCATACCACGCATATGGAAATGCCGACGGTTGAAAGTCTTGTCCGTGACAGGAGGCGTGCTTGCGGCAGTGTCTTTCGTCCTTATGTGGTGGGGAGCGCTCATCAACCGCAACCGCATACAGGTCAAGGATGTGGCAGTGGAAATAGCAAATCTGCCCGAATCTTTCTCCGGTATGACTATCGCTCAGATTTCCGACATCCACGTAGGAACATTCGGAAATGACACCGCTTTCGTGGCAAAACTTGTCGACCGCGTCAACGCCCTTCATCCCGACATGATAGTATTCACGGGCGACATCGTAAACCGCCGCAGCGACGAACTTGAACCGTTCATCAGCACACTGTCGAGGCTTCATGCTCCCATGGGCGTATATTCCATTCTCGGCAACCATGACTACGGCGACTATTACGAATGGCCCGACTCCGCGGCCAAGAAAGCCAATCTCGATTACCTCAAGAAAATGCAGGCCGATATGGGATGGACCATGCTCAACAATGCAACGGCCTATCTCCATGCGGGAGCTGACTCGATAGCGCTCGTGGGTGTTGAGAACGTGGGCGACCCTCCATTCCCGACCTACGGCGATCTGGACGAAGCATATCCCGGTGACCTTGCCGACCCAACGGTAAAAATCCTGCTCAGCCATAATCCGGCCCACTGGTGCGAGGACATCTGCGATGCCCCCGACAAAAACATCGCACTCACCCTGTCGGGACACACTCATGCCATGCAGATTGAACTTTTCGGGGTATCGCCCGCAGTGTTCCGGTACAAGACATGGGGCGGAATGTACCGCGGAAGCGGGGGCAACGACCTGTATGTGAACATCGGAGCCGGAGAAGTTGCCATACCTGCCCGCATCGGCGCCACTCCCGAAATCACTCTCTTCACACTAAAACCTAAAGAATGACAGAAATCTACGACGCCGTGGCGCGCAAACTCGGTTTTTCACGCCGCGCCGTCCTTGCCACAATAGATTTGCTTGATGACGGCGCAACCGTGCCATTCATCAGCCGATACAGAAAAGAGCGTACCGGAGGTCTCAACGAAGTGGAAATCCGTGCCGTGGAAGCCGCTGCAAAGCAATTCCGCGACCTTGAAAAACGCAAGGAGACCGTTCTGCTCACCATTGCCGAAGCCGGAGCACTCACTCCCGACCTGCAGAAAAAGATTGAGGAAGCCGAGGATGCCACCACGGTGGAAGACCTCTATGCACCATTCCGTCCCAAACGCCGCACTCGCGCAAGCGTGGCGAGAGAGAAGGGGCTTGAACCGCTCGCAAGAATCATCATGGCCGGACGCACGGCCGATCCTGTCCGTTCCGCCTCGGCCTTCAAGGGCAAAAACGGCGTCGAAACCATCGAAGATGCCATTGCCGGAGCATCCGACATCATTGCCGAATGGGCTTCGGAATCCATACGCCTGCGCAACATAATGCGCCGCAACTTCCGTCGCGACTCATCGGTAGAAGTAACCGTGGTGAAAGGTAAGGAGAACGACGCCGTAGCCACCTACCGCAACTACCTTACCTTCAAACGTCCGGCACGTCAATGCAGCTCACATCAATATCTTGCGGTGCGCCGTGCCGAGCGCGAGGGTATTTTCAAGATAAAATACACCTTCCCCGATGAAGACGCCGTGCTCAATGGCGTGGTTCGGAACTTCGGACCTAAGGAATGTACCCCGGCCTGCGGCTCGATTATCAAAAACGCTGTGGCTGATGCTTACAAGCGCCTGCTGCGACCTTCGATTGAAAACGAATTTGCCGCTGAGCTCAAAGAAAAAGCCGACCGCGAGGCTATCGCGATATTCAACGACAATCTCCGCCAGCTGCTGCTTGCCTCGCCGCTTCGCGGCAAGCGCGTGCTCGCCATCGACCCCGGCTACCGCACGGGCTGTAAAGTAGTATGCCTTGACGACCAGGGCAACCTTCTGCACGACACGGTAATCTACCCCACTGCTCCGCAGAAAGAGCTTGTTGCCTCTGCCGAAACACTGCGCAAGCTCATCAAACGGCACAAGATTGATGTGATAGCGCTCGGAAACGGTACTGCGTCGCGCGACACGGAGCAATTCATCAAGGAAGCACGCATAGTTGTGCCGTCCGACCTCTATATCGTGAGCGAGAACGGGGCATCGGTGTACTCGGCTTCGGATCTCGCCCGTGAGGAATTTCCCGACAAGGACGTGACCGTACGTGGTGCCGTGTCGATAGGGCGCCGTCTCATCGACCCGCTTGCAGAACTTGTAAAAATCGACCCCAAGTCAATAGGCGTGGGCCAGTATCAGCACGACGTGGACCAAACCGAACTCAAGGAAGCTCTTGACTTCACCGTCATGAGCTGTGTAAACTCCGTGGGAGTGAATGTAAACACAGCCTCTCGTCGTCTCTTGGGTTACATTTCGGGCATCGGGCCGCTCTTGGCAGGAAACATTGTTGCCTACCGCGCCGAACACGGCAATTTCCGCAACCGTCGCCAGCTCATGGCGGTGTCGCGCATGGGCGAAAAAGCCTTTGAGCAAGCCGCCGGATTCCTGCGTATTCCGGACGGAGAAAACCCGCTTGACAATACCGGAATCCATCCCGAAAGCTATGCCGCCGTAGAGCGCATTGCACGCGAAGCCGGAGTAGCCGTGGCAGATATGCCGTCCAACACAAGTGTGCTCGACAGCATCGACGTGGATGCCGTTGCTGCCAAAGGATTCGTTGGAGCGGAAACACTGCGCGACATTATCGCCGAGCTCCGCAAACCCGGTCGCGACCCGCGCACCGAAACCGAAGAAAGCGCTTTCAGCCCCGACATAACCGACTTTTCCGACCTGTCGGTGGGCATGATTCTCACCGGAGTAGTCAACAACATCACCGCCTTCGGAGGATTCGTTGACCTCGGAATCAAGGAAAACGGACTCCTGCATGTGTCGCAGCTTCCGGGCAAGCGTCGCGTACAATCGCCGTCGGAAGTGCTAAAGCTCGGCCAACGCATACGCGTGCGCATCATCGACATCGACCATGAGCGCCGCCGCATAAGCCTGTCAATGAAAGATATGCCAGCCGATGAATAAAGCCGTTATCTGCATAGGAAGCAACCTGCCCGACAGACGCGAGGTCATGATTGCCGACGCCGAAAAATTTCTTGCCTCCACGGGCTCGGTAATATCTTCATCGGGCACCTATGACAGCACTCCGGAGGAATGTCCCTGCGAAGGCGTTCCGGTCTATCTCAACGAAGTACTTCTGCTTGAGACCCCGCTTGACCTTTCCCGACTCATATCCGACATAAAGCAATGGGAACGTCTGGCCGGACGCAACAAGGAATCCGACTCCCTCTGCCACATAGCAATCGACATTGACGTCGTGTGCTGGAACGGCACCATCCTCCGCCCCACCGACTTCTCCCGCACCTACTTCCGCCGCGGCTACTCCGTTATTGAACCCGTACCGTGCTTTTGAATCGCAAGTCGATGAGGGGGCGACTCGTGCGGGTGGTTTCTTCAAGGCATTTGCTGCGGAGGGATTGGGAGGCGCGGGCGTCGAGGATTATGATGCCGCCGGGATTGGCTTCGAGCACTGCGGAGAGGTCGCCCCGATAACCACGGCTTACAAGCACCGCACCGACTTCTGCCCCGAAAGCAATATCAATTGAATCTGATGAGGTCCCGTTGAGCACAAGTATTTCCGTCCCGCGGAAATAAACTCTTCCTGCTGAACGCCTGAATTGCCCATGCCTGAGATTCCCCACGACAGGAATCAGACTGTCGATATCGGCATGATTCATAAAATCACCGTAGCTTTTGCGGCACTCCTGATAGAATGTTGATGAATCCCGGGGCGAAGAGTGAGCGTTGACGACATACAGCCTCTTGCCGTCGCGCACCAATATGTCGGTTCGTCCGGAGGTGCTGGCAACATACATGGGCGCCTTGGGTTCGGGTCGGCGTGCCGTCTCCGCACAGGCCATCAGCAAGACACACGACAGTGAACACACCAATGCAATCCTGCGATGTCTTGCGGTCGACAGGTGTAAGGCTGCCGCTACACACAATATCACTCCGGCCAGAGCAACCGCACCCAATGTTGTCAACGAAACATCTCCCGCCGAGCCACTCAAGTCAGAGGCAGCCTGAGAGATACCGAATATAAATTCGCCCAGCTTATCCACCGCCCAGACAAGTGGCGTAAGATACAAGCCGAAAGCCGACAACAATGTGCAACCCAAGCCGAGACACATGAAAATCGGAAATACGACCGCAACAAGCGCATTGACAGGAAGAAACAACGGAGGAATACGACCGAACACAGCAAGTATCACAGGCAACATACCCGCCATTGCGGCCACCGGAGCTATAACGAGAGCCACAAGATTGTGCAGGCGGAAATTCCGCTCCGGCACCGGATTAAGTTTCCTGCTGAACAGCAACAGTCCTGCAACCGCCGAGAATGAAAGCAGGAATCCAATCGAAAATAGACTGTATGGCTCAATCAGAAGAATCACTATCGCTGCAAGAGCGAGCGAATTGAACGAATACGCGCCCCGCTGCGTAACATGCCCTATCAGAACAAGGCTTAACATCACGGCCGCACGCACTACTGACGGAGTAAATCCTACCATCATGGCGTAGAGCCAAATCACTGCTATTGTTACAAGATGGCGCAGCCGTCCTACCCTTTGCCAATGCTTCAGCGGAAACAGCGCGAGCGATAAAAGAGCCGCTATAATACCGGTATGCAATCCACTGACACACAGCAGATGGCTCAGACCGGTATTGCGGAAGGATTCCCTGTCGTCGGCTGAAAGTCCGGAACTGTCGCCCACAACCGTAGCCGCCAGGAAAAACGCCACACGAGGCGAAAAACCGGACAACAGAATCCGGTCGCGTACATCGTCACGCAATTCATTCACAAATCTCCTGAAGCCGCCGCAACTCTGCGCGAGCCTTATCTCACCTGCCGGAACGAAAGCCACAGCTGAATATTTGCCTGACAAGGATTGAGTGTAAGCCGACCTCAGGCCGGGAAGTTCCCCCGGGTCGGGAACAGGGTCAAGACTCGCCCGGAATTCAATTTCATCACCTTCGCTGAAATCCACAGCGTCAATACCCGTTACAATATTCGTGCGGAATACACTGCCATGAGAAGTCACGTCAATCAATGCGCGCACCGACGACGTCCCTGCTGATACGTCAGCGACCCGTCCGGTATATGTGCGTTCATTACCATCCTGAAGATATACAGGACAAGTTAACGGCGCAGACAAAGCCGCCAAGGCAATTCCCAAAGGAAAAGCCGCCATCGAAACCGGGACAAACCGCAGCCCTCGATTCCAAAGGAGCAATGCTGCTGCCAGCCACAGAATCAACGCCACCGCGAGTACCGGCCCCGACAGGTATACATACGACAAAATTCCGGCTGCCAGGCACAAAGCTACTGGCACAGCCGGAATTTTAGTCAGCGAAGAGAGCATGTATCAAAAGGTGTCAGACGGTTTCAAGCACAACGAAAAGGCTTGACACGCCAATGACAATCCACAACAGGATAGCCTGGAGCAGTGGCTTCACGCCCACCTGACGGATTGAAGCCAGCGAAAGCGATGCGCCGATAAGGAAAAGCGTTACAACCATACCTCGCTTGGCAATCCACACCATTGTGTTGATAAACCACTCGGGCAGCGGAACGTAAGTGTTCACTACCATGGCAAGCACAAAGATGAAGATAAACCACGGAATTGAGATTTTCGACGAACGGTCGCGGAAAATAAACATCGTGGCAAATGCCAGAGGTATAATCCACAGCGCGCGTGTGAGTTTTATAAGGGTTGCAATCTGAAGCGCTTCCTCGCCGTAACTCTCGCCTGCGCCCACAACCGAAGATGTATCGTGGATAGCGATAGCCGCCCATGTGCCGAACTGCTGCTGGGTCATGTCGAGCATATGTCCGATGGGAGGGAAGATAAAAAGAGCCACGGAGTTGAGGATGAATATAACGCCCAGCGAAACGGCCATTTCGTCGCTGTCGGCTTTCAGCACAGGACCTACCGCAGCGATAGCACTTCCGCCACAGATAGCTGTACCGGACGAAATCAGGTAGGCTGTCTTACGGTTGATGTGCATCCAGTAACCTAACAGCACACCGAGAGCCATAACTCCCACCACAGAAACAACTGTGAACAACATACCCTCGGAGCCTGATTTCAACGACTCTTGCAAATTCATGTTGAATCCGAGGCATACCACCGCTACCTGAAGCAGATATTTGGAAGTCTTCTTGTTGAATTTCGGACAGGGATTTTTGAAAATGAAAGCGAACACGAGTCCGCACAACAATGCAATCGGGGCGGTTATCACCGGAAGCCCGAACTCACCGAAAGGAAAGAGTATGGCCGCAATAACAAACACATACACACCCAGAGCGAGTTTCGTATTAGTTACCATAATTTATATTACTGAATGATTGGTTTTCAATTTCGAGAAATCAGGAGTTCCAGAACTCCCAGGCCAGGCGTGCCTGGTTATGAAGCATTTCAAGCCCGTTTTTCACCGTAGCGCCACACTGGAGCGACTTGCGCAGGAAGAGCGTCTGAGCCGGATTATAGACAAGGTCGAAGCACACATTGTCTTTTCCAAGAAGATGGTAAGGTATATCGGGACATGAATCCACATCGGGAAATGTTCCCAGCGGAGTGGCATTGACAACGACAGGATACTGACGCAGGACATCCGCGGTGATTTCGCCATAGGACATGACACTCAATCCACGCGCCTGCGCTGAGGCGAAATGCTTTTCAGGCGTACGCGACACCTCAACTACATCGAATCCGAGACGCACAAGCGCCGTGGAAACAGCCTTGGACGCTCCTCCGGTTCCCAGCACGAGCGCTCCGCGGCAATCGGGCGCCACATCCACTAGCATGGGTTCTACGGCCATCGAAAAACCCTCGACATCGGTATTTGTGCCCTCAAGGCGGAGAATACGACCCGTATCATCGCGTACAACCTTGACAGTGTTGACAGCTCCGGCCTCTTGCGCGACATCGCTCATGCGGTCGATAAACGGCAATATCGCTTCCTTATGAGGAGCCGTAACGTTGAATCCACGCAGATTGCCATGCAGTAGCACGAGCCTGTACAAGGCTTCCGGCGACAGAACGGGAGGTATGGGAAAATTCTCGTAGGCGGCATCAAGTCCTTCCCGCGAGAATTTTTCCGTAAAGAATTTCTTCGAGAACGAATGGTCGAGAGGCCATCCGATCAATCCGTACAGGTCTTTAACCGAGGTCGCGTCCATCAATCCTCCTGCTTGTCGGCAATGCGTTTGATTGTCATGACTTCTTTTCCGGCCTTGTCAAGGAGCAAGGCGGTGGAGCCGTTGCCACCGGAAATAGCGGTTGCAGCACTTTCGAGAGCCACCATCATGGATTGTTCCTGATCCGACTTGGGACAAGCCATGCGTGTCATGCCCATGTTGCTGAAGTCGATTGCATTTGATCGGTTGGGGTCAATGTAAATCTGACCGTTGAAGAAGTTGCATCCGGTGTTGCCGTGAATTTTCAATTCGGGAATATCAAAGAACACTGTGGCTTCCTCATCGTTGATGGCTTTGCCGTTGATTGAAGTCACCTGCCAGTTGCCGTTGAGAAATTCCATATTATGCTTGCGCAGTGTCACAAGAGTCACGCCTTTGGAATTGTTGAGATAGAGATATGTTTCCTGCCCGATTCTCTTGCTTGTCACCGTTACTCCGGGATTCTCATTGAACGCCGAGTTGAACTCAGCCTCATAGGGAATCTCAGCACAGTATTTCATTGTCGAAAGTACTCCGCTGCATGTGAGCTTACCTGCCTTATATATGAATGATCCGTTAAGGATATTACAGCCGTTATTGGCATAGAAGCGACCTTGAGCGATGTCGAAATTGACATAAGGAACATCTTCCTCGGCTGTGATTTCAGTTTCGCCCACCGATGCCACCTGCCATTCTCCGGCGAGCACATCAACCGAAGGGTAATTTGTCTTATCTGAGCTTTTCACAGTCTCTGTACGGGGTGTATCAACCGCAGCCGATTTTTTTGAGAAAATATTATTGACAGCCGAGCATGACGACATAAGCGCCACCACGGAAATGCTTGCTAAAACGAGACGATAAATCTTCATAGTTCTTTGTTCTTGTTTTCAATTTTCAATTAGAACGCGCTCACCCGCGCAAAAGTTGAAAAAAAGTAGAAGGCTGCCCCGTTTTTAGAAATAAAAACTGTGGCATCCTTCAATAAATTAAGGGATTGTCGCGGAGCGCCTTCACTGAAGACAGCCCCTGAACCGGCCCAAGCGCGTGCTTTCGGCTTACTTACGGATGCCGAGCTCTTTCTGGGCGATGATGGCGCGGTAGCGGTTGATGTCTTTGCGCATCAGGTAGTCGAGAAGACGACGACGCTTACCTACGAGCATCTTAAGAGCGCGCTCTGTTGTATGATCCTTGTGATTTGACTTCAGGTGCTGAGTCAAATGAGCGATACGGACTGAGAATAATGCAATCTGTGCTTCAGGCGAGCCAGTGTCAGTCTTGCTCTTACCGTACTTCTCGAAGATCTGTACTTTTTCTTCAGAATTTAAGTGCATTCTTAGGAAATTTTTTAAAGTTAATAAAATATGAGTAGTATACTCCTTTCGGAATACCGGGCGCAAAGTTACGACATTTTTATTAAATCAGCACTATCCCCATGCAGCCAATTTAAATAATTTAACATTTATAATCTTCACCCCAACAGAAAGCGTCAAGGGCTGCCGGAGATAAACACTCCGGCAACCCTTGAGTTTTGTCTTAAGCCTTTCCGACTATTCAGCCAATTTGCCTTATAGCCTAAAATAGCCTTTCTTACCTTTTTACCTTATTAGCCTAATTAGCCTTATAGCCTAACATTAGATATTGCGGTCCTTGTTGGACTTGCGGAAGAAGAGCTTGTGGTCCACGTACTCCTGAGTGGCAATAAGAGTAGGCTTGGGAAGGCGTTCGTAGTAGCGGGAAATTTCAATCTGCTCACGGTTCTCGTTGATTTCTTCAAGATTATCGTTGAGCGAAGAGAATTCCTGAAGTTTCTTTTCGAGTTCGTCTTTCATCTGTGCGGCGATTTCATTCGCACGCTTTGCGATGATACACACCGTTTCATAGACATTACCGGTGTCTTTCGACAGTTCAATCATGTCACGTGTCACGGTGTTGAGGGGAGCGTTGCTTTTCTTGTAGTCAATCATCTTTTCAAAGATTATAATCGATTATACTTTTGTTTTCAATATTAATTTGGGGTTTAACACCCCTGAGAGGAGAATGTTCAATCCTTTACGTACTTTTGGGCGATTTTGAAGATGTTATCGGCCTCGGAACGTGAGGGACTGTCGGGATAGTTATTGATAAAGGAATAATATTCGTCGATAACCTCGCGATAACGCTCGGCCTTGCGTTCCTCGATACTCATATGAGCCTCCTGGTAGCGGGCTTTGAGAATGAGCATTTCGAGTTCTTCCTTATATTTGGAGTAAGGATAGTCCTTGATAGCGTTGCGGGCCACGATAACGCAGCTTTCGTAGTTGTTGCCCATATAGTTGCCGAGATTGTAGTAGAGCTGGGCGTTCTGAAGCTGCTTGAGCGTGAGCTTGTCCTGAAGCTCGAAAATCGCGTTCTGCGCGATTGACACTTTATCGCTGCGGGGGAAGAAGTCGAGGAAAGCCTGCAATTCTTCGATGGCTTTGATTGTGCCGCTCTGGTCGAGCTGAGGCTCGGGGGAGTCGTGATAGTAGCCATATCCGCAGAAGAAGCGTGCCGATTCGGCATACTTTCCTTTGGGATAGCGGGTGTAATAGCTCTTGAGGAAAGCCCCGGCGCTCTGGTAGTCCTTATTTTCGTAATGGCTCATACCAAGGAGATAGAGGGATTCCTCAGCCTTTGCGGTACCCTTGAACATGGTGACGCAGTCCTGCAGGATTGTGGCTGCCTGGACATACTTTTTCTGCTCGTAGGCGCGCTTGGCGTATTCAAATTTATAATCGAGGTCGTTGCTTTTCTGCACTCGCTGGTATTCACCGCAGGAGCAAAGGAGCACGGCCATAAGTATTATCAGTAGATAGTTTCGCATATCGGAGTGTGTGCGTAGAAAAGGTTGAATGTGCAAAGTTAATCTTTTTCCTTCAATCCGCGGCAGTCTTAACGTTATTTTGCGCCCGAATCAATAATAATTAACACACTACATCACATTCAGCACCTGCTCCTTGATTTGCTCAAGGGCATCCTTCATGCGCACGACAATCTTCTGCATCTCGGCATGGTTGCTCTTGGAGCCGAGCGTGTTTATCTCACGTCCCATTTCCTGGGCGATGAATCCGAGTTTCTTTCCCTGTCCGGGATTCGGGAGCGCCATGGTTTCCATGAAGTAGTTTAGATGCTGGGCAAGACGCTGCTTTTCCTCGTTTACATCGAGCTTTTCGATGTAGAAAATCATTTCCTGTTCCAGACGTCCCTTGTCGTACTCAGCAACGGGAATTTTGGCAAGTCCCTCCTCTATGCGGGCACGGATTCGCGGCACGCGCTCATTCTCATAAGGCTCGATTCCGGCAAGGAGGTCACGGATTGCCTCGATACGTGCGGTGAAGAATGTCTCCAGCTTGAGACCTTCGGCACGACGGTGTGCCATAAGAGCCTCGCAAGCCTCACGGACGGCAATGTTCAATCCTTCCTCCTCGGCGGGACCAACTTCGGCGGCCGCATCTGAACGCATCACATCGGGAAAGCGCATCAGCACGCTGTACCAGTCCTGCGGTTCGGGGATTCCGAGCTGCGCCGAGAGCTGCTGCACCTGCGCCTTATAGGCAGCGAGAGCCTCGGTATTGAGCGAGACGGACACATCAGCCTCCGCTCCGGGAAGAGTCTCGCAGGAAATCACCACATCGGCCTTGCCGCGTTCAAGCTCGCGTGACACGTAAGCCCTCACATCAAGCTCTTTACCGCGCAGAGAGGTGGGGATTCTCACGGAGAGATCCATCTGTTTGGAGTTAAGCGATTTTACCTCGACAGTAATTTTTTTTGTTCCGGCCTCGGCAACTGCTTTGCCAAATCCGGTCATAGACATCAGCATATAAGTAAGTTTTTTAGTCAAGCCCCCCGGGGCCATTTTCGGTCATAGAAAAACGGCGGCTCTCGCCGCAATAAGAGCTATGACTGTGCAAAGTTAAAAAAACTTCACCGTTTTTAGGCAAAATTGCTCCGAAATTTTCTTAACTTTGCCATTCAATATCCCAAAAACAAGAACACATTACCGTCAATGGCTGTAATACTGAACATAGAAACCTCTACTTCGGCCTGTTCCGTGGCTCTTACCGCGGAGGGCATGATTATAAATCACAGCGAGGATTACGCAGGCCGTAATCACGCCGAACTCATCAGCGACTTCATAAAACGCGCCCTCGACTTCGCCGCCGAGAAGGAAATCCGCCTCGACGCCGTGGCCGTGAGCATGGGACCCGGAAGCTACACCGGATTGCGCATAGGACTCAGCGAAGCCAAAGGACTTGCCTACGCGCTCGATATTCCTCTGATTGGCGTGAGCACTCTCGAGCTTATGGCTACCAGGGTGATGTTCTCCACCGACAGCGTTGACCCGGACTCAATTTTCGTGCCGATGATCGACGCCCGCCGTATGGAAGTGTACACCGCCGCCTACGACTTCGGTCTTGAAAAACTGATAGCTCCGCGTCCGCTCATACTCGACGAGACAAGTTATTCCGAAATCCTCGCCACCGGACGCCCGTGTCTCTTTTTCGGCAACGGCAGCGACAAAGCACGTCCCCTGCTCGAAAACCACCCCAATGCGGTATTCGTAGAAGGTGTAGTACCCGAGGCTGTCGACATGATTGCCCTTGCCGAACGAGCCTTCGCCCGAAAGGAATTCCTCGACACGGCATATTGCACTCCGGAATATCTCAAAGAGTTTCAGGCTACAACTCCCAAAAACAAAATATGAGCCAATACACCGACGACATACGTGCGGCAGTCGACGTACTCCGCCGCGGAGGAATCATTCTCTACCCCACCGACACCATATGGGGCATAGGCTGCGACGCCACCGACAGCAAGGCTGTAAAGAAAGTGTTTGAAATCAAACGACGCAGCGACGCAAAGGCACTCATCACTCTCGTAGGCTCCGAGGGCGCGCTCGAGCGTGCTGTCGACGAAGTTCCGGAAGTGGCATGGCAGCTCATCGAGTGCAGCGACCGACCGCTCACAATCGTCTACGATCGCGCCGCCCGTGACATCGCGCCCGAACTCTCGGCCGAGGACGGAAGCATCGGTGTGCGCATCACACGCGAGGAATTTTCCGCAGGACTTTGCCGTGCCTTCGGCAAACCGATTGTATCAACCTCCGCCAACATCAGCGGTGAGCCTTCGCCGGGATGTTTCGCCGAAATCAGTCCCGAGATTGTCAACGCCGTGGACTACGTGTGCCTTTCGCGCCGCGATGAAACTCCGGGAACAGCCAAACCCTCGTCGATAATGCGCCTCGGGGCAGGCGGCCTGTTCAAGATTATCAGAAAATAATCAGTCTCCCATGCAAAAGGAAATCCTGCGACAGCGGCTGAAATATATTGTATCGGACTATCTGACACTCAATATCGGATGGTTCGTGTTCAATATCGTCCGTTTCTATTCGCTGCCGAAAGATTTCTCGGAAGCAAATCTCGGAGCATGGCTCTGCTACACTCCGCTCGTGACGGGGCAGATTCTCGTGCCGGCAATCATGATTGTCATCTACGCGATTTCAGGCTATTATAACCGCTACAAACTCCTGTACAAATCGCGCCTTGACGAACTCCTGAACACCATGACGGTATCGTTCATAGGCATGTTGGGAATCTATTTCACCGCACTTATCAACGACAACATTCCGGAACGACTCCACAACTACGAGCTCATGCTCGTGCTTTTCGGCTGCCTTGCCCTGCCGACCTATCTTGCCAGGGTCACAATTTCCACGGCGGCCTCACGCGCAATCCGCAGGGGCGAATATACCGTCAACACCCTCGTTGCAGGCACTACCGACGCCGCTCTGAGGCAGGCCCATAAAATAATGGCTACGCGCGCACGCACGGGAATGAATATCTGTGGATTCATCGACATGTCGAAATGTGGCGAAGGCGGAGCACCGCAATACTCCCTCGGCGGCATGCCTGTGTATTGCCCCGACAATGCCGAGGCGCTGTGTCGGAGCCTTGATGTGAAATCAATCATCATGGTACCCGACCCTGCCGGAATAGGACGCACCGTCGAAACAATCAACAAGCTCTACCTGCTTGGCATGCCCGTGTACACCACTCCCGACCTCTATCATCTGATAATGATGCGGCCGAGGTTTTCGTCGGTTGTCACAGAGCCGCTTGTCGACATCACCCATGCCAACATTCCCGCCGCAACATTGAATCTCAAACGACTCGGCGACATCATCGTGTCGTCGGTCGCCCTTATCTGTCTCTCCCCGCTGTACGCGGCACTCGCTTTGGCTGTCCGGTTGGATTCGCCCGGGCCTGTGTTCTACCTTCAGGAACGTGTGGGATGGAAAAAGAAGATTTTCAAAATCATCAAATTCCGCACCATGCGCGTCGATGCCGAAGCCTCCGGTCCGGCTCTCTCCACCCCCGGCGACAGTCGAATCACCCGCACGGGACACTTCCTGCGCAAATACCGACTCGACGAGCTCCCTCAATTCTGGAACGTACTCATGGGACAGATGTCGCTCGTGGGTCCCAGGCCCGAGCGCAAATATTATGTCGACCAGATTGTTCGCCGCCTTCCGGCTTACAGCCTCATACATCAGGTGCGCCCGGGGGTGACCTCCTGGGGCATGGTGAAATTCGGCTACGCGTCGAGTGTCGACGAAATGATCGAGCGCCTGCGCTACGACCTCCTCTATCTCGAAAACGTATCATTCGGTGTGGACCTGAAGATTCTGTTCCACACCGTCAACACAGTGTTCACCGGAAAAGGTGTGTGAACACCAACCAAACTGCATCAAAATAACGAATGACCTCAGTGACTGCAAACATGACACAACGCCTCAAGGACGGATTCATGCGCTTCCTTATCTGGCGCGAACATCATATCAAGGAGAAGAACTTCGTGCTTCTGCTCGCTTTTGCCGTAGGAATATTGGGCGGTCTGGCCGCACTGGTGCTTAAATTTCTCATCCACTCCATATCCGGACTGCTTACGGCTCATGTCAACATCGCCAGCGGAAACTACCTTTACATCCTGCTTCCGGCTGCCGGCGTGATAATATCGGCGCTTTATGTGCGCTACATCGTGCGCGACGACATTTCCCACGGTGTCACGCGAGTACTATACGCCATATCGCAGAACAAGAGCCGCCTGAAACGCCACAACATCTACACGTCGGTATTAGCCAGCTCGGTCACAATCGGATTCGGCGGTTCGGTCGGAGCCGAGGGTCCTATCGTCTTCACCGGCGCGGCAATCGGTTCAAACCTCGGCGCAGCCTTCCGTATGTCGCCCCGAATCCTGATGATACTCGTGGGCTGCGGAGCCGCGGCAGGTATCGCAGGCATCTTCAAGGCTCCCATCGCAGGCATGCTTTTCACCCTCGAGGTACTCATGCTCGACCTCACCACGGTTTCAGTGATGCCGCTGCTCATCGCCTCCATCACAAGCGCCACGATAGCCTACATCTACACAGGATATGAATTCGAATTTTTCTTCATCCAGAGCGAAGATTTCTACACCTCGCGCATCCCGTTCGTGATTCTGCTCGGACTCGTGTGCGGCTTTGCTTCGCTCTACTTCACCCGCGTGATGAACATGATGGAAAACTTCTTCCGCCGTTTCAAAAACCGATGGGTCAAGACTCTCGTGGGCTGTCTCATCCTCTCAGGACTCGTGTTCCTCTTTCCACCACTCTACGGCGAAGGCTACGGCTCCATCGTGGGACTTCTCGCAGGCGATACGTCTTCGATTGTCAACGGTTCGATTTTCTATGGCGACCGCTACTCCGTGTGGTTCCTCGCAGGATTCATCGCACTTGTGGTGCTCACCAAGGCCTTCGCGACGTCGGCCACAAACGGCGCCGGTGGCGTGGGCGGCACATTCGCGCCGTCGCTCTACGTGGGCTGTCTCACGGGATTCCTCTTTGCCTTCGTAGTAAATCAGCTCGGCTTCGACATCGAACTTTCCACAAAGAATTTCGCCCTCATTGGCATGGCCGGAGTGATGAGCGGAGTAATGCACGCGCCCCTGATGGCAATCTTCCTCACCGCCGAGCTCACCGGCGGCTACGACCTCTTCCTGCCACTGCTTATCGTGTCGACCATCGCATATGGCACTATCAAAGTGTTCGAGCCTTACAGCATCTACACCATGCGTTTGGCTCAGAAAGGCAAGCTCCTGACCCACCACAAAGACAAGGCCGTGCTCACTCTACTGAAAGTCAACAATGTAATCGAGACCGACTTCCATCCCGTACGCCCCGAAATGACTTTAAAGGAAATGGTGGACACAATCGCGTGCAGCAACCGCAACCTCTTCCCCGTGATAAACGACAAGGAAGAACTCGTGGGAGTGGTACTGCTCGACGACATCCGAAACATCATGTTCCGTCCCGACCTCTACCGCAAGATGTACGTGAGCAAATTCATGTCGATGCCTCCAGGTAAGATTGAAATCGGCGACAGCATGGAAGACGTGATGAAACTCTTCGACAACACAGGCGCCTGGAACCTTCCCGTTGTGGAAAACGGCCGATACGTAGGCTTCGTTTCCAAGAGCAAAATCTTCAACTCCTACCGTCGCGTCCTCCGCCACTACTGCGAAGACTGATTCCCGGATTGCCACAGGCTCAATATAAATATTCCCCGGCTCCATTGCATGAAGCCGGGGAATACGCGTATTTAAATCTACATTATAAGGTCATATCACTTCGACGCGGTAGGAGCTGAAGCGGAGCAGGAGCCGCTGTTGCAGGCCTTTGCATCGCCATTGCCACGGGCTTTGCCCTTGGTCTGCTTGCCGTGGCCCTTGAGCTGAGCCATGCGGGGCTGCTTGCCATGACGGCCATCCTTGCTTACAACCGAGTTTTCAAGGAAAGTGACATACTGTTCAGGCGTCAAGATCTCCTTAACCTTTCCGAGCCATTCGCGCGAACGCTCACCGGCCTTACGACCCTCAGCCTTCACACCCTCCTTCACCTTATTCTCGCGGGTCTTGCACTCCTGCTTGAGAGCTTCGAGCTTAGTCTTCTGCTCGGCAGTGAGAGTGATTCCCTCAAAAGGATTGGGGCGGTCACATTTCTTGCCATCGTTGCAATTCTGCTTGGCATCGCAACTCTTGCGGTTCTTTTCACATTCCTTCTTATCCTTACGGCACTCCTTGCCAGCGGGGCACTGAGTTGTACAGGTTGCAGGTTCAGCCGCAAAAGCGGTACCACCGATAAAAAGAGCCGAAAGGGCGATAAGCATGATTTTCTTTGTCATAATCTAAAGTTTTTATAGTTTGTGAATAAATATCTTATTTAAGTGTGGCGGAGCAAATCAGCTTTTCAACCGCCACTGATATTAAGACGCGCCGAAGCCGTCTCGGTTTAATCGCCGCGAAAAACTTAACCTTCTTTATCAAAGCAAGAAACCACTTCTTAAAATATATTTTTGATTCTCAAGCCAATAACCCATCTGCAAACCTATCAGAAAAAATCCCGTTCGAAATCAAATTCATTAAAAATACGTTAACGCACGAGAAATATTGAAAAATAAAATTGCTAATTCAGATTAAAAAGCTAACTTTGCACTCGCAAAGCCAACCAGGCTCCATGGAAAGATGCCGGAGTGGTCGATCGGGGCGGTCTCGAAAACCGTTGTACCCTTACGGGTACCCAGGGTTCGAATCCCTGTCT
>CAJURN010000029.1 GCA_910589055.1 uncultured Muribaculaceae bacterium
TCCCAAGCCCGTCGAGGGCATGCCTTCGGCCGACACCGCCAAGGCAGTGCTCTCCAACTTCTTCAGCGAGAGCTATGTCGACGATTTTGACCTGAAATACTTCTCCGGCGCAGGCATGCGCACCGACGACTGCAAGAGCACCGGCGATTATGAGGTGGGATTTGTGGGCCGCGTGCTTCTGAACGCTTTCAACGCCCTCGAATATGGCCGCGACAACAATCGTCCCGACCTCGTGGAAAAGGCTTCATCCGTGCTCTCCAGCACGCTCGATTTCGGCTTCACTCCCGAAGGCTACTTCCGTGAAGCCATGAATCTCCGCCGCGGCTCGGAGACTGATGTGTACAGTATCCGCCGTCAGTCGGAAGGCGCTTTCGCCATACTGAATTATCTTGACAGCGAGCGCAAGCAGGGCCGCCGCCACGAGCGTTGGGAAGAGAAAATCAAGGCCGTGCTCGACCGTATGCTCACGCTTCAGAACGCCGACGGCAGTTTCCCCCGCAAATTCAAGGCTTCCGGCGATGTTGTCGACGCTTCCGGCGGCAGCACTCCCTCGGCCACACTTCCGCTTGTGATGGCTTACAAATATTATGGCGAGAAGCGTTATCTCGAGTCGGCAAAGCGCACCGCGGCTTACCTTGAGTCGGAGATTATCGACAAGGCCGATTACTTCTCATCCACACTCGACGCCAATTGCGAGGATAAGGAAGCATCGCTCTACGCCTCCACCGCCATGTATTATCTCACCTATGTAACCAAAGGCAAGGAACGCGCCCGCTACATGGACCAGTGCCGCAAGGCTGCCTACTTCTGCCTGTCGTGGTATTACATGTGGGATGTACCTTTCTCGCAGGGTCAGATGCTCGGCGATGTCAATTTCAAGTCGAGAGGCTGGGGCAACGTAAGCGTGGAAAACAACCACATCGACGTGTTCATTTTCGAGTTCGCCACCATTCTCAACAAGCTCGGAGAATACTACGGCGAACCGCGCTTCAGCGAGTTCTCTCAGGTTATCAACACTTCCATGCTTCAGCTTCTTCCTGTCACCGACAATTGCTATGATATTGCAAAGGCCGGATATTACCCCGAAGTGGTGCAGCACACCACATGGGACTACGGCCGCAACGGAAAAGGCTTCTATAACGATATCTTCGCGCCGGGCTGGACTGTGGCCTCCCTGTGGACGATGCTCACTCCCGACCGCGTGGATAAATTCTTCAAATAACCATTCTATAATCCTATAACTCGCTCAAAATGAAACCAATCCATCTGCTGCTATTCGTAGCGGCAAGCTCCTGTGCTGTCTCAACTCACGCCCGGAGCATGTTTATTGACTTCGGCGACGTGCAGCCTGATCGAGGCCGTGTGACCGAAGGACCGGATGCAAACGGCAATTACTGGAACAACGTGAAAAGTTCCGGAAACAATTACATCTATCCCGGCACAAGTGTGGATCTTGTCGACTCCGAAAACAATCCCACAGGAGCGTCAATCCTCGTCAACGTGCGCTTCATGACAAACGGCAAGAGCGCCGGAGGTCTCATGAATCCCTCGCCCGCACTGCTCGGCGACCTCGCCGTGGAAACAGCCACCGAGGACTACCTTTTCGTAGAGGATTTCCAGGACTACAATTTCTTTACTTTCAAGAATCTTGACAAGGAGAAGGCATACGTATTCCATGCTTTCGGAAGCCGCGAGAACACAACGACCCGTATCGGAAATTACTCCTTCCGCGGCCTGAACGAGTGGGACGAGGATCATCAGATGTCGGGTACGGGCTGTGGCGACGGCGGCTACAACGGCAACAACAACCACGTGAGCGTGAGCGAACCCATTTTCCCTGACGAAAACGGCAACATCACCTTCACAATCAAGCGTGTGCAGAACATGATGCACATCAACGCCATGAAGATTGAGGAAATCGACGCCGAGCGTCCCGCTCCCAAGTTCGCCCTCAGCCAGACAATGTATATCGACTTTGGCGAGAACGGTGTGGCTCCCAACGACCGCTGGACTCCCACCACCGGCGCCGATGCAAACGGCCACTACTGGAACAACTTCGTCGGAAGCACCGGTTCAGGCGGTTGGGTGGATGTTATACCTGCCGGAACTGCCGTTGAGCTTGTCAATGCCGACAACGAGCCTTCGGGAATTACCGCCACACTTTCCGATTATCTCAAGACCAACGGCGGTGTGAACGGCGGCCTTATGACTCCCTCGGTCGACGACCTTGGCGACCTTGCCATTGCCTCGGCTACGGGCGACTATGTCTACGTTGAACTCACTCAGCCGCGGGTGAGCGTGGAATTTACCGGTGTGAATCCCGAAAAGGCTTACCGCGTGCATGCTTTCGGCAGCCGCGCCACCGCTGAAGTGGGCGACCGCTGGGGATATTTCAGCCTGAACGGCACAACCTCGTGGCGCACACGTCAGGATTTCGCAGGCCGTTCGATCGGCGGTCAGGGAATCCACGGCAACACACGCAATGTGGCTGTGAGCGACTATATTTTCCCCGACCCCTCGGGAAAGCTCACGTTCACAATCGAGATTGCGACCGGTCTTTCCCACCTCAACGTGCTCAAGCTCGAAGAATTCGACGCGCTTGTCGAGCCTGAGAAAGTGCTTACCCTCACAAGCCTCAATATCGAGGGCAGCGCCGTGGGCGAGGAAGCCGGAACAGTGGCTTTCCGTTCGATTGAACCCGCAGGAATGTTCACAGGCGTATATGCAGGCTACCTGAAGATGGTGCCCGGCACATATTTCTTCAGCGGAATTGACGCCGACGGAACCGAAGTCACTTTCGGCGCCGGTGAAGGCGAAGGCCAGCTTGCAGTAGGCGCCGGAGCGCTCACCTGCACTCAGGAGCAGATTGTACGCGTGGTGGTTGACACCCGCAAGGGCACGGTAAGCTATCAGCCCGTAAATACTCTTGAAGTCAAGGGTACGGTGGCTCCCGATGGCACAGTGCTCGAATATGCCGGAAACGGTGTGTGGAAGTCGGAAGTGGAACTCAACAAGGCTTACAGCGGCGAATACGTGACCCGCACGGTCTATTTCGCAATCAACGGCGATGATGCCCTTGCGCTGCGCCGTATCGCCCGCACCGACGGCCTTGAACTCGTGGCCGACGGATTCGCAGGCGAAAATATCCGCGTCAACAACGGTACCTACACCATCACCGCCGACCTTAATGAAGGCCGTTTCGGATTCGAGGCGCCCGTTGATCCTTACCGCATCAGCGTGTTTGGCTCGTCGGTGGCAAACGGTCAGGGTGCGGGCAACTTCCAGGGCTACGCCTATAACTACGGCCAGCAGCTTCTCGCACGCACAGCCGACGGAGTCAGCCAATATCCTCTGTACACCTCCGGTGTGTCGATCGGTGGCAACACCACAGTGGATCTTCTCAACCGCTACGATGACATGATACGCGATTTCGGAACATACGTTCTCTTCGGTCTCTCGCTCGGCAACGAGGGAATCCACGGAGCCGCCGATCCGGAAGCCGTGTTCGCCCGGTTCCGCGACAATATGCTCTCGCTTATCGCTGCAGCACGTGCCGACGGCAAGATTCCCGCAATCATGAACAACTACACCCGCGGAGACTATGACGAGCGCGACTATGAATACGTGCGCCGCATGAATCTCCTCATCCACGAGTGGGACCTTCCTTCTGTCAACACACTCGGAGCGATTGACGACGGAGCCGGACACTGGGCTGCCGGATATGTTGCCGACGTGGCACATCCCAACCTCGCAGGTCATAATGAATTCCTGTATGCCATTCCGGTGTCGATGTTCGACGCCCTTGCCGACGGCAAGCCGCTGCCCGTGCGCGACCTCGACGGAGCACTTGACCTCGTGGGCAAGAGCACAATCGAGTTCGAGGGCGAAGGCACTGTGCATCCCTTCACTATCTACCTCCGTGTCAAGGGTGGTGACGCAGGCCGTCTGTTCTCCTTCGAGCACGGTGCCAAGCGCCAGTACAGCGGTTCGGTGGATGTAAATGCCGACGGCTCGCTCACCTATAACTCGCCCCTGAAAGAGCCCGTGAGCACCGCATCGGTTCTCTCCGACGGTGAATGGCACACAATCTGCCTCACACATTACCACGCCTGGGGCCAGACCTTCCTTTATGTCGACGGAGAACTGGCCGGAAACGTGGCCGAACGTCTCACTCCCGGCAAATTTGTAGTTGGTGACACCGAGACCGCTTGCACCCGCACCCTTGGCGAACTCATCTTCTACCGTGCTGCAATGCACGCCGATGAGGTTGCAGCGCTTCACGAAGGCCGCATGCTCAAATCGAGTCTCGAGCTCTACACCCCCATGCACCTCGATTCCGACAGCAAGACACTTCCCAACACTGCACAGACCCTCAACGCTGTCGAGTACAAGGAATTTGATCCCTCCGGAGTGGGGGAGTTGGCGACTGAGGCGCCGCTGAGCGTTATCGGTGGACAGGGTGTACTTACCATCACCTCGCCTGTTGATGCCACGGTGAACGTATATTGCGCCGATGGCCGCATGGTGGCCGCACCCGAACTTAGCGCAGGACATGCCACCGCACTGTCCCTCGTCCCCGGCGTTTACATCGCCGCAGGAAAGAAAGCGGTAGTGTATTGACAAACTATGTAGCATAGATGAATCCCGGAATGTCGGATTAGCGACATTC
This sequence comes from uncultured Muribaculaceae bacterium, assembly GCA_910589055.1. Classification (GTDB taxonomy): domain Bacteria; phylum Bacteroidota; class Bacteroidia; order Bacteroidales; family Muribaculaceae; genus CAG-873. Next base: position 4,670 of record CAJURN010000029.1, read on the forward strand.
CGGGATTTTTTTATGCGTGCAGGGATAAATATTTGTTGCAAATTTTTTTACTTAAATTTTGCATATTGCCGGAATACCATTAACTTTGCCTGCATATCGGCATAAAATTCGCATTTTTCATTTCCCCAACACGAAAATTCTATCATTAACCTATCAATCCCTATCAACATTTTTCAATGAAAAGTTTATTTATCAAACTTCTTTCTCTTGCAGCTCTCACATGTCTGCTTGGAAGTGCTCCTGCCATTGCCGCACCTCCGGCAAGCGGTACAGCGGGGAAGCTCACTCTCAAAGAGATGTTCTCCAGTCCTCAACAAAGTTGGCGCCTGCTCCCTAGGGCCGGCAAGGATGGCGCACCGGCTCTTAAGAGCAAACCCAAGGCAACACGCCGCAACGTGAGCGCTTCGGCCTCCCCGGTAATCTACGCAAGCATGATCGACAATTCATCCTGGGGCTCGAGCAAGGCCTATGGCATGTACTCCTTCAATGCTTCCGAATATGGATTTACAGCACTGAAACAGAATTTCAATTTCAACGCCACCGGCGGTGCTTCATACATTGGCGACGATAACTATCTTTCCGTGATTCTTGACGACTGGTCGGAATGGGGTATGGGAATCTGGGTTACATTAATGGCCTTCGACACCAATACCTGGGCGGAAGTATATAATCAGTCCGGCGAGGAAACCGACATCGCCACCGACATGGCATGGTGTCCTGTCGACAATAAAACCTACGGTTGCTTCAACAACTCCAGCAGCACAGGCTATGTATTCGGAATGTTCGATTCCGATACGTTTGAAACCACCGCTATTTCCGACCTGAATGAAGCCTGGATTGCCTGTGGCTCGGATGCCGCGGGCAAAATCTTTGCCGTGACCCGCTCGGGCAAGCTCGTAAGCGCCGACCGCACTTCCGGAACCATTACCGAAATCGGCGACACCGGCCTTACTTCGGAAAACCTCACATCCGGAGCAATCGACCCCTCCACGGGCATCTTCTATGTTGCCACTTGCAACAGCACCGGCTCCGCGCTTTACTCTGTCGACACCACCTCGGCAGCATCCACACTTCTGTACGATATGGCCGACAACGAGGAACTCGTGGGCATGTATGTGGCGGTTCCGGCTCTCAATCCGAACGCCCCTGCGGCTCCCTCCGACCTCACGGCTGTCTTTGCCGAAAATTCGCTCGAAGGAACTGTAAGTTTCACGGCTCCCGACCTCACCATTGGCGGCACAAACGCTTCCGGCGAACTTACATACACAATCAGCACCGCTGATGGTGAAATCGCAAGCGGCACAACTACTCCCGGAGCTGCGGTTGAGGCTCCCGTGACCCTTCCCGCCGCGGGAACTTATGAAATTACCGTCGTATGTGCCAACGCATCCGGCGCAGGCGCTTCGGCAAGCATCAGCGTTATGGTGACATCCGAAAAAGACCCCGACAACCTCATAAGCCTGCCTTACCTTGAAGAATTCTCAACTCAGGCGGCCTTCGACGGATACACCGTAATTGACAATAACAACGACCGGTGGACATATATCTACTGGGCAAACCGCGGCTGCGCTCTCTGCCAGTTCAATTACGATAATGACAAGACCGGTTCCGACGACTATTTTGTCACACCTCCGGTGCGTCTGGAGAAAGACAAGGCCTATATTTTCTCCTGCGATACGTATCGCCGCAGCGCTCCCTACAAGGAAAGCTTCGAAATCGTGATGGGTACAGAACCTACCGCCGAAAAACTCACAACCGTGCTTCAGGGCACATATATGATTGCCGACGATAATACCCATCGCCCGTCAATCACAATTGTTCCCGAAAAGACAGGAATCTACTATCTCGCAATCCACTGCACCAGCCCGGCAAACCAGTATGGACTCTGCGTGGATAACGTGAGCATTTCAAGCGGATCATTCGCAGCCGCTCCCGCAGCTCCTTCAATCGAAGCCACTCCTGACTTCGGAGGAGAAACATTCGCCATGATTTCCGTGACCGCTCCCTCCAAGACTATCGGTGGCGATGACCTTTCGGCCATTTCCTCTATCGTGGTGCTCCGCGACGGTGAACCCGTGCACACATTCGAGTCTCCCGTTGCCGGAAGTGCCCTCTCTTATAAGGACGTACCCGAAGAATCAGGCTACCACACATATTCGGCCTATGCAGTCAATGAATATGGCGACGGACGCATGAGCGAGCAAAGGGTATTCGTGGGTATCAACTATCCCGCGACGCCCCGCAACATCAACATGTTCGAGACCGAAAACCTCGGAGAGGTGACTATGACCTGGGAAGCCCCGGCTACCGACTGCGACGGAAATGTGCTTAATCCCGATCTCGTTACATATATGATCGGAGCACGCATGAGCAACGGTAATATGCAGGTTGTAGCCCGTGGTGTTAAGGAAACCTCATACACCTTGCAGGCTCTCAACCCCGAAACAGAAGCCCAGCGTTTCGTGTCGTACATGGTGTTCGCCGAAACAGCCAAGGGTGTCAACGACTGGCAGATTACTTCCACTCCGACAATCCCTGTCGGAAAACCGTTTGAAATGCCCTACCGCGAACCGTTCGGTGGCGAGACTCTGTCGCCGCTGCTTACAACCACATCGCACTACACCGACAAGTGGGAAGTGAGCGACATGGCCGCCGACCAGGATGGCGATAACTACTTCCTGATGTACACCGGCGTACAAGGTTCAAGGGGTACGGTATCCACCGCGAAGATTCATGTCTCCGGCGAAAATCCCTCGCTTTCATTCTGGTATATGTGCATCCAGGACACGGATGCCGTGATTGAGGTGAGCGTCAGCGACGGAAGAGGATTCACCGAACTCGCCACTGTCGCTGTCAGCGATGGCAACGATATGGAATGGACCAACTTCAGCACATCACTGGAGGCATATGCCGGAAAAGATATTCAGATCAAGCTGGCTTACAGCGCAAAGGGTTATCTCCTGGCAATCGACAATATCTCCGTGTTCAATCCCACTCCCGTGGATCTTGAGGCCCGTGCCATCACAGTGCCCATGCGCGCCTACCCCGAAGTGCCCTTCCAGGTGCGTCTTCTCGTGAGCAACAATGGCGGACAGAACTCCGGAACATATACAGCCGACCTCTACCGCAACGGTAAAAAGGTTGATTCAGCTACTTGCGAGAGCATCGACGCTTTCGGCTCCACATTGATATCCTTCACCCAGACGGTGTCGTCAATGTCGGAATCGGTTGTGTCATATTACGTGGTTCTCAACTGCGAGAACGATGCCGACACAAGCAACAATACCTCGCTGACAACAACTCTTGACCTCGTGCAGCACGACTTCCCCTGTGCATCGAACCTTAAAGCTGTCGGCGACGGCAAGAGCGTTACTCTCTCCTGGGAGGCTCCCGTAATCAACTCTGATCCTATCCAGACTCAGGATGATATCGAGTCATACACAGCTTTCTCCTGCGGACTTGACCTGACTCTCCTGCCCAATGACAACGTGGGCGACTGGACAATGGTTAACGCCGATGGCGGACAATGCTATGTAATCAGTATCGACGGCGTGCCGTATTACTTCCCCAATGCGTATGAACGCACATCTTTCGTAGTACTGAACGCGGAGAAAGCCGGTCTTCCCGAACACTGGTCGGGCCACAACGGCAGCGCACAGTGCTTCATGGCAATGGCTTCAATGGGCGTCACCAACGATAAGTGGCTTATCTCGCCCATGCTCTCCGGCAATGAACAGGTGATTAAATTCTTCGCCAAGAGCCAATCCGATGCCTACGGACTCGAATCCTTTGAAGTGCTCTACTCGATGTCGGGCAAAAATATCACCGACTTTGTGAAGGTTGGTGAGGAAATCGGCAGCGTACCCACCGGTTGGACCGAGTACAGCTACAACATCCCCGAAGGAGCCAAGTACTTCGCTGTACGCAGCATTTCCGACGACGTGTATGCCCTTATGCTCGACGACTTCACTTTCGAAGCCGCTCATCCCCACAGCAGCCTCGTGCTTAACGGTTACAACGTCTACCGCGATGGCGAAAAGATTTCCGGCAATCCTGTTGCTGCGGCAGAGCATATTGATGCCGCTCCCGAATCGGAAGCCCACATCTACAACGTGACCGCCCTCTATAACAATGGTGAATCCGCTCCCTCCAACAGCGCCACAATCACTATCGCCGGTATCGCCGGAGTTGACGCAGCGGTGGTGAAAGTAAGCGCCGAACGCGGCTGCATACTTGTTGAGAACGCAGCGGGCAAGACCGTGAACGTGTTCGGAACCGACGGACGCGCGTCGTTCTCAGGCATTGTTTCCGACGACGTACGCATCAGTGTCGTTCCCGGTATCTACCTTGTGGAAATCGAAGGCCACACGGTGAAAGTTTCCGTGAAATAACATATCACTACTTGATAACAGCAAGATGCGCTTCCCCGCCCGGGGTGGCGCATCTTTTTTTCAGAACCTCCCGGACGGATTGTGCGTTAATTAAGAAAACACCCTCTTAAAATGTCCGATAACAATTCAACCGCATCCGCTGGCGGACTTTCCGGCGGCTATTATGTTTTTCTCATCGTATATCTCGTGCTTCTGAGCGCGTTCGGCTCCTTTGTCAACGACATGTATCTGCCAACGCTCCCGGAGATGGTACGCTCTTTCCACACCACCACGTCGACCGTGCAGTTAGGCCTCACTTTCGGCATGATTGGTTTGGGATTCGGCGAACTGATTCTGGGGCCGTTGAGCGATCGTTTCGGCAGGAAACCTGTACTTATCGCAGCCCTGATTGTGTTCTGCATCGGCGCCGCATGCAGCGTGTGGTCGCGCACGATACACACCTTTATCTGGTGGCGTCTTGTGCAGGGACTCGGTGCTTCGGGCGGATATTTCCTTGCCCGTACCATTCCCGCCGACCTTTACAAAGGCCGTGCACTCGCCAAGGTGATGGCTCTCGTAGGTGCCATCAACGGCTTCGCTCCGGCCAGCGCCCCGGTGATTGGTGGCCTGGTAGCCAAGTCAATAGGTTGGCAGGGTATATTCTGGATTCTTTTCGGATTCAGCGCCATGCTGCTGATTCTTTCGCCCGCGTTCAAGGAATCGCTGCCGCAGTCGCGCAGAGTGAGCGGACATTTCGGAGTGGCTTTCAAAAACTATGCCGTGCTGTCGCACAACCGTCATTTCCTGATACATGTGATGCTCAAAGGCTCGGCGCTTGGCATGCTCTTCGCCTACATATCCTCCGCGCCGTTCATTATTCAGGACCATTACGGCTACACCCAGCTCCAATTCGGCCTTTTCATGGGTTTCAACGCCCTTTTTGTGGCAACGGGTTCGATGGTAGCCCTGCGCTTCCATCCGCTCAAGAAAGCGGCCGTATGGGCCGGTACAGCGCTTGTGCTCATTGCTGCGGGACAAGCAGTGTGTTTCTGGACGGTCGACAGCGTGTGGGTCTATGAAGCTCTCAATCTTCCCATGCTGTTCTGCCTCGGCATGATTTTCACCGTCGGCAACACGCTTGCAATGAATGAAGGCCGAGAGTGTGCCGGGGATGCTTCGGCTCTGATTGGGCTTGCAGGATATATATTCGGTGCCGTGGCAAGTCCGCTCGTGGGTCTCGGCGACATGCTCCATTCCACGGCGATAACCATATTCACGCTTGCGGTGCTCACATTTATCTTCGCCCGATTGAGCCGCGCCCTCCCGGCCGACCTTATGGCAAGTCCGTCCTCGGCCATCCGCGCCGCCGCCCCCGAATCTCCGGCGAAGAAATAAAAAACCGGCAGCCGGACTTGCCGGCCACCGGTATGATATGGCTTTATAAATTCAGACGAATTACAGCTTGCTTACGATTGCTTCGGTGTCGCGGGCAATCATCAGCTCCTCATCGGTGGGGATGATGCACACCTTGACACGCGACTGAGGAGTTGAAATCAGGGTTTCCTCGCCGCGGATGCGGGCGTTGAGTTCCTTGTCGATTTCCACACCCATGAACTTGAGGGGAGCGCATACGTTCTCACGCACTCCGGTCTGATTCTCACCCACACCACCGGTGAATACGATGATGTCAAGGCCGCCCATCTCGGCTGCGTAAGCACCGATATATTTTATGATGCGCTGCTCGTACATGTCGAGGGCGAGAGTGGCGCGGGGATCGCCTGCTTTCACTGCTGCCTCGATTTCGCGCATGTCGCTTGAGAGACCGCTCACGCCGAGCACACCGCTTTCCTTGTTGATTACGGTCTGGAGTTCGGCAGCCGAGAGGCCGTGTTTAGTCATCAGGTATGTGAGAGCACCGGGATCCACATCGCCTACGCGTGTACCCATCATAAGGCCTTCGACGGGAGTGAGACCCATGGATGTGTCAACGCTGCGGCCGCCGTCGACGGCTGTGATGGAACCGCCGTTGCCAACGTGGCAGGTAACGATTTTCTGTTTCTTGATGTCAACACCGAGGAATTCGCACACACGGGCCGAAACGTAGCGGTGGCTGGTGCCGTGGAAGCCGTAGCGGCGCACGCCGTCTTCCTCATAGTATTTGTAGGGAAGGGCATACATGTAGGACTTCGCCGGCATGGTCTGATGGAAAGCGGTGTCGAACACGCCTACCTGCGGAACGTCGGGCATGAGGGCTGTGATGGCCTCGATACCGGTCATGTTGGCGGGGTTGTGGAGGGGTGCGATATCGTAGCACTCGCGAATCTTGTTCTTTACATCCTCGTCGATGAGCACGCTTTCGCTGAATTTCTCACCTCCGTGAACCACGCGGTGTCCTACTGCGTCGATTTCGGAGTAGTCCTTGATGCAGCCTTCCTTGGGGTCGGTGAGATTGTTGAGGATGGCCTTGATGGCGTCCTGATGGTTGATGTGGCCGAGTTCCACGATTTCTTTGGAACCGTCCTGGCGTTTGAATTTGAGGAAACCGTCGGGCAGACCGATTTTTTCCACTCCGCCTTCGGCGAGCACGCGGCCTTCGCCGTCGGTGTCAATGAGTTTGTACTTTACCGAGCTGCTGCCGGAATTGATAACGAGAATTTTCATGGATTCAATTGTTTTTCAGACCGATTGCCTGGTTGCAGGTTATAATGATAGTCTTGTAAATATCTTCAGGGAAGCATCCGCGTGAAAGGTCGTTGACGGGAGCTGCAAGACCCTGGAGTACGGGGCCTACGGCTTCGACTCCGCCAAGACGCTGCACGAGCTTGTAAGCAATGTTACCAACTTCGAGAGAGGGGAACACAAGCACGTTGGCACGGCCGCTGAGGGGGCTTTGGGGTGCCTTTGTGTTGGCTACCGAGGGGACGATTGCGGCATCGGCCTGAAGTTCGCCGTCGACAATGAGTTTCGGGTCGAGTTCACGGGCAATTTCAGTGGCGCGGATAACTTTGTCGACACGGTCGCTCTTGGCTGAGCCTTTGGTCGAGAATGACAGCAGTGCCACGCGGGGTTCGATTCCGGCGATGTCGCGTGCGGTCTTGGCGGCGGCAACGGCAATCTGTCCGAGTTCTTCGGCAGTGGGGTCGGGAACTACGGCGCAGTCGGCGAACACGAGCACTCCGTTGGTGCCGAAAGGCGAACCTTCGGGAAGGAGCATGATGAACGCTCCGGAAACAACGCTGATTCCGGGCATGGTCTTGATTACCTGGAAAGCTGCGCGGAGCACATTACCTGTTGTATTGAGGGCGCCTGCAACCTGTCCGTCGGCGTCTCCGGCCTTTACCATCAGACAGCCGAGATAAAGGGGGTTGGCGGTGGTGAGACGGGCTTCTTCCATTGTTATGCCCTTGCTCTTGCGGAGTTCGAAGAACAGAGGTGCATAGCGGTCGATCACGGACTCATCGGCGGGATTGACGATTTTTGCTTCGGAAATGTGGGTGAGGGAAAGGCTTTTTGCCATTGCAAGCACTTCCGTGGGATCGCCGATGAGAATGATGTCGGCAAGTCCGTCGGCGATAATACGGTCGGCGGCGGTCAAGGTACGTGCTTCGGTGCCTTCGGGCAGAACGATACGCTGGCGGTTCTGTTTGGCCTTCAAGGTCAGTGATTCAAAAAGTTCCATTGTGAATTATGGTTTGAAGTTATGGCGGTGTAAATATACGCGTCTTAGTGTATCTGCAAAGTTAGTCAATCTTGACGGTTTTAGAATAATTTTTCGCCGCTAAAAAACTTATTGGCTCCCGGGATGTTAATATTACAAGAAAAAGATTCAACACCCTCTTAAAAACTAACCGCTATGTCCGACGCTAAAAGACGAAACAAAAACCGCACCAGCACTTGGGTAGCAATCGGTGCCATATTTCTGATTATACTTCTTATCCTGTGGCTTACGTTCGCCGACCTTACAGGAAATACCGATGTGGCGGCCTTCCTGGCTCCCTACATCATCAACATGCCTGCGGCCTGAGCCAACTGAATGATATTGTGATTGATGATTGATAAAAACGTCGGACGGCTGCCCGGAATTTCCGTGGCAGCCGTCCGCGATTATATATGCCTGCGGAGTCAGAGGATTATTCCTCGTCTTCGCGCATGTTGTGGAATACGTTCTGGACGTCTTCGTCGTCCTCGAGTTTCTCGAGCAGTTTATGCACTGTCTCGCGCTGTTCGGGAGTGATGTCCTTGAGGTCGTTGGGGATGCGTTCGAATTCGGAGCTGATGATTTCAAATCCGTTTTCCTCAAGATACTTCTGGATATTGGAATATTCTTCGAAAGCGCCGTAGAGAACAACCATTTCGTTGCCGTCCTCGTCTTCGTCGTGGCCCAGTTCGTCCACGCCGTAGTCGATGAGTTCAAGTTCGAGGTCGTCGAGTCCCACACCTTCCTTGGGTTTGATTTTGAACACGCACTTGTGTTCGAAAAGGAATGTGAGCGAGCCCTGGGTGCCGAGGGAGCCGCCGTGCTTGTTGAAGTAGGAGCGCACGTTGGCTACGGTACGGGTGTTGTTGTCGGTAGCGGCTTCAACGAAGATCGCGATACCGAAGGGGCCGTATCCTTCGTAAGAGATTTCCTTGTAATCGCCCGCGTCTTTTTCAGTTGCCTTCTTGATAGCGCGTTCAACGGTATCTTTGGGCATGTTTGCAGCCTTGGCGTTCTGCATCAAGGCGCGCAGACGGGGGTTGGTGTCGGGGTCGGGACCACCGGCCTTGGCGGCAATGGTGATTTCTTTTCCGATGCGGGTGAATGTTCGCGACATGTTGCCCCAGCGTTTGAGCTTGCGGGCTTTGCGGTATTCAAATGCTCTTCCCATTGTTGTCTTTTATATTTTTGAGTATGATGTTTTAGTTCTGTCTTATCGTAATTCTGCCTGGAACTGGCGGCGGAGTGTCTCCACAACCTTTGACATGATTTTCTCGATGTGCTTGTCCTGAAGGGTCTTTTCGGGATCCTGGAGCGACAGCGAGATGGCGTAGGACTTCTTGCCGGCGGGGAGTTTGTCGCCTTCGTACACGTCGAAGAGTGTCACGTCGGTGAGGAACTTGCGCTCGGCGGAACGTACGGCAGCCTCGATTTCAGCCATGGACACGTTTTTGTCGATGAGCAGCGAGAGGTCGCGCTTCACGGCCTGGGTCTTGGGCAGGGGCTTGTAGAGCGCCTGATGAGCCAGGGCGAGGTCGCAGAGTGCTGTCCATTCGAGTTCGGCGAAATAAACGGGCATCTTGATGTCGCAGCGGGAAGCGAGTGCCGGTGCGATAACGCCCATGGTGCCGAGACGCTTGCCCGACATTGTGAGTATGTCGAGTGCCTGCGAGTAGATTGAGCCTTCGGCACATTCGGCAACCGCGAGTTTTACCTTTGTGGCATCAATGCCGAGACGGGCGAATACGTTTGCCACAGCTGCTTTAAGGTCGAAGAATGTCGAAGCCTCGGCGGCACGGAGCCAGTTGGCACCGCGGGTATCGCCGCAGAGCCACAGAGCCAGACGGGCCGACTCCGAATAGGGAGCCAAAGGTGCGTCGGCAGTGGATTCACGCCCGGAATTGTAGAAGTATACGTTGCCGAACTCGTACAGTCCCAGATCGGGGAAACGGCGGTTGGCATTGTGGGCTATGGTTTCGAGACCTCCGAAGAGAAGTGTCTGACGCATCACGTTCAGGTCCTGGCTGAGCGGATTGAGCAGGCGCACGCAGTCCTTGGCGGGATATTCGGCAAGGCCGTCGTAGTAAGCCTCGGCTGTGAGGGAGTTGTTGAGGATTTCGTTGAATCCGGCTCCGGTTAGCTGCTCGGCGACAGTGCGGCGCAGGTCGTCCTCGGCATCCGTGCGGGTCTTGAACGAGAGGCATGCGTGCAGGTTGTCGCTCATGGCGATATTGTTGTAGCCGTAGATGCGCAGGATGTCTTCAATCACATCGCAGGCACGGCGCACGTCGTAGCGGTAGGTGGGCACTTCAAGGTGCATCAGGGAAGTGTCCTTGTCATCGCGTCCGATTTTGATTTCGAGCGAATCGAGGATGCTGTCGACTGTGGCGGAGGGAATGTCGCGTCCGAGAAGGGTGTCAATCTGTCCGTAGGAGAGGTCAACGGGGTATGCCGCAACGGGTGTGGGATAGAAGTCCGTTACATCCCCCACAATCTCACCTCCCGCAAGCTCCTTCACCATGAGGGCTGCGAGCTTGAGCGCATAGAGACATCCGTTGGGGTCGACACCGCGCTCGAAGCGGAACGACGAATCGGTGCTGAGACCGAGACGGCGCGCTGTCTTGCGCACGCTGGTGGGATTGAAGCAGGCGCTTTCGATAAAGATGTCGACGGCTTTTTCGGTAACTCCGGAGTCGAGTCCGCCGAATACACCGGCAATGCACTTGGGCTCTTCGGCATCGCATATCATGAGGTCGGACGACGAAAGTGTGCGCTCAACCTCATCGAGGGTAACGAATTTCTGGCCTTCGGCTGCGCGGCGGACAACAACCTTGCCGTCTTTCAGAGTCGAGGCGTCGAAGCAGTGGAGGGGCTGGCCTATGCCATGAAGTATGTAGTTGGTGATGTCAACGATATTGTTGATGGGGCGCATGCCTATGGCTGCAAGACGGTCGCGGAGCCATTCGGGACTCTCGGCCACCTTGACGCCGCGAATAGTCACGCCGCAGTAGCGTGTGCAGAGGGCTGCGTCTTCCACCTCTACGGTTACACCGGCCACATCGGTGCGGTCAACTGCAAAGGCATCCACCGAAGGCTTCACGGCACGCACGGGAGTGTTGTGGCAGGAGTGCCATGCGGCAAAGTCGCGGGCCACGCCGAAGTGTGAGGCGGCGTCGATGCGGTTGGGAGTAAGGTCCACCTCAAGCACGTAATCGTCCTCGATGTGATAATACTCCGATGCCGGACGGCCTATGAAGCTCTCGGCTTCGGCGGGAAGCACGATGATGCCGTCGTGGGATGTTCCGACTCCGATTTCATCCTCGGCACAGATCATACCGAAGGATTCCACACCGCGGATTTTTGATTTCTTGATTTTGAATTCGCTGCCGTCCTTGTCGTAGAGCACGGTGCCGACGGTGGCGACAACCACGGTCTGTCCGGCGTCGACGTTGGGTGCGCCGCACACAATCTGCACGGGTTCGCCCGTGCCAAGGTCAACGGTAGTGATATGAAGGTGGTCGCTGTCGGGATGCACGGCGCAGGTGAGAACCTTGCCGATGACGATACCGCGCAGACCGCCGGGAATGGTCTCGACTTTCTCGACACTTCCGGTTTCAAGACCGATTGAAGTGAGGGCTGCGGCCAGTTCGTCGGCCGTCATGTCGAAGGACACGTATTCCTTTAGCCATTTATATGATATATTCATTGCTGATGATATTGATTGACATGTCACAAAGCCACAGGCAAGACGTCTGTGCTTCAGAGTGCAAATTTACGATTTAATTTTCACTCTTTCATAAACAGGCGCAGAAATCCGCGAAAAATCCGTACTTTTGTCAGTGAATATGTATAAGTCGATACGCATAATCCGTATAATCGTGGCTCTGTGTGCGATGGCTGCACCGACGGTGGCTCTCGTGGCAGGCTACGAAAGCGTGTTCTCCCACATGCAGTTCATGATGGCTGTGCTCTCCGGCGCGGCCTTCTGGCTCGTGGCGTGGACGCTGATTACGTTTATCTATGGCCGTATCTACTGCTCCACGGTGTGCCCGCTTGGCACGTTGCAGGACTGCGTTTCAGCCGTGGGCAAGCGCTTCCCCCCGCGCCGCGGCTACCGCTTCCGTCCCGACCGCCCGGGCATGCGTCTGTTCTTTCTCGGACTCGTGCTCGTGTGCATGATGGCAGGATGGGCTGTGATTCCGTCCGTGCTCGACCCGTACAGCGCATACGCCCGCATGGTGGAGGAATTTGTAGTTCGACCTCTCGGACGCTGCGGCGAGGGCGTAAGATACAGCCTCGCATCATTTTCTGTGGCTGCCGCGACGGCATTGGTTGTCATTGGCATCGCCTGGCATCGCGGACGCCTGCTGTGCAACACTCTCTGTCCCGTGGGTGCGCTCCTCGGCATCGTGGCCTACCGCTCGGTGCTTCATCCCGACATCAATACCGACCTGTGTATCAACTGCGGCGAGTGCGAGAGGGTGTGCAAGAGCGAATGTATCGACCTTACGCAGCATACCGTTGACACCTCCCGATGTGTGGTGTGTTTCAACTGCATGGCCGCCTGCCCCAACAATGCGATAACTTACCGCAGCGGAAACCATCAGCTCCGCACTCCGCTGATGCAACCTGCCGATCCAAAACTGACTCTAAACGAACCTTGACATGCGCCAATATCTTGAACTTCTCAACCACATCCTTGAAAACGGTACCGACAAGAGCGACCGTACAGGCACAGGAACACGCTCCGTGTTCGGCTACCAGATGCGCTTCGACCTTTCGGAAGGATTCCCCCTGCTTACGACAAAAAAACTTCATCTGAAGTCGATCATACACGAGTTGCTGTGGTTTCTCCGTGGTGACACAAACGTGAAATACCTTCAGGAAAACGGGGTGAGAATTTGGAATGAATGGGCCGATGAGAACGGCGACCTCGGCCATATCTACGGCTACCAGTGGCGTTCGTGGCCCGACTACAACGGCGGCTTCATCGACCAGATTTCCGAAGCTGTTGACCAGATACGCAACAATCCCGATTCGCGACGCATTATAGTAAGCGCTTGGAATGTTGCTGACATCCCCAACATGAATCTGCCGCCTTGTCATGCGTTTTTCCAGTTCTATGTGGCCGACGGACGTCTGAGCCTGCAGCTCTACCAGCGCAGTGCCGACTCTTTCCTCGGCGTGCCTTTCAACATCGCATCCTATGCGCTGCTTCTGATGATGGTGGCACAGGTCACCGGATTACAGGCCGGAGACTTCGTCCACACCCTCGGCGATGCCCACATCTACCTCAACCACCTCGATCAGGCGCGTCTACAGCTCACACGTGATCCCAGACCGCTCCCTCGGATGGTGATAAATCCCGATGTAAAAGATATTTTCAGCTTCACCTACGACGATTTCCGTCTGGAAGGCTACGACCCTCATCCGCATATCAAGGCGGAAGTTTCCGTTTAAATCATGCAGACAGTTCTTTTTCACGAAACGATTTTCGGCCCCATACATTCGCGCCGTCTCGGCACATCTTTAGGGGTCAACCTAAGCCCGGTCGACGGCAAAATATGTTCATTCGACTGCCTTTATTGCGAGGCGGGTTACAATGCGCAGGGTCCGGGTAAGTCCGGGCTTCCGCCACGTGACCGCGTGGCACGGCTTCTGGAGGAAAAACTACGCGCAATGCACGCGGCCGGTGACCGTCTCGACGTAATCACATTTTCGGGAAACGGCGAACCTACGCTACATCCGGACTTTGCCGGAGTGATTGACGACACGATTGCCCTGCGCGACAAGTATTTTCCCGAAGTCAAGATAAGCGTTCTGTGCAACTCCACGCAGTTGCACCGCCCCGACGTGTGCGAGGCTCTGAAGCGCGTCGACAACAACATCCTCAAACTCGACAGCGCCATCGAATCCACAATGCGCATGATGGACCGCCCCGGCTCTACGGCTTTCACCGTCGACAAGGTGATTTCACAGCTCGAAGGATTCGAGCAGCAGGCTATCGTGCAGACGATGCTCACCCGCGGCACACACGATGGCGTGACAGTGGATAACACTACCGATGCCGAAATCGACGCGCTCATCGAAGCCTACCGCCGCATCAATCCGCGCGAGATAATGCTCTACACCATCGACCGTCCTACTCCTGAACGCACTCTCACCCGCGTACCCGTGGAAGAGCTCCGTGCCGCCGCCACCCGCATCACCTCCGCCACCGGCATCCCGGTCCAAGTCAGCGGATAATATAGTAATAGGTCTAATAAGACTAATAAGACTAATAAGACTTATAAGTCCCATTAGACCCATCAGACCTATTAGACCTATTAAAATTCAAAGGCCGCATCCTTCGTGGGTGCGGCCTTTGGCGTCTATGGAGTTGGGGATTTATTTAGCCTGTGCGATGGAAATGCTTGTGAAGCGAACCTGTCCGCGGGCGCCTGAACCATCGGTACCCAGTGTGGCGTCATGACCTACGGTGAAGGTAACGCTGGTTGCGTCGCCCACCCATGTGAAAGATGTGTCACCGGCTGCCTGAGCGGGAGAGATTTCTCCTGTGCTGGGAGTCATGGTTGTGTAACGACCTCCGGCATCGGAAGCAAGGGTGAAAGTGATCTTAGCCATGCGGCCGCCGGAAATTTCGATAGTGTTATCGGCATAAAGGCGGATAGCCGATGTTCCGGCGTGGGCTGCGGGATTTGTCGAGCCGGCAGCTTTGTCGATTACAAAAGTGTAGCCGTCGACCACTGTCGAGCCGGGAACATTGGTGATGGAGGTGGCTGCGATTGTGGTTTCGTCACCTGCGGGAGCCGGGGGTGTAACCGTGCCTGAACCGCTGCCCGAACCACTGCCTGAGCCAGCGGTGTAGCTGATTACCTTGCCCCCCTGGGTCATTTCGGGGGTGTTGCCCATGTAGTTGACGAGCTGGCCGTAGAGAACCACTTCGCCTCCTACTGCAATCTGGTCGGCGGAAGTGAATTTCTCACCGTCGAGCCACATTGTGCGGAAGATGTAGAGAGTAGTCGCGTCGGAAGCGTTGTCGCCAATCCAGAAAGTTGCGTTGCCGTAAGTGCTTGTGTCAACTTCCTTGATTTTTGTAATCACGCCCTTGACGTACACTGCATCCTCGCCGATTGTTCCGGCATTGATGAGCTCGAGAGCCTTTGCCACGTTGTAGGGGCTTGCAGCGGTGCCGTCGCCGGCGGGAGTGGTTACAACGGGATCGTCGGGAGTTGTGCTGCCGCCTGCGCCGCCGTTGATGTCAAGCTGGGTGAAGCGGATCTGACCCTTCTGGTCGCTTTCAGTACCGAGGGTTGCGATTTCGTCAACAGTGAAGGTAACTTCGGATGCCGAACCTACCCAGGTGAATGACTTGTCGCCAACTGCCTGTGCGGGGCTGATGGAGCCGGTCGAGCAAGATACTGTTGTGTAGCGGTAGCCTGCGTCGGAAGACAGTGTGAATGTGATTGAAGTCATGCCGGCGCCGGCAACGGTGATAGTGTTGCCGTTGTAGAGACGCACAGCCGATGTATTCGCGTGGAGGGCGGGAGTTGTGAAACCACCGGCCTTGTCGATAGTCACTTCGTAGCCGTCGATAGAGGTTGTTCCGGGCACGGTGAGCGAGGTTGCCATGATGGTGGCGGGCTGGCCGGGCTGTACGGGTTTGTCGGGAACTTCAACTCCTTCGATTTCAAATTCGTCCTTGGTACCCTTGTTGCCGGTGATGCCGTAGGTGTCCATGTAGAGGGCGAAAGTACCTTTTACCTTGATTTTCTTGCCAAGGTTGTCGGGGTTGTCGCGGAGGTTACCAACTTCGCGGAACGAAGATTCAGAGGGCAGAGCCACTACGAGGCACTGGGAAATATCCTTCACGTCGGGATCGTTGGCGATAACGAGGGTGTTAGCCATTGTTGTGGGAGCGGTCCATTCGATGTCGGAGCTTGATGTGATTGATTCCACACCACCTGCAACTGCACCTACGATGTAGCCTTCAACCCAGCCTTCAGCGGCACGGTTGGCTGCTTCAAGGTCGATTACCTCAAGTACGTTGTAGGGATTGTTTTCGTTGCCGGGACGGTTGGCGGGGTCAGTGAAGCCGATGCAGCCGTCGATGTCGATGAGAGTAAGCTGCCAAACTCCGTTGGAAGCAGACGACTGGTAGTAGTCGCACATCGCAACGATGTCGCCCACACCTGCGGGGAGAACGTTGTTCCAGAATGTGGAGTAGCCGGAAGTACGGATTGCCACAGAGTCGTTGACCGAGCCGTTCTCGTCGTGGATACCCTGGCTTACACCGCTTGAGTGGTAGTAAGCGAAAGTAGCCTCGCCTGCGTGGTTGAACTCGACGTTGCGGATACGCACAATCTGGCTCTGATACTTACGCATGAGCTCGGGGGTGACGGTGCTCTTCAGCTCGGCCACGGAAGCGATTTCGATTGTGTCGATTTTGGCAATGTCGGGCATGCCGTTGAGTTCGCGGTGCATGTCGAAGATTTCCGACGACATGAACGAAACCTGCTTTTCGCCGTTGGTCTCGTCTTCCCAGCCGAACTGCATTGTTCCGGCATATTTGCCGATGAACATACCGGTTGCGTCCAGCACGATTTCCTGGCCGCGGCGGTAGCTCAGATAGAGGTTATAGGAGTTGATGCTGAGCTTGATCGAACCGGTGGCATCCTGAAGATAGAGGCTCTTGAAGATGTTGCCGGGTTCGTCGGAAGAGGTAACCACGCCCTTGATGTAGACGTGTTTTCCGGCATCGGCTTCGTCGCCGGTGATTTCGCTGAGGTCGCCCACGGTTTCGGCATAGTTATATGCATCCTGCCAGAAAGCCTCCTTGAGCTGCATGATTGTTACATTGGCCTCGTTGGCGGCTTCCGGCACCTGAATTGCCGGTGCGTCAAAATCGTCCTGGCACGAGGTCAGTCCGAAAGATGCCAGCGCCAGCGCCGACAGTCCGAGCATGTATGACTTTATTCTTTTCATATTTAATTTAAGCATAAAGAAGATTAATCGAGGAGAGAGGTGAAAAGGATTTTATTTGTCGCGATGCCGGCGGATTATTTTGTGCCGGAAACGGTGATGTTCTTGATTTCCCATGTACCGGCCACATCAGCGGTGGATTTGTAGCGGAAGCCGAACTGGATTTTCTTGCCTGCGTAAGCGTCGAGGCTCACGGCACCGTTGGGATTGTAGGTCCAGGAGAACGATGCGGGAGCTGTGGGCTGGCCCAGGGAAGTCCAGTCGGATGCACCTTCCTCGCGGACTACGAGTTCGGAGTATCCTCCGGCTACGTAGTCGGCAACGGAAATCATTTCGTTGTTGAGCTTGTACATGTTGTAAGCAGCTTCGAAGTCGAGGCTTGCTCCGGTGTAGCCGTTGAGGTCGACTACGGGGGAGATTGCCACGCCCACTGCGGCATTTGCCTGGCTGTTGAGGAAGCCCGAGCCTACGAGACCGTAGGTGTTGGATTTCCAGACGGCGATGTCAGAGGGGTTGTCGAATGTGAAGTCGGCTCCGAGGGCGGAGGTGTACACTGTTTCGCCCGAGGGAGTGGGAGTGACATTGCCGCCACCGACGGGCACGCCGTCGAAGTTGGCGCAGTCGGTGCTGCTGTTGAGAAGGAGCTGCCAGTCGGTTCCGTACCAGCTCAGGATGGCGGTCACGTCACCTGTTCCGACGGGGAGAAGGTTGGATTTGAAACTTGCGTAAGCGCTTGTGCGTACTACTACGCTGTTTCCTGCTGCATCGAGGAGGTCGCGGCTTGTGGCTGCGCTGCCTTCAACGAAGGGCTGTCCTGCCTGCTGGAAGTGTACGCCCTTGAGGATGATGAGCTGGCTCTGCCACTTCTGGATGCCTTCGGTGGAAGCCTTGGCGGCGATGAGTTCGGGGATAGTCACTTCCACGGGAACAACGCCCTTGGGATTGGCTTCGCCTTCAAGTTCGGAGTGGGTGCGGAATTCGCCGAGTTCCATGAATGTCATGGAAGGAGCGCCGTTGTAGGTGCTTTCCTCGCCAATCTGCATCAGGCCGTTGTAGCCGCCGATCTTGAGGTCGGAAACATTGACGCGTACCTTCTGGCCGTAGGGGAAAATCTTGTAGATGGCCGAAGAGTTGAGGGCGATTGTCAGGGCTGCGGTCTCGTCGCGGAGCACGAGGTTCTTGTAGACGTTGCCGCTCTGGTCGTCGCTCACTACCACGCCTTCGATGATGGCGGGAGTGTCGCCCTCGAGGTTTTCGATCACGTTGACATAGTTACGGTCGGTGCTCCAGTATTTTTCCTTGAGCTGGAGGATTGTCATGTTGGGTTCGGGCAGCGGTTCGGGCTCGGCAACGGGTTCGAATCCGGCGAGGTATGCGGGAGATACGAGAAGGAGCTGCCAGTCAGTGCCGTAGTAGCTGAGGATTGCGGTCACGGAACCTGTTCCGCCGGGGAGGATGTCGCCGGAGAAGTCGCAGCGTCCGCTGTTGCGGAGGTAGATGCGCTGCTTGTTGCTGTCGACGATGTAGCGGTTGGTGGTGGTTGTTCCGTCAGCGAAGGGCATACCTGCCTCAACGAAACTTACGTCTTCGATGGTGATGAGACGGCTCTGCCAGTACATCAGGCCTTCGGCCGAGGTCTTGGCGGCATTGAGTTCCTCGATAGTCACTACTGTGGGAGGAATTGCTTTGCTGTCGGGCAGACCGTTTGCCTGCATGTGAGCCACGAGGGCTTCCTCGGTCATACGTGTGGTTTCGGAGCCGGTGGCATTGGAAGCGCCGATCTGCATCAGGCCGCGGTACTTGCCGATTGCGAGGCCTGTGACGTCGATCAGGGCTTCCTGGCCCATCGCATATTTCTGATAGAGCTTTGTGGCGGCGGTGGAAACGGTGATTGCACCGGTCTCGTCCTCGATCACGATGCTCTGGTAGATGTTGCCGGGAAGGTCGGATGTTGTCACACGGCCTTTCACAATCACATGCTTCGATGCGTCAAGGAGTTTTCCTGTTACTTCATTGAGATTGCCTACGATTTTAGCGTAGCTTTCGCTTCCGGCATCCCAGTAGGCGGCCTTGAGGTCGGCGATGGTGGTGTTGGCCTCCAGGTCGGAAACGGGGCTGTACACCGGCGGCTGCTCATAGTCGTCGGAGCAGGAGCTCAGCATTGACGACATTCCCAGTGCGATTGCCGCGAGATATGATAGTGCTTTTTTCATTATCTTAAAGTTGAATTCAATTGTACTGATTGCTTAGAATCTCACACCGATATTGAGGAACGCGCGGATACCCTGGGCGTAGGAGTACTTGTTGGGGTACTTGTTCAGGTTGTAGTCCGTAAGGTCGAGACGTCCCTGCTGGTAAGCGTTGGTGACGATGTTGCGGTTGTTGAGAATGTTGTTCACGCTGAGGTTCACGTTCAGGCTCACGTTGCGGTTGATGTAGATAATCTTACCGATGGAGGCGTTGAGTGTGAAGGCGCTCTTGAGTTTTTCCTGGGTGGTGAGTTCCTCGATTTTGCCCTCGATGAGAGTCACGTCGGAGGGAAGGTCGTTCCAGGTGCTTCCGGGATGTGCGTTGAGCCAGTTCTGCTGGAGGGCAGTGATCTGGCCGGGCAGGCCGGGAAGTGCTTCGTGGTAGCGCGGCGAGAGGTTCACGTAGGAGTTACCCTCGATTGTTGCGTTGATGTTGAAGAACCAGTTCTTGGGAGCTGCGTAGTCGAAGCCGAGGTTGGCAGCGTACTGCGGGGTTGAACCGAGGTAGAAGTTCTTCAGATACACGGTCTGTGTGGTGTCGGGGTAGAGACCGTTTTCGAACGTACGTGTACCCTGGGGATTGTTCTTGTACTGATACTTGGCGTAAGTACCGGCGAAGGTGGCTGTGATGGAAGGTGTGATTTTGAAGGCCATACCTACCTCGATGCCTTTGTAGACCTTGCGTACGCCGCTGAGCACGTAGTTGGTGTAGGTGTTGTAGTCGTCGTCATAGAAGCCGTGGCGTTCGATGGCGTTGTCGGTCTGTGTGTAGAAGCCGGTCACAGATCCGCGGAAGCGGCGGTAGTTCCAGATGTAGGAGAGGTCGCCGGAGATATTGCGTTCGCTTTCGGGATTTTCAACGGTTGTGTTCTTCACGCGTGAAGCGATGAATACGTTGTCGACCAGCGGGGCGCGTGTGCCGTATTCGGCATGGAGGGCAAACTGGTTGCGGCCGTCGAGTTTGTAAACGGCACCCACTTTCACACCACCGTTGTCGAAGCTGAGGGTCTTGCTCTTGCCTTTGGAGTTGTTGGGAGCACGGCCGTTGCGCATGTGTCCGTCGCGGTAGAACTGTGTGTAGCTTGCCTTGAAGCCGTAGTTGATGTCCCATTTGGGCAGTGTGATCACGTTCTGCAACCAGGCTTCGGCGGTGAGTACATGGAAGTTGTAATCGTAGCCGAACTTGTCGCCTTTCTTCACGCGGGCGTAGGGATTGTCAAGGTCGTTGATGAGGTTCTGGGGAGCGATGGCGATTTCGCGGTCGCTGAAGGGGTCAACGTCGAGCCAGAACTCGCCGCCGAGGAGGTCGCGCACGGTCTTGTAGTTGTGCTGGTTGGCATACTGCACGGATGCGCCGCCCTGGAGGCTGATGTTGCGGCTGATGGTGGTGTTGATGTAGGAGTTGAGCTTGAGGTTGAGGGTGTTGTTGATACGGTTTTCAACAATGTAGGACGAACCTTTCTTGGCCGATTCGGGAAGATTCTGGTTCTCGTAGTTGTTAAGGTCGTTCACCTCGTACATGCGGTCCCAGTCGATCTGTCCGAGCTGGCCTGTTTTCCAGAGTTCGGTGTAGAGTTCGCTCTGCTCGGTTTCCTCGCCGTTGTCGCCAAGGAAGTTGGAGGGCAGGTAGCGGTAGTAGTCAGGCTTGGGGTCGAGAGCCTTGTAGAACTGGAGCGCGGTGCGGTTGTAGTGGTTGTACTGAACTGCTGCGGTTGTGTTCAAGGTTGTCGAGCCTTTCTTGTAGAGCCATGTCAGCATTGCGGTGGGGTCCCAGGTTTCGGTGATGCGCGAAGAACGCTTCTTGCCGTCCTGCCAGCCCCAGTCGGGGTTGTAGAGGTTGTCGCCGGTAAGGTCGTATGCTTCCTGGTAGGTAGCGCGGCCTGTGGCACGCTGGGTGGGACCGCCGAAAGCGGTGAGGGTGAGTGAGTGGTTCTCGTTGAGGATTTTCTCAAGGCTCAGGAACACACCTCCTGAATTATAGAATGTACCTTTCATCACACCTTCCTTGGCATAGCGGCCGATGGCGCTGATTGTAAACGCCCAGCCTTGCTTGTTGACGCCGGTGGAGTAGGTTGCCATGGCGCGCATCATGTAGTTGGAGTTGGTGAAAGCGATGGCGCCGTTGAAGCCGGGGGCGTAGAGGTCGGTCACGGTGTTGTAGTTGACCGAACCGCCGAGGTCGCCGTAAGCGTAGTTGGCAGCGTCGATACCCACTGTTGTGGTCTTGTTGCGGAACGCGCGGCTTGTCATACCGAGAAGGCTTGAGAAGCTGAAGCGGCCGCGGATGAGGTCGTTGAACTGCACGCCGTTGATATACACGTTCTGGTACATCGAGTCGTAGCCGCGGAAACGGAAGTACATCGGGCCGAAGCTGTAGGAGGCCGTGTTGTAGTAGATGTTGTCGTTGGCACCGGTGAGGGCGGAAATGCTCTGACCCATGCCATCCTCGTCGTCGAGAGCGGTCTCGTCGAAAATGAGGTCTTCCTGGTCGCCGTAGAAGTCGGTGTTCACGTCAACGGGCTGAAGACGGATTTCGCCGAGGTTGTTTGTTCCGGGCTCTACGGTCACGTTCACGCCGTAGGTCTGGTAAGCGTCGCAGGTAACGACAAGGTATTCGGCAGCGCCGGATGCTGTTGTCGTCAGGCGGAAACCGCCGTTGAAGTTAGTTGTTGCCGTGACGCCTTTGTCACGAAGCATCACCGTGGCTCCGCTGACGGGACTTCCGGAGTTGCTATTCACCACGACGCCCACAATAGATGCCGTGGACTGCGCGAGCGATGGCAATGCCGCCGCAAGGAGCAGGAGTAGAAACAGTTTAAGTCTCATAAATTGATATTGGTTGATTATTGGTATATTCATCAGGTTCTAAGACTGCCTGCGGCGGGAGCTTTTGTTAGGTAACAGGCCACAACCTCCCGGTCCGGGGCAAAAGTAGCGTCAAAATTAATGATTTTTATTCAAATTTCACGTACAAATCCAATAAAATGCGAAATATATTGCCGGAACCTGCATTTTTAACATTTCAATCCCGCGGTAATCAACAAAAAAGCCGCATCCCCGGGTAGAAGATGCGGCCGATGAATCTTGGGTCAGAGCAGTAAGAAAAGAAACTATATGAATAAATGAATCAATGTCGATTTGTCAGACTGTTACATCATTTTTGGCTTGTTGTCAAAATTGTCATTTTGTCATCATGACAATTTGTCAAAGTGACAATTTGAGATTTCTCAACGGTAGTCGCTGAAACGTTCCTGCAGTTTCTTGCGGGCGAAGAAGATGCGGCTCTTGACAGTGCCGAGGGGCA
>CAJURN010000030.1 GCA_910589055.1 uncultured Muribaculaceae bacterium
TCTACCGCATCGCCATCACCACCTCCCTCAACAACCAATACGAGGGCTTCTATACAGTGTTCTGACCTCGCACTCAGAACACCCATTCCTATGCGTGAATCTCTCCAATTTTATAACCTTAAACTACTACCTTATGAAACAAAAAACAATCATTTTGGCAATTATGATGCTCTGCGCATCTTTGCCATCAACAGCGCAGATGTTACTGAACTATTCCACGAGAACCACAGTTCCATCTACTACCGTACCTATGCCCCAAAGAGATGTGGTAACCCTTGAGGATGGTAGTATAAGGGTTACATACACGTTTACCGGTGCATTGCTTAAACCTGACGATGTGTATCCCGGTAGGTATTGGTGGACTATCGGAGGTTTTGGTTTTACAGAAACTTCATCCTCTCCGGCACTTCCTGTAAGAATAGATGTTTTCCCTGTTCCGGCAGGAAAAATACCGACACTTAAAAATATAACTTATTTAAACAATCCGTTTTTTCGATATGGCTTAGCTCCAGGACGTGTACCACTTGACGAAAACGATACAGAGGGTTATACACAATCAAATGTAAAACCATTATTAGGAAGTAATACCCAAGTTCCTGTAAAAAACGTGTATATTCACTCTATGGATTCATATAGGGGTGAGAATATAGTAAGGGTTGCAGTTTTCCCAATAAAATATCAAGATGGCACAACGGATGTTCTTACTTTTAAGCAAATTTCCTATACTGTTTCATTTGAAGATGATGATAGTGAGAGTCCTGTCTTGATGGTGGATGGATCAGACATAGAGAGAGCTCGTGATGACTATTTCCCATACCATTTTCTTCTTGCACCACCTTCAGGAGGCTCTTATCCAACAGTAGGAGGTGACAGTGGCTCCGGAGAATCAGGCTCAGGAGGAACTAAATGGAATTTAGCCAAGGAAGTAAAAAAATCCTATCTTGTACTTACCACTGACAGACTG
The DNA here is from genome assembly GCA_910589055.1 of uncultured Muribaculaceae bacterium. Lineage (GTDB taxonomy): Bacteria > Bacteroidota > Bacteroidia > Bacteroidales > Muribaculaceae > CAG-873. The sequence continues at coordinate 965 of CAJURN010000030.1, forward strand.
ATATCCTCTACAACTGACTTTGTAACATGGAAACGCAAACAGGGATTCAATGTAATCGTTGAATCAGCTCCCGAATGGACTTATAAGACAGCAAAAGCTAAAGTAGATCAAGTATTCACTGAGAATCCGGATCTTTACCATTTGCTTATTGTAGGTGGGCATGAAGATGTGCCGGGTCGTTTGATAGCATCTCGTATTTCGGGGTTAGGAACGCATTATACGGATTATTATTATTCTTATAAAGGTAGTTCTTTGGAAAAAATGCCGGATATTTCGGTTGGACGTATTCCATTTACAGACTTGCTTGAATGTGAGAATGTACTAAAAAAGATTTGTAGATACGAAAAAGGCGGTTTTAGTGTTGATGATCAGGCAAAATTTACGTCAATCGCTTATTTTGAAGATCGGGACAAAGATGGATACGAGGATAAGCGTTTTGCCCTTACCGGAAACGAAATCTATGACTATGCCACTGTCATTCATCGTTTGGATGGCGAAAGAATCTTTAAAGCAGAATCGGATGTAAACCCCAATTATTGGAATAAGACAAAATTTGCAGATGGTACTGTGATACCGACCGCATTGCGCAAACCTACGTTTGCCTGGAATGGAAGTGCAACTGACATACAGAACTCCATTAATGGAGGTTGTTCTATATTGACATATCGAGGGCATGGATTAGTGAATCAATGGGAATCCTTGAAATATTATACATCGAATATAAGAGCCTTGGAAAATTCTCAGCTTCCTATGGTGTTGAGTATCTGTTGTTTGACGGGTAAATATGATGCTTCTGACTGCTTCGCTTCGACATTCCTTTCGAGTGAGAAAAACGGATGTGTAGGCGTTATAGCTTCTTCCGAGAAAGCGTATCCAGGATACACGGATTCGTTTGTAGAAGGAATGATTGATGCTATATGGCCTTCCCCAGGATTGGTTCCTCGATTTGGAGTTTCAGTAGGAACGCCTTCAGTTACACCGATAGGTCTTCGTGCAATCGGAGATATCATGAACCAAGGATTCATGCGGATGAGTGAAACCTATGGTGTTGTTAGTGCTGATTATAAGACGTTAACGAAAGAAGAGTTTCATCTTTTCGGAGACCCAAGTATGACACTAAACTTCCAAAAGAAGGCTTGGGCTCGAAATATCATAACAAAGATAGAAAGAACTCCTATTTCAGACGAAAGGGATGATACTCTGTTAGGAACGCCCTTACAATCTTCCTCAATCACTGTTTCGTTGGAAAGGTCGGCTTATATTGGACTATACAACACTGTAACCAAAGAGTCAAAAATGTATTATGGGCAAATGTTGTGGTACTTATCTGATGACGATCCTGATAATTGGGCTGTCACTATATATGATTATGATTTAGTTCCCTATTTAGAATTAAAATATGAAATTGGAGCTGAAATTATTGGACCTATTCTACCTATCAATCCTACGATTGCTAAGATTAGTTCAAGTACAACTACATGTAACGTTATGTTGGATGATATGGATGAAATTTCTGCACAACCAGAGCTTGAAGTGCGCAACACTTATGGTGCGGTTGTGTCGCGGACGCAATGTGAAGAAGGTGTGAGCGATTATTCGATAGATATTTCCGGTCTGAACAGCGGAATTTATGTGGTTTCGTTGAGTTTGGAAGGAAATATTGTGGATTCTAAGCATTTTGTAAAATAAAATTGTTATATTTGTGAAACATTAAAAGTAGAAACCGATTTTTAACTATTAAACTGTAACCCTATGAAACGACAGAACTATTTCAGAATGATAGCCATGTTTGCCGCAGTGTTTGCTATGGCTTGTGTGAGCGCATGCTCCGATAAGGACGAGCCGGAGCCTAATCCGGAGGTTCCGGAAAATCCGGAAGAACCAGTGGATTACAGCCGTGGTGAGATTGAACTTGACGGAGAAGAAGAGGCTTTTGCCGTGAATTTTAATAGATATGCCTTTAAAACGTACAGGCTGGTGGCTGAACAGATTGATGCGGACGAAACCACGCTAAATGACAATGTGGTTTTTTCTCCTATGGGCGTATCGTATGTTTCAGCCATGTTGGCTAATGCCGCTGAGGGCGAAATTCGTCAGGAGGTCCTTGATACCTACAACCACTCAGGTCTTTCTATTGATGTATTGAATAAATTTCATCACACTTTGATGACCTCTTTCCCGGTGGTGGATCGAAGTGCCTCTGTTGCATTGGCAAATTCCGTGTGGATTCGGCAAAAATATCAAAACAGCATTACGTCGTCCTTTTATGACAGAATGAAAAGTTATACTGCTGAAGTAAATTTTCTCACCGATTTTGGAAATATGGATGAGGTTGAGAAAATCAATGACTGGGCAAATGAAAACACATTCGGATTTCTTCCCAAACTGTTTCCTCTGCCATTGTCTTCGGACATCTGTTTCATGTTAGTCAATACGTTGTATTTCAAAGGAGCCTGGGCTACTGAATTTGATGTGGAAAAAACAGACAAGGCTACATTCCATAATCTGGATGGTACGGAGTCGGAGGTTGACATGATGCATCATGATTGGCTGAATTCCGTTGTCTTTTCTGCCGACAGGTTCACTATGTTGAAATTGCCTTATGGCAATGGAGCATATTCAATGGATATATTTCTTCCCAAGCCAGGTGTCAGCCTTGATGAATGTTTGTCTGATATGGAATTAGCTCAAGACGATCTAAGGGCGACAGCAATGTATGGAGGCGAAGGAAGGGACATGGTGGTATCCTTGCCTAAATTCGATGTGGCATGCAATCTGAACTTACTTGGCATTTTGGAGTCTCTTGGTATTGAGAAAGCATTTGATTTTTCAGATTGGGCCGGATTGTTTGAAAAGGGCACTGTTCGAGCATACTTAAGTGGAGCAGGACAAGTCGTGCGCATAGCTGTGGATGAAAAGAAGTCGGAAGCGGCAGCCATCACCTATGTTGATGGGTCTGAAAGTCCATATGATCCGATATTTACATGCGACCGTCCTTTCGTGTTCATGATTAGAGAAATGAGCACCGGCCTGCCGCTGTTTATGGGGCGCGTGACGAAGCTGTGAGCAAAATGAAATTTAAATAATGATATTATGAATAAGCTGATTTTTAAAACACTGTGCTTGGGAGCTGCGGTGGGATTCGCAGTTTCGATGGGTGCTTGCTCCGATGATGGGGGCAGCAGAAGTTCTTCAACTCCTCGCGAGGATATACCGGTGAGCCGCTCGGAGGAAGCTCTGGTGGAAGCCAACAATGATTTCGCATATAAATGGCTTGAGGTGATGAACGAGGCCGAAACAGAATCGGATAATTTCGTAATCTCGCCACTGAGCCTGTCTATGGCTTTGAGTATGACCGCCAACGGCGCGGCGGGAGTTTCCCAAAGCGAAATTCTTGAAGTTCTCGGCTTCGATGCCGAGGATATGGATGTGGCTAATTCTTTTAATCGCAAACTAATCGAGAAATTACCTGCGCTCGACAATGTTGTCAAACTCCGCCTCGCCAATTCGATGTGGATTCCCGAGAATATGTCGCAGCTTCTCAAAAGCTCATTCGCCAGCACCCTCATGAATAATTATCAGGCTCCGGTGACTGCGGTTGAGGACATGAGCTCGCAACAGACTTTGGACCTTATCAACGGTTGGTGTGCGGAAAAGACCGATAACGTCATTCCTGTAATTTTCAAGGAAGCGCTTCCTTCTTCGACGCTTATGGTGCTTGCCAACGCCTTATATTTCAAGGGTGAATGGACTGAGAAATTCGAGAAATCCAAGACCATCCAGGCCGCGTTCAGCAACGCCGACGGCTCAATCTCGCAGGTCGACTACATGAGAAAGAGCGATGCCGACCTAAGGGCGTTCAGCGATGACAAATATTCAGTGGCCGCTTTCCCCTTCGGCAACGAGGCATATTCAATGATTGTGGTTCTTCCTGAAGAGGGCGTGAGCCTTGACGAATGTGTCAAGGAACTTGATGGCGACGACATCACCAAACTCGCGCAGAACAAGATGTTCGGAAAGTTCAGCATGAATGTGCGGATTCCGAAATTTACCGTCGAGTATGAAAAAGAACTTAATGAGATTCTTGAATCAATGGGCATCCGGTCGATTTTCGGAAACGCTGACTTTTCCGGAATGTGGGATGGCAACGTTTCCATGGGAATCTCTATGGTGAAGCAACGCGCCAAAATCGAAGTCGACGAAGACGGAGCTGAGGCTGCGGCTGTGACAGTTATCAAAGGCGATACAACGTCTGCCGGCCCGATGGTTGGAAAGGATTTTATTGTCGACCGGCCTTTCGTGTTCATCATCGCGGAGCATAGCACGGGGTTGCCGCTGTTTATGGGTCGCGTGACGAAACTGTGATTTACCTTGACGAAATTAGTATGGTTAGTTGAAGAGTATGTTTACTTTTAACTTTATGAAATCTTTAAAAGCCCTTCCGGCCTGTTTTTAGCTTTCATTCAGTTATTATGGCACCCCATAAAGCCTTCATTCAATCAAAAAACATACTCGAAAGTTCAATATAAATCTTAACATAAGCCAAAAGTAAACATACTCTAAGAACAATAGACAGTTGATGATGTCAATAATCAGCCCCGGAAAAGCATGTCGTGATTGACAGGCTTCCCGGGGCCGGTTTTTTTCAGGTGAGAAGGGGAGGGGGAGATATTGGGTGAAAGGAGAAAGGTGAAAAGTGAAGATAAATGCTTTGTTGGCAAAATCCATTATCTTCACCCTTCACCTTAAACCTTTCACCAATAAAGCAATGCTATTCCATCAGCTTGCGGTAGCGGCGGCGAGGAGGTTCTTTGCCGCCGTTCTGGGCGCGCTTGAAGTCTTCGTAGTCGGAGTATGAGCCTTCGTAGAATACGACTTTTCCGTCGCCTTCGAATGAGAGGATGTGGGTGCAGATGCGGTCGAGGAACCAACGGTCATGGCTCACCACTACGGCGCAGCCGGCGAAGTCGTCGAGGCCTTCCTCGAGTGCGCGGAGTGTGTTGACGTCGATGTCGTTGGTAGGTTCGTCAAGCAGAAGCACGTTTCCTTCTTCCTTGAGTGCCATGGCGAGGTGGAGGCGGTTGCGTTCGCCGCCTGAGAGCACTGCGATTTTCTTTTCCTGGTCGGCTCCGGCGAAGTTGAATTTCGAGAGGTAGGCGCGCGCGTTGACGTCGCGGCCGCCCATGCGGAAGGATTCAACTCCCTGCGAGATTACTTCGTAGACACTCTTTTCGGGCACGAGGTCGTGGTGGGTCTGGTCGACGTATGCCACCTTTACGGTCTCGCCCACGTCGAATGTTCCGGCGTCGGGTTTTTCCTGTCCCATAATCAGGCGGAACAGAGTTGTCTTACCTGCACCGTTGGGGCCGATGACGCCCACGATACCGTTTGGAGGCAGGCAGAATGAGAGGTCGTTGAAGAGCTGTTTCTTGCCAAAGGCTTTGGCAAGGGAGTGGGCTTCGATAACCTTGTTGCCCAGACGGGGACCGTTGGGAATGAAAATTTCAAGGCGTTCCTCGCGTTGCTTCTGGTCTTCGTTGAGCAAGCGGTCGTAGGAGTTGAGACGCGCCTTGCCTTTGGCCTGACGGGCTTTGGGAGCCATGCGCACCCATTCGAGCTCGCGTTCGAGGGTCTTGCGGCGTTTGGATGCCTGCTTTTCTTCCTGAGCCATTCGCTTGGTTTTCTGCTCGAGCCATGATGAGTAGTTGCCTTTCCAAGGAATTCCTTCGCCGCGGTCGAGTTCGAGAATCCATCCGGCCACGTGGTCGAGGAAATATCGGTCGTGGGTGATGGCGATGACTGTGCCGGGGTATTGGCGGAGGTGCTGTTCGAGCCAGTCGATTGATTCGGCGTCGAGGTGGTTGGTAGGTTCGTCAAGCAGCAGGATGTCGGGCTGTTGGAGCAGCAGGCGGCAAAGGGCCACGCGGCGGCGTTCGCCTCCGGAGAGGGTGGAAACCACCTGGTCGTCGGGCGGACACTGGAGGGCGTCCATGGCGCGTTCGAGCTTGGAGTCGATGTTCCATGCGTCGGCTGCGTCGAGGGCGTCCTGAAGTTCGGCCTGGCGCTGGATGAGGGCATCCATCTTGTCGGGGTCTTCGAGCACGTCGGGGTCGGCGAAACTTTCGTTGACCTTCTCAAACTCGGCGAGCAGATCCATAATCGGCTGCACGCCCTCGCGCACGATTTCAATCACGGTCTTGTCGGGGTCGAGCTTGGGTTCCTGCTCGAGGTAGCCTACGGAGTAGCCGGGGGCGAAAACGACCTCGCCCTGGTATTCCTTGTCGACTCCCGCGATAATCTTGAGCAGGGATGACTTACCGGAACCGTTAAGACCGATGATGCCGATTTTGGCACCGTAGAAAAATGAAAGATAGATGTCCTTGAGGACCTGTTTCTGGGGCGGATAGATTTTGCTCACGCCCACCATTGAGAAGATTACTTTCTTGTCGTCAGCCATTGTGATGGTTTTTAGGGGGTGGAGGATGGATTATTTGCGACGAGGCGCGTATTTCACGGGATAGTCGACGCGCGTACGTCCCGAAACGATAGCGTTGAGTTTTGCCTTGATGAGCTGCTTGCGGATCGGGGAAATGTGGTCGATGTAGAGCTTGCCCTCGAGGTGGTCGCACTCGTGCTGCACGATGCGGGCCAAAAATCCGGAAATTTCTTCGGAATGTTCGTTGAAGTCTTCATCGAGCCATGTCAGGCGGATGTGTTCCACGCGGGGAACGTTCTCCGACAGTCCCGGCAGGCTGAGGCAACCTTCGGCGCGTACACTTTTCTCGCCGTCGAGTATTTCAATCTCGGGGTTTATGAGAGTGAACTTCCGCCCTGCACATTCGGGAAATGATTCGGCCACGGGGTCGGCGTCGATTACCACAAGGCGTATGTTGCGGCCAATCTGCGGCGCGGCGAGACCAACGCCTTCCGAAAGATACATAGTGGCAAACATGTCTTCCACGAGCTGCTTCAGCCCGGGGTAATCCGGAGTGAGATCCTCCGACGTTTTTCTCAGCACGGGATGTCCGTAGAGGTAAACGGGTAATTTCATGAGTTATAATCTTTGCTTTGGAGATAATCGTTGAGAATTATTGTGGCCGAGATTTCGTCGACGAGCGCCTTGTCGCGGCGCGCCATCTTGCGCAGTCCGCCGTCGAGCATGGCCCGGTGGGCGAGCACGGAGGTGAATCGTTCGTCGTAGAAACGTATCGGGATGTGTGGAAGAGCTGCCGCCAGGCGCCCTATGGCCGGACGCATGTATCGCTGCGACTCGGACGGACGGCCCTGCATGTCGCGCGGTTCGCCCACGATAATTTCGTCGACACCCTCGCGCTCGGCGTAGGTGCGCACGAAGTCCACCAGTTCGGCGGTGGCAACTGTGGTAAGTCCCGAAGCGACTATGCGCAGGGGGTCGGTTACGGCTATGCCGCACCGTTTTCTTCCAAAATCTATTGATAGCAATCGGCCCATATTTTGCAAAGATACGAATAAGTCGAGGGCAAAGCAAAATTTATTTTGCCTTTGCCGAGCGAGAGTATCTAAGCCGATAAGGCAAAGATACGAATAAGTCGAGAGCAATGCCAAATTTATTTGCGCATTGCCGAGCAAAATTTCTCGATGAAAATACGGCGTGTGACGGGAATTTCGCTTATCTTTGTATGAAATATACCAATATCAATGCTGCTAAGAAAATTTACGTCTGTTATAATTCTTGCGATGGTGCTCGGGGCGCTTGCCGCCACTGCTCAGCCTCGCAGGGTGATTATCCCCGAAAATCCGTCTGCCGTACGCGACAGTCTGCGCCATGAGCTTGCCCGCGTTGGCTCCGCATCGGATTCCATCAGGCTGCTTTACAATATATTTGATCTTACTCCGAGAAAGGATAAGAGTGATATCGCCCGGGAACTGTACCGTCTGGGGCGCCGTACCGGCAATCTCGACTGTCAGCTCGACATGATGCGGCAGATGGCGAATATCTACGCAAAGAAGGATTCGGCTTTGAGCCTTATAATGGCTGAGGGTCTGAACCTTCCGAAAACCTCCCTTACCGACGAGACGAACCTTTTTGTGCGCCTTCTGTATTCTTCCAATCAGACGGCGCGTCTTGACAGCACCAAGCTCGAGGAGACTATTAATGTCATAATGCGCCAATATTCTTCCGGAGCGCAGTCCGAGCTTGTGGATCAGATTGAGACACTCTATACCCTGTGCGGATGTCTCGCAAGAGAGACACAAGGCGATATTCTTGAGAAGTATGTCTATAAGCTCGAGGACTTGATTGATGACCTGCCAAAGCACACGGGCTTGCTTCGCAACCTCGTGTACACACGTGCCGCTTTGGCTTACAGCCGCAGTTGCCATCACCGCAAGGTGCTTGAGTATGACCGTAAACTGCTCAAGATTATTGATTCACTCGAAAACCACTATCTCGACCAGGGGCGCGTCTACCGCAACTTCTCCAACAACCGCTATATATGCTACCGACGCATGTTGGGTTGCTATCCGGAACTTACTGTCAGGGAGATTGACCGCATCTATAACGATATTTTGGAGCTTGCCGTCAAAAATCCGGATATAGCCCATGACATAGAGCAGAACGAACGCGTAAAAATCTACTACCTGATGGGTACGGGACAATATGAAGAGGTGATTCCGATATTGAAACGTCAGATTGATTCGCCATATAACGCCGGAGCGAGGGCTTCGCTGATTGAGGCTCTTGTGACAGCCTCGCGCTATGCCGGCGATGAGAATACCGAACTGTACGCCAACAGCCTGTATAGCCAGGTGCTTCAGGAACGTCTCGACATGAAGGACCGGGAGAAAATCCGCGAGTTGCAGTTTGTGTACGATCTCAACAGCCTCAGGACAGAAAACGCCCAGCTTGAGCGTGAACGTCAGGAAGCGCATATCCGCATCAATTATATTATCATGGGATTGAGCGGAATCATTCTTGTGGCGCTGCTGGTGCTGGTGTTTGTCCTTGCCGGAATGTACCGCAAGAACAAGCGCCTTGCCAAGCACTCGCTTGAGGTCAACAACGACCTGCGCAAGGAGCGCGACAGCCTGAAGGAAACGCGTGCCGAGCTTATCAAGGCCCGCGACGAGGCCAAATCAGCGGAGAAGCAGAAAACGGATTTCATCAACAATATAAGCCACGAAATCCGTACACCGCTCAATTCCATCATGGAATATTCCAGGGTTATTGTCGACTGTATTCCACCCGACAAGAAAACTTATCTCGACCGCTTCGCCCGCATTATTGAGCTGAACAGCGAGCTTGTACTTTCGCTTGTGAACGATGTGCTCGATATCTCGGCTCTTGAAAACAACCATATGACGGCCAATATCAAGCCGGTATCGGTCAATCAGTTGTGTATGCTTGCCGTGGAACTCGGCGCCAACCGTGCTCCGGAGGGCGTGAAGATGATATACAACCCCGATTCACAGCCTGATTTCGTCCTCAATACCGATGGTCAGAAGGTGTCGCAGGTTCTTATCAATCTCGTTTCCAACGCAATCAAATTCACCGAAAAGGGTAGTGTCACCCTGGCTTACAGCCGCGATGAGGAAAAGGGCACCGTCACGTTTACCGACACCGGTACGGGCATCCCCAAGGGCGCCGAGGAAATGATTTTCGAGCGTTTCCGTCAGATTGACCCTCTGACACAGGGATGCGGTCTTGGTCTGCCGATATGCCGTCTTATCGCCCGCCTGCTCAAGGGAACGGTAACCGTGGATTCCACCTATCGTCGCGGAGCGAGATTTGTGTTCACCATTCCGGCTTAAACAGTGGGAAACCTGCGCAAACGAATCATAACTGTGCTTTGTGCCGTCGCCGTGTGCGTCGGCATGGCCTTTGTCATGGGTTCGTGCAGCACCACCAAGCATGTGCCCGACGGTAATAAATTGCTCGACAAGGTGAGTATCGAGGTCAAGGACCGCGACGACATCCGTACCGACGAACTTTACAACTTCCTTCGTCAGACCCCCAACCACAAGGTGCTTGGATTTGCCAAACTTCAGCTGTCGACTTACAGCCTTTCGGGCCGTGACAGCACGAAATGGTACAACCGCTGGCTGCGTCGCATAGGCCAGCCGCCTGTAATCTACGATCAGGACCTCACCGACGCTTCCGCCCGCCAGTTGCGGCAGGCGCTCGTCAACCGTGGATTCATGGACGCATCCATCGTGGCCGATACAATCTCGCGCCCGGGCAGCAAAAAAATGGAAGTCCGCTACGACATCTATGCCGGCGAGCCTCACATTGTTTCGGGAATCGCTTACGAAATCGCGGACCCTGCGGTTGAGAATATCATGAAGGCCGACAGCGCCGCGGCGCTCGTCAAGGCCGGCGCACTCTTCGATCGCAACGCCCTCGACAATGAGCGCGGCCGCATTACCTCGCTCCTGCGCGAGCACGGATATTACGGCTTCACGCGCGAATACATTTCTTTCATAGCCGATACTGTTGCCGGAAGTAAAAACCTGAATCTCACGATGGTTGTGCGTTCGCCCAAGGCTGCCGCGTCGCATGACACACAGCCGGATGTGCTCATTCCTCACAGCCGCTACCGCTTCGGCAAGGTGTTTTTTATCCTCGACGATGACAGCAAGCACCAGGCCGCCGACACCGTGCGGTTCCGAAGCATTTCGGTGATATATGGCTCGGATCATTATCTTAGTCCGTCGATACTTGAGGAAAAGTGCTACATCCAGCCGGGGGCGGATTACAGCGCCAAGGCCGTCGACAAGACTTACGAGGCGCTCGGAAGAATGAGCATCATCAAGTACATCAACATTGACCTCACACCAGCCGGGGCTCTCGACGGTTTTGAACTGCTGGATGCCCGGATATATATTTCCCGCAATAAGAAACAGAGCCTTTCGGCCGAACTTGAAGGCACCAACTCCGAGGGCGATCTCGGTTTCGGAGTTGGGCTTACTTACCAACACCGCAATCTCGCCCACGGCTCACAGTTACTCACGGCCAAGTTCCGTGCCGCCTACGAAAGCCTTTCCGGCCATGTCGACGGCCTTATCAACGACCGATATTCGGAATATGCAGGCGAGGTTGGTATCACTTTCCCCAAGTTCGAGTGCCCCTTCCTGTCGAAGAGTTTCAAGCAGAAGATTCTGGCATCCACGGAGTTTGCCGTGTCGTTCAACTATCAGGAACGTCCGGAGTACACGCGCATCATCGCCGGCGCTGCGTGGAAATGGAAGTGGCAGCAGCAATACCGCGACCTCACGCGCCGCCACACCTACGACCTCGTGGATATAAATTATGTGCGGCTTCCACGCTCCACAATCGACTTTATCGACCAGATAGCGCCGTCCAATCCTCTGTTGCGTTACAGCTACGAGGATCACTTCATCATGCGCATGGGCTATACTTTCTATCGTTCGAACCGCAGGATTCCCACAGCCAGCACCAACGCTTTCAGCATCCAGCCCTCGGTGACTACGGTCAGGGCTTCCGCAGAGACAGCGGGCAACCTGCTTTACGGAATATCCTCGATGATAGGGCAGAAGCGTTCCGACGGCGTCTACAAGATTCTCGACATCCAGTACGCCCAGTATGTCAAGGGTGAGTTCGACTTCACCTATACACGGAATTTCAACTCCCGCAACGCCATCTCAACGCATGCCGGAGTTGGCATCGCATACCCTTATGGTAACTCGACGATGGTTCCGTTCGAGAAGCGTTTCTACGCAGGCGGAGCAAACAGTGTCCGCGGCTGGGGCGTTCGTACGCTCGGCCCCGGTTCCTACGACAGCCATAATTCTGTGACCGACTTCATCAACCAGTGCGGCGACATCCGTCTCGACCTCAGCGTAGAGTACCGTGCCAAGCTGTTCTGGGTGTTCGAGGGTGCCCTGTTTATCGACGCCGGAAATATCTGGACCATCAAGAAATATGAAACCCAGCCAGGCGGTGAATTCCGTTTCGACAAGTTCTACAAGCAGATTGCCGCGGCCTACGGTGTGGGTCTGCGCATGGACTTCACATACTTCCTGTTGCGTCTCGACCTCGGTTTCAAGGCCTATAATCCTGCGATGAACCAGGAGCGTTGGCCGCTTGTTCATCCTAAATGGTCGCGGGATGCGAATTTCCACTTCTCCGTAGGCTATCCGTTCTAATACTCTCCTACTTATCGTTTATGAAATCATACGTAATCTTTGACCTCGACGGCACACTGCTCAACACCATTGACGACCTTGCCGCAGCTACAAACCATGCCCTGACAACCCTCGGATTCCCTCGCCACGGACTGTGGGTGTATCCCAAGATGGTGGGCAACGGTGTGAGCAAGCTGCTGGAGCGTGCCCTGCCTCAGGAGGCGCGCGATGAGAAGACCCTCAACGCTATGCGCGAGGCTTTTACCGAATATTACGACGAGCATTGTTGCGACGCCACGAAGCCTTATCCGGGAATCGAGGACCTTATAAAGGATCTCGGTGAGCGTGGAATCAATCTTGCCGTCACGTCCAACAAGTATCAGAGTGCCGTCACCAAGCTGATAACGCATTATTTCCCCGGTGCTAATTTCAAGGCTGTTCTCGGCCACGAGCCTGACATGCCCACCAAACCCGACCCTTCGATTGTGTTCAAGGCGCTTTCTATGTGTCCCACGCCAAAGGCCGAATGTCTGTATGTGGGCGATTCTGCGGTGGATATGGAAACGGCGCGCCGCGCCTGCATCGAGTCGGTGGGAGTGTCGTGGGGTTTCCGCACCATCCTTGAACTGAAGGAGGCTTACGCCAATCACATCGTCTCCATGCCTTCCCAGATTTACGATCTGGCGATTTCCGAGAGGTAGCCTCTCAGCGCGGGCCAGGGATAGAAGGGGAACATGTCGGTGTCGACCGGTAAGGATATTTCGCGCTCGTTGAGCATTATCTTGGCGATAATTTCTCCGGCGTCGTTGCGGAAGAACACAATCTGGAGGTTGGATGCCATGGGCGAAATCTTGAAGTCGGCCCAGGATTCGGCCAGTCGTTCGGGAGCGGTTTCGTCGGAGTAGCATCCGTCGAGCTTCAACAAGGCTGTCAGAGGAATGATGTTTCCGTCGTGGCCGAAGCGCAGGGTGGCTCCGTGGCCGCCTTCCTTGGCTATGCAGGCGTCGGCGCAGGCAATTATGTCGCGCACGAGGTTGGATGCGTTTTTCACGAAATGTCCCTCGGCGGGAGCGTACGACGAGTTGCACGAGAAGAAATTGAAGTTGAACACTTGCCACAGGTCATACAGTTCTTCGGGTGTGAGCACGTCCATGAATGAGACCTGTGTCTCCATGTTCTGCATATCGACGGCCACCCAGTAGAATTGCCACATCAGCTCTTTCGGGTCGATCCACGTTGCAACATATTCGGGGTCGCTGAACAGCGATGCCACAAGACGTTCGGGACGGGTCTGCTCCTGTCGGAAGCGCTTCCATGTCTGATACCACGGGCCGTCGTGTGAGCTGAACGGACCCGATTCGGGAGAATGGTAATTTAGAAAATCCATGTTGCGCTGTCCCGATTCTCGAGGAATCTCCAACGAAGGATTCTGCTCTTTAAGTCCCTCAATAAAGGCAAACATTGAATGTGCGCAACGCATCACGGTAGTTGACGACGCATACATATCGGCTCCCGGAGCGAACACTTCGGGAAATGCCTTGTACATGCGGGTGGCTATTGCGCGGTGCTGTCGGGCGCCGAGCGGGCTGAGTTCACCGCCGCGACCGCGAGCCTCAAGCCATATTGAGTCAAGGCGTGCCATGACGTCAAGGCCGAAGGGTGTCAGCGCATTGTGCTCGGCGGCGTGGTGCATGCGGGCGATAAGGTCGGAATAGTCGCGGTCGCTGATGAGATAGCGCGAACCGTGGCGTCCGTAGTGGCTGATGTAGAAAGGCTTGAATCCCTCGGGCGCCGGAGTGTTAAGACTTTCCGATACGGGGTATGCGTAGTAGACACCGCCGGCCTTTTCCGGGGTGGCTTTGATTTCTTCTAAAGTAGCGCCGGCTTCCATCCCGAAAACCGAACATGCGGCTATGGCGGCCGCTAAAAAGATGCGTGATATTTTCATGCCCTAAAATTAGAAAAAATTTTTTACTTATCCTTATCTTTGCAGTCGGAAACAATATTCACCCCCAATAGTCTACATTGATGGAACTTACTACCTTGACAGCGATTTCTCCCGTGGACGGTCGTTACCGCGGAAAATGCGCATCATTAGCCAATTATTTTTCGGAATACGCTCTTATACGCTACCGCGTGAAAGTGGAAGTGGAGTATTTTATCGCCCTTCATGAGCTTGGTTTGCCTCAGCTCGCAGGCCTTCCCGAAGGTATCGAACGCGAATTGCGCGCGATTTACTCTCCCGAGAATTTCACCGTGCGCGAGGCTCAGCGCATCAAGGACATCGAATCGGTGACAAACCACGATGTCAAGGCTGTGGAATATTTCCTGAAGGAAGAATTCTCACGCCTCGGAATCGAAAAGTATAAGGAATTCATCCATTTCGGCCTTACCTCGCAGGACATCAACAACACTTCCGTGCCGATGAGCATCAAGGATGCCATTACCGAAGTGTATCGCCCGGCAATCGTCCGTCTGGCCGACACCCTCGAGCAGATGGCTCACTCGTGGGGCAAACTTCCAATGCTTGCCAAGACTCACGGACAGCCCGCGTCGCCCACTACGCTCGGCAAGGAAATAATGGTGTTTGTTTACCGTCTGCGTACCCAGCTTGAAGCGATGGACAAGGTCGTGATAAGCGGTAAGTTCGGTGGTGCCACCGGCAATTTCAACGCTCACCGCACTGCGTTCCCCACGGTTGACTGGCGAAAATTCGGTGCCGACTTCCTCCGCGACCGTCTCGGAATCGAACGCGAGGAGTACACCACTCAGATTTCCAACTACGACAACCTCGCCGCGCTCTTCGACGCCATGCGCCGAATAAACACCGTGATTCTTGACCTCGACCGCGACATGTGGCTCTATATCTCCATGGAGTACTTCAAGCAGCGCATCAAGGCCGGAGAAGTCGGTTCGTCGGCAATGCCGCACAAGGTCAACCCCATCGACTTTGAAAATTCCGAAGGCAACGTAGGCATCGCCAACGCAATCCTCGGTCACCTCGCCACGAAGCTGCCCGTATCGCGTCTGCAGCGCGACCTCACCGACTCGACCGTGCTCCGCAACGTAGGCGTACCCATGGCTCACGGCCTTATCGCCATCGAATCCACCCTCAAGGGCCTCGGCAAACTGCTTCTCAACGAAGACGCAATCCGTCGCGACCTCGATGCCATGTGGAACGTCGTGGCTGAAGGAATCCAGACCATACTTCGCCGCGAAGGCTATCCCAACCCCTACGAGACCCTGAAGGCTCTCACCCGAACAAACTCCGCAGTGACCGCCGAAAGTATCTCAGCCTTCATCGACACCCTCGAAGTCTCCGACTCCGTCAAGGCCGAACTCCGCGCCCTCTCCCCCGCCACCTACGTAGGCTACGGCGTGGAATAGTCCGGATGGCGGATAATCCTGAGTCTAAGCCCCCATTAGCGGCAATAATAATATAGCCAAGGGCTGCGAACTCCATCTGTGATTCGCAGCCCTTGGCTTTTAGTTTTTTAGAAACATCCCGAAATGGGTGTCCCGTGGGGCAAGATGTCAGAAAACGATTTTCTTCACCGAGCCGTCGGAATACTTCACGATGTTAAGTCCTTGCTGCGGCTCGTCGAAGCGTATGCCCTGCAAGTTGTAATAGCCTGTTACTACCACTCCATTGTTTACACCGGTTTCGATTCCGATTATTCCGCTCGCATTTTCGGTTGTGAAAGTCTGTTCCTCGCCGTAGGTGGTGCTTCCACCGGCTTTAACGTATGCACGGCATACATAAGTAGTGGACGGCTCGAGGTTTTCGAGCGCTACGTTCATCACCTGTCCTGTGGATATTATAGTTGTGACATTTCCGGCATTGGCTTTATCCTTTGCTTTCTGAGTTTCAGAACTGCCGACGGGCCAGTACTCAATCCCTTGTTCGTCAATCTCATCGGTACCGGCCATGACGTATGCTCGCACAGACGCCGACGTTGCTGATACGGATGTAACGGGGTAAGTGTGTACGGTAGGCTCGAAGTAGCTGAAGTCGCTCGGGTCAAAGCCTTTCCATTCTCCGAAATATTCATCGCCTGAATCTGACTTGTAGAAAGGACGGACTTTGTAATACGAGTCGGACGAAAGTCCCTGTATACGTCCTTCAAGAACACCGTTGTAAATCCGTCCGTTTCCTCTGCGCGACGATACTACCTCCGGAGCATCAACCTTGCGCCACTCAAATCCCGCTCCGAGATCTTCATCCGAAATATTTGTATTAGCAGCTACAACAGCAGTTGTACTGTTCACTGATTTTGGTTCAAGGGTTTCAAGAATCAATTCCGGTGTTTTAACGGTTTTGGATACACTTTCTCCCGATGGATAAACGACGTATTTTATGGTTATGGATGTGTTTGGCTTTAATCCTGTGATGGGAACTCCATCGTATTTGTTTTGTACCTTTCCATTAATCCAAAGTTCAGAGTATGTCACTTTCGCATCTATTTCTTGATAAGAAGTGTTGATTAACACAGAAGTTGGAGTGACTTTAGTTGTTATAGACGGTTTGAATCCTTTCGTTGTTACTGTTTGGCGATATTTACTTTCTGCTGTACCTATTTTTGCGTAAAATATAAATTCTCGCGTACATTTAGGATACAATTCACTCACCGTGATATGATTTTGATTTATGTGCTCATCTTCTTCAATAAAACCTATTTCAGATATTTCCAATGTATTATCTTTACCATATTTAAGATTGGATATGGTTATAGTTTTTTGTGTCGTATATGAATCAAAATCCCAATATGCCGGTTTTGTATACTCTCTTATTATTTTGCTCTCGGCGTATCCATGGTTATCAGGAAGATTATTTCCATATAATTGGCCGGAATAAATAACGTATGGATAGAAAGTGTATGAAGTACCCCTTTCGTGGAAAGGAAGTAAGCCTGTTGCGTCACATACATCGCCAGTGGCTTTGTAATACTTTTCAGTTTCTTTGCAATAAACTCCATATTCACTTGCGGTTAGATTGTCGTCTTTTGACACAGTGAATCCGCTGAATCGGATTTTACCTTCATAAGGTGTGGTTTTTTCGATAGAGATTGATGGAATTTGTGTGGTAAAGTATTCTGTAAGTGTTTTTTCAGTCGTGTCTACAAAGTAACTTACTTCTATTGCGTATGTAGTAGAGGGATGTAATCCATAAACATTGCAATACCCGTTGTTATTTTTAATTTCCTTATTGTCAACTTTTATTGATTTGATTGTTATCTCATCGGGTCCAGTTGTAAAAACATTGAAAGATACGGATGAAAGGTTCGTGTTGATGTTTTCAACCCATAAATAGCTTTTTTCTCCAACTTGTGTGTCCGCTCCTTGCGCGAGAAGGTTTAATGAAATGATGCAGGCGAGCATCATGAGCCAAATTTTTTTCTTTTCCATTGTTAGAACTGTTCCCTGCGCTCCCCTGCATAGGTTTTCTTATTTAAGTTTATGAAAAAGAAAAGCGCGGGAGTCTGTACTGTTGCTTGTCCCGCACATCTTCGGCCTTCGCATTGCCTATCACGCTGGAACAAGCAACACAGAAACCCACGCCGATATGATTACACACATAGTGCTTCCCGCTTTTAACGGGAAACACCTGTGGGTATGACATACCCGTGAGCATCTACTGTTGCATTGTCCTTGAGCGTGATGAAGTTGCGAAGTTCAGATGTGCCAAGAACAAACGTTGAGTAAACGCTTTTCAATATGTATCCTTATCCCGCCCGTATCCTCTGACACCACGGCGCGGATTCGTCCGTAAAGGTACGAAATTATCGTAGTTTATACAGTTAAATAATCTTAATTGGGTGAAGCGGGTCGTAGTCAAAAGTGAGTGCCGGGGAAAATGCTTATACTCTGTTATCGGCGTCCTCCGGACGCCATTTCAGAGGATGGATATACCCGGCACACCTCCGGCAGAAGCCTGCGGTGTACCGGGGTACTGAATAATCAGCGTCCTCCGGACGCCAATCATCTGGTATGATTTACCGGGCACGCCTACACTAAAGCTCCGGCGTACAGCGGTTACGAAATAATCGTGGTCTTTCTGCGAAAGCGGCTTCGCCGATGACCTTCGGGAGCGCGTTGCCGATGGTCTCTAAAAACTGAACTCCGCGCCCTCTCCCCCGCCACCTACGTAGGCTACGGCGTGGAATAGTCCGGATGGCGGATAATCCTGAGTCTAATCCCCCCATTAGCGGGGTCAATAATATAGCCAAGGGCTGCGAACCTCATCTGTGGTTCGCAGCCCTTGGCTTTTAGTTTTTTAGAAACATCCTTTTAGCTTAGATGAACCTCACTCCGTTGTGATGGCGAGGACGGGGGCGATTTCGTTGGGATGGGTGGAGGGGAGGGTGATGCGGAGGCCGGTGTTTTCGTTGGTGAAGTCAACGGGGCCGTGGCCGAGAAGCCGTACTGAGGTGACTTTGCCGGAGTAGGTGTCGGAGCCTTTGGCGAAGGATTTAAGGGTGATTTCCTTTTCTTCGGGCCATGCCATCACTGTGGCGTAGACGGTGCCGGATTTCTGCGTGTAGCGGATGTCGCGGGAGGTGTAGTCGAAGCCTTCGTTGAATCCCTGGGCGTTGAGGGGACTGACAGCCTCGGCAAGCGGTCCCTCGCCGAAGGTTTTCCACGTGCGCGTGTCGTACACGGCTTCGCTGTTTATGTCCATCCAAGCCTTTATGCCGGCGAGGATTTCGCGCTCTTTGTCGTCGATTGTTCCGTCGCCTTTGATGGGGATGCTCAGGAGCAGGTTGCCGTTTTTGCTCACGACATCCATGAGCATACGTATTACGGTGGCGGCGCTTTTGTAGCGGTTTTTATTATAACGTTTTTGGCTGTAATGCCATTCGCCGATGCAGGTGCATGTCTGCCAGTAGTCGGCTTGCATGCGGTCGGGGATGCCGCGCTCCACGTCCCACAGAAGGGCGGAACTCGTTTCGGGCTTGAGTTGCTTGCCTGTCACGACCACCTGCGGTTGGCCGCCGCCGTTGGCTGCCGAACTGAAGTTGTAGTAGCTCGCAAGGAAATCTTTGCCCCATTGGTCGTCGCAGCCGTAGAATGGCAGTACGGTATCGTCGAAGTAAATCATGTCGGGCGAGTAGTCGTAGACGAGCTGCAATGTACGGTTCATGAGTTTACGCTTGTATTCTTCGGATGGCAGGGAGGCTCCGTTGACCCAGTCCCATTGCTTGTGGATGGAACCTTCGTTTTCCCACCCTTCGCTTGGAGTGTGGTTCTGGGCGTACAGTTCCTGAGGGTCGTAGCCTTTCCACCACTTTTCAGAACCGTCGGGGTTGGGCTTGTAGCCGTCTTCAAGGGTGAGATTTCCGTCGTACTTCTGCGAGCCTTCGAGCCATGTCCATGTATGGCTTGCGTGTACGCTTACACCCAAAGGAAGCCCGGCCTCGCGGGCGGCTTTGGCCCACTCGCCCACAAGGTCACGGCGAGGTCCGATGTTGACAGAGTTCCATTGCTGATAGGGACTGTTCCAGAGGTCGAAGTTGTCGTGATGGTTGGCGAGCACCATGAAAAATCTCGCTCCTACGCTTTTGTAAAGCTCCACAAGTTCCTTAGGATTCCAGTTTTCGGCCTTCCATTCGTTGCAGAGGTCTTTGAGTCCGAATGTAGCCGGGTCGCCGTAATGTTCTTGGTGCCACTTGTTCTGCCCCGACCCGTCGTAGTACATTGAGCGGGCATACCAGTCGCCGTCTTCGGCTTCGCACTGAGGACCCCAGTGTGCCCATATTCCGAATTTTGCGTTTTTGAACCATTCGGGGCATTGCCAGGATGAAAGACTTTCCCAGTCGGCGGTGTATTGTCCGGGATATTGCTGCATGTCGGGACGTTCTGTCGCGCCGGATACGGTTGCTAATGCGGCAAGAGCAAATATGAGGAATGTTTTTTTCATGATACTGAATTAGGCTTTTTGCAAAGGTCGGTAAATTATGTGAGATTTGGATATTGTAAAACAAGCAAAAACTATCAGGAAAGCCATAAAAAGTATAATAAAGTTGATTTGCTATATACGAAAAGCGCATCTGTCGCCGGGGACGGATGCGCTTTTCGTTCTTTGTTTATGGTTTTATCAGCAGCCGAAGCGGAAGATGATTTCCTGACGGTATTCCTCGCCGGGGCAGAGCAGGGCGGAGGGGAAAGCGGGCTTGTTGGGGGCGTCGGGGAATCCCTGACATTCGATGGCTACGCCGTCGTAGTCGCTGTATCGGCCTCCGGCCTTGTTTTCGGGGGCACCTTCGAGCCAGTTGCCGGTGTAGACCTGTACGCCGGGCTGTGTTGTGGCAACTTCGAGCGTACGGCCTGATTCGGGATCTTCGAGCACGGCGATGCTCCGGAGTTTGCCCGGTTCGTAGCCGTCGATTACCCAGCAGTTGTCATAGCCTTTGCCGTAGTTGAGCGCGGGGAAGTCGGCCTTGATGTCCTTGCCGAGAGTTTTGGGAGTGGTGAAGTCCATCGGCGTGCCTGCCACGGGAGCGATTTCGCCTGTGGGGATGAGAGTGTCGTCGGTGGGCAGGTAGTTGGCGGCAGCCAGACGGAGGGTGTGGTTGAGGACTGTTCCGGAGGCGTGGCCTGCAAGGTTGAAGTAGGCGTGGTTGGTGAGGTTGACAACGGTTTTCTTGTCGCAGGTTGCGGTGAGATGCAGTTTCAGTTCGTTGTCGTCGGTCCAGAGGTATGTGGCTTTTGCAACGAGCTTGCCGGGATAGCCTTCCTCGCCGTCGGCCGAGGTGTAGCTGAGCTCGACGGCGTTGTCGAAGATTGACTCAACTTTCCAGTTGTGGTTCTGGAATCCTGTCGGGCCGCCGTGTAGGGCGTTGGGGCCGTTGTTGATTGCGAGGTGATATTGTGTGCCGTCGATTGTGAAGAGGCCTTTTGCAATGCGGTTGGCGAAGCGTCCGGGCACTTTTCCGGCGCAGGGGCCGTCGGCCAGGTAGTCGGCGGGATTCTTGTAGCCGAGTACCACGTCGGCCATCTTTCCGTTGCGGTCGGGCACGTTCACCTCAACTATTCCGGCTCCGAGGGTGGAAATCACGACGGATGCTCCGGAGGTGTTGGTGATGGTTATCAGAGTAATGTCGCCTGTCTTGGGCGAGGGTACGTTTTTTGTCGTTATCATGGCATTTTATTGAGTTATGAAATATAATATCGGGAGCGCTACACCGGAGTGAACGCTCCCGACGTAAAAGAGTTCAAAGAATTAATACTCGTCCCAGCTGCGGATTTGGATTTTGTCCAGGGGAAGCTCGGTGAAGGCATGGATGAAGGCCGATGCCAGACGGGCATTTGTGAGCAGCGGAATGTTGAGGTCGATTGCGGCGCGGCGGATTTTGCGGCCGTTGCTCAACTCAGTGCCGGTGAGATTCTTGGGAATGTTCACCACCAGGTCTACGGCATGGTCGTGGAGAAGCTGGAGAGCTTGCGGTTCCATATCGGGCTGTGAGGGCCAGTAGACGCGGATTGCCGGAACGCCGTTCTCGTTGAGGAACTGGCATGTTCCTCCGGTGGCGTAGATGGTGAGCCCGCTCTTGTGCAGGAGTCGGGCGGCGTCGAGCATGTCGGCCTTCTGCTTGGCGGTGCCGGTGCTGAGCAGAACGGCTTTCGAGGGCACGCGCAGACCCACGGCGAGAAGCGCTTTCAGCACGGCTTCGTTGGTGTCGTCGCCGATACATCCCACCTCGCCCGTCGATGCCATATCGACGCCCAACACGGGGTCGGCGCCCTGAAGGCGAGAGAAGGAGAATTGCGAGGCCTTCACACCTACGTAGTCGAGGTCGAACGCGCTCTTGGCGGGTTTCTCTACCGGGAGCCCAAGCATGATTTTGGTTGCGAGGTCGATGAAGTTGATTTTAAGCACTTTCGACACGAAGGGGAAACTTCGCGATGCGCGCAGGTTACATTCAATCACCTTGATGTCGTTGTTCTTGGCAAGGAACTGGATATTGAACGGGCCGGAGATATTGAGTGCGGCAGCGATGCGGGCCGATACCTTCTTGATGCGGCGCATCGTTTCCACATAGAGCTTCTGCGGCGGGAACTGGATGGTAGCGTCGCCGGAGTGCACACCTGCAAATTCGATGTGTTCCGAAATGGCGTATGCTTTGATTTCGCCCTTGTCGGCCACGGCATCCATCTCGATTTCCTTTGCGAACTGGATAAATTCGCTTACTACCACGGGGTGCTGCTTCGACACGTTGGCGGCAAGGCGAAGGAAGCGCACGAGCTCATCGTGGTTGGAGCACACGTTCATTGCCGCGCCAGAGAGCACGTAGCTGGGGCGCACGAGCACGGGATATCCAACCTCGGCCACGAAGTCGTTGATGTCCTCAAGGCTCGTGAGCTCGCGCCAGCGGGGCTGGTCGATTCCGAGATTGTCGAGCATGGCCGAGAATTTGTGGCGGTCCTCGGCGTTGTCGATGCTCAGAGCCGATGTTCCGAGGATGTTGACTCCCTGTGCGTCAAGGCGTGTGGCGAGGTTGTTCGGAATCTGGCCGCCAACGGAGAGTATGGTTCCGTGGGGCTTTTCGAGTTCCAGAATATCCATCACGCGCTCGAAGGTGAGCTCGTCGAAGTAGAGCCGGTCGCACATGTCGTAGTCGGTCGAGACAGTCTCGGGGTTGTAGTTAATCATCACCGAGCGCCATCCCTGCTGTTTTACCGTCATCAGGGCGTTGACCGAACACCAGTCGAATTCCACTGAAGAGCCGATGCGGTAGGCGCCGGAGCCGAGCACCACGATTGAGCGGTGGTCGCCTGTGTAGTCAATGTCGTTGTGGGTGCCGTTGTAGGTGAGATAGAGGTAGTTGGTCTCGGCAGGATATTCTGCGGCAAGGGTGTCGATCTGTTTCACCACGGGCACGATGCCAAGCTGCTTGCGCACGTTGCGCACATGCAGGATCGACGCTTCCGTATCTTTGCCCATCGCGTCCTTGAAGAGTGAGCGGGCAATCTGGAAGTCGCTGAAACCCTGCTGCTTGGCCTGACGCAGAAGGGCTGCCGGAACTTTCTCGGCCTCGTCGTATTGCTCCAGTTCGCGGGACGTGTCCATGATGTTCTGGAGCTTGTAGAGGAACCAGCGGTCGATTTTTGTAAGCTCATGGATGCGGTCGACGCTGTAACCGGCACGCATTGCCTTGGATATGACGAATATGCGCTTGTCGGTGGGCGACTGGAGGGCTGCGTCGATGTCGTTGATTTCGAGCGGACGGTTCTCCACGAATCCGTGCATGCCCTGGCCTATCATGCGCAGACCTTTCTGGATTGCTTCCTCAAAGGTGCGTCCGATAGCCATGACCTCGCCTACTGATTTCATCGACGAGCCGATTTTGCGGTCTACGCCGTGGAATTTTCCGAGGTCCCAGCGGGGAATCTTGCACACTACATAGTCGAGTGCGGGCTCGAAAAATGCCGAGGTCTTGTGGGTGATGGAGTTCTTGAGGTCGAACAGGCCGTAGCCGAGAGCGAGCTTGGCGGCCACGAAAGCCAGGGGATAGCCCGTTGCCTTGGATGCGAGCGCCGATGAGCGGCTCAGACGGGCGTTCACTTCGATAACGCGGTAGTCCATCGACGCGGGGTCGTAGGCGTACTGCACGTTACATTCGCCCACGATGCCGACGTGGCGTATGATTTTGATTGCGAGCGAGCGCAGGTAGTGGTAGTCGTCGTTGCTCAGTGTCTGTGAGGGCGCCACGACGATACTTTCGCCGGTGTGGATGCCGAGGGGGTCGAAGTTTTCCATGTTGCACACCGTGATACAGTTGTCGTAACGGTCGCGCACCACTTCGTATTCAACTTCTTTCCAACCTTTGAGCGACTTCTCCACGAGCACCTGGGGCGAGAAGGCGAGCGCTTTCTCGACGAGTGCCTGAAGCTGGGCGTCGTCGTCGCAGAATCCGCTGCCGAGGCCTCCGAGGGCGTAGGCGGCGCGCACGATTACGGGGTAGCCGAGGTCGCTGGCCACGCGCAGGGCGTCGTCGATGTTGTCGACGGCTTCGCTGCGGATTGTGCGCACGTCGATTTCGTCGAGTTTTTCAACAAACAGCTCGCGGTCTTCGGTGTCCATGATTGCCTGCACGGGAGTGCCGAGCACCTGCACGTTGTATTTTTCGAGTATGCCCGATTTGAACAGCTCCACGCCGCAGTTGAGGGCAGTCTGTCCGCCGAAGGCAAGGAGGATTCCGTCGGGACGCTCTTTCTCGATTACGCGCTCCACGAAGTAGGGCGTGACGGGGAGGAAGTAAATCTTGTCGGCGAATCCGTCGGAGGTCTGTACGGTGGCGATATTGGGATTAATCAGCACTGTGGCTATTCCTTCTTCCTTCAAGGCTTTGAGGGCCTGCGCGCCGGAGTAGTCAAATTCGCCGGCCTCGCCAATCTTGAGGGCGCCGCTGCCGAGCAGGAGCACTTTCTTGATGTCTTCTCTGTTCATTTTGCTGGATTTGGGGGTGTGATATGTGTGAAGGGAAGGAATGTCATTTGAGGAGCGCAACAAATTCGTCGAAAAGGAATTCTGTGTCGCGCGGACCGCTGGATGCCTCGGGGTGGAACTGTGCCGAGAACCAGGGCTTGGTCTTGTGGCGGATGCCTTCGTTTGTGCCGTCGTTCATGTTGATGAACAGCGGTTCCCAATCGACGGGAAGAGTGTCGTTGTCAACGGCGAAACCATGGTTCTGGGATGTCACGAAGCAACGCTCTGTGCCTACGCGGCGCACGGGCTGGTTGTGGCTGCGGTGGCCGTATTTGAGCTTGTAGGTGCTTGCGCCCGCGGCCTTGGCCAGTAGCTGGTTGCCCATGCAGATTCCGCAGATGGGCAGGTCGGTGTTCATCGCTTTGCGGATGTTGTCTACGGTAGCCTGGGCGAAGTCGGGGTTGCCGGGGCCGTTGCTGATGAAAAGACCGTCGTAGCGGATGTTGTTGAAGTCGAAATCCCATGGAACACGCACCACGCGCACGCCGCGGTGGAGCAGGCAACGGATGATGTTGTGCTTGATGCCGCAGTCGACCAGTACGACCGTCTTGCGTCCGTCGGCGGGGAATTCTATCATTCCATCGGCTCCCGGAGCGGGAAGAGACGTGGGAGCGGAGTCAATGCTGTCATATACGAGCACTTCCGCGCAGGATGTCTTTGCAATGAGATTTTCGGCGTTCGGATTATAAAAATCGACATCCTCACAGCCTTCAATGATAATCTTGCCGAGCATGGAGCCATGCTGACGGAGATGTTTTGTAAGGGCGCGGGTGTCGATTCCTTGGATACCGGGGATTTTTTCCTCCTTGAGCCATTGGGCCAGCGATCGGTCGGCGAGCCAGTGGCTGTGATGGTTGGCGTAATCTTGTGCTATGATGGCACGGCAATGGATTCGTGAGCCTTCGTAGTGATTGCGGAGGTCGGGGGAGCCGTCGGATGGCGGAACGCCGTAATTGCCCAGAAGTGGAAAGGTGGTGACTAAAATCTGACCTTCATAAGACGGGTCGGTCAGACTTTCAGGATAGCCGGTCATGGCGGTGTTGAAAACCACTTCGCCGGCAGTAGAGCCCTCGTAGCCGAAGGAGATGCCTTGAAAGGATGTGCCGTCCTCGAGAGTGAGGACCGCGCGCTTTGTCGCCTGCATATATTAGAAACGTATTATGGTGACAGTTGAATTATAGGCCTTCCGTCGTATTCCCGCAAAGGGATTTTTGCGGAGACCATGCAAAGTTACGACTTTTTTTTCTCTTATCATGAGAAACTGATAAGAAACTGCCCAAAATTTGTCGTTACATGCTGTTTCCGGAGCGAGGCGAGGGATTTTTTGCAGTGTGAGGCGAGGAGCGGTACAAATTGCGCCGCGTCGCCCTATATAATATATAATAATGTGTGTCCGGATAGTGTTGCGCGGATGCTTCATCCTGAACTGCCCTGAGAGGAGAAAAATCACGAAAAATCAAAAAAAAGCGGGAAAATGATGAAAAAAAGTCCGGAAAATTTTGCTGGTTTGAAAATGTTGCGTAACTTTGCAAGCGCAAAAGGGAAACGAACTCTCCCTGATGCGAGAGAAAATTGAAAACCCGCCTCTTTAGCTCAGTTGGCCAGAGCACGTGATTTGTAATCTCGGGGTCGT
>CAJURN010000031.1 GCA_910589055.1 uncultured Muribaculaceae bacterium
TTCACACCCCGCGGCGGCCCGCTTTTCACTTGCGACGACAAAGGTAACACTTTATTACTCAACTTCCAACACCTCCACCGAAAAAGTTCATGGCTTTTTCAGGCAAAAACAGGCGAGGATAGGCGAAGAAAGGCAAAAAGGCAACGGAAGGCAAAAGGGGCAAGGAAGGATT
Source organism: uncultured Muribaculaceae bacterium (assembly GCA_910589055.1). Classification (GTDB taxonomy): domain Bacteria; phylum Bacteroidota; class Bacteroidia; order Bacteroidales; family Muribaculaceae; genus CAG-873. The sequence goes on from CAJURN010000031.1 coordinate 173, forward strand.
TTTTAGGACTAATGGGACTAATGGAGCTAATGGGACTTATGGCTTAAGGGACATTTTTCTTCACTTTTCACCTTTTTCACCTTTTCACCTCCCTTTATTTTGCATTGCTCTCGCTTATTCGTATTTTTGCATTATAATACTAATCTATATATAAAACTTGCAATAATGAAACGACTTTTTATCGGCCTGTCTCTGTTACTGGCGACTTCTTCCTCTCTTTGGGCTTTCACTCAGGAAACTTTCAGCATACCCAGCGACAGACTTCCCAAGCCGATGGACGTAACCGTCATAGCTCCGGATGCAGCCAAGGCCGACGCCTCCGCAACTTTCCCGACTGTATATCTTCTCAACGGATTCAGCGGCAACAATACTGCTTGGTACACCTCCACCGATACTAAATTAGGCGAATACGCCGATAAATACGGAATGATTTTCGTGATGCCCAACGGCATGGACAGCTGGTATTGGGATTCTCCCAAAAATCCGAAGATGCAGATGGAGTCGTTTATCATCAAGGAACTCGTGCCGACAATCGACAAGAAATATCCCACCAAGCAGGACCGCTCCCAGCGTGCAATCACCGGCCTGAGCATGGGAGGCCACGGAGCCATGTGGCTTGCAATACGCCACGATGACATTTTCGGCAATGTAGGAAGCATGAGTGGCGGCGTCGATATCCGCCCCTTCCCCAACAACTGGAAAATGAAGGAATGGCTCGGCGAACGCGACAGCAATAAGGAACTGTGGGATTCGATGACGGTAATCAACCTCGTTCCCTCGCTCAAGGACAAACAGCTCAACATAACCTTCGACTGCGGCGTGGATGATTTCTTCGCTAAAGTGAACAACAATCTTCACGAAGCGATGGTGGAAGCCAAAATCCCCCACGACTATACATCACGTCCGGGCGCGCACACGCATGAATACTGGCGCAACTCGCTCGCTTATCACCTGCTTTTCTTCGACCGCTCATTCCGAAACGTAAAGTAACCCATCAGTGATATTACACGACATCACATTAACCAACTTCAAGAACATCGCCGATGCCGGGCTTGAGTTTTCGCCGAAAGTCAACTGTCTTCTCGGCGACAACGGCATGGGCAAGAGCAATCTGCTGGACGCACTATATTTTCTGAGCTTCTGCAAGAGTTTCAGCGGCGTGACCGACGCCATGCTCATCCGCAAAGGCGAGGAATTTGCCATGGTGCGCGGCAACTACATCCGCCGCGACATGCCCGAGGAAATATCAGCGTCGATCCGTCCCGGCAAGCGCAAGAGCTTCCGTCGGGGAGGCAAGGAGTATCAGCGCCTGAGCGAGCACATCGGACTTTTCCCGCTTGTGATGCTTTCGCCCGCCGATTTCCAGCTCGTGGCCGGAGGAGCCGAAGAGCGGCGCCGGTTTATCGACCAGGTCATTTCCCAGAACGACCGCCGGTACTTCGACGCCCTGCTGCGCTACAATTCCGCACTCGAACAGCGCAACCGTCTTCTCAAAGACCACGTGCAGGACCATGCGCTTTTCGAGGCCGTTGAACTTCAGATGGAAATGTCGGCTGATTATCTTACACGCCGCCGCCGCGAGAGCATAACTCGCCTTGAGGAAATTTTCAACGGATATTACCGTTCGATATCCGACCGAGACGAGACCGCCGGACTCACCTACCGCTCCCAACTCGAGGAATCGGGCGGCAGCCTGAGCGACCTGCTCGCGCGCACACGTCATCGCGACGAAATGCTGCGCTTCACCGGCGCAGGCCCGCACCGCGACGAAATCGAGCTTACCCTCGATGGCATGCCCGCAAGGCGCTGCGCCTCCCAGGGACAGATAAAGACCTTTACCTCGGCGCTGCGCTTCGCCCAATACGACCTCATGAAGGAAGCACTGGAGATACAGCCGTTATTGCTCCTCGACGACATTTTCGACAAACTCGATTCCAAACGCGTGAGCCGCATCATGTCGCTCGTAAGCCGCTCCGACCTCTTCGGGCAGATATTCATCACCGACACAAACCGCAAGCACCTCGACGAAATCATTGCCGAACTGCCGTCCGAGACCGCCGACTCCACCGACGCATACCGTCTGTGGAGTGTCGACAACGGAAATTTCACCCGCATATGAAACGCACCGAGCCAAAACTTATCGGCAATGTCATCGAAGAAATGATACGCGCCTGCGGGCAGGAAGACAACTTCGAGAAGCAGCGCGTGTGCAGCCTGTGGGCCGAGGTGGCCGGGGCCGCCATCAACCGATACACGACACGCCGCTATGTCGACGGCTCAGTACTACACGTATATATATCATCGGCATCACTCAAAAACGAACTTTCATTTCTTCGCGACACACTCGTGCGCCAGCTCAACGAAGCCATGGGCAAGGACACCGTAAGCGCGATAATAATACACTGACACATCAACACTCCAATGAGCAATTCCAGAATACCCGAAGCACAATTCCCCTACCGCCACCGCGTGCCGGTGCAAATCCGATTCAACGACATCGACCTCTTCGGCCACCTGAACAACTCGATATACCTCCAGTTCATGGACCTTGCCAAGATGCGGTATTTCAGTCAGTTTATGGAAGGCGGAAAATTCTCCACCGAAGACCTCGAGCTTGTGGTAGTGAACATCAACTGCAACTTCTACTCCCCCACCTACATCCACGAAGAGCTGGAAGTGTTCACCGCCACCGCATCAATATCCAACAAATCGCTCACGCTTGAGCAGCGCGTAGTCAACAAGACAACGGGGGACGTCAAGTGCGTGTGCCACACCATCATGGCTTGTTTCGACCCCAAAACGATGTCGTCGGCACCCGTATCAGACCTCTGGCGCCGGCGGCTGAGCGACTTCGAGCAACGCCAATTCTGAACCCTGCGGCGGAGAGACTTGTTATTACAATGAAAACTTTCTGCAATAACAAGTATAACCAAACTCTCCGCCAGCAATGAATTCACCACTCGAAACAACAACACTCTCCCCTGCGGCACGAAACGACTCATCCGCGTCCGACGTAGACGGCAGGCGAACGCCGCTGAAGTTCAAACCCATCCGACTCTGCGACCTTCCGCTCATCAACAGCATACTGCAAGATTCCCTCAGCCGAACCTGCGACTACACGACAGGCGGCATATTCATGTGGATCGGATACTTCGGATATGAGTACTGCGTTGTCGACGACACATTATTTATAAAGGGACTCGCGCAGAACGACCGCTCCGTCACAGCCTTTTCCCTGCCCATAGGCCCGATGCCACTGGAAAAATCCGTGGAAATGATTCGCGACTACTGCAGCGCCGAGGGCATACGCCCCGTTTTCTCGGCCATTCCCGAAGACAAAATCGACTACCTCACCGCCGTGGTGCCGGGAATCCCCGAAGAACTCGGCGACTGGGGCGACTACCTTTACAGCGCCGACGCGCTCGCAAATCTCACCGGGAAAGCCCTGTCGAAGAAACGCAACCACGTCAACCGCTTCATGGCCGACAATCCGGCTTACAGCTTCGAACCACTCGACCGGAACAACATTTCAGACGCACGTCTGTTTCTCGACCGGCTCGACAACGAAAACGAGAAATCCGACCCCGGAATGGCCGACTACGAGAAGCGTCAGTGCGATGCCGTGTTGCGCGACTTCTATTCCTACCCATTCGAAGGCGCGGTACTGCGCGACGACAACGGCCGCATCGTAGCCTTCACCGTCGGCGAGGTCATCGGCGACACCCTGTACGTGCACATCGAGAAGATGGACCACACCGTTGCAGGCTCCGGCGAGACAATCAACAAACTCTTTGCCTCACACATGCTTCTGCGCCATCCGGCCATCCGCTTCATCAACCGCGAGGATGCCAGCGGCGACCCCGGCCTGCAGAAAGCCAAGGAATCGTATCATCCGATTGCGGTACTGCGCAAGTTCAACCTCACGGCGGATTAGCTTTGCGGATAGCCGCAAAAGTTGTAAATTCGCGGCATGAAAAAGATTTCATGCTGGATTGAGGCCTTGCGCCTCCGCACGCTGCCCGTATCGGTGGCAGGCGTGCTCACCGCAATAGGATTCAACATTCTCGACGGGACATTTCAGCCCGCTCCGGCGGCGATATGCCTCGTGTATGCCCTGCTGTGCCAGATTGCATCGAATTTCGCCAACGAATATTTCGACTTCAAGGCCGGGCGCGACAAAGCCGGACGTGAAGGTCCGCGCCGAGGCGTCACCGAGGGCGACATCACGCCCAAGGCCATGCTCACGGCCATCATAAGCACCGTGGCTGTCGCCTGTGCGGCAGGTCTGTCGCTCATCTACTGGGGCGGCTGGTGGCTGATCGCAGCCGGAATACTGGTAGCATTGGGCTTGTTCGCATACAGCGCCGGGCCGAAACCACTGTCGACAATCGGACTCGGCGAGCTTGCCGTGCTCATCTTTTTCGGCATCATACCTGTCAACCTCACTTACTACATCCAGGCTCACGGCTTCACTTGGGAAGTCATGGCCGCTTCACTGACAATCGGCCTCATGGGAGCGAACGTACTCATCGTGAACAACTACCGTGACATCCCCGACGACATCGCCGCCGGAAAGCTCACCCTTGCCGTGCGCTTCGGCCGCATGGCGATGCTGCGGCTATACATCCTCGATGCACTTGCAGCCGCCGTGCTGATGGTTCCCTCATGGCTATGTCTGAGCCCGTGGCTTCTTGCCGTACCGGCGGTATACTTCATCGCGTCGGTCATGATTGCAGCCCGGATGCGCCACCTGCAAGGGTCGGCACTGAACCCGTGGCTCGGACGCACATCCGTGCTCATGTGTCTGTATTCGCTTATTTTTCTTATTGCTGCCGCGGCGGCATGAATTTTCGGAGCGGATAGCCTTGAAATTCGGCGAATTTTCGTAATTTTGCAGCAAATTGCACAAGTGTGTACCAAATAAATAAACCAAACACCCCAGGCGTGGAAACGAAATACATCTTTGTCACCGGCGGCGTTGTCTCTTCCTTAGGAAAAGGCATCATTTCGTCGTCACTGGCCTGCCTGCTCAAAGCAAGAGGCTACAGAGTAACCATCCAGAAATTCGACCCCTACATCAACATCGACCCCGGAACGCTCAACCCCTACGAGCACGGTGAATGTTACGTGACCGTCGACGGCCATGAGGCCGACCTCGATCTCGGTCACTACGAACGCTTCACAAACGTGCCCACAACAAGAGCAAACAACGTCACCACCGGACGAATCTACCAGAGCGTGATTGACAAGGAACGTCGCGGCGACTATCTTGGCAAGACCGTGCAGATCGTACCCCACATCACCGACGAAATCAAGCGCAACGTAAAATACCTCGGCAACACCGGAAACTTCGACTTCATCATCACCGAAATCGGAGGCACCGTGGGCGACATCGAGTCGCTGCCTTTCCTTGAAAGCGTGCGCCAGCTCCGCTGGGAATTAGGCCAGAACAGCCTTTGCATCCACCTGACCTACGTTCCCTACATCGCTGCCGCCAAGGAACTCAAGACCAAACCCACCCAGCACTCCGTAAAGAGCCTTCAGGAAGTAGGTATCCAGCCCGATATCCTCGTGCTCCGCACCGAAAAGGACATCCCCGCCGAGATGCGCCGCAAGATTGCCCTGTTCTGCAACGTGGCTCCCGACTCGGTAATCCAGTCGATCGACGTCAATTCAATCTACAAGGTGCCCCTGACAATGCACGGCCAGCACCTCGACGAAATCGTGCTCCGCAAGACCGGAGTGACTCCCGAAGGCGAGCCCGACCTCGGCCGCTGGCTCGAATTCATCGAAAAGATGGATTCTGCGACAGAGACCGTCAACATCGGCCTTGTAGGAAAATACGTCGAGCTTCAGGACGCATACAAATCAATCAGCGAATCCCTCTTCCACGCCGCAACAAACGCCCGCCGCAAGCTCAACCTCGTGTACATCCACTCCGAGAAGCTCACCGACGCGAACGTTGCCGAGAAACTCGCCGGAATGGACGGCATCATCATCGCTCCCGGATTCGGACAGCGCGGCATCGAAGGCAAGTTCGTGGCTCTGAAATGGTGCCGCGAGAACGACGTGCCCACCTTCGGCATCTGCCTCGGCATGCAGTGCATGGTAATTGAATTTGCCCGCAATGTCCTCGGACTCGAAGACGCCAACTCCACCGAAATGAACCCCAAGACCACCCAGAACGTAATCGACCTCATGGAAGAGCAGAAGAGCATTTCCAACCTCGGAGGCACGATGCGTCTCGGCGCTTACGAATGTGAGCTTCGCCCGGGTTCAAAGGCAGCCGAAGCCTACGGCGCCACCACTATCAGCGAACGCCACCGCCACCGCTTCGAATTCAACAACGACTTCCGCAGCCGCTTTGAGGAAGCCGGTATGGCATGCGTGGGCGAAAACCCCGCCACCAAGCTCGTGGAAGTAGTGGAAATCCCCGGAAAGCGCTGGTTTATCGGCACACAGTACCACCCCGAATACTCCAGCACAGTACTCTCGCCCAACCCGATTTTCGCGTCCTTCATCAAGGCAGCCATCGCCTACGGCGAGGAAAAAGCCGGAAAGTGAGCCACAGCGCCACACCCCCACAATAGCTAACAACATCAACAATATTCATGGATAAAAACACTCTTACAGGGATGTTGCTCATGGCAGCCGTGCTTTTTGGCTTCATGTACTTCAACAAACCCTCCGAAGAAGAAATCGCCGCCGAACGTGCCCGTCAGGAGCAACTGAAGACCGACGCCGGAAACAAAGCCGCCGAGCAGGCCGCCGGAGTCACCTTCACCACCGCCGACAGCACCAACCTCGCCGCCGCCGTGCGCCTTATGGGCCATACCGACGAAAACGGCGCAAGCGTTTTCTCCAACAGCGAATTTTCGCTCCGCGCCGATTCAACAGGTCTCAGCGGAACAGCCACCACAGGCGGTCAGACCGTAGACATACGTACCCTGCTTGCCAACCGCAGCACACTCACCCTCAAGCAGAACGCCCACCTCGCCAAGAGCATGCGCGCCCTCACCGACAACGCAATGCGTTACGAAGGCTTCGCCCGTTACCTCTCCGGCGAGAGCAAGGTGACCGTGCTCGAAAACGAGCTGATGAAAGTTTCTTTCGACTCCCGTGGCGCACGCGTGTCGCAGGTCGAGCTCAAGAAGTACCGCACCGAAGTCAAGGGTGACTCCTCCAACGTGCTTCTCTTCACTGACGCCACCGACGGCTACGGATTCACATTCAACACCGCCGAACAGCGCATCAACACACGCGATTTCAACTTCGACACCACCGTCGAAAGCGACACATCCGTAGTAATGACCCTCAACCCCGCCGAAGGTGCGAGCTGGGGTATCCGCTACGCCATCGCCCCCGGAAGCTACGTCGTGAAGATGGAAATCGTGCAGAAAGGCATGAACGGCATCATCCCCGCCAACACCGCCTCGATGGACTTCAACTGGCACCAGAAGATGGGCCGCAACGAACTCGGACGCACATTCGAGGAACGCAACAGTACCATCGCCTATAAATTCTCCGGCGAAGGTCCCGATGAGCTGAACTCAGGAAAAGACGACCACGAGAGCCTGCGCTCCAAAGTAAAATGGGTGGCTTTCAAAAACCAGTTCTTCTCCAGCGTCATTATCGCACGCGATGCCTTCTCCAACGCCGAACTCACCTCTGTCAATCTCAAGACCGACGACTATCTGAAGGACATGACAATGCAGGCTACCCTGCCCTACAACGCAGGCGACGGCACAGCAGCAGCCTTCGATTTCTACTTCGGTCCCAACGACTACCCCATCCTCTCCGGCCTTGACAAGACCATCTCCCCCGACGAAGACCTTGACCTCACGCGCCTTATCCCCCTCGGCTGGGGAATCTTCCGTTGGGTGAACACTTTGATTATCATCCCCGTGTTCACATTCCTGGGCAAGTTCATATCCAACTACGGCATCATCATCCTGCTTCTGACAATCTTTATCAAGATTATCCTCTTCCCCTTCACCTACAAGAGCTACAAGTCGCAGGCCCGCATGCGCGTCCTCGCCCCGGAAATCAAGGAAATCAACGAGAAATATCCCGGCAACGAAAACGCCATGAAGCGCCAGCAGGAAACCATGGCACTTTACAGCCGCGCCGGAGCAAGCCCCTTCTCGGGCTGCCTTCCCATGCTGCTGCAGATGCCTGTGCTCATCGCAATGTTCTCTTTCTTCCCCTCGGCAATCGAGCTGCGCGGACAGAGCTTCCTTTGGGCTCATGACCTTTCGGCACCCGACTCCATCCTCACCCTGCCGTTCTCGATTCCCTTCTACGGCAACCACGTGAGCCTTTTCTGTCTGCTCATGACAATCGTCAACGTGCTTTACATGCACAACAGCATGCAGAGCCAGCCCGGCGGCGCATCCATGCCCGGCATGAAAGTCATGACCTACATGATGCCCGTGATGTTCCTGTTCATCTTCAACGACTACGCCTCCGGCCTGAGCTACTACTACTTCCTGTCACTGCTAATCACCATAATCCAAACATGGGCCGTGCGCAAGTTTATCGACGAGAAGAAAGTACGTCAGCAGATGATGGAAAACGCCAAGAAGCCCCGCAAGAAAAGCGGCCTCATGGCACGCCTTGAAGAAGCCCAGCGCCAGCAGCAGGCAGCCCTCCGCGCCCAGCAGCAACAGCAAGGCAAAGGCAAACGTCGCAACTGACATTTTATATAAATAATCATATCCGCGCAGCCGTTCCCCGTGAAGGAGAGCGGCTGCGCTATTTATCACGTCATACTTCCAGTACCATTTGGCATATCCGTCTTATTACAGGCGCCCCTGAACAAGCAAAAAATAAAAGAGAAACAATGTTTTGGAGATATGAAAAAAAAATCTTACTTTTGTGAAAAATTGGATTATCATGGCGATAGACCTTGCAGAGCAACTCAGCCGCATCAACGGGAAGGCACAACTGCTGCTTATCCGATACAATGCGCTCCGTGGCAAAGTGGAAAGTCTCACGTCGGAAAATCAGGACTTGCGTGCCGTGATTCTCGCCAGGGAGGCGGAAATCGAAAAGCTCAAGTTAGAGATGGAATATCTCAAGATTGCAAGCACCGTGGCTCCTGACCGAAAGACAAAGGAATCCGTCTACACCATGCTGTCCGATTTAGTGCGGGAAATCGACCGGTGCGTAGCAGACTTGAAAGAATGAAAAGCGTTATAACCCCGGCGATGACAGTACTTGACTATGGACGAACAGAAAAAACATAATCTGACGGCAAAAATTGCCGATGTGGAGCCGTTCAAGCTCCAGATCACATTGAATGAAGAGTCATTCTACCGGCATATTATCGAGCAGCTCAATAAAATCTGGGGCAAGATTCATTACGGCCCCAACGGAGTGCCATCACAGGTAGCCTTGGCAAAAGTAGCATTATACTTCGCCGAAATGTACTACCGCAAGTCGGCCTTGGCAGCCGACCAGTCGCGCTCTCTCGCTGATTTTGAGGCTGAGCTGGACAAAGTGCTTGAAGGCATGGACTGAATTTCAGCCCGCGACAGTTTCAGCACAATACCCCCAGCAGGCTGCTCCGCCGCCAAAAGTTAGTCTCCGGTCGGGTGCGTCACCACCACCCCGTCGCAACCGGGTCGGTCTCACTCACAGTCCGTGAATTATTAACCGCACGTTTTTCGGATAAGTGCTTCCGAAAAAGGTGCTTTTTTGTTTTCTATCTAATTAAAAGACCCTGTCAGATACATGGAATTCTTGTACTACATCGCCGTGGCAGTGGTAGTGGCCGCAATTGCGGTTGTCATCACATTGGCCGTACAGCGTAAAATGGCCGGAACCCGCGCCAAGCTCATCATATCCGATGCCGAGCGCGAGGCTGAAGACCTGAAACGAAGCAAAATGCTTCAAGGCCGCGAAGAGGCCCTCAAAATAACAGCCGAAGCCGAAAAGCAGGCTAATCAGAAACTTGCAAAAATACAGCAGGCCGAATCGCGCCAGAAACAGCGCGAAATGCAGCTCAACCAGCAGCAGAGCGAAAACCAGCGCACCCGCAACGAGCTCGAGAACACCCGTCAAAACCTCGAGGCTCAGCAGACGGTAATCAACAACCGTCAGAGCCAGCTCGACCATCTCCAGCGTCAGGCTCAGGAAATGCTTGAGCACATTTCCGGACTGTCGTCGCAGGAAGCCAAGGAAAAACTCATCGAAAGCCTCAAGGACGAAGTCAAGACCGCGGCCGCATCCTATATCAACGACATCATGGACGACGCCAAGCTCACCGCCAACAAGGAAGCAAAGCGCATCGTGGTGCAGTCGATTCAGCGCGTAGCCACCGAGACCGCCATCGAAAACTCCGTGACCGTGTTCCACATCGACTCCGACGAAATCAAAGGACGCATCATCGGTCGCGAAGGCCGCAACATCCGTGCCCTTGAAGCCGCCACCGGAATCGAAATCATCGTCGACGACACCCCTGAAGCCATCGTGCTCTCAGGCTTCGACCCCGTGCGTCGCGAAATCGCCCGACTCGCCCTCCATCAGCTCGTGGCCGACGGACGTATCCACCCGGCCCGCATCGAGGAAGTTGTTGCCAAGGTGCGCAAGCAGATTGAGCAGGAAATCATCGAGACAGGTCAGCGTACGGCAATCGACCTCGGTATCCACGGACTCCATCCCGAGCTCATCCGCCTTGTGGGCAAGATGAAATACCGTTCGAGCTACGGCCAGAACCTTCTCCAGCACTCACGCGAGACAGCCAACCTCTGTGCCGTCATGGCTTCCGAGCTCGGACTCAACCCCAAAAAAGCCCGCCGCGCAGGTCTACTCCACGACATAGGCAAGGTGCCCGACGAAGAACCCGAATTGCCGCACGCACTCCTTGGCATGAAACTGGCCGAGAAGTACAAGGAAAAGCCCGAAATCTGCAACGCCATCGGCGCCCACCACGACGAAGTGGAACAGACTTCGCTCTTGGCTCCCATCGTGCAGGTGTGCGACGCCATTTCCGGCGCACGCCCCGGTGCACGCCGCGAAATCGTGGAAGCATATATCAAGCGACTCAACGACCTCGAACAGCTCGCTCTGTCATATCCCGGCGTGCTCAAGACCTACGCCATCCAGGCCGGACGCGAACTGCGCGTGATTGTCGGTGCCGACAAGATTGACGATGCCGAGACCGAAAAACTCTCTTCGGAAATCGCACGCAGAATCCAGGACGAAATGACATATCCCGGACAGGTGAAAATCACCGTTATCCGTGAGACCCGTTCGGTAAGTTTCGCGAAGTAACACTCTCTTAACTTATGGATAACGAACAGAAACGCAGGACCGACGACGAACACGTGCCCGAGACCGAAGCCACCGACGAACGCGCAGGCGACGACGAGGGCAAAGGCTGTTGTGGCGAAGGAGGCGGATGCCGCTGCCGACGCTGCGACACTCCGGTGTTCGACGAGCGCTCGAAGCTCCACAGCTACGATTGGCTCGCCGACATCCCCGGCAACGTGGCTCACACCGACATGGTGGAGGTCCAGTTCAAGAACACCCGCAAGGGCTACTACCGCAACTCGGCCAACATTCCGCTCGAAATCGGCGACTTTGTGGCCGTGGAAGCCTCGCCCGGCCATGATATCGGTCGCGTGACCCTGACCGGAGCGCTCGTCAACCGACGCATGCGCAAGCACGCAGGAAAGACCACAACCGAAATCAAACGCATTTTCCGCAAGGCCAAACCGGCCGACATGGAAAAATACGAAGAGGCCAAGGCGCGGGAAAACGACACGATGATTCGCGCCCGCAAGATTGCAGAGTCGCTGAAACTCAACATGAAGATAGGCGACGTAGAATATCAGGGCGACGGAAACAAAGCGATATTCTACTACATTGCCGACGAGCGCGTCGACTTCCGCCAGCTCATCAAGGTACTTGCCGAGACTTTCAAGGTGCGCATCGAAATGAAACAGATCGGCGCACGCCAGGAAGCCGGACGCATCGGCGGAATAGGCCCCTGCGGACGCCCCCTGTGCTGCTCGCTTTGGATGACGAACTTCGTTTCGGTAGCCACAAGCGCGGCACGCTTCCAGGACATATCCCTGAACCCGCAGAAGCTCGCCGGACAGTGCGCCAAGCTGAAATGCTGCCTCAACTTCGAGGTCGATTCCTACGTGGAAGCCTCCAAGAAGATGCCTCCCAAGGACGCTCGTCTGGAGACAGCCGACTCGACTTACTTCCACTTCAAGAGCGACATTTTCAGCCGTCAGATCACCTACTCCACCGATAAGTCGGTGGCGGCAAATCTCGTGACTATCGACGCCGACCGTGCTTTCGAGGTGATTGCTATGAACAAAGCCGGTGAAAAGCCCCTCACTCTCGCAAGAGATGCGGAAGAAAAGCCGGTGAAGAAAGCCGACTTCGGCGACATTCTCGGCGATGACGACCTCACGCGTTTCGACAAGAAAAAGAAGAAGCGCAAGAACAAATCCGCTCAGAAGAAAGCCGAGAAAGCGCCTCAGCAGCCCGCGGCTGAATCCGCACCTCAGCACGAGGATGCCGGAAAGAAAACCGACGAGCAGCGCCGCAACAGGAACCAGAAAAACCAGCAGCGCCCCGCAGGTAAGAAGAACGACAACCGCAACCGTGGCGACAAGCCCCGCGGAGAAAACAAAAACAATCAGGATGCCGCTCCACGTAAGGATGGCGGCGAAAACGAATGAAAAGACTCCTGTACATAATAGTATTGACATTGCTGTCGGTGGCTTGCGTCCCCGACAGCAATTCGTACAGTGCCTTCCGCACATTTGCCGACTCCCGCTGGGTCTACGGCGACACCGTGCGCTTCGTGCCCGACGAAATAGCCGACTCGGTCGTTACCGGAGAACTTGTGCTGATGCTCCGCCACTCACGCGGCTACCGGTACAGCAACATCTGGCTGGAAGTGTCCACCAGGGTCAATGACAGTACGGTAGTATGCGACACCGTGAACATCCCGCTCGCCGACGACTTCGGCCGCTGGTATGGCAAAGGTCTCGGCACCGACTTCATGGTGAGCGACACGCTCGACCGGAATTTCCGTCTCGTAAGAGGGCAGATGACAGGAGTGCGCCACATAATGCGCACCGACACGCTCGAAGCCATCGAGCAACTCGGACTTGTATTCAATCCATTGCACATATCAGAATGAAACGTTTCGACAGTCTGATGTTCGACATGGACGGCACTCTTTGGGATGCCGTCGACTCCTACTGCACAATCTGGAACGAGACCCTCCGGGAGTGCGGCGTGAAATCAAAGGAAATCACACGCCCGGAACTCATTCGCATGATGGGAACTCCGCTCGACGGTATTATAGCCGAACTCGTGCCGGAGCATGCAGGCGACCCGTATTTCACCGACATGCTCGAAGCCAACGAGAGCAAGATGATGCCACGGCTCGGAGGACGGCTCTATTCGGGAGCGGCTGAAACCATCAAGACGCTTGCAGCCGACTACAAGCTGTTTATGGTGAGCAACTGCGGCCGCGACGGGCTACCGAATTTCCTTAAATTCACCGGTCTCGAGCCATACTTCACCGACTGCATCTCCTACGGCGACACCGAGCGTGGAAAAGACGTGAACATCGCCACCCTCATGGAGCGTTATAATCTGAAGGCACCTCTCTATATCGGCGACACGGCAGGAGACCTGCGCGCCTCACACGCCGCCGGAATTCCCTTCGCTTGGGCCGCATACGGTTTCGGATGCGGAATTTCCGGACAGGACTTCACGCTCGCCGAAATTTCAGAGTTGCCGCAATTAATATTGAAAGACAATGACCCATCATAAACTTATAACCGAAATATGCCTTCTGCCCGAAGGCGAGCAGCAGCGCAGAATCTCACGTCTGAAAACGCTAATGGAGGCCGAAGGCACCGACAGCGCCCTCATCCGCGACAATGCCAACCTCTACTATCTCACCGGACGCGTGTTCAACGGCTACATTTTCGTGGCTCTCGGACAAGATACTCCCCTGTGCTTCGTGCGCCGTCCCAATCACCTTGAAGGCGACGGATGCGTGATGATACGCAAGGTCGAGGACATCCCCGGCTTGCTCGCCGCACGCGGTATCGCCACCGGCAAGATGGCCGTCGAGAAGGACACTCTCACTTTCAGCGCCGCACAGCGCATAGCCAAGGCTTTCACCACCGACGCATCCGAGCTTGGCAACGCTTCGCCCCTACTGCGACTTTGCCGCTCGGTCAAGACCGACTTCGAGCAGAAGAAGCTGCGCATGTCGGGCGAGAAACAGACCCTCGTCTACACCCGCATCCCGCACCTCTACCGCGAGGGAATGACCGACATCGAATTTCAGATCGAAATCGAACGCGCATCGCGCCTTGAAGGCTGTCTCGGACAATTCCGTGTGTGCGGCGACGACATGGAGCTGTACATGGGCAACGTGCTCACAGGAGACAACGCCAACACTCCTTCGCCCTACGACTTCGCAATGGGCGGCGCCGGACTTGACCCCTCGATTCCCGTCGGAGCCGACGGCGAACTTATCCGCCCCGGAGTACCTGTGATGGTGGACGTCAACGGCAATTACACCGGCTACATGACCGATATGACCCGATGCTATGCCGCCGGGGAGGTGTCGGAAGAGGTGCGCCACGCACATCAGGTGTCGGTTGACATCTGTCACGCCCTCGCCGCGATGGGACTGCCCGGTGTTCCTGCAAAAGACCTTTATGAACGTGCGCGCGCGATGGCTGAGGAAGCCGGACTGGCCGATAACTTCATGGGCCACCGCAGCCATGCCGGATTCGTAGGCCACGGTGTCGGAATCGAAGTGAACGAGCTGCCTGTAATAGCACCACGCTCACGCGACATTCTCGCCGAAGGCAACGTGATTGCGCTCGAACCCAAATTCGTGCTTCCCGGAACCGGCGCCGTCGGCATCGAAAACACTTACATCGTCACCTCCAAAGGCCTTGAAGCCATTACTTCCGCCCCGGAAGCAATCATAAACCTCGAATAAGATGAATCTGGCAGACAGACTCGCTACAAATCACATATTCAAACAGATAGGCTCGGCAGCCGATGCAATGGAACGTGAATGTTACGTTGTCGGAGGCTATGTGCGAGACCTTATTATCGGACGGCACTCCAAGGACATTGATTTCGTGACCGTCGGCTCCGGCATAGAACTCGCCGAAGCTGTGGGCGCGAGCCTGCATCCGAAAGCGAAAGTCAACGTGTTCCGCACCTACGGCACGGCACAGATCAAACGCGGCGACCTCGAGCTGGAATTTGTGGGTGCACGTAAGGAATCCTACACCCGCGACTCGCGCAACCCCATCGTCGAGGACGGAACTCTCGAGGAAGACATTTCACGCCGCGACTTCACCATCAATGCGATGGCGATATGCGTCAACGAAGGACGCTTCGGCGAACTTATCGACCTCTTCGGAGGCATGGAGGACCTTGAACGCCGGATAATCCGCACACCACTCGACCCTGACATAACATTCAGCGACGACCCGCTGCGGATGATGCGCGCAATCCGCTTTGCTACACAGCTCGACTTCAAGCTCTATCCCGAAACCCGCGACGCCATAGCCCGCAACGCCGAACGCATCTCAATAATCACCCGCGAGCGAATCAAGGACGAACTCAACAAAATCATGGCCTCGCCCCACCCCTCAATCGGGTGGAAGCTACTTGAGGAAACCGGACTGCTGAAACTCATCCTGCCTGAACTATCGCGCATGAAGGGCATCGAGGTGGTGAACGGACGCGGCCACAAGGACAACTTCTACCACACTCTTGCCGTGCTCGACGGTGTGGCCGAACGTTCCGACAAGCTCTACCTCCGTTGGGCGGCACTGTTCCACGACATAGCCAAGCCCGTGACGAAACACTACGACAGGGAGCGCGGATGGACCTTCCACAACCACAATTTCATCGGCGCAAAGATGATTCCCGGAATCTTCTCACGCATGAAATTCCCCCTCGGAGCCGAGATGCGCTACGTTGCCAAGCTCGTGGAGCTGCACATGCGCCCCATTGCGCTGGTAGAGGATGAAGTGACCGACAGCGCCGTACGACGTCTCGCCAATTACGCCGAGGAAGACCTCCCCGACCTGATGATTCTGGCACGCGCCGACATCACAAGCCGTGACGAGGCCAAGAAGCAGCGTTTCCTCGCCAACTTCGACATCGTGGAAGAAAAAATAGCCGCAATCCGCGCCAAAGACGCCGAGCGCAACCGTAAATTCCCCGTCGACGGCAACGAAATCATGGCGATGTTCGGGCTCCCACAGGGCCGCGAAGTGGGCTTCTATCTGAAAAATCTCCAGCAGGCAATAAAGGACTGCGAGATTGACGACACCCGCGAGGCCGCCATCAAATATCTCATGGAACTCGCCGCTTCAAACGGGCTGCAACCCGTCGAGGGCTTCCAATTATCAACAGAACCACAATAGAAAAATATGTACTACGTCTCAAAACGACTTGAAATATCAGCCGCACACAGGCTCACGCTCGACTACCCGAGCAAATGCACGTCGCTCCACGGCCACAACTGGATTGTGACCGTTCACTGCAAGAGCCGCGAGCTCAACAGCAACGGCATGGTGACCGACTTTACCGACATCAAGAAAATCGTGTCGGAACGCCTCGACCACTCCTGCCTCAACGACACCCTCCCCTTCAATCCCACCGCCGAAAACATCGCGCGATGGATATGCGACAACGTAGCCAACTGCTACAAAGTCGAGGTGCAGGAAAGTGAAGGAAATATAGCCACATACGAAAAGGATGAAGAAGTATAAGGTAAACGAGATTTTCTATTCGCTCCAGGGCGAGGGATTCTACACCGGTACTCCCGCCGTGTTTCTGCGCTTCTCGGGCTGCAACCGCAAATGCGGATTCTGCGACACCGACCATTTCTCAGGCCGGGAAATGACCGCCGGAGAAATCGCCGACGCCGTGGCCGAGTTTCCCGGACGCCATCTCGTAGCCACAGGCGGCGAGCCGCTGCTTCAACTCGACAGCGACCTGCTGCGTGAGCTAAAAGCCCGCGGATTCTACGTGCAGATCGAGACCAACGGCTCCCTGCCCGTGCCTCCCGAGGTCGACTGGGTCACATGCTCGCCCAAGGATGCTCCGTGGGGCATCAACCGCATCGACGAGCTGAAAATCGTATACCAAGGCCAGGATGTTGAGGAAATCGCAGCCCTGCTGCCTGCCCCGCGCCATTTCCTGCAACCTTGCTCGGGTGCAAACATTCCCGAAACGATTGACTACATTCTGCACCACCCCAAATGGCGCCTGTCGCTCCAGACACACAAGCTAATCGACATCCGATGAAACGCCTTATTCCGGTCATATCCCTGTTGGCGGCGATACTTCTTGCATCGCTGCCCCTGCACGCGCGTGAAGCCGCGGGCGACACGGTCGTGAGTTTCGTAACCGTGTATCCCGGCAGCGAGATTTACGAACTTGAAGGCCATTCGGCCCTGAGGGTGCAGATGCCATCGGGCGAGGATATTGCCGTGAACTACGGGCTTTTCAACTTCAACGCACCCAACTTCGTCTACCGCTTTGTAAAGGGCGAGACCGACTACATGGTGGGGGCATATCCGTGGTGCTACTTCCTTGACAGCTATCGTGGAAGCGGGCGGAGAATCGTGCAGCGCACACTCGACCTCACTCCGGAGCAAACCCGAAGGCTTGTGGAACTTCTCGGCAAAAACCTCCGGCCCGAAAACCGCGTCTACCGCTACAATTACGTACTCGACAACTGCGCCACACGCCCTCTCAGAGCCGTGGAGCTTGCCGTAGGCGACTCGATAATTCTCCCTCCGTCGTATCTTGAGGCCGATTCATATACTCCGCTGACATTCCGCAACGTCATGCGGCATTTCCACCGCAATTACCCCTGGTACCAGTTTGGCATCGACCTCGCTCTCGGCTCAGGGATCGACCGGTTGATAAGCCGACGCGAACAGTCATTCGCCCCCGCCGTGCTCGACGCCCAGCTCGGTCAGGCACACGTCGGCGACCGCACGCTTGTCAGCGACACACAGGTTATTGTCGACACTCCTGCCGACGGCGCCACAGAGGGCCCGACGCCATGGTATCTCACCCCGATGGCCGTGTTCAGCCTGCTTTTTGTAATCGCGACAGTGCTCAGCGTGGCCGACATCCGGCGCCGCAAGGTGTGCAGGCTTTTCGATTCGGTGTTCTTCGGTGCAATAGGTCTTGCCGGACTTCTGCTCACATTCCTGATATTCGTTTCCACCCACGAAGCCACGTCGCCGAACTGGCTGTATGTGTGGATAAACCCGTTTTGCCTGATTGTACCCATATTCATTTGGTTAAAAAAAGGCAAGACTGTGGTTTTCCGCTACCAAATTGTTAACTTTGCACTCTTGATACTGCTGTGTGTGTCATGGCCCTTCCTGCCACAGTCGGCCAATCCGGCCTTCCTTCCGCTGATCGCCACTGAACTTATCCGCTCCGGCAGTTGTATTTATATATATCATCACACACTCCGCACAGCCTGCAAATGAAACATTCCCTGTCACGACCCCAGATGCCGCGCCTCGTCCTGGCACTTATTGCCTCGATGGTAGGTCTCGGTGTGGCCGCCTCCGACCAGGAGCGCGCCCGGCTTGTCGTGGGCATAATGGTGGACGGCCTTGACAACGACTGTCTCGAAGTGCTTCAGGACCGATTCGGCGAAGGAGGCATACGCCGTCTGCGCGACAAGGGCGTGGTGATTCTCAATGCCGACTACGGAACATCCCTTGACCCGGCTGCAGCCGCCGCTCTTACAATGAGCGGCGCAGAACCCGCCGTGTCAGGAATTCCTTCGGCGGAAGTCTACGACCGCGAGAAGATGCGTGCCGTGAAAATTTTCTCCGACCCGTCGTTCATCGGCAACTCCACCAACTCCACATATTCCCCCAAGGCACTTCGCGTGAGCAATCTCGCCGACGAGCTGCGTATCGCCGCCGGAGGGGTCAACATCGTATATTCCATCGCGCCCGACGCAGCCACGGCGATAGCCATGGCAGGCCACGCAGCCAACGGTGCCCTCTGGCTCGATGAAAAAACCGGCAACTGGGCTTCCTCGACCTACTACAAGGACTTCCCCACCTCAGTAGCCACGCGCAACCGCGTAGCGCCGCTGACCTCGCGGATGGACACCATGAGCTGGACGCCTTCGCTCAAGGGAGCGGAATATCCCGGCCTGCCCGACCATCTGACGCACTATCCCTTCCGATATGTGTTTCCCCGCGGAAGCGCCGACCGCTTCAACATGTTCCTCAGCTCCCCGATGGCAAACAACGAGGTCACAGCCGTTGCCATGGACCTGTTGGGTAATCTCTCGCTGGGAACCCACGACGGAACCGACATGCTTTCGCTGAGCTACTCGCTCACACCCTACCCCTACACGAAAAACGCCGACACGCGCGTGGAGCTGATGGACTCCTACATCAAGCTCGACCGCTGTCTGGAACAGCTTTTCAATACCGTAGACAAAAAAGTCGGACTGAAGAACTCCGTGATATTCCTCGCTGCTACACCGCCGCGCACAACCTCGCGCCGCGACGACGAGAAATGGGGCATCCCACACGGCGAATTCTCAACCCGAAAGGCGATTTCGCTGCTGAACATGTACCTGATGGCGAAGTTCGGCAACGGTGAGTACGTCAACGCCTACCACAACGGACAATTCTTCCTCAACCACAAACTCATAAAAGACCGCAACCTTGACCTGCGCGAGATACGCAGCGAGGCCGCGGCTTTCCTCGTGCGCATGACCGGAGTGAACGTGGCTCGCTCGCTCGACGACGTGATTTCCGGCACCGCGACACACGACCGCCCGGGACTCCACCGCAACACCACGATAGAACACGCCGGTGACGTGAGCGTGGAAGTTGCCCCCGGATTCGAGATTATCGACGATTACAACACTGTGCCGTCATCAACCCGTACGCCCATGGCCGAGCGCCATGCCGCCACAACGGCCATGATGATGATAATGGCGCCCTCGGTCGAGCCGACAGTAATCGACACTCCCGTCGACGCCCGCGTGCTCGCCCCCACCGTGGCGCGAATCCTGCGCATCCGCTCGCCCAATGCGGCCTCAGCGGCGCCCCTGCATTTATAGACTCCTTTTTAGCTGTAAATCACGCCGAAATTAGTATCTTTGCACAGCGTTATGCCGTGCGGGCCGCTGACTTATGCCCGCTCCGGAAAATTTAATTCGATAATAATACAAGAACCACCAATATATGTCTTTTACATCAATCCTGAAAAAATTATTCGGAGACAAATCGACGCGCGACCTCAAGGAAATCCGCCCGATTCTCCAGAAAGTCAACGATCTCCGTCCGGAGATGGAAAAACTTTCCAACGATGAGCTCCGCGCGCGCATCGACACCGTGCGTGCCTCTATCGCCGATGCCATCGCCGCCGACCAGGCCGAAATCGACCGCCTGCGCTCGGAAGTGGAAGCCCTGTCATTCGACAAGCGCCAGCCGCTCTGGGACGAAATCGACGCCCATGAAAAGAAAATAATCGACATCCTCGAAGACGTGCTCAACGAGAACCTTCCCGTCGTGTTCGCCACCCTGCGCGAGACCGCCGCACGCTTCGCCCGCAACGAGACCGTAGAAGTTACCGCCACCCAGATGGACCGCGACCTGGCCGCACAGGGTCGTGAATTCGTTTCCATCGAAGGTGACAAGGCCATATGGAAAAACCGCTGGATCGCAGGCGGAAACGAACTCGTGTGGGACATGATCCACTACGACGTGCAGATTATCGGCGGTATCGTGCTCCATCAGGGCAAGATTGCCGAAATGGCAACCGGTGAAGGTAAGACCCTCGTGGCTACCCTGCCCGTGTTCCTGCGCTCGCTCTCGCGCCGCGGCGTGCATGTCGTAACCGTCAACGACTACCTCTCCAAACGTGACTCCGAATGGATGGGCCCGCTGTACATGTTCCACGGCTCGACAGTGGACTGCATCGACAAGCACGAGCCCAACAGCCCCGGACGCCGCGCCGCCTACGAATGTGACATCACATTCGGTACGAACAACGAATTCGGCTTCGACTACCTCCGCGACAACATGGCAATGACTCCCGGCGAGCTGGTGCAGCGCAAGCACTACTACGCCATCGTCGATGAGGTTGACTCCGTGCTTATCGACGACGCCCGTACGCCTCTTATTATCTCCGGCCCCGTGCCCCGCGGCGAAGAACAGTTCTTCAACGCCTACAAGGCCAACGTCGAAAAGGTGTTCAAGGCACAGCAGCGTCTTGTGACACAAATTCTCTCCGATGCAAAGACAAAACTTGCCTCCGACGACAAGGAAGTGCGCAAGGAAGGCGCCCTGCTCCTGTTCCGCGCCTACAAGGGTCTGCCCAAGAACAGCGCCCTCATCCGCTTCCTCAGCCAGGAAGGCATGAAAAACATACTTCTCGAGACTGAGGCACACTATCTCCAGGACAACGCCCGCGAGATGCCGGTAGTGACCGACCCTCTGTACTTCGTGATTGACGAGAAGAACCGCTCCGTGGAGCTTACCGACAAGGGTATCGACGAACTCACCGGCCATGCGCAGGATCCCCAGTTCTTCGTGCTCCCCGACATCGCGTCGCAGCTCTCCGAGCTCGAGCACATCGCCGACCTTAACGAACGTCAGGAACGAAAGGACGAACTCATGGCAAACTATGCCGTGAAGGCCGAGCGCGTCCACACCGTGACACAGCTCCTCAAAGCCTACGCCCTCTTCGAGCGCGACGTGGAATATGTGATTGACGACAACAAAATCAAAATCGTCGACGAGCAGACCGGACGTATCATGGAAGGCCGCCGTTACAGCGACGGTCTCCACCAGGCCATCGAGGCCAAGGAAGGTGTCAAGGTAGAAGCCGCAACACAGACTTTCGCCACAATCACTCTTCAGAACTACTTCCGCCTCTACCACAAGCTCGCAGGTATGACCGGTACAGCCGAGACAGAAGCAGGCGAGTTCTGGGACATCTACAAACTCGATGTGGTTACCATCCCCACCAACAAGCCCATCGCCCGCTTCGACCTCAACGACCGCGTGTACAAGACCAAGAAGGAAAAGTACAAGGCCGTGATTGCCGAAATCGAACGTCTCGTAGGCGAAGGACGCCCCGTGCTCGTGGGTACTACTTCGGTGGAAATCTCCGAACTTCTGAGCCGCATGCTCGACATGCGCCATATCCCCCACAATGTGCTCAACGCCAAGCTCCACCAGCGTGAGGCTGAAATCGTTGCCCTCGCCGGTCGCAAAGGCACCGTGACAATCGCCACCAACATGGCAGGCCGCGGTACCGACATCAAGCTCACCCCCGAGGTGAAGGAAGCCGGAGGTCTCGCGATCATCGGTACCGAACGCCACGAATCGCGCCGCGTCGACCGTCAGCTCCGCGGTCGTGCCGGACGTCAGGGCGACCCGGGTTCTTCGGTATTCTACGTATCGTTCGAAGACCAGCTGATGCGTCTTTTCGCCACCGACAGCGTGATGAAGATGCTCGACCGACTCGGACTTCAGGAGGACGAAATGATTGAACACCGCATCGTCAACAACGCCATCGAAAAGGCTCAGAAACGCGTCGAGGAAAATAACTTCGGCATCCGTAAGCGCCTGCTCGAGTTCGACGACGTGATGAACAAGCAGCGTACCTACATCTACGACCGCCGCCACCACGCCCTCCTTGGCGAACGTATCGGCATCGACGTAGCCAACATGCTCTACGACACCGTAGAGAATATGATTCTCACCTACGAGCAGCCTGCCGACTACGCCGACCTCGTGACTGAAATCTTCCGCATCCTCGCCATCGAGACACCCTTCACCGAGGCCGAATACGCCAACATGTCGCGCGAAGAGAAAATCGACCGCCTGCACGCTGCCGCCACCGAAGGTCTCGACCGCAAGAGCGAGCGCATCCGCGAAATCGCACTGCCCGTTATCAACGCGATGGTTGCCAACACCGACTACCGCGGACAGATTCTCGTGCCCATCACCGACGGCAAGCGCCGCTTTAACCTCCGTGTCGACCTTCAGGAAGCCGCACGCACCGAATGTCGCTCAATCGTCAAGGAATGGCACAAGGCACTTATGCTCGTCACAATCGACGAACTCTGGAAAGAACACCTCCGCGAGCTCGATCAGCTCCGCCAGTCGGTTCAGAACGCCGCCTACGAGCAGAAAGATCCTCTGGTAATCTACAAGGTAGAATCCTTCCACCTGTTCGAGCGTATGCTCAACGAGCTTAACACCAAGGCCATCTCAGCCCTGATGCGCGGCCAGATTATCACCCGCGAACCCCAGCCGCAGCCCGAACAGCAGCAGGAAGGCGCTCCCGAAGGTCAGGAAGCACCCGCGAAGCCTCAGCGTGAGGCCGAAGTGCAGGAAGCCGCTCCCGAAATGCGCCAGCGCGTCAACTACCGCGCCACCAAGGCAAGCCTTCCCGGTGAGGAAGAACAACGCGCCGCAGCTTCAGCACGCCAGGGCGAACAGCAGCGCACAATGCCCATCAAGAACGCGCCCAAAATCGGACGCAACGACCTATGCCCCTGCGGTTCAGGCAAGAAATACAAAAATTGCCACGGCAAAGGCATGTAATCCTATAAACACTCCTATCCGCTGAAAATGGAAAAGATTATTCTTACAGGAGACCGCCCCACCGGACGTCTGCACCTGGGCCACTTCGTTGGCTCGCTGCGACGCCGCGTGGAGCTGCAGGACTCCGGAATGTTCGACAAGATATTCATCATGATTGCCGACGCACAGGCACTGACCGACAACGCCGACAATCCCGAAAAAGTGCGTCAGAATGTGATTGAAGTGGCTCTTGACTACCTCTCGGTAGGCATCGACCCCGCAAAATCAACCATCTTCATCCAGACACAGGTGCCCGAGCTTACCGAACTTGCGTTCTACTACATGAACCTCGTGACCGTATCCCGCGTGCAGCGCAATCCCACCGTGAAGACGGAAATCAAGATGCGCAACTTCGAGCAGTCAATCCCAGTGGGATTCTTCTGCTACCCCGTTAGCCAGGCTTCCGACATCACAGCCTTCAAGGCCACGACCGTACCCGTGGGCGAGGACCAGGCTCCAATGATTGAACTTACACGTGAAATCGTGGCTCGTTTCAACAATACCTACGGTCCAACTTTGGTTGAGCCGGAAATCATGCTCCCCGAAAACAGCGTGTGCCTGCGCCTGCCCGGAACCGACGGAAAAGCCAAGATGAGCAAGAGCCTCGGCAACTGCATCTACCTATCCGACACAAGCAAAGAAGTGAAGAAGAAGGTCAACAGCATGTACACCGACCCTCTGCACCTCACAATCGACTCCCCGGGACACCTCGAAGGTAACTGTCCGTTTATCTACCTTGATGCGTTCAGCAACGACGAGCATTTCCGCAAATATCTCCCCGAGTACGCCAATCTTCAGGAACTGAAGGATCACTACGTACGCGGCGGCGTGGGCGACGGAACCGTGAAGAAACTTCTCTACAACGTGCTTGAAGAGCTTCTCACACCCATCCGCGAACGCCGCAAGATGTTCGAGCAGAACATTCCTGAAGTCTACGAGATTCTCCGCAAAGGCTCCGAGGCGGCACGCGAAACCGCCGCCAAGACCCTCGATGAAGTCCGCGACGCAATGAAGATCAACTACTTCGGCGACGAAGCCCTCATCAAGGAACAAGCCAAGCGATACAGCGCAAAGTAACGAAAACACGCATCCTCGTAACACTGCTATTCATAAGCATCAACCAACGCAGCGTCCGGAGGACGCAGATTATCCAGTAACCCCGTACACCGTAGGCCTTTGGCCGGAGGTGTGCGGGGATTTTCACACCTGACATGTTGGCGTCCGGAGGACGCCGATAACAGAGCAAACATATAATTAGCCCGCTTTCATCGACAAACGCAATACTGCTGGAAAATAAACGGGATTTTTTTGCGTTATATCTACCGCTATGAAATCTCTCTACCGAACAATAAAAGCCCTGCTCGTCCTCGCGGTATGCACCGCGGCTCTGTCCTCATGTATCGAGGACGGCTTCAGCACATCGCCCTCCGACCAGCCGGTGTTCTCTACCGATACGCTCGACATGGGAGTCATCTTCACCGATGAACCTTCCGCCACGAGCCGCTTCACCGTATACAATCCGCACTCCAAATCCATATCTATATCATCAATATCTCTCTCGGGCGATAACGCCTCATGCTATCGCCTGAATGTTGACGGAATAAGTGGACGCAGCTTCAGCGACGTTGAAATCCGCGCCAAGGATTCGATATTCGTATTTGCCGAAGTCACTCTGCCGGTCAATTCATCCAACACACCTGTCAAGATTGATGCCGACCTGAATTTCATTACCAACGGCGTCACAAGCACCGTTGTTCTATCTGCAAGCGGACAGAACGTAACGCGCCTGCGCGGCACGGTGATTGACTCCGACACACGGCTGACAGCCGACATTCCCTATCAGATTTTCGACTCGCTCACAGTAGCTCCGGGTGCCACGCTGACACTTGAAGCCGGAACCACACTGTGCTTCCACGACAAAAGCATGCTCATTGTCCGCGGAACCCTAATCGCCGAAGGCACGGCCGAGAAACCTGTCACCATGGCAGGCGACCGCACGGGAAATGTCGTATCCGATATTTCCTTCGACATCATGTCGCGCCAATGGACAGGCGTGTTCTTCACATCCACATCCCGTGGCAACCGACTTTCCCACACCAATATCCGCAACACCGTGCAAGGCGTCACCGTTGCCGGTCCGGCACTTTCCGACGACCCTGCTACCGCAGCGGAAACTCTTGACGGCCCTCAGCTGTACCTTCTCAACAGCCGCTTGCGCAACTCCGGCGAATGTGTGCTCGAAGCATACCACTCGGCTGTTACGGCCATAGGATGCGAATTTGCCGAAGGCGGAGGCGGGTTGGTGTATCTCAACGGCGGCAATCATGTGTTCAACCACTGCACCTTCGCCAACTACTACCTATTCTCCGTTCTCGGAGGCCCGGCGGTAGCTTTCAGTCACCTCTCATCTGATGCGGAAATCGGCTCCGACGATGGCTCAGGACTTCCTTACATGAAGGCCGACTTCTCCAACTGCATCTTCTACGGCAACGGAAGTGAATTTTCCCACGGCGATCTCTACGGGTCGGAAGTATTTATCCGCCGCAGCCTTATCAAGAGCAGCGGCGAGGATGATATGAACTTCATCCAGTGCATCTGGGGCGAAGACCCGCTCTACTACACCGTACGCGAGGAATACATCTTCGACTACCGTCTGAAGCCCGAATCACCCGCCATCGGCGCTGCCGACCCGTCACTCACACTGCCCGAAGCAGCCCTCGACTCCTACGGCCTGCCCCGCGGCACCACTCCTGACCTCGGCGCCTACGTTTTCACGCCCCCGGTGGAAGGAGATTAAGGGACGAAAGGTGAAGTATTAAGTATGAAGTATGAAGTATGAAGGAGTAAAGAGTAAGGATTAAGGATTAAATTTATCTGACACAACTTCAATATACCATTAGCCACCAGCTGTTTACGCCCCCATATCTCATTTTCTTTGAAAAAAGTTGCTGAAAAATTTTGTCAGTTCAAAAAAAGTGCCTAACTTTGCATCGCTTTCGACAAGAAAGGGCGCTTAGCTCAGCTG
>CAJURN010000032.1 GCA_910589055.1 uncultured Muribaculaceae bacterium
CCCACTTCCATATCCTTGCATAGTCTTTCATTTGGTTGCTTCTGTTCTGGGCACTCCAAAAGCGAGATAACTAATTGAAATTTCAAATAGTTATCTCGCTTTCTTTTTATTCTACGTGCATATTACGTGCAAAAGGTGTCAATCGAAGTCCGCCGTTCACTCGCCCTTCGAATCATTTTTTACAAATCTCACTCCATTTTTTACACCCTATCAGGAGTTGTTCGGATTTGCCGAATAACTGAACCTGCCAGGATTTCCGACAGGTTGCCGTTTTATTCATTTTGAGTTTCATTGAGCGCCTTGTCGAGTTGGGCTTGTAATTCCTCCTTCTTGGGAAGATATAATTGGTAACGGGCCACAAATAGTTGATTGGTTATCCCTTCAAGTGCATATTCCATCAGCACTTCATCTCGTCTGGTTCCAAGCACGATTCCTATCGGCGGATTGTCATCGGGCATACACACCTCATTTTTGAAGTAATTCAGATACAGATTCATCTGGCCAATATCCCCATGCGATATTTCATCCCGCTTTAGGTCTATCAGGACATAGCATTTCAGGATGCAGTTGTAAAATACCAGATCAACCTTGAACGGCCTACCACCTATTGGCATGACGTATTGACGACCATAGAAAGCGAAACCTCGACCGAGTTCCAATAGAAACTTCTCCATATTGTCAAGGATAGCCTTCTCCAAGTCGCTTTCCTTGTAACGTTTCTTTTGCTCCAATCCGGTAAACTCCAACACAAACGGGTCATGGATAATATCCTCGGGAGTCTGAATAGGATGGCCTTTATGGGCAAGTGCAAGAACGCCCTTCTTGTCAGTACTGAGTGCGAGACGTTGGAACAGCGAGGATTTAATCTTCCCTAACTTTCCATTTTTGGTTGACAGCCTCATGATAATAGAATTGTCGTTCCATTTCATCCTTACATTTTAGAAGTTCATAGTAATGACTCCAGCTCAAAAGGTGTGACACTGTCACACCTTTTGGAAAGTAAAGATAAAACTTCCTCATATATATGAGGTTAGACCGACTGAATCCTTTGCCTCTCCTTACAGTCAAGTCTTTTGCCAGACGAGTTATGAGGAATTCGCCATACTCTGCTCGTATTTAGCCCTTTTGCTCGAACTCAACAATATACTGTCCTGTCTGCCAGTTAGCATCAAGCAATTCAGTATTGACCGCCTGGACCGCACGGTTCTTTGCCTGCGTCCATAGGTTATCAATTCGGCAGATTAAATTGTCGTATTCATTCTGCGGCACTACCGCAAATATGTCATCTTTTTTGCCTTCCATAGGTAATGCTTAAAGCCCTTTTTGTTTGAAATATTCTTTAAAATGATCATTTAATAACTCGTAAAAGTAAGTTAGACAATTATACTTACCGAACAAGATTGTCATATCATTTAATCCCCCTCCTCGAAACGCTAAATATTTCTTGCCATTAAACATAACGGAACGCATTACAATCAGTTCATGGGGAGCCGACACATTATTTTCTTGCATTATTTTTGAGTTTCCAACTTCCTCAATAGTAATAATTTTCTCATCTGAAGGATGCTCACTTTTGAAATAATACGACTGAAATATGAAATTCTGTCTTGGATTAGAATAATCTACGAATACCGAAATAAGATTTCCGCCATAGAACGCATCAAGATCTGTTGCTAATATTGGGAATTCCGACTGAATGAAATTCTGATAAGCACGTATCGTGCTCATTATAACTAATTTTGATTTTTCTAACGCTCCAGTAGGAGAGAATAAATCATAAACCATTCCTGTATTGCCATATGTGCCTTTACGTGGATAAGGATGTGGTATCGATTCATAACCTAATTCACTGAGACACACGATTGCATCATATACAGTATTCAAATAAATAGCTTTTCCACTCGAATGTAAGCGTATAGGATATTTTTCAATGTTTGGATATTTTGTTTGAAAGTACCGAAGCAATATTCCAACATTAAGTTCTGAATATGTATCTATATGCAAAGATCTCCTATTAGCCTCTACAAAATCATGGACATACTCTTTCAAAAACTCCTCATCGAAAGGAATTATCCTTTGTTTCTTCACAAAATCATCAACATGTTTCTTGACGATTTCAAGAGCATACAGCTTCGCGTTTTCCTTGATATTATTTGAGAAACAAGAAAATGAAGCAAAATCATGATTGTGCTCAAGATTGAATATTGAGCGTTGTGGCAATTGAACTATTGGTGATACAAGCTCTCCATTTTTTATATTGAATAGCGAGTATTCTAATTGTGTATCGGAATAGGAGTATATAGCAATTCCACGTTTCCAAAGATCAGGGAAAAGAGTTCTCCTTATACAGCTAAAAGCATTGCTTAGTAGTCTGTTATACTCATCAGAAAATATTTGAATCTCGGAAACATCTTGTTGGTTTAATGTTGTTCTATTTTCTGGCATCTGAAGGAGTCTATCTTTCAAGAGTTTATTTTCTTCCACTATCCCTTCTTCGTTACAAAGAAACTCGGTATGGCTTTTACATATAGTTAACCACTTTAATAGCGTTTCTTCAACATTGTCCGCATAGAGTTCCTCATGATTCTCGAAATGAATAGTTATTGTGCCTTGGGATTCTTTTCCACGGTTGTCTTTAAGCATCTTTCTTGAGATATACTTCCAAAGAACCTTATTACATGAATGGTCAACAGCCAGTAGAAAAACGTTATCAGTCGTTACTTCTGCATATGCAAATAATGATGTTGGACAAGGATACTTATTTAGCCCTTCATAGCGACAGGAAACCGTCTTAACTTGAACCGTAATTTTACCACAAATCCGTTTAGAACTGTCCAATAATTCTATATAGCCGTCGATGTTAGCTTTCTTGTCCTCCAGCTCAATCTGAGCCTTAGCTTTGCCAAGCAGAAGCTGCCTAATAAAAAGTACCGAACGTTCTTCTTTTACACCATTATCAGTAAGCGATACATTTGCAAGATAAGCCATACTTACATAGGTTTAATCATGGATTCAATGAAAGAAACCTCATCGGAGGTCATTCCATACTTAGTATAGAGCTGTCGGTCGATGTCGGCAACAGACTGCGACCAGTCAATGTCGCTATTGGACGTGAAGTCTTGCAGCGGAACGAAAATAAAGCGTTCCTTTCTTATGTCCAAGGTCGGAAGTGCTTGAAGAAGCAAAAATCTTGCGAACTTTGATGATAAGTAAAAATACGCATTGTCAGCTTCGGACTTCCTCTCAAATTTGCCTATGGCAATATAAGATTCTGTGCATATTTCGTTGGGAGCAATTATTTTAGTTGTTGCAAGTACTTTTACTTGACCATTTTCATCAGTTTCGCCTAAATGTCCAGATAAGGCTTTACCGGTTATGACGTTAAATTTGTCAACATAGTCAACACTTGAAGATACCGATTCAAATGGCACGAATCCAACTCCTTTGCTGGTATGTAAAAGTAAGTCATTCTCAGCCATTTTCGTATCTTCTCCACGTTCATATGTCCTTAACCCAAAAGGTTTATATGGCGCAATGATATTGGATAAAGGGGTAAAGCCATTTTTTGCCAGAACTTTATGAATAATTGAAGTCGCCTCGTTATATCGCGGGAAAATATCATATGGGATAAATTCATTGAGCAACCTATTTGCTGAAACCCTTTTACCATCTATAACATTCACGAATTTAACATTGTGACTGTCATATTTATTTGACCATCGGAAATAACAAACGCCACCACTAATATTTGCGGTTTCAAAGACATCTTTCGGATTTGGGAAATCATATATAACATCTATATGGGTTTCATTAAGCATTTGCTCTCTGAAATCGTCCAAACCCCGGCCACCTCCATACCATTTTGCCGGCATAATAAGAGTAATATAATCAGGTCTTATTGCTTTAGAAGCATCAACAAATTTATTGTAGATAGGTACGGCGGCGGCTCCGTTGCCACCACCATCCATAACCTGATACGGCGGATTGCCGACTATTGCGTTAATTTTCACGTTCTTTCCTACTAAGTCGTAAACTTCCTTGATGAAAAGTTCGGGTTGATTCTTGATTTTATTGATTAGGTCGTCTGGTGCCCACATATTAGCTTTTCCCTCACGAAAGCCGAGCAATGTGCGGCGGGTGATTGACTTAGCCATCTTAGTTTTGCAGATGACAAAGACATTGTCGCGAACAGTAGCATCCCAAATGGCCTGATGCTCCTCAACTGTCTGTGGAGATGACCATTCGTTGCGAAGCCTTGCACGATAGGCGTTGTATGTCAGCAGCAAAGGATACAGGCCGGTTTTGGAATTGATTTCTAAAAGGTGAGTGTCCGGGTTGAATACCTCGGCTGTCACGTAATCACGGTCAACGAATCGTGGCTCCTCAATGGTCTCAGTAAAGTCATCATTGAAGAAAGTGTAGCCACCAAGCGTATCGCTTAAGTGCATGTTGACGATACGCCATGGAGTTAATACGGTCTCCTTGTCGGGATTGCGGAATGTGGAAAATATATCGGCGATACGGGAGATGCGCTGTTCAATGGGCATTTCATCAGCATTCCTTACCATTTGGCGTATTCGCTTGGCGGCAGCGATGAAGATGTCTGGGTCATAGTATTTCTTGAATCGTCGGAACTCCGCTTTGCTCAGCGGTCGTTTAATCTTTCGCTTCTTGCCGTCAGTTCCTATTTCGTCATACTCACAGGTTGGCATGAACTCATCCCATGAGGCTGTGTCAATGAGATTCTCGAAGTTGTCAATAGTGATTTCCTCTTTCTCATCGTCAATCTCCGCACCATATATCAGCAATGGCATACGAATGGAGATAGAGCGCAATACGGAGATTGCATTCTGACGCATCTCCTGACGCTTCTTCTGCTCTGCTATGGCAGCTTCATCCTCCGGAGTGCGTTCCTTTTTCGGTTTCTTCTTCGCTTCCTCTGCCTTCTTGTATTCTTCGTCGGTGAGGCCCTGCTTATTTACATCAATTTCAGTTGTGCCCTTCTGAGCCTTAGTTTTGCCTATCGCTTTGCCAATGCGGTTGAACTCGTTAACATCCACCGCATCGAGTTTCAAAAGTTCATCGTTGTAGAGACCTCCGTCCTCAAAGCCACTTCTAACCACACGCTCAATATAAACTTTCTTGACACGTTCCATGAGGTTATTGGTATTTATCTTTCTCATGTGCGAGCCATCAAGAGCAATTACAGAACAATAGTTTAGAAACTCTCCAAGTCTCTCTTTCTGTTCTGAATCGGCTTTGCCGGGCTTGGTGTTGACCCTTGTGACCTCAGCCAAAACCGTCAGTGTCCGGTCAGGTGCAAAATCAAACACATAGCAGTTGTCCTTAACCAATCCACCAAACTCAAACGGAGTTTGAACACGGAAAATGGTCTGCATATATGCGGATGCGGCGGTGTTGAAAGTTCCTGCCAACATCAGCACGCCAGTCCAAGGCTTGACACTGACACCGGTTGTCAAGCGTCCGCATGACAATGTAATGGTACGTGTCGCAAATGGGTTAGCGGTTATAGCATCATTGAGTTTTTGTAGTGCGTTGTTGTATCGGCGTTCCTCATCATCATCAGTTACACCCATGTCTCCGGCCACATTGACTATCTGAACACCATTGGCACCAAACTCATCGTGGTCTATCAACAATTTTTCAAGCGCAGCGGCCTCCTTTACTCCCGGCACCACCCAAAGTGTGTGCCTGAAGATGTTGCGGAAACGGTCATTGGAGAATGGATAAAGGGACTCTTTGTCATTCTTCGTAAGAAGATCAAGAAATCTAAGCACATAATCCTCATGCACGAACTTTCCAAATTTATCCGTGCGGAAGAACTCGCGGAAATTGAATGCTACTTCCTTATCAGCAAACCGCTGTTGATTCATTAGTTTGCCAAGGTCGTAGGTGTAGATATTCATTGCAGGGAGCGTGCCATACGGATTGTAATCGCCCGGATGGTCAATCTCCCATTGCTTCTTGGCTTTCTGCTCGTTAATGTAGTCCCAAGAAAATGTTTCCTCTTCCTCAAACTCATTCTGGATATTGAAAGGAGTGCCTGACAGATGAAGAACCTTAGTTTTCTTTTTCTTCAGTTCTTCAAGTACATTCTTGCCGAGAGTTGTTTGAGTACCTTCATGGGCTTCATCCACTATAATAAAGTCCCAATCGGTTTCAAAAAGTTCGTAGTTCTTATCAAATTTGCCGCCCGCCAGTGCCGAACCACGCAAATCTTGCATCGAGGCGAAATAGACATACGAGTTAGGCTCAGCTTGTTTTGCAAAGGCTTCCACCTCATCAAAATCTATCTTGGCGGCTTTAGAGCCATAGATCCAACGACCTCCGCTATCGAAGAAAATCTTGTTGAAATCGTCAAACCAGCTCTCGTTAACCACAGGACGGTGAGTAAGTATGAGAGTGCGTTTGAACTGCATCCTCCTAACAACTTCGAGTGCGCTGAGAGTCTTGCCGAAACGCATCTTGGCGTTCCAAAGCATCTTGTTGCCTTTCTTGAATTGCTTGGTCGCCATTTCAATAGCGGTCAACTGTTCCGGACGGAAATCTATTGGCTGCTGTGCAGGGGCAATATCTTCAGGATTGAGCGTTTTTCTGCCTAACTTGATGGCTTCAATGGACTTCATCACGGTTGGAGGGTCGCACTCAAACCATTCGGTTGCTTTGCCCGAGATGTCGAAGTGGCGCATCTTGAATCCGGAGTTGAGAAGCACCTGATGAACGGCCTTGTCGTTGAAATGTGTGAAGGTGTTGCCTTCAATGAAAAAAGAAGGAGTTGCCCACACAAGTTCATACTTGATACCGGCGGTCTGTGTATATTGTTTGATACGGGCATGTGCTGCCTGCCTTAACTCCTTGCAATCGTGGGTGAGTTGGTTTGGCCACAGTTCGCCTTGATAAGTGGCTTCACCTATCTTTACTGCTCCCTTGTGTTCCTTGTCGTTGATTCGGAACACATATATGAGCCTCGAAGTCGGCATTTTGAACGTTTCAACCATGGTATGTTATCTGATTAGGTCGATATAGCGGAGTTTCTTCTTGGCTTTCTCCGGTTTGCCGTTCTGACCCCAATCACAGATTATGGCGTATGTGCCATTGTGCAGTTTAAGGTCTCCATCTTTACACCCCTTGCATGGGGTTATTGTTTCTTCAACATCACCAAACAGTCCTACGTTGGTAATCTTGGTGCTATGGCATGTATCGGGGATTACACCCTTCAATCCATCCATCTGCCAGATATTCCAAGATATGACGTAGGCAATGTATGATAATGATTTAAGCGACGGCATCTTTCCGAATTTGGCGCGGAAATAATCAATGAATGTGTAAAGCAATGCTTCGCGGGCTAATACCAGATTATCACCTTGCCATTCGTAGCCGTATGTATTCTTATAGGCCAGTCGTGCCCCGTCAAGCCACTCCTCGGTAGTCCCTGTATTTTCACTGACAACACGGAGTTTGCGGTCGAGAAGACCAATTCGTTTCTCAATGGGAATCTCCTCTCCTGTTACGGTATCGTAACGGCTAACAAGATATGGAGCTTCGCCACATGTGATTTCCATTCGTGTGTCACCGACATAGTCACGCCAGGATTTCCCATCGGGAAAGGTTATGTGGTTGTAATTTACAACCCAAGTGTGGTTTCCATCGGTAGCATCCACTTCAGTATTAAATACATTATCACGCCCGAACCAAGCATTGTCGATTAAATTATTCTGCTTATTGCAAATCCATGACGGGGTGAATACTTCCGCCATTTCACGGCTACGCTGCCTTTGGGCATCGGTGGCTTTTGCTGCACGCGGTATGATAATTTTACCGTATTCACCTATGATTTTGTCAACGGTAATCTGATCCACATAAGCGAAGCCATCGCCGAGATACGAATAGTTATTCGTAGCCCAGATGATGTTAACCTGCACATCGGGAGTGCTCAAAGTATGGTCTTTGAGTAGAATCGTCAGCAACTCCGGTGATAGAGCGGCTATTTCATCTTCCTTTATGTCGATGTTTTCGTTTGCCATTAAAAATGCAAAAACTTCCTTGTAGCATCTGAAGGCTGACCTTATCGAGCTATGCTCGCTTCGCGACTGCGAAGAACGCCTGTAACGACTACTAAGGAGTTTTCAAAGGGTTTTCGGCTCGTGCCGTAGGTCTTTTATTATCAGTCGGTCATTTTCAGATAGGCGTTACTATTCCTAATTACAAAGTTACAAAGAATTTTTGAGATAACAATCGGTTATGCTTTCGAGCATAACCGATTGTTATATGGGTTAAATCCTCTGTGCCTCATGATTTAAGCTCGCTTTTGCCCGCCGGTGTGGCGGAGTTGGTGCGGGGAACGTGGTTTTTTTGTGGATGTGATTTGAAATTACTATCTTTAGCTTAAATTATAGGGATTGTTTTACAGGAAACGAAGTGTTGACGAAATGATAAGAAGTGAAATAACTGAATATATCGAACGGGAGATTATACCTCGCTATGCGTTTTTTGATAAGGCGCATCAGGAAGATCATGTGCGCACGGTCATCCGGCAGAGTCTCATGCTTGTGGCGCGGATGCCCGGTGCTGACGCTGAGATGGCTTATGTGATAGCGGCGTTTCATGACCTCGGGCTTGTCAAGGGCAGGCTGAATCATCATCACGATTCGAGGGTAATTCTTGAAGCGGATGAGTTTATTAACGCACATTTTGCTCCGGAGCAGATTGCCTTGATGGGAGAGGCGGTGGAAGACCACCGGGCGTCCAACAATCAGCGTCCGAGAAGCATCTATGGGCTTATTGTGGCTGAGGCCGACCGGCAGATTGATCCCGAAACCATTATCCGCCGTACCATTCAATATGGTTTGTCGCATTATCCTGAACTTGATTTCGAGGGACACTTCCGGCGCACTATGTCACATCTTGAGGATAAATATGGTCCGGATGGGTATTTGCGGATTTGGATTCCCGGAAGCGATAACGAGCGTCGGTTGAAAGAGCTCCATAAGCTGATGGCCGACAGGTCGGCAATCGCTGCAATCATCCGTCGAATCTTCGATGAGGAAACTCGCTGACCCTCGCTTGACGATACTCGGATGGATTAGGTATTGCCTGGAGTGGGGGATTGGGAATGTAATAGTCATAATATGTGCAATTATAGGTGGAAATCTGAAGTTTTTTGTAATTTTGCCCTTGTTGAATATGGCAATGTTGCCGCCCTGATTCGTTCACTCCGCCGTAATAATGAAACGCATTGATTCTCTGGTGATGCTTGTGCGCTCGCTTACCAAGGCCGAGCGCAAGGCTTTCGCCATGCGTTGCGGCGAGTTTTCGGAAGCGAGTGACGGCAAACGCTATCTTGCGGTATATCATGCGATTGCTCAGCGTAATATTTCGGATGCACAGGAAATCCGACGGGCATTTCTTGAGCGGTATCCCGACGGAGCTTTTGATGTCGAGGTGAGGTATCTGTATGATAAGATTACGGATACGCTGATGTCGTTACGCGCCGGAAAGGACGTTGTGGCCGGGTTGCTTGCCAACATCGGCCGGGCGTGTATGTTTTTCGAACGTTCGCTCTATGAGGATTGCTTTGAGTTGCTCGAGGATGTGATTTCGCACTCGCGCTCGCTCGGGCTCAATGAAATATTGCTTCTGGCTCAGAAGTATGAACTGGAGTTTTTGCTCACCCTCGATTTCCCCGACATAACCGAGCGCGAGCTTTTTGAGCGGCATATGCTCCAGCGCAAGACGCTCAAGAGCATCGGACTGGTTACGGAACATGCGTCGTTGTACAACTTGCTGCGTCAGAGGATGCTTCACATAGGTTCGATTCATACTCCCGAACAGCGTAAGATGATGTCGGATCTGGTGATGAGTGAGTTTTATAGTTTCCGTGCCGAGTCCGACAAGTCTTTTGAGCTGGAGCGCAATCACCGGATGTTTCAGGCAAGTTATCTTATGGAGACCGGCGATATAGAAGGCGCACTGAATATCTATAATTCCCTTTATCAACTGTTCGAGTCTAATACAGGCAATCCGGCTTCGACAATATCCCGCTATCTCTCGGTGCT
Organism: uncultured Muribaculaceae bacterium; assembly: GCA_910589055.1. Classification (GTDB taxonomy): domain Bacteria; phylum Bacteroidota; class Bacteroidia; order Bacteroidales; family Muribaculaceae; genus CAG-873. Next base: position 10,077 of record CAJURN010000032.1, read on the forward strand.
TGAAGGCATACTTCGGGCTTTGCGCGTAGCACGTCGTTATGGCGATATGGGTGTTTTTCTTGAAAGGGTGCGCAGGCTTGCCGATTCAGCGACAGCCGACATCCGGACCAATGCCCTGTGCATCCAGTTCCAATATGAGCTTGTCCCCTATCTGGATTGCGGCGATTTCGCTACGTGCCGTGAGGTGATGGGGCGCTACCGTGAGTCGCTTCTTGAGAAGGAGGTGCGTCCTGTTCCGGTGCGTGAATGTGAGCTTCAGCTTTATTCGGCTCTTGTGGAGCTTGGTCTCGGCAACTGGAAACGTGTGAGCCGCATCATAGCCAGTGCGATGCTGAATCAGAATATAAAATATCTGCCCCTTATGCGCACCATACGCCTTGTAAGGCTTATGGCTTACTATGAACTCGGAGAGCATGATTTGTTGCAGTATGAAGCCCGTTCGATATCCCGTTCGCGTGGAAAAATCGCTTTTGCCACCGAGCGCGTGATGCTGCGTTTTCTCACAAATGCAGGACTGCCACCGATGCAGCGGCAGCGCATGGCGATGTGGCACAAGATGCGTCCGTCGCTCGAACGTCTTGGCGCTGACAAGTATGAGCGGCGCCTGCTTTCTATTTTTGATTTCACGGCATGGATAGAGTCGAAGCTCACAGGGGAGAATTTGCGTGAGATTTTGAAAAGGAAAACTACATCTGATTAGGTGTATAATTATTTATTTGCGAATTTTTAGTTAATATTAATTTATTGGTTTATATTGGTTTGCACTATTCGTGTGCCGGATTTTTGTAGGTTGAGATTATTAAAAATGGGATATTTTGGCGTATAAGTGTGGTAAACAGCCACATATATTTGTAATGTCAAAACTAACCCTACCATGAAATCTATACCTGAACCTCCCAAAATTGTTGTTGTCGGAAGTTGTAATACCGACATGATAATCCGGGCCGACCGTTTTCCCGAACCGGGCGAGACGGTGCTCGGAGGAACCTCCTTCATGGAACCCGGCGGAAAAGGCGCCAATCAGGCCATTGCCGCTGCCCGGCTCGGTGGATCTGTCACCCTTGTGTCGAAAATAGGATATGACATTTTCGGTCTCCAGGCTATTGAATTGTATCGCAACGAGAACATATCCACGTGTCATGTGATTACCGATGTGTCGAATCCATCCGGACTTGCCATGGTAACTGTCAATTCAATGGGGGAGAACTATATAATAGTGGCTCCGGGAGCCAATTCCACGCTCAGTCCCGAGGATGTTGCAAAAGCTGAACCATGCATAGCCGAAGCCGACATCCTTATTGTGCAGCTCGAAATTCCCATCCCTACGGTGGAATATGCCATTGAGCTTGCACGCCGCCACGGAGTACCTGCTGTCATGAAACCTGCTCCGGCGCCACTTTCGCTCAGCGACTCCATCATAAGCCGGCTTTTCGCCATTCTGCCCAACAAGGTGGAAGCCGAACAGCTTGCGGGAATAGACATCACCGATACACGCAGTGCGCGTGCCGCTGCCGATATAATCAGCAGAAGGGGCGTCGACAATGTGATAATAACTCTCGGTGGAGGCGGAGTATTTGTAAAGGCCGGAGAGAGCTATGCCTCTTTCCCTGCGCGGGAAATCGAGGTGGTTGACACTACGGGCGCGGGCGATGTGTTCTGTGGCGCTTTCTGTGTCCAGGTTTCCCTCGGCCGGCCCATTATGGAGGCTGTGGTGTATGCCAATGCTGCGGCATCTCTTTCTGTTACGCGTCTGGGCGCCCAGCAGGCTATCCCTTACCGCTCGGAAGTGGATGCCTGTATCTGAAAAATTTTATAACCCTAATCATATACACATTGATGAATAAAATTGTAGTTGTTGGAAGCACCAACATTGACATGATGGCAAAGGTGCATCATCTGCCCTCCTGCGGCGAGACCGTAGGTGATGCGGAGTTTTCCCAGGCCATCGGAGGAAAAGGAATGAATCAGGCCATTGCCGCCGCACGCCTCGGCGGGGATGTTACATTTGTCACCGCCCTTGGCAACGACCATTATGCGTCGATGCTCAAGGCTCTGCTCCGGCGCGAAGGCATAGCGACTGATTATGTCATCGACGATGCCGAGCATCCCACTGGGATGGCGCTGATATACGTCAGTCATGCGGGCGACAATTGTATCGCCGTTGCGCCGGGTGCCAATCACACGCTCCAGCCCGAACTTGTGGCTACTTTTGAACGCGCTATCAGCGATGCCGACGTGGTGGTGATGCAGGCCGAGATTCCTTACGAGACCATACGCACCACGGCAAAACTCGCACATTCGCTTGGCAAGAAAGTTGTACTTAATCTCGCCCCGGCATGTCAGGCTGACGCCGACCTGCTGTCGGTGGTAGATGTTCTGGTTGTCAATGAGGTCGAGGGTGCGGCTGTGGCAGGACTTACGTTCGATAATAACAATCTTGACGCCATAATCGACCGCCTGCGCCTTACCGGAATACCTAATATCGTTGTCACCGTCGGTAAGGACGGAGCATATCTTATAACCCCGTTTACCAGCGTACATGTCGCCTCCTGGAAGGTAGAAGCGGTCGACACCATTGCCGCCGGCGACACATTCTGCGGTGCTTTGGCAGTCCGCTTCAGCGACGGCTATGTCACAGAGGACGACATGCGCTACGCCAATGCAGCCTCCGCAATCGCCGTGACTCGTCCGGGCGCCACCACCTCTATTCCCACGGCCGACGAAGTGGCCGATTTCATCGCTTCTCAACCCAACCAATCCATACTAGATGAACAACTTGAACAAAGCCCGGCAAGTCCGGCGCTCATTTAGACGAGCCATTCTTATGGCCTGGATGCTTTTGGCAGCTACTGTGGCGGCCATGGCTCAGAATTTAGTGACAGGTACAGTCTCCGACCCGCAGGGAGACCCCATGCCCGGGGTCAGTGTCAATGTCAAAGGCGCTAAAACGGCGGCCGTGACCGACATCGACGGCAGGTTCAGCATCGCTGTCGCAGCCGACGGCACACTCGTGTTCAGTTATGTAGGCTGTATTCCTGAGGAGATTGCCGTGCGCGGTCGCAAACAAATTGAAGTGGTGATGCGCGACAATCATGAACAGCTCGGCGAGGTTGTGGTTGTAGGCTACGGCTCGCAGAAGAAAGTGAATCTTACCGGTGCTGTTGCGGCTGTAAGCGGCGAAGTTCTCGAAAACCGCCCTACCAATTCAGTAGTGCAGATGCTTCAGGGAGTGCTTCCGAACGTAAACATCTCTGTCAACACCGGTTCGCCCGGAGCCGGAGGTTCAATCAATATCCGAGGCGAAGGCTCCATCAATTCCAACTCTCCGCTGATTCTCATCGACGGTGTGCCCGGAAGCATCGACCAGGTCAATGCCAATGACATCGAGTCCATATCCGCTCTCAAAGACGCCTCATCGGCAGCCATCTACGGCGCACGGGCCGCTTTCGGCGTGATTCTCATCACAACCAAGAAGGCCACAGAAGGCAAGACACGTGTAACCTATTCAGGATATGTGTCCTGGTCGCAGCCTACGGTGAAAACCGATTTCGTGACCTGCGGCTACGATCATGCCACCATCTACGACACCTCCTATAAGAGTACCGGAGGTTCGGCCACCGGCTACACAGCCGATGACTATGCCGAACTCGAGGCGCGCCGCTACGACGTGACCGAGAACCCCGACCGTCCCTGGGTTGTAAAGGATACGAGCGGAAAATATCATTATTACGGCAACTTCGACTGGTGGAACTGGATGTACAAGAAAAATGCGCTGGCTCACTCCCACAACGTTGCAATTTCCGGAGGTGGAGATAAAGTGCAGTATTACATCTCAGGCAGCTATTACACAAAGGACGGTTTCATCAGAATCGCCGATGAACAGTACCGTCAGTATACGCTCACCTCAAAAATCAACGCACAGGTGAGCAGCCGCCTGCGCATATCGAACAATACGACCTATTTCGACCGCACCCACACCTATCCGGGTGAAAATGCCTCGAACGCGGCTTTCGCTCGCACTATGATTAACTGTACGCCATATTATGTTCCCATCAGCCCCGACGGCAATTATACCGGCGTGATGGCTAACGGCAAGATTCTTGGCGAGGCGCGCTTCGCCGACATAATGGGCGGTGTATCGAAAGGAGCCGTTGGCCTGCGACGTTTCAAGAACACATTCTCGGCCACGCTTGATGTTGTTAAAGGACTGAAACTTAACGCCGACTACACATTCATGTTCACCATGGATGACAATTGGAAGCGTCAGGGCACAGTGTACGTGTCGTCAGGGTCTGAAGGACGTACCCAGCTCAGTTCCACCACAGCACACAAGACCGATTATTATCAGAAAAGCATGTCGTTCAATCCCTCGCACATATTCAACGCATATGCAAGCTATGATGCGACATTCGGTGTGCGACATAATTTCTCTGCCGTGGCAGGTGTCAACTACGAGCACCAGCAGACCCACGATCTGCTCGGCTATCGGACGGAAGTGCTGTCGGAAAGTCTCAACGACCTTAACCTTGCCGTTGGCGACGACATCAAGACCACCGGAGGTGCGACTGCATACGAGCTTTTCGGACTTTTCATGCGTGTCAACTATAATTACGACAACCGTTACCTTGTGGAGTTCAATGGCCGCTATGACGGCTCATCGCGCTTCCTGTCGCACAACCGCTACGGATTTTTCCCCTCCGCGTCGGCTGCATGGCGCATAAGCGAGGAAGCCTTCATGCGCGACGTCCAGGCTGTAAACAACCTGAAATTACGCGCGAGCTACGGACTCCTCGGCAATCAGCTCGGAGTGGCGATGTATCCTTACAGTACAATCAGTCAGAAGCAGTCCACGAGCTATATCGTCGACAATGAACTTGTGTATTATCTGACAACGCCCTCTCCGGTGGCATCGGATTACACGTGGGAAAAGGTACATTCGTTTGATGTCGGACTTGACTTCGCGCTTCTCAACAACAGACTCCAGTTCTCAGGCGACTATTTTATCCGGAGCACCACCGACATGTTTGCCGACGGAATCACCGTACCCGACATTTTCGGAGCCGATCCGCCACGCCAGAATGTAGGCGAGCTCCGCACCACAGGATATGAACTCACCATGTCGTGGAACGACCGCATAAAAATGCCGGTCGGAACGCTCTCCTATGAAGTCCGGGCGTCATTAGGCGACTCCCGCTCGAAAATCACCAAATATCAGGGCAACGACTCCGGAGTGCTCACCGACTACTACGAAGGTCAGGAACTCGGCGAGATATGGGGCTACCGTATAGGCGGCCTGTTCCAATCCGATGAAGAGGCCGCGGCGTGGCCCGTGGACCAATATCAGGTAAACCGCGACATCTGGACCGCCAGCGGTGATTGGTCGGTTCTTCGTGCAGGCGACCTGAAATTCATTGATGTCGACGGAAGCGGCGTCATCGACAGCGGCTCCAACACCGTGGACGACCATGGCGACCTCGAGGTAATAGGAAATTCGCTCCCTCGCTGGAACTACGGATTCGGAGCATCGGTAAGCTGGCTCGGATTCGACATTGATGTGGCCTTTCAGGGTATTGGACGCTTCAATATGTATCCCAACCAGGAAATGGAAAAATTCTGGGGCTCGTGGGGTCGCGTCAACAGCGCCTTCCTGCCCAAGGGATTGGCCGAACAGGCATGGACAATCGACAATCCGGACGCTTATTTTCCACAGCTTGAGCGAGGTAGCGCGGCATATAAGGACAATGCCCAGATGCGGGTTGTCAACGACCGCTATCTGCAGAATCTCGCCTATATCCGCCTCAAGAACCTTACAGTGGGCTACACGCTTCCGGCTTCTTTGACGCGCAAGTTCTATGTGGAGAAGCTCCGGGTGTATTTCGCGGGCGAGAATCTGTGGTATCACTCCCCGTTCCATACCCGCTATATCGACCCGGAACAGGCTATGTCCTCGGCCGATGCACGTATCTATCCTTTCTCCCGTACTTTCTCTGCGGGGCTTAATATCACATTCTAATCAAAGAGCCATGAACCACAAATATATCAGCATACTCGGAGCTGTTGCCATAGCTCTCTCGGGCTGCAGTCTCGACCAGATGCCGCAGTCGTCGCTCAGCCCCGAAAATTCCTTCCGTACCGAAAACGAATTGCGCCTTTATATCAACGGCCTGCTGCCAATGATGTCAGGAGTCACCACCGAAACGGCCGATAACGGAGTGAGCAAGACTCTTCCCGCTTATATGACCGGATTGCGCAGCTCAACCATCAGTGCCGGAAGCTGGAGCTGGACCGACCTACGCAAAATCAATATTTTTTTCAAATATTCGCCAAACTGCGAAGATGAGGCCGTACGTCTCAAATACGAGGCCATGGCACGCTTCCTGCGAGCGAGATTCTATTACGACAAACTCAAGACTTTCGGCGGCGTTCCCTGGTGCGACATTGTGCTCGACGATGACAGCCCGGAACTGTACAATCCTCGCGACAGCCGTGAGCTGATTGCCGACAAGATTCTCGAGGACCTGGATATAGCCCTGCTGTCGCTGCCCGCCACAAAAAGCCTCAACACCATCACCTCCTGGAGCGCGCTTGCGTTGAAAAGCCGCTTTTGCCTTTTCGAGGGCACATTCCGTAAATATCATGGAATCGACGGCTACGAACGTTTCCTGAACGAATGTGTCAGCGCATCCGAAGAACTGATAGCATCGGGAAAATTCCAGATTGACATGACAGGCGGTCCCGAATATGCCTATCGTGATCTGTTTGCACAACCTGTCACCAACGACGCATCTTCAACAGAAGTTATCAATGCCGAAGCCTATAACTTCGGACTTGGACTGAAGCACGGATTCAACTACTCGCTGACGAATCCGGCCGGCAACCGCCTGGGCTTTGAGAAGACATTTGTCAACTCTTATCTTATGGCCGACGGCTCGCGATTTACCGACCGCCCCGGTTATGCCACAATGACTTTCGGAGAGGAATTCAAAGACCGCGACCCGCGCATGAAGCAGACAATCGCAGGTCCGGGTTTCACGCGCGTTGGCGAAAGCGAGGCCGACACCGACAAACTCATCGAACTGTTCACACATTCTGTAACCGGTTATCTGCCCATCAAATATTTTACCTCGGAGATTTCCGACGCTCAGAACTCGAATGAGAACGACATCATAATCTACCGCTATGCCGAAGTCCTTCTCAACTACGCCGAGGCAAAGGCGGAACTTGGCGAGCTATCGCAGGATGATCTTGACCGCAGCATCAAGCTCATACGTGACCGTGTGGGTATGCCTTCAATCGACCTGAACGCTGCCAATGGTAATCCCGACCCTTATCTGGCGGCGATGTATCCGGCGGTTGACGGAGCTGATAAAGGCGTGATTCTGGAAATACGGCGTGAGCGGCGCATCGAGCTTGCGATGGAAGGTCTGCGCTACGACGACATCATGCGGTGGAAGGCCGGTGCGCTGTTTGTGCCTCAGTTTCTGGGCGCATACTTTCCCGGCGAAGGTGGCTGTGACATCGACGGCGACGGAAGCAACGACGTGTATCTCTATATTGAGAACCGTCCGCCAACGCCACTGCTCCGCGGCGCGAAACCGCTTAAAATCGGACTCGACATATTCCTGAGCGACGGCGACAAGGGATACATGGTTGTCAATGCCGAGAAAGAGAAATCATGGAATGAGCAGCGCGATTACCTCGCACCCATACCGATGCGTTCGCTTGTGCTCAATCCTAATCTTGAACAAAATCCCGGTTGGGACGGCCCCGCCCGATAAAATTGTAAAGTCATGCGTAATTCAATAATTCTTACTATTTCACTCCTGCTCGCATCCGGAGCGGCAGCCGAGACGCTTTCAAACGGCGTGGTACTTCCCGATGTCTGGCCTCCGGATCCTGCATTGAATTTTGACCCGATGCCGCTTCCTTATCTTGGCGAAATGCGCCCGGATGTGATACCTGTCGACAACGGGCGTCAGCTCCTGGTGGATACTTTCCTGATTGAGAGCAGTTCCCTGCGCAGGGTGGCGCATCAACCGCGTAAGGTCGATTTCAATCCTGTGTTACGTCCTGAGACAGAACTTGAGATGGGTGTCTACGGCACTCCCGGCGCATCGGCCAAAGATGGCGGCGTGTGGTGGGATCCCGCCGACGGTGTGTTCAAGATGTGGTACGAGGCCGGATGGCTCAATAAAATGGCTTATGCGGTCAGCAGCGACGGCATACATTGGACTCGTCCGCAACTCGACATAGTGCCGGGAACTAATGAGATTGTTCCCGACATAGTTGCCGACGCATCGACAGTGTGGCTCGACCATTTCACCGACCGTCCTGAAGAGCGGTTCAAAATGTTCCTGCGCTCGCCCAACAGCATCCCGGGAAGCAAGGAACGTTTCAACTACGGCAACTGCATGGTGTCGGCCGACGGAATCCATTGGAGCACCCCGGCTCGTACAGGCCGTTGCGGCGACCGCTCTACCATTTTCTATAATCCGTTCCGCAAAGTGTGGGTGTACAGCCTTCGTAATGCAGGAAATGTCAACAACAGTGCCATAGGTCGCTATCGCCTGTATCATGAGTCGGCTGATTTCATGGAGGGTGCCGCATGGGACTACGACAGTCTGCGTTTCTGGTGCGGAGCCGATTATATGGATGCCGCCGACCCGTATATCGGTGACCGTCCGCAGCTTTACAATCTCTCGGCCACGCCCTACGAAAGCATCATGCTCGCACTTCCGCAGATACATCTTGGACCGGACAACGCTGTGTGCAAGCAACGTGGCGTGCCGAAGATTACTGAGCTCAAAGTGGCTTATTCGCGCGACGGCTTCCACTGGGACCGGTCCGACCGTGCGGAATTTATCTGTGCCGAGCGTCATCCCGGTGCATGGGACCGCGGATATGTCCAGTCGGTTGGCGGAATCTGTACCATTGTGGGCGACGAACTCTGGTTCTATTACATCGGTTTTTCGGGACGTGACGACCTCCGCAGCAATGTGTATGAGAAAAACGGCATGCACTTTGGCGGAAGTACCGGCATGGCCGTGATGCGCCGCGACGGATTTGTGTCGCACGAAGCCGACAGCTCCGGCGGCGAGTTGCTGACGCGCCCGATACGTTTTTCCGGAAAACATCTGTTCGTGAATGTCGATTGCGATGGCTCCGGAAGCATAGCCGCTGAAATCATCGGCGCTGACGGCAAGCCTGTTCCCGGATTCGAGCTGGATAAGTGCCGCCCTCTGAGTACCGACAGTACAATCGCACAACTTTCATGGAAAGGCAAGAAGAATCTCGCGGAACTCGCCGGACAAGCGGTGAGGATTCGTTTCAGACTCACCGACGGAGCCCTGTATTCATTCTGGATAAGTCCTTCTGAAGCCGGAGAGAGCCTCGGATTCAACGCTGCGGGCGGCCCGGGATTCACCGGAGGAGTCGACACGGAAGGTGCTGCGGCCTATAAAGTTGCGAAATCATATCAAATCAATAAACACGATTAAAAAGAAATTCTGTTATGTCCGAAAATAAAGTATTCACCGGGATAGTGACTCCAATGGTTACTACCTTCACCTCATCCGGCGATATCGACCGGGAAAGTTTGCGCAGGCTTGTCAATCATCTTGTCGATGGCGGCGTCAGCGGCATATTCCTTATGGGAACCACCGGCGAGGGAGCCTCGATGACTGTCGGTATGCAGCAGGAACTCATACGGCTGGCCGTTGAGTATACCGCCGGGCGCACGAAAGTGCTTGTGCACGTGGCCGACAGTTGCCTTGAACGCAGTATCGCCCTTGGCAACTATGCTGCCGATTGCGGCGCCGACTACATTGTGAGCGCTCTGCCGTTCTATTTCTCGCTTACTCAGGAGGAAATCTATAATTACTACGTACGGCTGGCCGAGGGTCTGCGTCTGCCGCTGTTCCTTTACAACATTCCGGCTCAGACAAAGATGATGATGAATGTGGACACGGTGCTTCGGCTCGCAGCCCATCCAAACATCATCGGCATCAAGGACAGTTCCGGCAACGGCACGTATTTCAATACCTTGCTTGCCGAGGTCAAGACGGCGTATCCGGATTTTGCGATAATGGTTGGTCCGGACGAGATGCTTGCCTCCACAATGGCCGTTGGCGGCGACGGTGGTGTCAATTCCGGCTCAAATCTTTTCCCGGCGCTGTATGTGGCCTTGTATGACGCATGCCGTCGCGCTGACCACCCTCGTATTGCGGCCTTGCAGGCAATTGTGATGAAGGTGTCGACATTGATTTATTCGGTCGACGGCTCGCCTGTAAGTTTCATGAAAGGATTGAAAGCAGCCATGGCTGCGGAAGGACTGATACGCAACAATGTGCTTGCGCCGCTTCGTCCGGTTTCGGCTGAGGCGTCGGATACGATTGCCGCAAATGTAAAAGTGATTAAGAAGTGTATTGAGGAAGTGTTATGAAACGTACCGTAAAGTTTTTTGCAATAGCCATGGCAGCGATAATTACAGCGTCGTGCTCCGGCAACAGCCGTCATGACGGAGAGGAAGTCTCCCGGCCTTCTTTTACCCGTGGGGAATGTAGGGTGGTGCTGTCTCCGATATGCGACAGCACAAAGACCGCGGAACATATGCGGCAATATCCGGAACGTTGGAAAGCCGCTTTCGATTACCTTGCGGCATGCTGTGCCGACGAGCCGGTGCCCGGAGAGTATGAATTGCTTACGGACGGTGAGGTTTACGCCATCGTGAGCGAATATGTTCCCCGCAATCCCGATTCGTGCCGGTTTGAGTCACACCGCCGTTACATTGACTTGCAATACATTGTAAGCGGCTGTGAGCGCATGGGCATCGCCACACCCGAGGAGCTTACAGTAGTAGAGCCTTATACCGACGATATTGAATTCTATTCCGCCGAAGGTGTCGCCGGGGCTGCTTACGCTGTGGCTGATTCGTCCTGCTTCATGACATTCTTCCCCGACGACCCCCATCGTCCGAGTATGGCGGTGGATTCTGCGGCTGCTGAGGCCGTGAAAAAGGTTGTTGTCAAAATCAAATATTAGTCCGGCATGAAAATCACTGAGCGAAAGTTCTATCCATGGCTTGTGGTGGCAATGCTTGCCGTAGTGTCTCTGCTGAACTACCTTGACCGTCAGATGCTCGCTACCATGAGGCCGTATATGATGGAGGACATCGAGGCATTGCGCGATGTGGCTAACTTCGGGCGGCTTATGGCGATATTCCTGTGGGTGTATGCACTGATGAGCCCCCTGTCGGGTGCTATTGCTGACCGCATCAACCGTAAGTGGCTGATTATATTCAGCCTTGGAGTATGGTCCACGGTGACGCTTCTGATGGGCTACACCTACGACATCCGTACCCTCTATGTCCTGCGTGGCATAATGGGAATAAGTGAGGCTTTCTATATTCCGGCGGCATTGTCTTTGGTTGCCGATTACCACAACGGCCCCACCCGTTCAATCGCGGTCGGTGCGCTTACGTCGGGTATCTATCTCGGTCAGGCAATAGGCGGTTTCGGTGCCACGATTTCGGCTCATGCCTCATGGCAATTCACATTTCATGTATTCGGCCTTATAGGAATAGCCTACGCTCTTGTGCTTGCGGTGCTACTTCATGAGAAAAAAGGTCATGGGGCGGTCGGGACAGCCGACAATGCCGCTCCGAATACCTCCGCACGTCGTCAAGGCTTGGCGATGCTCGTCCGGCACACAGCTTTCTGGGTCATGCTCTTTTACTTCTCGGCTCTGAATCTGCCGGGATGGGTGACGAAGAACTGGCTCCCGACAATGATGTGCGACACATTGGATATGAGCATGGATGTCGTGGGTCCCATGTGGACCGTGACGCTGGCGATGTCGTCATTTGCCGGAGTGTTTTTCGGCGGATGGCTATCGGACCGTTGGGTCAAGCGAACCTTGCGCGGGCGTGTCTTCACCTCCGCCACCGGGCTTGCAATGATTGTTCCGGCACTGCTGCTGATTCTTTTCTCGGGAAATCTCGGAGCCATCCTCGCCGGAGGAATCATTTTCGGTATCGGTTTCGGAATGTACGACACAAACAACATGCCCATCATCTGTCAGTTCTTTCCCTCGCGGAGCCGTGCAACCTGCTACGGTATAATGAACTTTACCGGCATAGCCGCAGGCGCATTGATAACCGAAGTGCTCGGCTATGCCATGCAGGGAGGTTATCAGACTTCGGTTTTCGCGGCCATGATTGTGGCTGTGGGAGCGTCGGTGCTGCTTGAGATATGCGTCATGCGTCCGCACACGGTTGATATGACCGACGAACTTCTTGAGGCAAGAGCTATTGAGGAACAGGCTTGATAAAATTGAAAGATATGAATATTAGAAGTTTATACTTGTTTGCTGCGTTGATGGTGTCGGTGGCGTTTCAGGCTCCGGCTGCGAAATGGTTTGTCAAAGTCGACGGCAGCAGCACTACGGCAGGGACAACATGGCCCGGTGCGTGGAATCTTGACACATTCCTGGCTCGGCTCGCCGACGGAAGTATTGCCGATGGCGATGATGTTTTCTTTGCCGGTGGAGTTTATCGCTCGGATGCGGTCACAATGGTACGAATCAATCGTAAGTGCATTGGCCTGCACGGAGGTTATTCGCCCGATCTGCGCGTCAATATGACTCCGGAATTGGATTATCCAACTGAAACCCCGACAATTTTTGTGGGCGATTCCAACGGCAGCGGCAAAGCCGATGATTACGATGTGCGTAACTTTTTCTACATTGACGGAAGCGACTTCCCCACGTCGGAACGGAACATACTCATCGAGGGTTTCACTCTCACCGGCGCTTACTACGAAGGTTCCGACCCGGCCGAATGTGGTGCCGTTTGTGTCAATCTCGCGCAAGGGGTGACGCTGCGCCACTGCATATTAAGCGGCAACAGCGCCCGATATGACGGTGGTGCGGCTCTTACGGTCAACGGCTCCACGGTGCATGTAGCCGATTGTATCTTCACGGGCAACACCGCCGCCTGTTCGGGAGCGGCCATCCGCGCGGTAAGTGCCGTCTCGTCGACCGGTGACTCATTCGATCCGATTGTGGTTGTAGAGCGGTCGCTGTTGGAGGGTAACAAGCTCACAGCTAATGACATCTATCCCGACGGCGATGCTCCGGAAGTGCTTTACAATGGAATCGTGTTGCCGTCGGTGTGGCCTCCGAAAAATATGTCGCCACAGTCGCGCGAGCCTATGCCTGTGCCGTATCTCGAAGCGGAGAATATTCCGGCGGTTATTCCCGTTAATGTGGGACGTCAGCTCTTCGTCGACGATTTCCTTATCGGGAATCTTGACGGGGTGGAGCGCCGTTGGTATCAGGCGCGAAAATACTCGGCCAATCCGGTACTGAAAGTCGAGACGGAGCTTGAAAAATATGCCTCCGGAAATCCCGGCGCCGCCCCTAAAGACGGCGGTGTATATTGGGATGATGCCGAAGGTGTGTTCAAGATGTGGTATGAAGCCGGGTGGCTCAATACCCAGGCTTATGCCACGAGTCGGGACGGCTTGAAGTGGGATCGCCCGACGCTCGGAGTGGGTGTGCTCAATCAGATTCTTCCAGGATATGCACCCAATTCGTCGGGGGTGGTTGTCGACTACGACGCTCCGGCCTATGAGCGTTATAAGATCTATTTCCGTCCGCCGAACGCTGAGTCTCCCGACAGCCGCGGGTTTGCAGCGATTTCAGCCGATGGCATCCATTGGAACAACATCGTGCGCTCGGGTGCGTCCGGCGATCGTTCGACAATGTTCTACAATCCTTTCCGCCGCAAATATGTGTTCAGCCTGCGCAACGGCGGAGGACTCTCTCCGGCTCCTTACGGGCGCAACCGCTTCTACCGCGAGTGCTCGGATTTCCTTTCGGGAGCCGATTGGTCGGTACGCAACGTGGTGTATTGGTGCGGAGCCGACAATCTTGACGAACCTGACCCTGAGGTCGGCATCATGCCCGAACTTTACAATGTAAATGCCGTGGCTTACGAGAGCGTGATGCTCGGGATGATGCAGATTTTCCTCGGTCCACAGAACGAGGACTGCAAAGCACAGGGTATACCCAAGCGTACCGACCTGAAAGTGGCTTTCAGCCGCGATGGTTTTCACTGGTCGCGTCCGGACGACCGGCGGTCGTTCATCCCTTCGTCGGGGGGCTCGGCCTGGGACAAGGGCTATGTACAGTCGGTAGGCGGAATATGTTCGGTTGTCGGCGACCAACTGCGATTCTATTACATCGGCTTCCGTGGCGATGAGACGCGTCCCGGCACAGGTTATGGCATGCACGCCAACAGCGGCACCGGTATTGCCGTGCTTCGCCGCGATGGCTTTTGCTCGCTGTCGGCCGAAGGAAGTGAGTCCGGAGTGGTGACGACACGTCCGGTTTCATTCGATGGCTCATATCTTTTCGTCAATGCCGATTGCGGAACCGGAGGTTCGCTCCGAGCCGAATTGCTCGACGCCGACGGAAGTGTGCTCGACGGCTTTTCCGCGGACGATTGTGTACCCATGACGGGCGACTCCACCATCTACCGCATGACATGGAAGAACCGTTCCGACCTATCGGCATACAGCGGTCAGGCAGTGCGCCTGCGTTTCGTCATCGACAATGCCGATCTGTACTCTTTCTGGATAAGTACGTCGGAGGCAGGCGAAAGCCGCGGTTATGTCGGAGGCGGAGGCCCAGGCTACAAGACCAACCTCGACACGGAGGGGCTTGACGCCTACCGTGCCGCCGACTCTTACCCTCCTTTAAATTGAATTTGAAATAATCACCTTAATAATTCACCAATTTTATGAAACACAATTCTTTTTTCGCCGCAGCGACCATGCTGGTGGCAAGTTCTCTCTCTGCTTCGGCCGCTTCATGGTTTGTGAAGGTCGACGCCCCTTCCGGCAATGACGGCACCACTTGGGAAACCGCTTTCAATCTTGCCGACTGTATTACCAAGATGGCCGATATGTCAAAGGGCGACAATGTGTATTTTGCCGGAGGTACGTATTACTACCCCGAGAAACAGGCCAGCGGCAACGCGCTTGTGACAGGCCTGAAGATGCAGAACAATCCTGTCAATCTTCATGGCGGTTATCCTGCTGACCTTACCGGAACTACTGTGCCCGAACTGACCTATCCCACTACCACTCCGACTGTGCTCAACGGCGACCGCAACGGTAACGGAATCGCCGACGAAGGAGATATGCGCAACCTTATTTTCGTGCAGACAACAAAGGCCGAGACTTCGTTGCTTTCCAATCCTCAGAAAGTTCTTATCGAGGGATTTGTCCTCACCGGAGCTTATTACAACGGCACAAAGCTCACCGAGTTAGGTGCGATAAATGTTGACATGACCCATCTTGTGACCGTCCGCAACTGCATCTTCCGCGGCAACAGAAGTGTCAATGCCGGAGCGGCTTTCTCAAACAGCGGTTCACAGACGCATTTCATTGATTGCATTTTCGAGGACAACGAAGGACAGTCGGCAGGTATTGCCGTCAATCAGTCGAAACGAGGCGATGCCGACAGCTATTTCAAGCCCATGGCCGTGCTTGAGCGCTGCCTTATCACAGGCAACCGCGGAGTGGGCACAGGCAGTGTCGCCGGCGGCAGCGCAATCCGCCAGAATGCAGGCTCCATCTATATTCTCAACTCCACCATTACCGGCAACTCGGGATATAAGCAGGCCTCAATCCATATGAATGATGCCACCCAGCTTTATATCGCTTCATCGACAATCGCCGACAATGAGGTTGAACTTCCCGAGACAGGAAGTGCGATATATGCCACCGGAACTCCCAAAATCCGTGTAATCAATTCATATATCCTCGGTTTGCAGAACTACGACGATGTGCCTGCAATCAATCTCGCTGACATGACAACAAAGGTATCGAATGTCCTTGTTTCCGATGGAGGAAACATCTTCGGATGCTGCAACTTCAGTGCAGCCGCAGATGGAGGTGAAGCCTTTGATAACAATTTTGCAAGCGATGTCATAATCACCGGTTATGACAATTACAGCGACTCCAACACACCTTATTCCGTGTTTGGCCGTTCCGGACTTCAGGATAAGGGCGGATTCTCGAAAGTGCTTGTGCCGCAGGAGTTCACCCGCTACTATAACCGCTCCGATTTTGCCGGATTGGTTGTGGCCGAGTACAAATGTCCGGTGCAGGTGAGCGACGAGGTGGACCAGCGTGATGTAATGCGTCCTGCTGTGATTGCCGTAGGAGCTTACGATGCGGAAGGTACCGGCTCCGGAGTCGAGGCCGCTTCAGTGAAGTCTAAACTTGGCATATCCGCTATTGGCAATGGTCTTTACCGCCTTTCCGACGCGGCAGCATCAATCCGCGTGTATGACCTTTCGGGACGTCTGATGCTTTCCTCGGAGGGTGAGATTGTCAACCTCTGCTCCTTTGCCTCAGGTGTTTATATCGTGGAAGCCGACGGACTCACATGCAAGCTCGTCCGCTGATGATTGAATAATATGATGAATACGGGCCGATTCCTCTTGCAGGACTCGGCCGTGAATTCAAAATCGACATGCAACAATAGAGTCGATTAATAATTCTCCTCAC
>CAJURN010000033.1 GCA_910589055.1 uncultured Muribaculaceae bacterium
AGTGAGGAGAATTATTAATCGACTCTATTGTTGCATGTCGATTTTGAATTCACGGTGAGTACCTAAGGCGATAGCCAAAGGTACGAATAAGTCGAGTGCAATGCCAAATTTATTTGAGCATTGCCGAGCGTGAGTACCTAAGGCGATAGCCAAAGGTACGAATAAGTCGAGAGCAATGCCAAATTTATTTGAGCATTGCCGAGCGTGAGTACCTAAGGGAGTGTTGCCGACCCGCCATAAAAAGCCTTTACTCTGATTCCGGCGTTCTTCGGACGCCAATGTAGATATGTGATTTACCGGGCACACCTCCGGCTAAAAGCCTACGGTGTACCCGGTTATTAAATAATCCACGTCCTGCGGACGTGCGTTGGCGATTTTGCAAAACCCTCAACGATGGTCCATATGGATTGCCAAATTTATTTGCGGTTGAAACAAGACAAAAAAAAATTATCCGTCATCCCGACGAATAATCTTTTCACCTTAAATCTAATACCATGAAAAACTGATGCAAAGGTAGAGAGTTTATGTTATACAACATAATTTTATGAAAGAAAAATCCATTTACTTAACATTTTTTAAACTAAAATCCCTATTTTGCCGACAATCGGATACACAAAAGGCCACTTTTGATAGTGGCCTTTCGTGTATGCAATATAGTGGGAATCAGAGCTTGTGGAGGTCGTGACCCATGCGCTCCTTCTTTGTGTGCATGTAGCGGAGGTTGTAGGGGTTGGGAGCCACTTCGATGGGTACGTTCTCAACCACCTCAAGTCCGTAGCCTTCAAGACCGACGCGCTTTATGGGGTTGTTTGTCATCAGTCGCATTTTCTTGATTCCAAGCAGATTGAGAATCTGTGCGCCAACGCCGTAGTCACGTTCGTCGGCGGCGTGACCGAGATGGATGTTGGCTTCCACCGTGTCAAGGCCTTCTTCCTGAAGTTTATATGCCTTGATTTTATCCATCAGACCAATTCCGCGGCCTTCCTGATTGAGGTATACCACAGCTCCGCGGCCTTCCTTTTCAATCATTTCCATCGCTTTGTGGAGCTGGTCGCCGCAGTCGCACCGGCGGGATGCAAAAATATCGCCTGTTGCACACGACGAATGTACACGCACCAGCACCGGCTCGTCAGTGGTTACATCTCCTTTTATAATCGCGATGTGTTCCAATCCGTTGCTTTTCTGACGGAAAGGAATCAGGCGGAAATGTCCGTATGCCGTGGGCATATCCACCTCGACGCCCTGCTCAACGAGTTTTTCATTTTCAAGGCGGTAGGCGATGAGGTCGCGTATCGAAACAAGTTTCATGCCCCACTCATCGGCTCTGCGGCGAAGTTCGGGGAGTCGCGCCATCGAACCGTCGTCGCTCATTATCTCCATCAGCGCAGCTGCAGGGCGCAATCCGGCAAGGCGGGCAAGGTCAACGGCAGCCTCAGTATGACCGCTGCGGCGGAGCACACCCTGATCCTGGGCGTAAAGGGGGTTGATATGTCCCGGACGGCCGAAAGTCTCCGGTTTTGACGCCGGGTCGGCCAGGGCACGTATTGTCGCGCAACGGTCCTCGATGCTCACACCTGTGGTACATCCCTCGAGCTTATCGACCGTCACCGTAAACGGCGTGCCGAGCATCGAAGTATTGTCCTCCACCTGATGCGGAAGCTGAAGCTCGCGGCAACGGGATATCGTGAGCGGCACACACAGCACGCCACGGGCATGTTTGAGCATGAAATTGACCTGCTCGGGAGTGATTTTCTCGGCAGCGACAATTATATCGCCCTCGTTTTCGCGGTCTTCGTCATCCACAACAATCACCATCTTGCCTTCACGGAAGTCGTCGATGGCTTCTTTTATACTGTCAAGTTTAATCTTGTCGTTCATAATCATCATTTATCATTTCCTCTGTGTTTCTTCCGGGCGCAATCCTTTCGAGCAGGCTTTCGGTAGTTGTCACCACCTTGGCGAGATTACGCTGTGTAATAACAAAGGGATATTGATTTAACAAATTTATGACGTAAATGTCAGATGAGTTCGAGAGATAATCCACGAGCGCGTTCATCGGGGCGCGCAGAGCCGATGTGTGCTTGCGCGACAACAGGCGTGCCGGAGCGCTGAGCGATGCAAGCGCCTGCGATGCCCGGCGGCAGTCGGCAAGGAAATCGTCAAGCATGGCTGTGGCGCGAACCGGATCAACCTCCTCGATGCTGAACTCCTTCAAAGCCAGGGAACGGCCCTGAGTGCGTCCGAACAGTCGGTTGAAGAAATTGCGGTAAGCGTCGAAGTTGAATACAGCCGAATCTCCCACAGCTTTGTAAGTGAGGAACACACCAAGCGGCAACAGAACCATCGAACTGAGCCAGATTCCCACCCATACTTCCATCTTGCCGTCGCGGGCCATCTTATAGCCGGTGTTGTCAATGATGTAGTACACGATAAAAAGGAGCACCGAAATAATAAGAGGCGTACCTATACCGCCCTTTTTGATGATTGCGCCTAAAGGAGCACCGATAAAGAAGAAGATAAGGCAGGCGAAAGACAGCGTAAACTTTCGCTGCATCTCGATATCGTGGCGACGCATGAGTTTGGCCTGCTCCGACAGGGCAAGGCTCTTATATTCATAATCCTGCTTCTGTCTGCGTGCCTTGGCAAGCGCCTGAGTGATATAAGTCTTGGCATATCCCGGCGAAGGACGCAGGAACACGGAATCAAGATCAGGCACCTCTGCCGGGACATAGTCAGCGGCAGGGTTTTCCCGTGTTGACGGGGGCAAGCTGAAATAACGCAAGGAGCGGATTTCGCGGGCATATACCCCACCAACCGAATCCACCCGCTGTCCGATGGAGTCGATTGAATGTCGCAGTTCTTCAACATTCTGCCCGATATACTGCGAGCGCATGCCCTCTTCGTCGATACGGTTGAAATTGGCGTCGAAGGGGAAATATATCTGCTTGTCGGTGAAGTTCTCACGCCGGAAAGGCATGTAGCGCGACGAGCTGAAACCCATTGAGTTGTCGCGCATATTCTCGAACATTTCGCCACTGTACAGGTGCAGGAACAGGCGCGTCTTGTCCTCGGTGAAATTAAATTTTCCGGAATCGGCAAGTATCACACGCGAGTTGTCCATGCCTCGGGTAAGGTCGTAGATAATCATTCCATAGAGCATACCCGTTTCCTGATTCTTGCTGTCGACATACAGATTCATGTTCGGAATCTGGTCGTAGAACGAGCGCTCCGGAATCTCCACTTCCGGCGATTTCTGCTTTACAGAAAACAGCAGGGTCCACATCTTGGTCTGCGCAATCGGCACAACGTTGTTTTGGAAAAAGAAAGCACCCACCGCTATAAATCCCATAAGCACGATAAGCGGTCGCATAATCTTGAACAGCGAGATTCCCGCGGCTTTCATAGCCGTAAGCTCAAATTTCTCGCCAAGATTTCCGAAAGTCATAAGCGACGCAAGCAATACCGCAAGCGGAAGCGCCTGCGACACAGCCGTCAATGCAGCGTAGAAAAACAGCTCGGCAATCACATCCACCGTAAGACCCTTTCCCACAAGGTCGTCGATTGACTTCCAGAGGAATTGCATCAGCACGATGAACAGGCAAATGAAAAACGTCATCATGAACAACGGCAGAAACCGCTGCAACATAAAGGAATATAGACGTTTCATCACTACCATAATAACTTCAAGGACTACCGCCGGGAACCGCCCGGAGCATTTCAACGTGCAAAGATACGGATAAGTGAGAGCAAAGCAAAATTTATTTTAGCTTTGCCGAGCGAGAGTATCTGAGGCGCAAGCCAAAGATACGAATAAGTCGAGAGCAATGCCAAATTTATTTTAGCTTGTCCGACTTATCTCTATCAAATATCAAGGCTGCCCTACGGTGGTATAAGACATATAGCCAATGGATTGCAAAAAGTCAACAGGCTGTTGACTTTTTTGGTGACCGAGCAGACAGCGATATACTTTCAATGCCTTATTTTTTCGCTAATGTTCCTTGGGGGCAACACATTTTCATAACAGCCAAAGCCAAATCGTTGCAGGAAGCATTATTTTATATTTCGCAGGTATGCGAACATGGTTGGAGCCGAACGCTGGGCGTGGCTCCAACCAAGCGGCAAGACATGACGAAAACAAGGAACTTTCCCGGTTCCTAAGACCATTAGTACACCCTGTCATACAGGTTTATACCCGAATCCCCTTGCTCTTCTCCGACTTATTCATCAAAAATTTCAACAATATTATTGTAAAACAAAATTTTATTTATACTTTTGCACCGATTTCACTTACGGACATTTCGATTTTTTACAATTTCCAAAATTTAAGTTAAGAATCGCCACAGTCCGCGAGCTATTTCAGAAGATTCTCAATTGCGCATACACAGCTATTCCAATCATTAATTTAACACATAGATTTATGAAAAAACTTTACTCTCTGCTGACAGTGCTCATGGCATGTATAGCCTGCTCTTTTCAGGCTTTCGCAGCTCCCTACTCAGTAACAGTCAACGTTGACGACGTCAACCGCGTATCGGTAGCCGTTGCCGGAACTACCTTGGACAACATCGTCAACGGCGACAACGTCCTCAACTTCCCCGAGCAGCCCTACAACCAAGTAACCATCAAGGCCAAAGACGGATACGTACTGAAATCCGTACAGCGCACCAACGGAACGCTCGAATCAATCTACTACCTTACCGAATGTAACATCTACACCAACGAAGGCGACAACAACGTTGTTTTCACCGTTACTTCCGGCGAACTCGTGCGCGATGCAAGCTGCACCATAAATGTCGACGACGCCTCTGCGACAAGAGTCTATTTCCCCAACACAAACCGCACTCTTACACTCGAGAATGGAGAACAGACCGTTCAGTTCAGCTCCGAGCTTGAAAACAACCTGAATATCTCGTCCACAGACTACTCCAAGCCCCTCTACAAGGTTCAGCTCAACGGCTCTGACGCCACCGCCCAATACGGCAGCTACAACCTGACACTCAGCGACGGCGATGTAGTTGACATCCAGGCCAAGTTCCCCGACAAAGATTGCAACATCACAATCAGCGTTTCCGAAGGTGCCGAGGCCTGCTTTAAATCCGCCACACTCAACGGCACAGCCGTAGAAAATCCCCTCGAAGGTTTCACCGCCAAGGCAGGCGACAACCTCTACATCACTTACGACTACTATGGCTACAAGGTTGAATCATTCATTGTAAACGGCGTGCCCGAGCAGTATATCTACGGTTCATACAGCACCGTTGTCACCGATGACCTCAACATCGAACTCAACGCCCATCCCTACGGCAACCTCAGCTTCACCATCGACATCGACAATCCCGCCGCAGTCACCTTCTATCGCGGATATTCTTATCAGGGCAACGTGATTTCGCTTGAAGCAGGCGTGAACACCGTGGAAATTCCCGAAAGCGATGCAACACTCTCGTGGGCTGTGACAAGCGGTTATTTCTTCACATCATTCACCGATGGCGAGAACGACTACTCCAACTATTCCCAGATTACAATCACCGACGGCATGGCTCTGACCGTACGCACCGCCGAAATCGTACGCGACAAGACTGTCGTTGTATATGTTGACGACACCACCGCCGCCGAATACGGCTTCAACAGCATCCGCAGCGACCGTTCATACATCGCACTCGTATCCGGCTACAACAACGTGCCTTTCTGCGACAACGACGCACCTTTCCAATTCGGCGCTTACGGAGCACCCGTAACCAAACTTTACATCAACGGTGAGGAAAGAAATCCTGACTACGACGGCGGCACATCATTTACCTTCATGCCTGCCGACGGCGACATCATCATGTTCTACCTCGCAGCAGAACCTTCAACCCACAACGTGACCTTCGACGTAACCGCCGAATCCACTGAAGTGAGCGTGCTCGCCCACCACTACACAGCCATCGAAGACTTCACCACACCTTTCAGCGCACTTACAGGTTCGCACGTAACCGTAGTGCCCGCCGATGCAAGCAAGGTTGACGTAAGCGTAAACGGCGAGACAGCCAACCCCGACGAAAACGGAGAATACACCATCGCCGTCACAGCCGATACTACGGTCAAGGTTGCCGACAAGGAGGAAAACGGCATTGAAAACATCACTACCACCGCCGGACTCCACGACGTCTACAACCTTCAGGGTGTGCTCGTGCGCAAAAACGCCACAGCATCCGAAATCTCCTCTCTTCCCGCCGGAATCTACGTGGCCGGAGGAAAGAAAGTCATTGTGAAATAATGACAGGAACAAGATAAATTGAACAACATATGCGGGGCGGCATCCGGACAGTCGGATGTCGTTCCGCTTCGCAATTTCATCATACACAACAGCCAATGAAAAAATCTTTTTCAGCCGCGGCTCTTGCCGCACTTCTGCTGGCCTGCGCCCCCGCGATGGAAGCCCGGTCGGCACTTGACCTTTCAAGCCGTGCTGCCTTGCGGCACATGCGTACAAGCGCCAATCTGCCATCTAAAAATTTGATAAAAAAACAGGGCCTCGACGGTGTTGTCGAAGGCACTACCGCACTCGGCATGCTCCGCATCGCCCCCGGATACACCCGTGCCGACCTTGAAGCCACAGGCTACCGCGTGTTCTCGGTGCGCGGCGACATCGCATTGGTGTCGATGCCCGTCGATTCCATCGAGCTTCTTGCCGAAGCTCCCTGCGTAAGCCGCGTGCAGCTCGCAAAGAAAGTGCGTCCGGCAATGGACCTGGCTCGCGAGGCATCCGGAGTTGCCAAGATTCACGCAGGCACCGACCTACCGCAGGCCTACACAGGAAAAGGCGTGGTTGTGGGTGTAGTCGACCAAGGCCTTGATCCCAACCATATCAACTTCCGCACCGGCGACGACTACTCCAAAAGCCGCATCGGATTCCTGTCGCACATATATCAGGACAGCAAATCTCAGGACGGATGGACCGGAATAACCTACGACCGTGACAACATCTACCGATTTGAGACTGACGACACCGAAACCTACCACGGCACCCACACCCTCGGAATCCTCGCCGGCAGCTACCGAGGCACAGTCACCGCCGCTCAGAAAACCGATGCTTTCACCGTGACTACCTCCGAGGTGCCCAACCCCTTCTATGGCGTGGCTCCCGACGCCGACATAAGCGCATCCTGCGGCGACCTGCTCGACATGCTCATCGGCCTCGGGGTTGAAAACATCATCAACTACGCTGCCGCTGAGGGCAAGCCCTGCGTGCTCAGCCTCTCCCTCGGAAGCACCACCGGCCCTCACGATGCCAACAGCCTCATGTGCCAGTTCCTTGACCTCGCTTCCGAATATGCCATAATCTGTCTTTCGGCAGGCAACGAGGGCGACCTTCCCATAGCCATCCGCCACACCGCCGAGACCGACTCCGTGGAAGTCAAGACCTTCATCGAACCTTACGCCTACGGCTCTATGTACGGCAACATCCGCTACGGACAGGTCTACATTTACAGCGACTCGCCCGAAGGTTTCGACGTGCAGGCTGTGATCTATAACAAGTCGCGCAGCACAATCACCTACCGAATGCCTATCCGTCCCAATCAGGAAGAAGGTGTACCCCAATATTATGCCGCTGCGAAGGAAGACGACACCGACATCGTAAGCACCCAATTCTCCAACGCCTTCAGCACCGGATACGTAGGCATCGGCTACATGCACGACGAATACACCGGGCGCTACTTCACCCTGCTCGATTACTACACAGAGGACAACAGCGACAAGAACGCCGCCGGGAACTACATCCTTGGCTTCGTGTGCACGCCCAAGGCCGGACAGACTGTCGAGGCTTATTGCGACGGCATCACCACTTGCTTCAACTCCTACGGCCAGGAAGGCTGGCTCGAAGGCAGCACCGACGGCTCACTCTCCGACATGGCATGCGGCTACCGTCCCATCGTTGTCGGCTCCTACAACACACGCGACGACTGGGGCTCGCTCAGCGGTACCCTCAACGGCTACGACGGAGCTTTCGCTGCCGGAAAGGTAAGCTCTTTCTCTTCTTATGCCACACTTTCCGACGGCCGCACATTGCCCCACGTGTGCGCTCCCGGCGCTGCCATCATATCCTCCACCAACTCCTACTTCGTGGAAAATGCCGACAACGGAGTGTCCGATTCCGACATCCAGGCTATAATGCTCGAAGACAATCGCCGCAACTACTGGCACCAGTCAATCGGCACATCAATGTCGACTCCCTACGTGGCAGGCGCGATTGCCCTGTGGCTCGAAGCTGACCCGACGCTCAACGACGCAGACGTTCGCCGCATCATATCAGAGACATCCCTCCGCGACGCAGATGTGCTCGAAGGCGAAGCCGCTCGCTGGGGTGCCGGAAAATTCGACGCATACGCCGGACTCAAGGAAGTTATCCGCAGCGCCGGACTTCAGGACGTGAACACCGCCGAGAAGCAGCCCATCTTCCAACCCACCGGAGCCGGAAGCTACGAAGTGTTCCTTCCCGGTGCTGCCGCACTGCACGTGCAGCTCCACTCTATGTCAGGAGCATGCGTGCTCGACATCAACGCCGCCGGCGACCAGACCACTTTCAACACCTCGGCGCTCACGCCCGGAATCTATGTCGCCACTGTCAACGGACAGCAGGGGACCAAACTCGTAATCAAATAATCCAACGATGAAACAAATAAACAGACTTATCGCTCTCGCACTCGGAGTCTGCGCCACAGGCTCGGCTTGGGCGCAGGCATCGTCCGAAGAACCCGCACTGGTGTTCAAGAGCAACATCTACTCCTCCGACACAGGAGCGGAAAATCATTTCACATTTGAAATCGGAGCCACCGAAGACATCTATGTTGATGTTGACTGCGGTTTCGGAAAAACGGAATACGAAGTCGGCGTGGCCGCCTTCGACCAGGACAGCCAGGTCGTGACCGGTACGGTCATCGACTGCGTTGTCAACGCCGACGGACTCGTGAAAGTCTACGGCGACGTTTCCAAAATCGACTATCTATATGCCGAAGGCGTGTACATGGAGTGGATCGACCTGAGCAAATGTACCTCCCTGTCGATTCTCAACCTCGAGCACAACGAGCTCACCGGCCTTGACCTCACACCCTTCTCCAACCTCCAGGCTCTGTATATCTCCGACAACCCTTTCACCGAAAGTCCTCTTAAAATAGGCTACAAGCCCAATCTGATGATTCTCGACATGACTATCGTGGGAAACATCGACCCGGCTTTCACCCTGCGCGACTACCCGGCGCTGGTTTCATTCGACGCCTACGCCACCAAGACGCTCACGAGCTGCGACCCCACAGGCTGTCCCAACCTCGCCCGTCTGTCGCTTGACCTTTGCTCGGTAAGCAGCCTTGACGTGAGCAAGAATCCCCTGCTCCAGGTGCTCAACATCGAGGACTCGCGTATCAGCTCCATCGACCTGAGCAACAACCCCTTGCTCACCCAGCTCTACGCCAACCACATATCCGGCACAGTCAACACCGACGTGAAACTCACCTCACTCGACCTCACAAAGAATCCCAACATCCAGATTCTTACCGCTGCCGGAAATAAACTCACGTCAATCGACCTGTCAAAAAACACTCAGCTCGGCCATCTGATGATAAGCAACAATTATCTCACCGACCTTGACCTGAGCGCCAACACAGGCCTGTACAACGTATACATCGAAAACAACTGCATGGGCTTCTCTACGCTCCCCATGCCCGGCCAGTATGCCGACTACACCTACGCCCAGCGCCCCATCGAGGTTGCCAAATGCTACAAGGCAGGCGATGTGATTGATTTCTCCGACAAGGTTCTCCGCGAAGGCACCACAACCGAAGCCGCCCTGTTCCTTACCAACACCGTAACAGGTACTTCCGCACAGATGGCATCGGAATACTACTCCTACGCCGACGGAAAAATCACACTTCTCAAGCCCGTGACCGACTCGGTGAGCGTGCATTTCGCCAACGCCGCTTTCCCCGAAGCCAATCTTCAGACCGCTAAATTCATGGTGAAATCGGAAGCCGATTTCGGCAAGCCCTCGCCCATCATGTCATTCACCACTTACGCTTCAGCCGGCACCACGATGAGCTTCGCCGTAGGTCTTGACGGAGCATCCGCTTCTACTCCCAAGGAATTCTTCGTTGACCCCGGAAACGGCCAGCAGGTGAAGTTCTCAGCCACAACTTCCGACACCCCCGTGGCTCCAAACGTGAGCGTGACCCGCGCCGGAAACTCCTCCGTGGTTATCTACATCCCCGAAGGGGAAATCCTGACAGCTTTCGCCAGCGACGGAGTCCAGATGAGCACAGTATCCCTCTCTGCCGCCACCGAACTGCGTGAACTCAAAATTGCCAACGCCGGACTTTACGAGGCCGACACAAAAATGAACCGCTGCCTGCGCAGCCTTGACCTGAGCGGAAACAACCTCTACTCCATCTCGCTCGAAGGAGCCAACGGCGCCTACGGCAAGAATGTGCTCAGCCACATCAACCTCAGCCACAACTTCCTCAGCGCAATCACGCTCAACGACCATCGCGCAATCACCGACCTCAACCTGAGCGACAACAGACTGACGGAATACTCTTTCAAGGACATGGATTTCATGGAGCGAATCAACGTTGCCAACAACTACTTTGAGACCATCGACCTCAACTACCTCACCCAGGCGGTTGAAATCAATGTATCCGGCAACCAGCTCACCGAACTTACACTCCCCGAAAGTCCCGTACTCTCCACCCTCGACATCAGCGGCAACAAATTCACACTTGCCAACGTCCCCTATCTGCCCGAAGTGGCATCCTACACCTACGCTCCGCAGGCTCAACTCATCATACCCACCAAAGGTCCCGGCATCGACCTCTCGGCTCAGAACCGCACCATCGACGGCGTTTCCACCGTGTTCACATGGCGTAACGCTTCCGGCCAGCCGGTTCCGCAGACCGATATCTCCTGCGAAGGCGGTCTGTCCAAATTCATCAATCCCGACTACGGAGTGGTATATTGCGAAATGACACATCCCAAGCTCCCCGGATTCTCCGGAACAGCCGTCTACCGCACAACTTCAATCCAGACCGCTCCCATGCCCACCAACGTGATTGCCTCCTTCACAACAACCGTCAACAACCAGACAGCCGAGCTCTCATTCGCCGCTGCCAAGGAAGGTTCGGCAATATTCATCGACTGGACCGGCGAAGGCAAGACCCTCGACCAGTATATCCTCGGCACGACTTACCGTCTGTTCTCGGCCACAACCAAGGCTGACGCCGACGTGAAAGTGTACACCTACGACACCACCAACGACGTGACCGTATTCTCAATCACAGGCGTGTCGATGAGCAAACTCGATCTCTCAGGTCTCACACAGCTCACAGCTCTCACCCTCCATGGCGCAGGACTTTCCGAAATCAACATTCCCGAAAGCGCCCCCGTCAAGGAACTCTATCTCGACAACAACAAGCTCACTACATTCAACCCGGCCAAATATCCCCTTGTACACAGCCTCAGCCTTGCAGGCAATCAGCTCACTTCGGTCGACCTCAGCAAGAACACCCGTCTGGCTCAGGTAAGCGTGGCAAACAACAACCTTACCGAAATCACATTGGGACAGCAGCCCAACCTTTGGGCGCTCTTTGCTTCGGGCAACTCTCTTGAGCACATCGACCTCTCGGGTGCACAGGGTCTCGAACAGCTTTACATATCGCACAACCTCCTCAAAGAGATTGACGTTGAAAGCCTTCAGAGCCTGCGCGTGCTCGACCTCGGCAACAACCTCTTTACATTCTCCACTCTCCCCCTGCCCAAGACTCAGTACGCTGTATACGCCTACCTCAACCAGCCCGACATGACTATCGCCGAAGATGCCAATGGCAACATCGACCTCAGCTCCCAGGCTATGGCTGGCTCCACTCCCACCGAATACCGCTGGTTCCTCGGTGAGGCTGAATGGGATGATAACGGCGAACTCATTGGCGAGGAACTCATCGAAGGCACCGAGTACACCATCACCAACGGCGTGACTAAGTTCCTCAAGCCTTTCGACGAAGTAATGTGCGTGATGATGAACTCCCAGTTCCCCGACCTTTACATCTACACCAACCTCATCAAGGTTGAGGCCGGAGTGGAAGCAGCGCTTGTCAATTCCGACTTCATGGTAGCTGTCAACGGCAACGACATCACCGTCAGCACCACATCCACCCTTCCCGTAGCGCTCTACGGAATCGACGGTCGCTGCCACGGTAACGCAGTTCCCGCCGACGGCCAGGCCCACTTCACCACCTCCGCAGCAGGAGTCTACGTCGTAAGTCAGGGCACCCGCTCCGTCAAAGTCGCCACCCGATAAGTCCCCGAATCCATTACATAAAAAGACACTGCCTGACAAGTTCAGGCAGTTTCTTTTTTTATCGGACAGCCATATCGAGCCGGGGGGATGCGGTGGAAACTATAAAACTCAAAGAGGCATCCGCGACGTCGCGGATGCCTCTTTAGGTTTTTGAAGAAGTCAGTAGGGATTACTCGAAAGAGCCTTCGGCCTTGGCTTCGGCAAGGCGCTCCTTCGCACGTTGCTTGGAACCCTTGTCGACAGTATAGGAAATCACCGCGTGGGTCGAACGGTTAGGCTGAGATGGAATGTATTCGTCCTTGTAGAGCTTTACAATCTGATTTGCCATGTCTTCATTGCCCGAGGTGATGGAAATTTCAAGAATCTCGTCGCAAAGGCGGTTGTAATTGTCGCAGAATTTCATGTAGGCATCGGTCTTTTGATACTTTCCGACGCTGTACTCCTGAGCTTCATTCGGCTTTTGGCCGGGGGCGTTCATGCTCTGGAGCGTGAACACGAGACGGCGGTTGGCATCCGCGTCGTTCATCGGAAGCAGATACTGCATCTCGGCCTTGTAGATGTACTTGGCGGCATCCCAATATGCAGCAACCTCATCAGCATGAAAAACGTCTTCCTCGCAATATTTCAGATAGTAGTTGGCATACAGTTTGTCGAGCACCTCGTGAGCCGTGGTATAGTCATTGGCGTTTATAGCCTCGATATAAGCCGTGGGCTTGCGCCAGTTGACTTCCTTTTCCTTGCTGTCGCTGCCCCCGCCACAGGACACAGCCATGGCTGCGAGAAGGCAAACGAATGTATAGAGAATTGTCTTTTTCATCATTTAATCAATTTATTGTTCACAAGTTTCAACCTCGAAAGGCAAAAGAGGTCAGAAGACAATCGCCTTCGGCAGGCAAGATGATGGTTCTGCTTCAATTCATGACAAGACCATCATCTTACCTTTTTGCCTTCTTAGCCTTTTTAACCTCTGAAGTGTAGCTTGCGAAACTTCAGTTATTACAGATATGTTTTATTATCGTCGTTAGCTTCATCGGCCTTGTCCGAGGATTTGTCGATAGCCCCGATGATACGTGCTCCAAGATTGCCCCAGAAGCCGCGTTTTTTGTCATCCTGCTCGCGCATGTGCTGACGCATGGCCTGCTCGGAAGCCTTTGCCTGATACTTGGCCTTCAGGCGCTCGGCCTCGATGGTGGCGAGTTCCACCTCATGGGCACGCGCGGCGTCAGCCTCGGCTTTAGCAATCTCTCGGCTCTGCTTCTCGGCCTGGGCCTTGAACACTCCTGTCTCGTAATCCGCGATGAGCTTCTGAGCCTGCGCATATTCGGGAGAATCCTTGGGAAGCATCTGCATGTGAGCATACACATCGCTCGAGAGCTCGCCGGGCGATGCGGCCATAGCCTGCTTCATGGCAGTCATCTCGTCGGCGGCCACAGTTTTCTGGAACTTGCCGAGGATGTCTTCGTGACGGCTCTGGGCGTATTCGAAGGCTGCGGTAGCTTTCTGAGGCACGGATTCAATCAAGGCAAGCGCAAGGGCATAGTCGCCGCGACCATATGCGGCATCGACATCGCTCTTGAACGACGCGAGATTTTCGTTGAACCAATTGATAATCTTATCCGAAGCATCGGAAAGCATCTTCTGCAATGCGGGAGAGTTCTCGATGCTGCGGACGGCGTTGCGGGTCGCTTCCGGGAAGCTGCCGCCCACACCGGTGATTTCCTGCTCTGCCGAGCCGTAGACATCGCCGGTAGTCATATTGAGCACCTTGTAGGAGAGGGTGTAGTTCACCACCATCTTCTGAGGTGCGGTGGAGGTTACCTTGCGGTCGCCGGGAGTGATTGAGGCACCCAGAGCGAAGCCCGGCACGGTATTGAGGCCACCGATTCCGTTAGCCGAAATGAGCTGGAGCATCTTCACGGCGATGCGTTCCGAAAGGTCTTCGGTGATGTCGCCTGCCGGAGCGGGAGGAAGCACCGAGAGCTTGACATCGTTGGATGTCATCATCGCATAGGGGTCGATGCTGAGCTCCGATTTTTTCTTCGCTATGGCAGCCTGGCGCTCGCTGTCGCTCATTGTGGAACTTGTGCGGTCCTGAGGCGCGAATTTCTTTGCGGAGCCGTTGTTGCTTTCGCCACCTCCGCAGGCAGCCGCGCCGGCCATAAGCACGGCGCTCACTGCGATTGCAAGAATTTTATTCATAGTATTGTCGTGATTTATTTCAAACCGTCGATAGTGATGAGAATTTCACCGAGGCCCTGCGACTTGTTGGTGCACTTCACGCCAAGATTCTTACGCATGCTCTTGGACATATCGCGTGCCCAGTCGTAGACGCCGAACTGCGTTCCGTCCTCGTTGAGCAGAGGAATACGCACGTTCACGAAGTAAAGTTCCTTGTCGGTGTTGCGCTGCATCTTGTATGCGCCCTTGACGGTGTGGGTCTTGATATAGTCCACAATCCAATCGGCATATGTGTCGCCTTCGATGGATTCATCGCTGAGGTCGAAGTCGCAGCCCGAAGCGATTGCAACACGCACGGTCACGTTGCGGCCGCGGGTGAGGATGTCGGAGAAGCTGTTCTGGATTTCGCCGAGCATCTTGGGCATGGTGTCCTTGATAGGCTGAGCCATGGCCGCTGCTGTCTTGTCGCCCTTGACATCGGAAACGGTGCTGGTCGACACCACATTGTTAGTGTAGGCATCGAGTACGTTGAGCGTGAACGACACTGTGCGTGCCTGGTCGAGGGGTGCGCGCATGTCAAGAGCTGAATGATAGTCAAGCTCGATAATCATGTCGGGCTGAGCCACGGTAAGGAGCATTGTCTTGGCGTCCTTGTCAAGACCGTCCACCATGTCGACGGCATCCTGAGTCTCAAGCTGCTTGAGCGTCTGCTCAAGGTCCTGAAGAGGATAATTGGCCTGCACGAACGCGTCCTGAATAGCGGAAAGCACGGCCTTGTTGTCGGGATTGGCGGTCATGTACTTGCCATAGTCGCGGATTTTCACCTCACGTCCGTCGATGTCCTGGGTTGTCAGAGCCTTGTATTGCTTCAGAAGATTGTCGCTCGGAAGTACCATGATTGTGGGGCGGGCCTGCTCCACGGCGTTGACATCGGAGTTTTCGTATGCCACAATGTCGCCGCTTGCTCCCTCGGCGAGGGATGTTCCGGCGGTTCCGTTATTGCCTCCGCCGCAGCTCCAAAGCAAAGCCGAAGCGGCCATAACGGTGAATAAACTTGTCTTTTTCATAATCACACTTGTGTTAAATTATATTTATTTGCAATAGATTCACGGTATGTACTTCGCAAAGTTAACGATTTATACCCGTCTGAACCACAACCATTTAATCCATTTCATCCGCGATGTTCATTCTGTTCATTCTGTTCATCAATGTAATATTTGCCACATCGTTGTTGAAAATATTGCATAACAAGCGAGAAATTCATACCTTTGCAATAGGGACACACGTCCTTATTGCCAGTCCGGCACCGGCCGCATCGCTGCGGCAGCGGAACTGCGGGAATGGAAATCGGTTGTGAAAGCGACTACGCGCACCACACTTCGCGGGTCGTGGCGATGGAATAGCCTGATCGGCAGCAACAATTTCCAAAATCAGATTCCCGGCACTACGCGGAGCCGGAACTTTCCGCCAGACAGTCATCGTAGGCTCTCGCCGAGGATTATCATATGTAGGTTAATTTTTAAATTTAGATTATCCACTGAGGAATTCAAAAATCTGAAATTAAAGATGCCGGACAAAAACGGCAGGTAAAGGCGATTCGGAATCACACGGAATCATCGCTTGATGTACTTGCCATATCCAGTCCACACCTTCATTATAATCCCCGCACCAACAGCCGACACTTCCCCACGCAATCACAGCACACACTCCGGTTATATCATTGACACCGACCGCCACGCAAGGTGGGACATGATACATCAGTCAAGGGAAGAGGGAATATTAATTTCAGACATCTTTTTCGCTAAATTCCTCCGGATGGATAAAATGATACAGAACATTATCATAATATGTTATCATCCGTAATAAAAGAGATGCTTGCCAAGCGTCTCGGCCATGAAATAAAATATCCTTCCGACTGCGAAAGGCTCTCTATCGACATTGAGAACTCTGTGCATCAACACATTGGAGTGACGACACTCAAACGCATCATGGGCTTCGTCGGCGGGGTGACAAAACCCCGGATGTCGACCCTCGACATACTTGCCCAATACGTAAGTTTCGATTCCTATCAGGCTTTGATATCTTCAATCAATCCCGACCGGAACCGCCCCACTCCCGAGGAACCTCAGTTTATCAACACTCAAGAAATACCACAAGGGGGCAAAATCACCGTGTGCTGGCACGACGGCGTGCTATCCCTGCGACGTCTCGCCGGAATACAGGATTTCTCCGTCGTGAAAAGCTCCTCGCCCCTGCTCCGGCCCGACGACATCATAGTCGTTTCCGGAATCCACAAAGGCTATCCTTTGTATATCAGCAGCATCACCCGCGGAAACATATCTTCGGCGGGCGTAACAATTGCTGAAATTTCCGGAATTGTCTCGATACGGGTCGAATAACATGTTATCTTTTGTTAAAAACGCATATTATGTCAAATAACATACACATAAAAGCTCAAGCGTATAACTACTTGATACTCAATAAAATGGGGGGGGGTAAAACCGAACCTGTTTTTTGGAGAAGGCCATTTTCGGGCCCGTAGGTGATGCACCGATTGCACACCACACCCGAAAAAGCTATCTTTGTAGCAAGAACCTATCAAAAGAAATTCATAAGACTCTTCCATCCAAGCCTTCCCAATGCTATCTCCTATAATCAAAAAGATGCTCGCCAAGCGTCTTGGCCATGAAATTAGAATATCCGCCGACTGTGAACGCTTGTCCGCCGACATTGACAAGCACGTACGCCAGCACGTAGGCGTCACAACCCTCAAGCGCATGACCGGCTTCGTAGGCGGCGTAAGCAATCCCCGCATGTCAACGCTCGACATCATAGCCATGTACCTCGGCAGCCCTTCCTATCACGCACTTCTCGACTCAATCAATCCCGACCGCACAGGCAAGTCCGACACATCCGACCCCACGGCGATAAAGACAAAAGAACTTCTAAAGGGTCAGACCGTCACAGCCGTATGGCACGACGGACAAATAACATTGCGGCATCTTGGTCGCGGCAAGCTCACCGTAGTCCAAAGCGACTCCCGCAAGATTATCCCCGGCGACACAATCGAAACCGACACCATACGAATCTCCTACCCTCTGTATATACGCAGCCACATCCGCGAAAACATCATTCTCCCCACTCCCCTGCCCCTCGGACACCTTTCCGGTATCCTCAGCATCAAATTGATTGATTGAGAAAACTTCGGATTTCGTCAAGGCGCGACTCGCAGGCCTGACGACCAAGGCCATAGACCAGCTTCATCTTTTCAGGATTCATTTCCACGCGACCTATCGGCAGAGGCTGCTCCGGCGCTATCACAAGCGTATCGCCCGCAGCCTCCTGTCGGTCAAGATAATCGAGCTGGGCATTATACATCACATGTCTGCGCCCCATGGCCTTGGCTATGGCCGGAGCATAAGGCATGAACAAACGGAAAAACCATTCTGGCGCCGGGCTCTTGCGGTAGTCGCGCGGCTGAGTGAGCACAACCACATTGCGCCCGAAACCACACTTGCGGAAATATTCCAGCGGAATGGAATCGCTTATGCCACCATCGAGCATGCGGCGTCCGCCCACCCCGACAGGACGAGTCACAACAGGCATCGACGCCGACGCACGCAACCATTCCAGCGAGTCATAGTCGACACGGTCCATGCGGTAGTACACAGGCTCACCCGTGTCGACATCCGTACACACCAGATGAAACTCCATCGGGTCGCTCTCGAACGTCTCAATATCAAACACATCAAGCTCAAGAGGCATGGTGTGGTATGCGAACTCAGCCCCGATAAGATTTCCCGTCGTAAGCAGCGACCTCAGCCCCATATACCTCGGATCCTTGCCGAAACGGAGATTATAACGCAGCACACGTCCCGGCTGATGCGACTTATAATTACAACCGAAACTCGACCCTGCCGACACACCCACCAGGCCGTCGAAGCGGATGCCGTTTTCCATCATCACATCAATCACCCCGGCCGTAAAAAGGCCGCGCATGGCTCCGCCCTCGAGAACAAGCCCCGTCTTCATACTCACATCACCTCCTTCAAAGCCTTCGCGAGCTGGTCGGGACACGACGTAGGTTTCATGCCGCAGCGTATGCCCTCAAGGCGCGCCACAACATCCTCAGGCTTCATTCCATCAACCAACGCGCCGATACCCTGAAGATTACCGTGACATCCGCCCGTAAAGCGCACATCACGCACAAGACCATCCTCAATCTCAAATTCAATCAACCGCGAGCAAGTGCCCTCGGTAACATATCTATACTTCATATCTCATCATAATTTAATGCAAAAATACGAATAAGCGAGAGCAATGCCAAATCCATTTGAGCATTGCCGAGCATGAGTATTTAGGGCAACCGCCAAAAATACGAATAAGCGAGAGCAATGCCAAATTCATTTGAACGAATACGGGCCTGCGAAGTCAACTGGCGGATGCGAATTTACGAAAAAGATGAATGAATTCAGCAA
>CAJURN010000034.1 GCA_910589055.1 uncultured Muribaculaceae bacterium
CTCCATGATAGTGTTGAGGGCGGTGTCGTAGCCGATGGTGGTGTCGGTGCCGTAGAGGTCGTTGTCGATTGTTCCGGGCAGACCGATAATGGGGAAGTTGAATTCGTTGGCGAAGATGCGGGCACCGGTGAGCGAACCGTCACCACCGATAACAACAAGCGCGTCGATTTCATGGCGGCGGATATTGTCGTAGGCCAACTGACGACCTTCGGGAGTCTGGAATTCTTTGCAACGGGCGGTTTTGAGGATAGTACCACCCTGCTGGATGATATTGGAAACGTTCTGGGTCTTGAAATCAACAATCTCGTCGGTGATAAGTCCGCGGTAACCGCGGTAAATACCCTTTACCTTGAGACCGCTGAAGATAGCCGAACGGGTTACGGCACGGATAGCGGCGTTCATTCCGGGGGCATCACCTCCGGAAGTCAATATACCTATACATTTAAGCTCTGCCATGATAAGGAAATAGAATAAGTCTGTACTTGAATGTTTGAGAAGGCAAAGGTACGAATAAGTGAGTGCAAAGCAAAATTTATTTTAGCTTTGCCGAGCGTGAGTACCTAAGACGACTGTCAAAGGTACGAATAAGTGAGTGCAAAGCAAAATTTATTTTATTACTGTCAAATAAAAATGTCTTTGCTCGGTTTTCGGCGTCCTACGGACGCCAATGTAGGTGTTTTATTTCCCGGGCACACCTCCGGCTAAAAGCCTGCGGTGTACCCGGTTACGGAATAATCAACGTCCTCCGGACGTGCGTTGGAGACCATAAAAGTGCCACGTACACCTCTGACTTTTAACCGTAGGTGTGCCAGGTTTATAACAAATCTGCATTAGCGTCCGGAGCGTCATCGGCGAAGCCGCTTTCGCAGAAAGACCCTGGAATCAGTGCATTGGCATTATATTGCGGTTCTGCAGCTCCAACAAATA
This sequence comes from uncultured Muribaculaceae bacterium, assembly GCA_910589055.1. Classification (GTDB taxonomy): domain Bacteria; phylum Bacteroidota; class Bacteroidia; order Bacteroidales; family Muribaculaceae; genus CAG-873. Next base: position 928 of record CAJURN010000034.1, read on the forward strand.
GCCCCATGGCGGCGACAATAATAATAACCCCGACCAAACAGTGCGTTTGCTGTGTGCGGGGCGGGGACTATATACATTATAATACACCAAGCTCCGTTGGAGCGGAATATGAATCATTCCACTCTAACGGAGCTTGAGAAGTCTTTATTGCCTGCTGCGGAATCTATCAGCGGAGATAGATTTTGCCGGATTTGGCAGCGGAGCCTTCGAGGGTGTAGACGTAGACACCGGCGGGAAGTTCGGAGGTGGAGAGTACGCCGGAACCGTCGATTGTGGTTTCGAGCACCTTGAGACCCACGATGCTGTAAAGGCTAACGCGGGTGGGAGTAGCTACGGAGTATTCGATACCGCCTTTGACGGGCAGGAACGAGTTGGAGTTTTCAATAACCGAAACACCGCCGTTCTTGCTGTTCATCACAAGGGTGAAGCTCTTCTTGGTTTCCTCGCGGTCGCCATCCTGAGCTGTAAAATCAGTTACTACGGTAGGGAAGTCAGCCTCGGAATCGAAAGTACCTGTATAGTGGAATTCGAGAGCCACTTTTCCTCCCTGCTGAAGAGTGACAGTCTTGGTAACCGAAGTTCCGGCCTCGCATGCGCCACCGGCACAAAGCTGAATCGACTCTCCTGAAGTGCAGGCAGAAGTCACGGCAATTTTCGAGGAATAAGTATCGGTGCCGAGATAAAGCTCGGGAGCCATCTTGACAATCTTCTTTCCGCGGGGGCCATCGGTCACCTCAAGTTCGTTGAAAGTAAGCTCGGAATTGTTTTCAATCACCTTGTCGCCAAGATAGAAATTGAGTTCGCGAGCCTGAACGGAAGTTGCCAGTGCAAGACCGGCGAGCATTATGTAGAGTTTTTTCATAAGCAGAAATATCTTTTGTTTGGATATAAGACATGTGAACGTACAAAAATACAACTTATTATACAAAAAACGCCGGCCTTGAAGGAAAATTTTTCTCCAAGGCCGGTGTTTTTAACATTTTTCGGGATTTACTTCACTTCGCAACGTGCTGCCTGAAGCACTCCGGAGTCGTCGTAAAGGAAAGCCACGACCGTCAGATTCTCGACATTCCAGTCCTCAACGAGATACTTTTCCTCCACAATCACGTGGCGGCGTGCGATGCTGTGGGTATAAAGGGCCTCGGAGTCAGCCGCAATTGTGACATCCTCGCCCCAAGTACCGTTGACTGCGGCACGGAACACGTTGTTATGAACATATTCCTCGATTGTACCGTTCATGCTGCTCTGTTCGGCCACTATGCCGCTTTCAAGAATCCAAATCTGGAGTTTGGCCTTGACCTCAGAGTATGCATCCACGGAGGTATTGATGGAGATATTCTCGGTATCTGCATCGTAGGTTGCCGACACGCTTATTGTAGCAGGAGCGAGACGCACGAGTTCCTGACGAACCAGACCTGCCCACTTGTCGGGGTCAACAGCGCCGCCACGGCGGTTTACTACACCCTTGGGCCAAGCGTTGATGCTCCACGAGGAATTATAGACATCGCCCTCAGGCTGCTTGAGGTATATGAAGTCGGGGTATTCGCCGTCCTCAACCGCGAGGGCAAATTCGCCTGCATGGATGCTGACGGGGATAACGTTGTCGGGATATTGTTCGGATATTTTTTTCAAGCACCTCATGAGCTTCGGGACAGTTGACACAGTGCTGTCCGGTAAAATCCTCTATGATAATGGTGCGCTGGGGAATAATCTCGTCCATTTCGATATACCGGTCGTCGGTGGATATATCGGAGCACGCCGCAATAGAAAGTGCGGCGGCACAGGAGAGCGCTATGTATGAAATCTTATTCATTTGAAGTGGGGAGAGTTAGAAATTGAATGTGTAGGCAATCTGGAAACCGCGCTGAGCCGGAACGTAGCGGCACACACCGCCGGAGCAGTTGAAGCCCGCACGGGTTCGGCCATAGCTGAGCATGAGACGGTTGGCACGGTAGTTTCCGGTGATTCCAGCCATGTAATAGTGGGTTCCATCGCCGCCGCAGTTCCACATATCGCTCACGGTGAACATAAGGTACGGCGCCACGGAGAGTTCGAGCAGACCGTAGGCCCAGTCCTTTTTGTCGCCGCGTGTAGTGAGATACTGGAGTTCGCCACGGAGGGTGAAACGCTTGTCGAACTTATACTTGGCATCAAGTACAAAGATGTTCGATTTAACGATTCCGGCATGACCCGGGCCTTCGATTACGTCGCCGTTGTACATCTGGTTCATGTACATGAACGTGAACTGGAAATCGCGCGTGAGTCTCTTTTCAACCTGAAGATTGACATCGTGGTAGTAGGCCTCGCCCATTTTGAAGAATCCTTCGGTACCGCCGTTTGTGCCGTATTGCGAGCCGAGGCCGCCATCTTCAACGGGCTTGTGCTGAAGGCCGCGGATGTAGCTTGCATTGACCTTGATTTTGGTGCCGTAGCGGCCACCGAGAGCGGTCTTGCGCTTGAATGTATAGGCAAATGCGCCTTGGAAAGCCCATTCGCCGGGAGCGTTCTGAGTGGCGTAGGGATAGAGCGCTGCAAGCGCGTAGGTGTGCTGGTAGGCGAAGGCAGGCATGTTGTTGAGGAACGCCGACGTTCCCGACATCGAGCGCTGAGAGCGGAACGACATGTTCTCGCTGCGCTTTGCCTGAATCAATGCCGAGAGACCCGACCGGGAGTAAGAAGCCGAGAGCATCACTGCCGTACCTTTTCCGTAGGTGTAATTATTATCGAACGACGGATCTTGGCCTTTCCAGGCAAATTCGCCGAGAATACCGAAATCGCCCTTGCTGAAATTAGTGCGCACATCAAAGGCGCTCACATTCTCGGGAAGGTTGAGACGATAGACGGTACCGGGCACAACCACCGTTTCCTCATTCTCATGCTTGAGAACGTAGGACACTCCGGCTGTCCACACCACTCCCTTGTCGGCGAGACGGCGGGAAAGTTCCTCGATGCTCACTTCGGCATCGGCGCCGTAGACCTGCGACTGCTTTTTCCAGTCCCAATATCGGCGCTGAAGACCTCCGAGGGCGGTAAAGCGGAAACCGCGCAGGGCGTTTACCTTCAACCGCCCACCACGAATACTGTTGTCAATGCCGAGGCTGCGTTCCTCGTAGGTGCGGAGGATGAATCCGCTACCGAATTGCTCGTAGAAGTCGCCTGCGGTAAGCTCAAAGCCCTTGAACTTACCTTTGGCATAGATGTGGGGCACACCCCAACCTTTGAAATCGGGCTCGTAGCCGGGAAGGGGCCATTTCATGAATTCAAGCCGTGCACCGGCATCCACATACCGGCTTATGAAATTAAGGTCGGCATAAGTGTTGGTAAGGAATTTCTGGTCGTACGACCCCGTACCGATGGCGGCATCTTCCTCGGGGAAAAGCATGTCGGTCTGGATACTGCCGTGGAGGGCAGCACCCTTGTCGCCAATATTGATGGCCCGGGCATCGAAAGCGATACCCGCCATGATGGCCGACAGCACTGTCAGCCCGAAAGCCGGAATTAACGGTGTGCGCATCTACGGATATTTTATTTCTTTACGAGCGAGCGGATTTTCTTGATAATCTCCTGTTCGGAGCCATCGGTGTAGCCCGAGTGGGAGTAAACGATTTTTCCCTTTCCGTCGACGATAAGCACGTGAGGAATGGTCTGGATGCCCATGGCACGGCTGAAATCGCTGTTGGAATCAAGCAGCACCTCATAGTCCCAGCCTTCGGCATCAACAAGGGGTTTTACCTTACCGGCGTTCTGAGCCTCGTCGATAGACACGGCATAGAGCTTCATGCCGGTTTCGTCCTGCCAGTCGGGATAAACTTCGGCGATGGCCTTGAGCTCACGCATGCAGGGCTTGCACCATGTGGCGAAGAAACTGATTACGAAAGGCTTGCCATTGTTGGAAAGTTTGGAAACGTTGACAGTTTTTCCGTTGAGAGTCTTTACCTGAACGGAAGGAAGCTGTGCAGAAGCACAGAAAGCCGCCATGAGCACGAAAGCTACAAGGGCGAAAGTACGTGTGAACTTATTCATAATGCTTAAAAATTATCGGATATATTACTCTTTCAGTTAATAAATGCAAGAAACAATCTTCTTCCGCATACACAAAAGCGCCAAACGCGCCCCCGAAGCGGAAAAACTTTCACAAAAGTAACACATTTGCAGGAATTTGCAAAATATAAGTAGGATGTATTAATTAGTTATCGTATTGATTGGGTTTTTATATGAGCAGGATTTCAATTGGCTTTGATGGCACAATGGGGTTCCATTGGAACTGAAAAGCCGGTTGGAAGGCTGCCATAGAAAGCTATAAGCAATGCCTTAACTAATTGGTACATCCTACTTAGGATGTATCGGGGAAATCGCAGTCTCAGGACAAAAAAATCTCCCCGGAATTTCCGGGGAGACCATATGTGAGAGCCGCGAGTGGGACTCGAACCCACGACCTTTTCGTTACGAATGAAATGCTCTACCAACTGAGCTATTGCGGCCTGATTTTGCGGTGCAAAGTTAGCAATTATTTTTGGCTTTGCAAGCTATATGTGAATTTTATTTTGGCTTCGTCAATGCCGAGTTTAGCCATCGCCGGGGTGGAGATATAAGGCACTACCGACGACTCTACCTGCGAGGTCGAATAATATCCGTTGGACACTGTCTCGAAGGTCACAAGCACCGGAACGAGGCGGAAAGTGCAATCCTCGGCTGTGATTTCCTCCTTGTCGAACATGTCGCTGAGATAATTCTTAAGCGCGGTAAACGAATATGAATGTGTCGACGAGTCGTAAGTGGCATAGAACGAGGTCTGATTGTCGGGCAGCTCGCTGTTTGCGAAGAAGCTGTCGCGCTTGCTCTTAAGCACCATAAGCATATAGGGCGGAGGTGCCACACCAAGGTCGTTGGCGATAGAATCGGCGGGAATCTGAAGCGTGAGAGAGTTGACAACAACTTTGTCGCCGCCGGCACTGCGGTATGCATCAACGACTTCACGCACCGGAAATTCCATTTCCACCTCATATCCTGTGGGCGATACGACAAGCGCATCACCGCCATCCACCATAGCCTGAAGTTGAGGATCCATGGTGTAGGTGAGATTGTTGTTGGAGATTACCTCGGGGGTCACGACAAAGTAGTCGTATGTGCCGCTGATGGTGTCATTCTTTTCCTCTTCCTCATTGTACTTGATGCGCGAGCAGTACATGCGCATGGCGGTCAGCGAGGCGATGGAGATACGACCCGAACCATATGTGCTGGCTACGTAAACTCCGGGGAATACATCGCGCGAGAACGACTGCGGCGTTGCGAACGATGAGGGATTGTCGACAAAACTCTGATACAGACTCACACCAAGCTCGCGGGGAAGCTTGATATTGATGTCGCGGTAGCTGAGCTTGCCGATGGAGTCGGAGTTCATGGCCGACATGTTGTACACCTTTGAAGCGAGAACGGTCGAGGGGTCGTAGTAGCCTTCGGGGTCGAAATCGCTGAAGATAGGCGAAGGGAGCTGACGGGTCAGGGGATATACAGTAAGACCCATCGGAACTACCGAGTCGCCGAGGAAACTGCCCACACCGCAACGCATGATGAGGTGGAGCGAATCAACGTCCTGCGGACGGTAGTTGGCCGTATCGAGCACGGTTGCGGAGGTGAATTGCGTAACGACGCTGCTGGTGAGACGTCCGTAGGAAGGTACGTCAATCGAGCCGAGCATCTGGGTTGTGGTGCGTGAACGGATGCCTTCAACCTTTACGGAATGTCCTGAGGCGGTGAAAGTCGAGTCGATGACGATTTTGAGCTGGTCCTCCACAAGGGATGAACCTATGGTGGTGGTTTCCTCGCATGCGCAGAAAAGTCCCAAGAGGGCAATCAGCGCCGGAGCGAAATGAAGAGACTTCATTTTCAGAGAGATTTGTAAAATTCGTAATAGGCGCCCACAAAGTTTTCTTCGCCGGGATATTCAAGGAATGGCTTTCCGGAGGCGCGGGCGTATTCGATGAGTTCGGGATCCATGTCGGGAACGCTCTGAACGATGGCGTCGGCATGGTCGATAGCGAGCTTGTTGAGCTTTATCCAGTCAACCGGAGTGTCGCCGAGCGACGCGAGCTGTTCGGGCGAGAAACCTTCCTGAGCGAGCTTTTCCTGCATGCGCGGGTCGAGCGTGCCCTCGAAACGGTTGTCATAGAGCGAATACACTATCTTGCTGGCGCGGAACGACAAATCGTCGTTGTACACATTTTTAAGATACAGCGGAGTAAGAGCTGCAATCCATCCCACGCAGTGAACCACAGCGGGTTCCCAACGGAGCTTCTTGACCGTCTCGACAACGCCGCGGACAAAGAACATGGCGCGCTCGTCGTTGTTCTCGGGCTGGACATCGGTTTCCAAATCACCCGAAGTATGACGCATGAAGAAGTCATCATTATCAATGAAATACACCTGAAGCCTGGTGGGCTGCAGGGTAGCCACTTTGATAATAAGAGGATGATCGGAGTCGTCAATAATTATATTCATACCCGAAAGGCGGATAACTTCGTGGAGCTGATTTCGCCGCTCGTTGATAGCTCCGTACCGGGGCATGAAAGTTCTCACCTCAACGCCTTTTTCCTGAATACCCTGGGATATTTTCCGACTGAAAACGCCCAGCGGTCCATCGGGCAGATAAGGATCAATCTCCTGAGAGATGTATAGCACTTTATTGACGTCCATTGAATATAGAGTAAAGTTTGTTAAGAATGTGCAAAGTTAGCCATTTTTTTTGACTTTTGAGGTAAATGGCTTCATTGTAAACGTTTTTTTATATTTTTAAGTTTCATTTTCTTTATTGAAATCGTACCTTTGACTATCGTCTTAGGTACTCTCGTTCGGCAAAGCTAAAATAAATTTTGCTTTGCTCTCTCTTATTCGTACCTTTGCAGAAATTAAGCGCGGGGTATATAACAACCCGCGGTTTTGTCGTGCGTACTTTCCGCACATCAAAAGTTCCAACACAGCAGTATAGTAACAGAAATGTACAAACGTCTATTCTTCGCGGGCTTACTTGCGCTACTCAGCCTTGCAGGATGTGTGCAGGTCCACGCCCAATTATTCGCCACCATGCAGGAAACTCCGGTACGCTGGACCTCCGCCATATCCATGACATCGCGCACGCAGGGCACCGTTACGGTGAAAGCCGCCATCACTCCCGGATGGCACCTCTACGGCCTTGAGATGCCCGAAGACGGCCCCCGAGCCACCGAAATAAACCTTACCGGAAGCACCGGTGTGGAATTTACCGGCGAGCTCACCCCGTCGCGTGAGCCTGTGAGCAAGACCGATGCGATGTTCGGCGCGGAACTCACATGGTGGGATGCCGACGTGACATTCACCCGCACTTTCACCGTCACCAACCCCGACAACGCCCGCATTGCCGGAAGCGTCACCTTCATGGCCTGCGACGACATCACCTGCCGTCCTCCCTCGACAATAAACTTCACTCTGAATATACCGAAAAAATAATATTCCGACATCATGAGACGTTTCATAACCTATCTAATGTGTCTCGCGGCGGTCATGATCGCCGGAGCCGGCTCAGCCCGTGCCGCAATCGAGAAGCACGTGCGCTGGACTGCAGAAATCGAAAAAGTATCCGACACCTCCGGAATACTCAAACTCAACGCCGACATTGACGAAGGCTGGCATATCTACGGAACAGAGATGCCCGACTTCGGCGACAACGTCTACGGCGTGCCCGACCCTACCACAATCAGCATTGAAAGCGCACCCGGCGCCACATTCACCGACGGTATTCCCGAACCCTCCGTGGCTCCACTTGAGCACGAGGATGCCATGATGGAGCTTACACTTCCTTGGTTCGTGGGCAAGGTATCGCTCTCCCTTCCTTTCACCCTCGACGAGGGCGTAACATCCACACGCATTAAAGGAGTGGTGCATTACATGTCGTGCTCCGAAACCGCATGTACCCCTCCCGACAACTTTGAATTCGACCTCACTTTCGGCGAAGGCGCAGCCGCTGCCGTAGCTGAAACCACCCCCGCACAGGCTCCCGCGGCCACTTCAATCACAGCGTCGATGAGCCCTGAGGAAGCCGAATGGTGGGAACCCGTGGAAGCATCCACTACCGAAGATTCCCGCTCGTACTGGTCGATTCTCATTCTCGGATTCTTAGGCGGCCTGGTGGCTCTGCTCACCCCCTGCGTATGGCCCATGATTCCCATGACAGTGAGCTTCTTCCTGAAGACCTCCAAATCGCGCAGCAAGTCAATCCGCGACGCCGTACTTTACAGCGCCAGCATCGTGGTTATATTCCTGCTGCTCGGTATCGTGATGACCCTGATTTTCGGCCCCGGCAAGCTCAACGAGATAGCCACAAGCGCCGTGTTCAACGTGATTTTCTTCGTGATACTGGTTGTGTTCGCAATCTCCTTCTTCGGAGCGTTTGAAATCCGCCTACCGGCCCGTTGGTCCACAGCAATCGACACCAAGGCCGAGACAACAACCGGAATCGTGAGCATCTTCTTCATGGCCTTCACACTGGTGCTTGTATCATTCTCCTGCACCGGTCCAATCATCGGAACCCTGCTCGTCGAGGCCTTCTCGCAGAGCAACCTGATGGGTCCTCTGCTCGGCATGGGCGGTTTCGCCCTCGGCCTGGCACTCCCCTTCGGCCTCTTCGCCTTCTTCCCCTCCATGCTCAAGGAACTCCCCCGTTCCGGCGGCTGGCTCAACACTGTCAAGGTTGTGCTCGGATTCATCGAACTCATTCTCTCCCTTAAATTCCTCTCTGTGGCCGACCTCGCATACGGCTGGGGTATCCTCGACCGCGAGATTTTCCTTGCCCTCTGGATTGTACTGTTCGTGCTGCTCGGCCTTTACCTGCTTGGCAAGATGCGCTTCGGCCATGACGCGCCGGTTGAAACCGTGTCCATCCCCCGCTTCTTCCTCGCGCTGGCCTCCCTGTCGTTTGCCGTCTATCTCGTGCCCGGCCTGTGGGGCGCCCCCCTCAAGGGCATCAGCGCTTTCGCTCCGCCGCTATACACCCAGGACTTCAACCTCTACGGAGGTGAATTCCGCGAATACGACGATTTCGACGAAGGCATGCGTGTGGCCGTACAGGAAAACAAGCCGGTGCTCGTTGACTTCTCCGGCTATGCCTGCGTGAACTGCCGCAAGATGGAAGGCGCAGTGTTCGACACCCCCGAGGTACGCGACATCATCGAGAAAGATTATGTGATGGTTAAGCTCATGGTCGACGACAAGACCCCGCTTCCCGCTCCCATGACCGTTGAGGAAAGCGGCGAGACAATCACCCTGCGCACCGTAGGCGACCGATGGAGCTACCTCCAGCGCTATAAATTCGGAATCAACTCACAGCCCTACTACGTGCTGCTCGACAACCGCGGCAAGCTCTTGAACGCTCCGCGCGTCTACGACGAAAATCTCCAGGCATTTATCGAATGGCTTGAAAACGGAGTTGAAGAGTACAATAAATAGGTAAAAAGTAAAAAGGCAAAAAGGTCAGAAAAGGCCATAAGGCAAATCAATGATTGTACCAGAAGTTATTGTCTTGCCTGCCGAAGGCAATTGCCATTTACCCTTTTTACACTCTATAATTTGAATTGGATTCAATGATGGAACAGAATCATACAGCCCATAGCCGCGACGAAAAACTCGCGGCTATGGGTCGCATTATGGACACGCTCGACATCCTGCGTGTGAAATGCCCCTGGGACGCCAAGCAGACCAACGAAAGTCTGCGCCCCAACACGATTGAGGAAGTGTACGAACTCGCGCAGGCCTTGCTCGACGGCAAACCCGCCGAAATCCGCAAGGAACTCGGCGACGTGCTGCTGCACGTGCTTTTCTATGCCAAAATCGGCGAGGAGAACGGCGAGTTTGACATCGCCGACGTGGCCGACGCCCTCAACTCGAAACTGATTTTCCGCCACCCCCACGTGTTCGGCAACGTACACGCCGACACCGCCCACGACGTAGAACTCAACTGGGAACAGATCAAGCTCCGCGAAAAGGACGGCAACAAGTCGGTGCTTTCCGGCGTGCCCGCATCGCTTCCGGCACTTGTGAAGGCTTTCCGCGTGCAGGAAAAAGCCGCCAACTCCGGATTCGACTGGGAAACACCCTCCCAGGTATGGGACAAGGTGCGCGAGGAAATGGCCGAAGTCGAGGAAGCCGTGGAATCACACAATGAAAACGACATCGAGGCCGAATTCGGCGACCTGCTTTTCAGCGTAATCAACGCAGCACGCCTCTACGGCGTAAATCCCGAAAACGCGCTCGAACGTACCAACCGTAAGTTCATCGCCCGCTTCAACCATATCGAGGAATCAGCCAAAGCCGCAGGACGCAATCTCAAGGACATGACACTCGCCGAAATGGACAGTCTGTGGAACGAGGCCAAGAAAAACGTACGCTAAACCCGACACATACACCCCACACAGGAATGAAACTCTGCATCACCGAGAAACCGAGCGTTGCCAAGGACATAGCCAATATACTTGGTGCCGACAGCCGCCGCGATGGATACTTCGAAGGCGGAGGATACCGCGTGACGTGGACTTTCGGACACCTGTGCTGCCTGCTCGAGCCCCACGACTACTCCCCGGCATGGAAACGATGGTCGCTCGGAGCGCTTCCGATGATTCCCGAGAAATTCGACGTCAAGATTATCGACGACGCAGGCATACGCAAGCAGTTTGCCGTGATAGAGCACCTTATTTCCGAAGCCGACGAGATCATCAACTGCGGTGACGCCGGTCAGGAGGGTGAACTTATCCAGCGCTGGGTAATGAAAAAAGCCGGGGCAGGGTGCCCAGTGAAGCGTCTGTGGATTTCGTCGCTCACCGACGAGTCAATCCGCGAGGGCTTCAAGAAGCTCATGCCCCAGGAGGACTACGACAAACTTTTCTACGCCGGACTTTCCCGTGCGATAGGCGACTGGATTCTCGGCATGAACGCCACCCGGCTTTACACCTTGAAATACTCGTCGCCCGGCAATGTACTTTCAATCGGGCGCGTGCAGACCCCCACGCTTGCGCTCATTGTGAAGCGCCACCATGAGATTGCCAACTTCGTGCCCAAGGACACATGGGAATTGCGCACGCTCTACCGCGACGTGATATTCACTTACACCGGCGATCGCTTCGAGACCGAGCCGGAAGGCTCCAAAGCCGTCGAGGTCATTGCCGGAGAGCCGTTTACGGTCGTTTCCGTAGTAAAGAAAAAAGGCCGCGAGGCTCCGCCGCGCCTTTTCGACCTCACATCGCTCCAGGTGGAGTGCAACAAACGCTTCGGATGGAGCGCCGACCAGACGCTCAAACTCATCCAGTCGCTCTACGAGAAAAAACTTACTACATATCCGCGTGTTGACACCACTTATCTGAGCGAGGACATATACCCGAAAATCGGCCCTACACTAAAGGCAATGACACCCTATGCGGAAGTCACCGCGCCGATTCTCGCCGGAAAAATCCCGCACTCGAAAAAGGTATTCGACAACAGTAAAGTCACCGACCACCACGCCATCATCCCCACAGGGCAGAACCCCTCGGGAATAGTTGGCGACGAGCGCAGACTCTACCACCTGATTGCTATGCGATTCATCGCCGCCTTCTATCCCGACTGCGAATTCATGGCTACCACCGTGACCGGACGCGCGGGAGATTTCGAATTCCGCGCCAACGGTAAAGTAATCTCAAATCCGGGATGGCGCGCGCTGTTCGCATCCGAGGCCAAGGACGACAATTCGGAATCCGACGACAAGATTCTTCCGCCCTTCAACGAGGGAGAATCCGGCCCGCACGAGCCGTCGCTGATAAAAAAGACCTCACAGCCACCCAAGTATTACACCGAGGGTACGCTGCTGCGCGCGATGGAAACCGCAGGCAAGACCGTGGAAGACGAGGAACTGCGCGATGCGCTCAAGGAAAACGGCATAGGACGCCCGTCGACCCGCGCGGCGATTATCGAGACACTGTTCAAGCGCCGCTACATCTACCGCGAGCGCAAGAACATCATGGCCTCGCAGGCCGGAATCGACCTTATCGCCACCATCAACGAGGAGCTGCTCAAGAGCGCCAAGCTCACCGGCATATGGGAGAACAAACTCCGGCGAATCGAACGCGGCGACTACTCTCCGGCGGGATTCATTCGCGAGATAAGCGCGATGATAAATCAGATTGTTTTCAACGTGCTCAGCGACAACTCCAACCGCCGCATCCTCACCGCCGCCCCCGAAGAAAAGACTTCCGGCAAAACCGCCGCGAAGGAAAGCGACACGGCCAAACCGCGCACACGCCGTCCGGCAATCAAGAGCCTTGAACAGATTCCCTGTCCCGTGTGCGGCCAAGGACATATCGTGAAAGGACGCGCCGCCTACGGGTGCAGCCTGTATGCCTCCGGATGCACAATGCGCCTGCCCTTCGAGCAGTTTCAGCCCGACCTCACTCCGGCCCAGCTCAACAAGGCCATAGCCTCCGCCTTCAAAAAGAAAAAAAGCACAGCGCAATGAACGAGCTACTGCAATGGATCGCCACCGGCCTGATTGTGGCCGTGGCAGCCGTGATAGCCGCGCGCTCCCTGTGGAAGCGGAGCAAGGGCGGATGCGGATGTTCGGGCAGCGACTGCAAGTGCAGTTCCGACGCGTGCTCCGGCTGCCCTCTGACCCGTAATTGCAAACACAAAAGCCCGCGCAAATAAAATTTTCCTGCCGCGGGCATTTTTTTTTGCAATTTTGATGCGAATATTATTATCTTCGCATTATAAAACTACCCAAGCATAAATAATACTCCCAATGATATTCAATTTCAGGATAGTTTCCGATGAAGTGGACAACTTCAAACGGGAAATCAAGGCCGACGCCACGGCAACTTTCCTCGACCTCAAAAACGCAATCTGCGACGCCGTGGGCTACGATAAGAATCAGATGAGTTCCTTCTACCTGTGCGACCGCAACTGGGAGAAGGAAAAAGAAATAACCTTCGAGGACATGGACTCGGATGCCGATCAGGACATCTGGCTCATGGACGAGGCCGTGCTCGGCGACTTCATCGAAGACGAAGGCCAGAAAATCCTCTACGTATTCGACTACATGACCGACCGCGCTTTCTTCATCGTCATGACAGAAATGATTACCGGCAAGTCGCTCAAAGACCCCGTGTGCACCCTCTCGCTCGGACAGGCTCCTCCCGAATTTGTCGACCTGGACGAATTCGACGCCAAGATTGACGCCAAGACCGTGGCCGCAGCTTCTGTCGACGACCTCGACGAGGAATTCTACGGCAACGACTCCTACAATCCCGACGAATTCGACGCCGCCAGCTTCGACGAAATGACTTTCGACGACTGATGTCGCGACGCGCGGGTGTACGACCGACAAGACTTTCTCCACCGAAATCCCGCACATAATGATAGAATTTTTCTCAAACTTTGACTTCTCGTGGCTTTATAGAGGCATTATGCTCATCTATGGAGCCACTGTCATTGCTATCATAGGCATCATAATATCCGAGAACCGCTCCCCCGTGAAATCCCTCGCCTGGGTGACGGTGCTCGTGCTCCTGCCGCTCGTGGGATTGATTCTGTACCTCTTCTTCGGCCGTAACATAAAAAACACACGCATGATTTCGCGACGCAACAGGCGCAAGCTGCGACGTAGCGAGCCACGCTTCCCCTTCGACCCCAAGACCTCCGGATTGTCGATTGAATCGCTCCAGGAAATATCACTCGCCCACACCCTGACGGGCGCGCAGTTCTACCCCGGCAACTCAGTGGAAATTTACACCTCGGGCGACGACAAATTCAACCGCCTTCTGTCGGACATCGCAGCCGCCAAGCGATACATCAACATACAATATTATATAGTGGAAGACGACGCCACAGGCCGCCGCGTGGCCGAAGCACTGGAAGAGAAGGTAAGGCAGGGCGTGACCGTTCGCCTTATCTACGACCACGTGGGGTCGTTCAGCGTTTCATCGGTGTTCTTCCGCCGTCTGCGCGAGGTCGGCATACAGGCATACCCGTTTTTCAAAGTTTCCTTCCCGCAGTTCGGAACCCGCATCAACTGGCGCAACCACCGCAAAATATGCGTTATCGACGGCGAAGTGGGCTATATCGGCGGCATGAACGTGGCCGACCGCTATATCACAGGCGGAAAATTCCCCGTGTGGCGCGACACCCATCTGCGCGTAAGCGGACCGATAGTCCATGCCATGCAGTTCTGTTTCGCCATCGACTGGAATTTCATGGGGCGCCCTCTCATCGAGGAAGCCCATCCCGAAGCCGTGAGCGAGCACTTCCGGCCATGCAGCGACGCCATTCAGGGTGTAGGCGCCCAACTGCTTGCATCCGGCCCCACATCCCAATGGAGCAACATAGCCATGGCTCTGCACAAGGCCATTGCCAACGCACGCAAGCGTGTTTTTATCCAGACACCCTACTTCCTCCCCACCGAGGGCTTGCTCAAGGCGCTCAGCGTGGCCGCGCTCGCCAAAGTGGACGTGCGCATCATGATACCGCGCCGCAGCGACTCCGCCATGCTCACCCACGCCTCGGCATCATACATTTCCGAATGCATGCGCGCCGGAATCAAATTCTACACCTACGATGCCGGTATGTTGCATGCCAAGACAATCATCGTCGACGACGAATTCACATCCGTAGGCTCCACCAACTTCGATTTCCGCAGCTTCGAGTACAACTTCGAGGCAAACCTGCTCCTTTACAGCCGCGAGCTCAATGCACGCATGACCGACATATTCCGCGCCGACCTTACATCCTGCACACGCATCACCCCGGCATCATGGCGAAGCCGCCCCATCACCGACAAAGCCATAGAATCTGTGGTGCGTCTTCTCAGCCCGATATTATAAGCCGTGTTTTGAGCAGCTATTCAAAGCGCTATAAATCAGCGAATTTCAAGAAAAAGATATATTTTTCTCGAAAAAAGTTGCAGAAAAATTTGGTGGGAACTTAGAAAATGTCTAACTTTGCATCGCAAAAGCAAAACAGCCACTGCGAAAATAGCTCAGTTGGTAGAGCACAACCTTGCCAAGGTTGGGGTCGCGGGT
>CAJURN010000035.1 GCA_910589055.1 uncultured Muribaculaceae bacterium
TCATGTCGATGAGCGTACTCTTTCTTTTAATTTTTACTTTTCCCATATTTACCTTTTTTAGTTATTGAGATTAAAAATCGGATAAACAGGGATTAGTGAGTAGCTGCAAATGTCTGCACGATAGAGAAACCGATTTCGTCGATAGCGTATGTGAGGTTATCGATTTTGTTGGTGTAGTAGTTGTAGAAAATTACAGCGAAGGCACCGGTTGCGATACCGAAGGCAGTGTTGATAAGAGCCTCGGAAATACCGGTAGAGAGTTCTGTGGAGTCAGGAGCACCGGACTGAGAAAGAGCCTGGAATGATTTGATCATACCGATTACAGTACCGAGAAGACCAACGAGGGTACCAAGAGTTGTCATGGTAGCGATGATGGGGAGGTTCTGCTGGAGAGTAGGCATTTCGAGAGCGGTAGCTTCTTCAACCTGCTTCTGGAGGTTAGCGATTTTCTGTTCTTTTGTCAGGACGGTGTTCTTGTCCATTTCTTCGTAGCGTACGAGAGCTGCTTCAACAACTGCTGCTACGGAACCCTTCTGCTGAGCGCAGAGTTTGTGGGCAGCGGCGAGGTCGTTCTTTGCGAGAGCTGCTTTTACGCCGGAAACGAATTTAGCGATGTTGCCTTTACCTTTGGCAGCAGAGAGAGCGATACCGCGTTCAACTGCAAGCACGATAACGGTAAGGAAGAGGGTCTGAAGAATAGGCACGATCACACCACCTTTGTAGATAGTACCCCAAAGGTTCTGGGGATGTCCGTCTTCGTCGAAGTGCATGTCGTTACCGAACCAGAAGATGAAGAGGCAAACGGCGATACATAAGCAGATTACGATTACCCATGAGGCGTTCTTGATGCCGGGGGCGTTGTTTTTCTTGCTCGGCTTAGCTGCCTGAGCGGTAGGCTTTTGAGCTTCCATAATTGATTGAAAAATACTGAATTAATGAATGATATTAAATTAATGAATTGTTTAAGTTATTTACGTTTTCGGGTGCTGACAAGTCCAACCGTGGAGGGTCGGGGTCAACTCTTTTTGGGGTGTTTATGATTAGTTTTGAAGAGTCATTTCATGGTACGGACGGGTATAGTGTCCGTCAATCTCTCGCAAAATTATATAGATGTTTTTAACTTTCAAAATATTTGTGCTTCTTTTTTGCAGCCTAAAGGGCATGTTAGGCTTTTTTTTCCAACATGCCCGCTCAATTGTTGAAAAAATCTTTAATTGTTCTAAATTAAAGTTCACAACTTGATGATTATGCGGCGCCGGTATAGCGGCAGAGCCACGGCGGCGGTAACGAGCAGGAACAGCATGGAATATGCAGCCGATGCGGCGTAGGGGTCGGGGATGATTGCTGACAGTCCGGAATAGATGCCCGGCTTGACACCCGAAGCGCTTATCGCTATTGCCGCTACCTCACTGAATACGTACAGAAACAGGGGGTTGATACCGAACATCTCGAAGAAACGGCTCCATCGTCGTTGCCCGCGCATGTCTATTATATAAACTAATGTAGCGAGCAGCATTGCGGCCAGCCCGCAAGTCACGAGCGCGAACGTGGGCGACCATATGCGTTTGTTGAGCGGCATCCATTCCGACATCAGGAATCCGGCAGCGGCCAATGAAAAGCCGATGGCGAAGATGCGCACGCAGCGCTCGGGCAGCGGCGCTCGGTCTTTGATGATTGCGCCGAAGCAGAAGCCTACAATGGTGTGGGCAAGGGCAGAGACCGTGCTCACAAGGCCTTCGGGGTCGATGGGCGATTTGTGGTAGAGGTGAGCCTCACCGAGGATGAAGCGGTCGGCCACGGCATTGAAGTTTCCGGCATCGGGGGCGTAGCCGTTGAGGGTGACAACGGCCACGGTGTAGGCCGCAAGCAAGCCGGCGGCAATTTTTGCCATGGTTGCGGGACGGAAACGCAGCGCAAGCAGCGAGGTGAGCCCGAAGCAGAGTCCGATACGCGGAAGCACGCCTGTAAGGCGCATTTGACCGAAGTCGAGCGCATGGCCTTTCAACGCCATTGAAATCCATGTGAGTGCCCATCCGATGAGTATGATGAGCACGGAGCGTCGTGCAATCTTGCGCGCCACGGCTTCCGACCAGCGGAAGTCGGTTTTGCTGAGCGACAGGTATGTCGTCACACCCATGATGAACAGGAAGAATGGAAACACCAGGTCGCATGGCGTAAGGCCGTTCCATTCGGAATGGCGCAGCGAGTCGTAGGAGAGCGATCCTCCGGCGTTGTTGACGAGAATCATCCCGGCCACAGTCAGTCCCCGCATCACGTCGAGCGACAGAAGTCGTGCCGATGCGCCGGCTTTGGGCTTTGCCGCGGAGTTTGTCAGAGTTGCCTCCATGGCTTAGCGGTCGCTGAATGTTTTTGCAAACGCCTTGCGTGCGGCTTCAACGGGACTGCCTTCTCCTGAGGCGCCGTAAGGAGTCTTGTCAAGGGTCCAAGGTTCTTCCATGGCGTAGTAGTCGATGGTCTCGAGCGGTTTGCCGTCCATGTTGTCGCGGAGAGTCTGCCAGAAGGCTTCCCAGCGGGGGTAGTAGAAGTCCTTGAGGATTCCGTTCCATTCCTTGTGGGCATAGTCGCGCAGTTTTCCTTTGTCAGCACATTCGCGGGGGCCCCATGTGGTAATCTGCACGCGTGCGTTCCATTCGTAGAGGTCTTTTTCGGCTTCGTTTGTGCCGCAGTCGCGGGCTTTGGCAATCCATGATCCTACGCGGAATTCGGGACGGCTTGCCAACAGCTCGTCCTGGGTTAGCAGCAGTTCGAGGAAACGCTTGCTTCCTGCCTCAAAAGCCTCGCGGTCGAAACATTTGTAGCTTCCGATGGTCTGCTGGTAGGTGCGGCGACCTTCATCGGCAATGGCCTGACGCACGATGTCAACGATGTCGTATTGGTAGTTGTTGTTTTCCTCGAATCCTTCAGCTGCAAGCATCAGGCGGGCTGCACGGGCCGTGGAGGTGGGGTCGTAATAGTTTTCCATCTTCGACCAGCTCGATACCTGGAAATTGTCGAGGTGCGGACGTCCGCAGAAGATTGATTCGTGAGTTCCCTGCTGGATGTTTCCCATTGGAGCGTTGTAGATGCCGTCGCCGAGGATTTCCCAAGCCTGATATATGTTTTCGTCATATTTGCCGTAACGTGCCGTCACGTAGCTTTTGAGCCATTCTTCCTTTGTGGGGAGCTTATCCATCCAGGGTAGTTCGGTCATGAGCTCGAACATAACGGGATTGTTTTCCGACCCCTCCATAGTAAGGCCTATGCCCTTGCAGTGTGCGCCGAGCGGGTGTTCTGAAAGCTGACGGTAGTTGTCGAGGGTTTCGTCCATGCGGCCGTGCAGACCGATGTTACCGCCGAAATTCTCGAGCATGCACATCAGGAAGTCATGTTCGCCGAAACCGTTCTCGCGCTTGGCCGGGGATTCAATACCCCACATGGGCTTGCACTCGGCAAAGAGGTCGAGGATAAGCAGGTCGCCGGGATTGAGACCGTCGATCATCTGTTGGCGGGGATTTGCGCTCCATGCCTGCACCACCCAAATGGCTTTGGGATTGACTGCTTTCATGGCAGCCATCACGGCCTTGCCGCCTTCGCCGAAGTCAAATACCCCGAGGTCTTTACATTCATGGAAGGGATCCATGGAATAGTAGTCGGCTTTGCCGTAAAGGCGTTCCTGTTCTTTATAATATAATGAGGCCAGTTCGGCAAATTTCGGGTCGGTAGGGTAGAGGAAAGCCGGACGGGTGAAGCCGTTCCACAGGGGCGACTTGATGATGTCGAGTCCGAGCTTGGTGTCGGCATTGCTGGGCATCATTCCGGAGTAGCCGGGGAGCACGGGGGAGATTCCGAACTCTTTCATGCGGGCGAGAATCTTTTTCTGAAGTTGTTCCTGACTCTCGTACCAACTGTCGGGATTGGGGCCGCCCCAGCCTTCAAGATTGTTCATGGCCCACCAGGCGAGGAAGCCCGGTCCGGAGATAAAGTTGTTGATTTCTTCTTTGGAGTAGCCGAGCTTGGTGAGCATGTTTTTCCACACACATTCCTGGCCTATGGCTGCCAAAGGCATGTTGATGCCGTGGAGCGCCATCCAGTCGATTTCCTGCTCCCAGCGTTCCCAGCTCCAGAAGGGCATCGTGTAGGAATAGGTGCAGTAGTTGAAATCGTAGCGGAGCTTCATGTCGGTGCCCTTGCGTATTTTCTCTTTTACAGGAGGCAGCACATCGGGAAGTTTGGCAGTCATGCCGTTCCAAGACAGATGCACGCCTGCCACGTGTTTGAGATACCAGTTGATACCGGTGGCAACGCTCACGTAGTTGTTTCCGGCCACTCGGATGCGCTTGCCTTTCTGGGATATTTCAAAGTAATCGGCACCATCGGGCGAGGCCTTGACTTCGGTCACGAATTTTTTTGACGCGCCCGGGTCGATGCGTTCAAGCATGCCCGCAACAGGGTTTGCAGCCGCAGCCACACATGCCATGGCTATTGACAGAAAGAGAAAAAGGAAGAGTTTTATTTTCATGGTTAGAAAAAATGTGTATTGCTGATTTTGGTTTCAAGGGACAAAGATACGATTAAGAGAGCGCAAAGCCAAATTTATTTGAGCTTTGCCGAGCGGGAGTATCTAAGACCGCAGGTCAAAGATACGATTAAGAGAGCGCAAAGCCAAATTTATTTGAGCTTTGCCGAAAAGTCAGACTTGTCTGATTTCTTCAAGAAGGGCCGGAGCTGTGGCGTCGCGCAGGATGACCGTACCGTCGGGCGAGATGAGATACACCGACGGAATCGCGCGAAGTACATAGGTCTCATCGTCGTTGACGCTTTGAGCTGCGTCTCGCCCGAGAATCCAATCCGTCGGGAAATCACCGGCGTGGTCGCGCCAAAGTTCTTCGTCATCATCAGGATAAACGGCCACTATGGCAAGATTTCCCGATGCGATTGCGCGGACTACATTTTGGTCGGTTTCAAGCATTTTCGCGAGTGCGTGGCAGCGGTCGCAATCCGGGTCATAGAAAATCAGCACCACAGTTTTGCCGGAAAATTCCGAAAGACGCCTTTCTTTGCCTTCGGGAGTCTCGAAAGCGAGGTCAAAGGCTTTTGTGCCGGGTGCATTTTTAGCCAGTTGCTCTTTTAGCGCCGCCATGCGGAAGTCGTCGGGATGTCGACGGTTCATTTCTCCGACGTACATCATATACAACTTTTCGTTGTAGAAAGGTGATTCCTGTCGATAGAGATACAGGTCGGCAAGATACGAAACAAGGTCTGTCGCTTCAGGAGAAGCTGCGGCAGTCTTGTCGGCAAGTGTTGCAAATGCGGAGAGTTGAGCCTGTTCGGAGGCGTGTGGCATCACACTCAGGAAGTTGGCGAAATTCTGCTCCATGAAGGCTGTATCGGACATTTCTTCGTGTGAGTAAAAATCGGCAGCCTCCCAGAAGTGTGTGAGCAAATAGCCGGCCCGTTCCTGAGGCACAGTCAGCTCCGCCGGAAGCTCCGGCAACGGAAGCTCCCGGGCGTCGGCAGTACTCAGGCATGCCGCTCCAAGAACAATGGGAATGAGTTTCTTGATATTCATGATTGAAAAATTCGCTGTCAAAATTACGAATAAACGAGGGCAGAACCAAATTTATTTGAGTTATGCCGAGCATTGCGAAGTCAACTGGCGGATGCGAATTTACGAAAAAGATGAATGAATTCAGCAA
>CAJURN010000036.1 GCA_910589055.1 uncultured Muribaculaceae bacterium
GCGACCTCACGCCCCCCAGACGCGTACTCTAACCAACTGAGCTACACCCCGATTGTTTTCAAAAGCGATGCAAAGGTAGAGACTTTCTCCGAAACACGCAAGAGTTGAGCATTATTTTTTGCATTTTTTCACACATTACTATCCTATACTGTGTGTTCACATTAATAAAATACGTACTTTTGCACTGAAATATGAAAGAAAACGACACATACCCACGCCGGGCATCCGTGACCCGATACATCATGCCCCTCCGCGAAGGCGGCTCCCTGCCTGCATTGGCCGACGCCGATGACGGCTTCAAATACGTTGTGAAATTCCGTGGAGGAGGCCACGGCTCAAAGGCTCTCATATCAGAACTTCTCGGGGGCGAACTCGCCCGACGGGCAGGACTGCGTGTGCCGGAGCTTGTCTTCCTCGACCTCGACGAGGATTTCGGACGCACCGAGGGCGATGAGGAAATCCAAGACCTGCTCAAGGCAAGCCGCGGACTCAATATGGGGCTGCATTTCCTCTCCGGGGCAATGACATGGGATGTGGCGGTGAACCGTACCGATACCGAGACAGCCTCGGCAATAATATGGCTCGACGCATGGATTACGAACGTGGACCGCACGGCCCGTAACACCAACATGCTCCTTTGGAATCACGAACTTTGGCTCATCGACCACGGCTCGTCGTTCTACTTCCACCACAATTGGGACAGCGCAGCCCGTGCGGCTCTGAGTCCGTTCCCCTATATCAAAGACCACGCCCTTCTGGCTCAGGCAAGCTTGCTTGAAGCGACCGATGCCCGGATGAAAGCCATATTCACTCCCGAAGTCATCGACGAAACAGTTGCCCTGCTTCCCGACTCCTGGCTCGAACAGGCCGAACCCGGCGTATCTCCCGAAGAGCAACGGCGCGTCTATGCCAACTTCCTGAAAACCCGACTCGCAAACTCACAAATCTTCATCAGCCATGCCGACGCAGTCCGAAAAACACTTGTATGAGTACGCCGTAGTGCGCTATATGCCATTGGTGGAACGCGAGGAATTCATCAACGTGGGGCTAATCATGATGTGCAAGCGGCGCCGATGGCTCCGCGTCGCCATCCATTGCGATGAAGCGAGAATATGCGCTCTCTACCGCAACGCCGACATAGAAGTACTTCGCACACAGCTCGCATCATTCGAGCGCATATCATCCGGGAAACAATCGCCCATCGGCGACCTTGACGTGCACGAGCGCTTCCGCTGGCTCACCGCCGTACGCAGCGCATGCCTCACCACCTCCCGTCCCCACCCCGGCAAAACCACCGACCTCGACTCAACATTCAACCGCCTCTTCTCAGAGCTGGTGATGTGAATTCTTCAGAACACTTATCGGGCCATACATCCTGAAATACTTTCCTAAATACGGTGAGTCAACTCCATCTGGATGTTGACTTATAAATTCGATGCGACCTTTGAATTCTTCATTATCCGTAAATCGCCATTCCATATCATCAAAAACTATCTTTACGAAGCCCTTATATATTCCAACTACATGAGTAGCTTTATTTGCCGTTTTAAGTGTCAAATTCCAATATTTTCGAGTCGCCTCGTACAACGAAGAGCGTTCTTTTAATAGTTGCGAGATACATAAGCACAAAACTACATCCCCATCAAGCGGTTTTAACGGCTCCGCATTACTCACAGTCTTTTCCATATTTTTATAAATTCTTTTTTTTGCAAAGATAACAAGAATACTATTTTACAACCATATAATGATTAAAAACTTAAGAAATCAGTTAGTAATATCAAATACCCCCTCTCGAACAGCGATGATATGAGGTATAACCGAACACTCATAAAATACTTCTACTCTGATTCCGGCGTCACTCCGGACGCCATTTTGGCAGACTTGCAATCCCGGGCACGCCTGCGCCAAGGCTCCGGCGTACCACGGTTACGAATAATCAGCGTCCTGCGGACGCCCGTTAGATGCAATTTAACATCACGCATAAAGCTGTGACTGTTTCGCTAAAGGGCTATTATCTTCACTCTTTCACTTTCTTCACTTCTTTCACTCTGAAATTCTCGACTTATTCGTACCTTTGGCTTGCTGCCTTAGGTACTTCCGCTCGGCAATGCTCAAATAAATTTGGCATTGCGCTCGACTTATTCGTACCTTTGCAACGAGTGAACAAAGTGACGTCTGAAGTTATTTAAGTAGTGAGGCGGAAATATGTCCGCCGACAACAATAAAACGTTTTCAACATGGAATCAACAAGACAAGCAAAAATAGCACGACTCCTGCAGAAGGAGCTTAGCGAAATATTCCGCCAGCAGACAGCCAAGACCCACGGCGTGCTGGTGTCGGTGAGCGCGGTGCGCGTCACCCCCGACCTTTCCATCGCCAAGGCCTATCTCTCGATTTTCCCCTCGGAGAAAAGCGCCGAACTTATGGAAAGCATCAACCACAGCGCCAAGACCATACGCTACGAGTTGGCTCAGAAGGTGCGCTTCCAGCTCCGCAAGACTCCTGAACTCCAGTTCTACCTCGACGACTCCCTCGACTACATCGAGAACATCGACAATCTTCTGGAGAAATAATCACCGTCCCCCTTTCACCGACATTATCACACAGTGCTTTCGCTTAAAATAGCCTTGCGGTATCTTCTCGCGAAGAAATCGCACAACGCAGTCAATGTAATATCCGTGATTTCCATCGCGGGCGTGGCTGTGGCGACTATGGCTATTGTGGTAGTACTGTCGGTGTTCAACGGTTTTCATGACCTCGCTGCGGGACATCTGTCGAAAATCGACCCGCAGCTTATGGTCGTGCCCGCACAAGGAAAAACCTTTGCCTCGGCCGATTCGCTCGCCACGGCGCTCGAGTCGCTGCCGGAAGTGAGCCATGCGATGCCCTCGCTCACCGAGCGCGGTCTACTCATGACCGACAGCGAGCAGATGCCAGTGATTTTCAAGGGCATCGACTTCGACAAATATCCCGACATAGGCGCGATTGAGGAATTGCTCGTCGACGGGGTTTTCGCATCCTCCGGCATCACCGACAGCGTTCCGGCAATGGAAGTCGCCGTGGGGCCGGCTGTGAAGTTGCGCATGCGCCCCACGGTCTATCCCGTCGCGCGCCTGTACGTTCCGCGCAGAGTCGGACGCATCAACCCGGCCAATCCCGCCGCATCCTACCGGGGCATGGATTTTGCCGTAAGCGGAGTTTTTCAGGTAAATCAGCCCGAATATGACGGCGAATACCTGCTCATTCCGCTCGACCGCGCCCGTGAGCTGCTTGATTACAGCTCATCGGAAGCCTCTGCCATTGAAATAGCCCTGCAACCCGATGCGGACGAATCACGGGCTGGGGCGGCAGTACAGGAATTTCTCGGCGACGGATTTCTCGTGCGCACCCGCCTGCAACAACAGGAAGAAGCCTTCCGCATGATTTCTGTCGAGAAGTGGGTCACATTCCTGATGATGGTGTTCATCCTCGCCATCGCCTCCTTCAACATCATATCCACGCTTTCGCTGCTTGTGATTGAAAAGCGCGACAACATGCTCACCCTCCGCTCTCTCGGGGCGCAGCCCGGCATGCTCCGAGGGATATTTGTAGCCGAAGGATGGCTCATCACAGCTGTCGGAGGACTTGCCGGAACCATAGCCGGAGTGATACTGGCACTGCTTCAGGAGCATTTCGGATTCATAAAACTTTCCGGCGACCCGTCGGCACTCACCATCGACACCTATCCCGTGCATGTGGAAGCTACTGATGTGCTCCTCGTGGCCGCGGCAGTGCTGATTCTCGGCGCTATAATAGGACAAATCTCACGCATTTTCACACGCAACATATGACGAACATAATTGTAGCCATCGACAACCGGGGCGCCATTGGCCGCGGGGGCGACCTGCTCTACCGCATCCCCGAAGATCTCAAGCGTTTCAAATCCCTCACAGTCGGCAACACAGTGGTGATGGGTCGCAAGACCTTTGAGTCGCTGCCCAAAGGCGCGCTGCCGCAGCGTCGCAACATCGTGATTACGCGCCGCGACGACTTCTCCGCTCCCGGAGCCGAAAGAGCCGCAACCATTGAGGAAGCGCTGGCAATGGCCGCAGAAGGACCCGGCGAGACATTCATCATCGGTGGTGCCGAAATCTACCGCCAGACGCTTACGATGGCCGACAGGCTTTATCTCACACTCGTGGACGCCACAACCGATGATGCCGACACCTTTTTTCCCGCGATAGACCCCGAAGAGTGGCAGAACGAGGAAATCACCGACGCCCAGACCACGCCCGCCGGAATATCCTACCGCTATTCGACTTTGCGCCGCAAATTCTAACCGTTTTAGAGGGTGTTTCATAATATCTGTTAATTCGTGGGCGGTTTATCTTTGAGGGATTTTCTCATAACGATGCGGGAGTG
>CAJURN010000037.1 GCA_910589055.1 uncultured Muribaculaceae bacterium
TTATCACAGCTCCGTTGTTCTGTTCCGCACCGGTTCCGGATGCCGTAACGACAGCGCCGCATGGAACAAACTCGGTAGGTAAACGGCGTTCATTATAGAACATATCCCAGACATCTTCGTCAGTCTTTGCCTGAGCGGAGATAATCTTGCAGCAGTCAATCACCGACCCGCCACCGACGGCGAGAATGAAGTCCACGCCTTCTTCACGGACAACTTCCGCTCCTTCCTGCACTTTGGCATAAGTCGGGTTGGGAATGATGCCACCGAAATCGACAACTGTCTTTCCGGCTTCTTCAAGCCATCCACGGATTTTGTCATACAGACCGGTGCGTTTCAGTGACCCACCGCCGTAGGCGAGCATTACAACACTGCCCATAGCGGGCATTTCTTTTTTCAGTGCTTCTTCGGCACAGCCTTTCCCGAAATATTGCTTTACGGGATATTGATAGTTAAAACTGTTCATAATTTATGGAATTTGTAATGTAACCGGACAATTCCGTAAGGCCTTTGTTCAACTGAAAGAAGCTCCAAAGCCTGTCCTTCAGCAGGCCGCTCATCCGGGAGCCCGAGATATTCGAAGATTGACGGCGAAGTTGCAAGCCCGTCTATTCCGGGATAAACCACAAGGCTAAGCTCGTCGATAAGTCCCTGAGCAAGCATCGCTCCGTCAATTATACCTCCGCCCTGAAGCGAAATTGAAGCTATTCCAAAGTCCTTGGCAACAACTTCCAAGGCACTGCGGAGGTCGGTTGGGTCGTCGCATACGATATACGATATTCCCTTCTCTTCAAGAGCCGCAAGATAGTCGGCAGTGGCATTTATTCCGAGTATTACAAGAATGTTGTCGCCGCGCAAACGGTCGGAAGTAAAGAAAATATCCGCATCGTGATCTATGGTGATAAACAGCCTTGATGATGCCCTGTTGCCAATGAAAACTTTGCCGCCGGTGCCAACGGGTTCGCCTTTGGGCATGAACTTATATGGAAAAGCCTCTCTTGCGGTCGTCTTGCCAAACATCCACGCATCAGTGTCAAGGCTCTTGCCTATTGCAGCATATTCTTTGAATAGCTCAGATGGCTTTGTACCATCGAATGGTGCGGTCCAGCGCCCGGGCAGAAGTCGCCCGTCCACCGAACTCATTATGTGACAGATTATTTTCGGTATCATAATATCACGCTTTTTGTGTTTTGATAACTTTTGAGCCGCCAAAAACTTCACTCATCGGTATGCTGTCGAGTTGGCGGTCGATTGCCTCGACTTCCTCAGTTGATAGGATTATATCAGCTGCTCCGATGTTTTCTTTCAGGCGGCAAAGGTGCCGTGTGCCGGGAATAGGCACGATATATGGCTTCTTACACAGCATCCACGCAAGAGAAATCTGCGAGGGCGTGGCGTGCTTTTCATCGGCAAGCCGGCGTATAAGTTCAAACAGCATCTCGTTTTCCTCAAAACTCTCCCGACTGAACTGAGGCATTGCTGCACGATAATCATTCTTGGGATTGAATTTTGAGTCGGCAGTATAGAAGTCAGACAGCAGACCGTTGGCAAGCGGAGAGAAAGCGATAAATCCTACATTCAATTCTTCGAGAGTCGGAAAAATCGCCTCGTGCCACCGTGCCATCATCGAATAGCGGTTTTGTATAGCCGTTACGGGACATACCGCATGAGCGCGGCGCAGATATTCCTCAGTAGTTTCAGATACGCCCCAATGGAGTATCTTTCCTTCCTGTATAAGTTGCGCCATAGTCTCCGCCACAACTTCCGGCGCTACATCAGGGTCGATGCGGTGTTGCAGATACAGGTCGATGTGATCTGTCTGCAATCGGCGAAGGGAGCCATCGACAGCTTTTCTGATAC